>NZ_CP147250.1:950000-1550000 GCF_017316305.2 Enterococcus sp. DIV1094
GAGTATTTAGCCTTGGGAGATGGTCCTCCCGGATTCCGACGGAATTCCTCGTGTTCCGCCGTACTCAGGATCCTCCTAGGTGCCTTCCAAATTTCGTCTACGGGGCTTTCACCCTCTTTGACTGACTTTTCCAAGTCATTCGACTATCTGAAAGAACTACCAGATCGGAGTCCTACAACCCCAATGAGCAAGCTCATTGGTTTGGGCTTTTCCCGTTTCGCTCGCCGCTACTCAGGGAATCGAATTTTCTTTCTCTTCCTGCAGGTACTTAGATGTTTCAGTTCTCTGCGTCTACCTCGTATACGCTATGTATTCACGTATACGTAACATCCTATAAAAGATGCTGGGTTCCCCCATTCGGAAATCTCTGGATCATAGCTTACGTACAGCTCCCCAAAGCATATCGGTGTTAGTCCCGTCCTTCATCGGCTCCTAGTGCCAAGGCATCCACCGTGCGCCCTTATTCACTTAACCTTATCAACCTTGCGGTTGGGTTTTGATCTTTCTTCTAGCGATAGAAGTCCAATCAAGAAAAATAAGCAATTGAACTTATTAAAAAACTCATTCAACGCGGTGTTCTCGGTTTGTATTACTTACATTTTTTACTTCAATATCCAGTTTTCAATGAACAAAAATTTTGAGAGTAGACCTCTCAAAACTGAACAAAGTATCGACAAACGTGTGTAGTCTCCGTAATATTCCTTAGAAAGGAGGTGATCCAGCCGCACCTTCCGATACGGCTACCTTGTTACGACTTCACCCCAATCATCTATCCCACCTTAGGCGGCTGGCTCCAAAAGGTTACCTCACCGACTTCGGGTGTTACAAACTCTCGTGGTGTGACGGGCGGTGTGTACAAGGCCCGGGAACGTATTCACCGCGGCGTGCTGATCCGCGATTACTAGCGATTCCGGCTTCATGTAGGCGAGTTGCAGCCTACAATCCGAACTGAGAGAAGCTTTAAGAGATTAGCTTAGCCTCGCGACTTCGCGACTCGTTGTACTTCCCATTGTAGCACGTGTGTAGCCCAGGTCATAAGGGGCATGATGATTTGACGTCATCCCCACCTTCCTCCGGTTTGTCACCGGCAGTCTTGCTAGAGTGCCCAACTAAATGATGGCAACTAACAATAAGGGTTGCGCTCGTTGCGGGACTTAACCCAACATCTCACGACACGAGCTGACGACAACCATGCACCACCTGTCACTTTGCCCCCGAAGGGGAAGCTCTATCTCTAGAGTGGTCAAAGGATGTCAAGACCTGGTAAGGTTCTTCGCGTTGCTTCGAATTAAACCACATGCTCCACCGCTTGTGCGGGCCCCCGTCAATTCCTTTGAGTTTCAACCTTGCGGTCGTACTCCCCAGGCGGAGTGCTTAATGCGTTAGCTGCAGCACTGAAGGGCGGAAACCCTCCAACACTTAGCACTCATCGTTTACGGCGTGGACTACCAGGGTATCTAATCCTGTTTGCTCCCCACGCTTTCGAGCCTCAGCGTCAGTTACAGACCAGAGAGCCGCCTTCGCCACTGGTGTTCCTCCATATATCTACGCATTTCACCGCTACACATGGAATTCCACTCTCCTCTTCTGCACTCAAGTCTCCCAGTTTCCAATGACCCTCCCCGGTTGAGCCGGGGGCTTTCACATCAGACTTAAGAAACCGCCTGCGCTCGCTTTACGCCCAATAAATCCGGACAACGCTTGCCACCTACGTATTACCGCGGCTGCTGGCACGTAGTTAGCCGTGGCTTTCTGGTTAGATACCGTCAAGGGGTGAACAGTTACTCTCACCCTTGTTCTTCTCTAACAACAGAGTTTTACGATCCGAAAACCTTCTTCACTCACGCGGCGTTGCTCGGTCAGACTTTCGTCCATTGCCGAAGATTCCCTACTGCTGCCTCCCGTAGGAGTTTGGGCCGTGTCTCAGTCCCAATGTGGCCGATCACCCTCTCAGGTCGGCTATGCATCGTGGCCTTGGTGAGCCGTTACCTCACCAACTAGCTAATGCACCGCGGGTCCATCCATCAGCGGCACCGTAAAGCGCCTTTCAAACCGAAACCATGCGGTTTCGATTGTTATACGGTATTAGCACCTGTTTCCAAGTGTTATCCCCTTCTGATGGGCAGGTTACCCACGTGTTACTCACCCGTTCGCCACTCCTCTTTTTCCGATGGAGCAAGCTCCGGTGGAAAAAGAAGCGTTCGACTTGCATGTATTAGGCACGCCGCCAGCGTTCGTCCTGAGCCAGGATCAAACTCTCATAATAAAAGTTAGAACAATCTTTCGATTGTTAAGCTCAATTTGTTTGCTAGCATATTGCTTGCTTGTTAAAAATGTTTGTTGTCTTGAATTGAATCAAGACGCCCTACACATTTGGTTTGTCTTACTTTGTTCAGTTTTCAAAGGTCTACGTGATAAATGAAACACGACTGCTTCGTTTATCGTTTGTGATTGCCGTAGCAACTTTTATATCTTAGCAAACTCTCAATTGATTGTCAACTATTTTTTAAAAGTTTTTTGAACTCGTTTTTCACGAGATCGTTTCAGCAACTCACTTATCATAACTCATCGTTTGTTATTTGTCAACAACTTTTTTTGTTTTTTTCTTTATGAAATCAACGTTTAGCTATTGCCGTTCACAAGCGACTCGGTTATCTTATCATGTGTTGAACCACACGTCAAGAACTTTTTTTATGATCATTCAGAAGTTAATCAACTTAACTTTTGAACAAATAATAATATACCAACTAAAATCTTATTGGTCAACGAATTTTTTTGTGTTTTTCCAAGTTTTTTCGTTATACGATTATTGAGTTTGCATACACTGAATATCGTTCGCTTTTACAGCGTTTAATAGATGATACAAACCTCAATCCTCTTCAATCATTCGGCATTGTAATTCTGTTTGATTATTGCAAATGGATTCCATTTTTCAATGATGACGTTTTCTTTATTTTAAAGTCATCATACGTTCAATACGAAACAATATTTTTCATTCTATTTACGGCAACTTCCGCATCGAAAAATCTACTTTCTTTAGCCTTAAAAAAATAAACCGGTGCTATCCAGAAATAAAATCATTTCTAAATAGCGCCGGTTTGTTTTCTTTCATTTGATCTTCCCTAGCTAATTACAGATTAACGCATAGTTGGGAATAGCAATACGTCACGGATCGATTGCGCATCCGTCAACAGCATTACTAGACGGTCGATTCCGATACCTAGTCCGCCGGTTGGTGGCATACCGTATTCTAATGCTTCTAAGAAGTCTTCATCTAATCCATGTGCTTCATCATTTCCAAGCTCACGTTCTTTTTCTTGTGCTTCAAAACGTTCTCTTTGGTCGATTGGATCATTCAACTCAGTAAAGGCATTCGCAAATTCTTTTCCTGTGATGAATAATTCGAAACGATCTGTAAAGCGTGGGTCTTCTGGATTTTTCTTCGCTAACGGAGAAACTTCTACTGGATGTCCATAGACAAACGTAGGTTGCACTAATGTCTCTTCCACAAATGCTTCAAAGAATTCATTGATGACGTGACCGACACCCATTGCTTCCGTCACTTCAACTTGATGTTCTTTTGCAATTGCTAGTGCTTCTTCTAATGTCATTTCTTTCCAGAAATCGACACCAGTGTGTTCTTTGATCGCATCGACCATATGCACACGTTTGAAATCACTCTCTAAGTCAACTGCTTGACCTGCGTAAGTGATTTTAGCTGTTCCTAGTACTTTTTCAGCTGCATTACGAATGATTCCTTCTGTCAAGTTCATCACATCTTGGAAATCAGTGTAGGCAGTATATGCTTCAAGCATCGTAAATTCAGGGTTGTGTGTCGTGTCGATTCCTTCATTACGGAAGACGCGGCCGATTTCATAAACTTTCTCCATGCCACCCACGATCAGACGTTTCAAATGAAGTTCTAATGCGATACGCAGATATAGATCCATGTCTAACGCATTATGATGCGTGATGAACGGACGTGCTGCTGCGCCACCAGCTTCATTGTGTAAGACTGGTGTTTCGACTTCGATATAGCCATTACCGTCTAGATAACGACGGATCTCGCTGATGATTTGACTGCGTTTCATGAAGCGGTCAAAGCTTTCTCTGTTACTTACTAAGTCTAGGTAACGTTGTCTGTATCGTTGTTCAATGTTCGTCAAGCCATGATATTTATCTGGTAATGGACGAAGTGCTTTTGATAAGATGACGATTTCAGAGGCTTTGATCGATACCTCACCTGTATCAGTTTTCATGATCTCACCAGTTACACCGAAGAAATCTCCTAAGTCGGCGTGCTTGAATACTTCATAAGCTTCGTCACCCACTCGGTCTTTACGGACGTAGATTTGGATTTGGCCTTCTCTGTCTTGGAGATGAGCAAAGCCAGCTTTTCCTTTTCCACGGCGTGTCATCATACGACCAGCAACGCTAGCTGTCAATGCCATTTCCGTTAATTCTTCTTTTGTACGTGGATCAAATAGTTCGTGCAATTCTTGTGAGTTATGCGTACGTTCAAATCGCTTACCAAATGGATCGATCCCATTCTCTCTCAATTGCTCCATTTTTTCACGACGAACAATCATTTGATCGTTTAAATCTTCTAATTGATTTTGTTGTTCCTCAGTCACAAAAGTTCCTCCATTCTCATCTTATTCTCTTCCTTATAATGCCAATGAAACGAAAAAAAAGCAAGCCGAACTTGACGTTTCGGCTTGAATTTCACAAAAAACTTAGAATGGCTTCCTATGATTGAAGCGATAATTTTTCGCTTTTTTCAACTAATTGATCCAGCAGTCCATTGATTTCATGCTGTTTTTCTGTCTTGTTGATCGCTAATTTGATTTTTGCTGCACGTGAGACACCTTTTAGATAGTAAGAAGCATGTGTGCGAAATTCACGACAAGCGATGGTTTCTCCTTTTAAATCAACTAAGCGTTCTAGATGTAGTTTTGCAGTAGCGATTTTTTCGCGTGCTGTTGGTTCAGGAATCAGTTCTCCAGTTTCCAGGTAATGTTGTGTGCGGTGAATCATCCACGGGTTCCCTAACGCAGCTCGTCCGATCATTACACCATCGGCACCCACATATTCCAACATGCGTTTTGCATCCTCTGGCGTTTTCACATCGCCATTTCCCATAAACGGGATCGTTAATTGCTTTTTGACTTCCTTCAATACTTCCCAATTGGCTTTCCCCTCATACATTTGTACGCGAGTACGACCGTGCATGGCTACTGCACCGGCACCGGCAGCTTGAGCAGCTAGTGCGTTCTCAACAGCGAAGACATGTTCCTCATCCCAGCCAATACGCATTTTCACAGTGACTGGTATATCAACGGCTGAAGCAACTGCATGAACCATTTCGTAGACTTTATCAGGGTCCAATAACCACTTCGCACCTGCTTCTGCTTTAATGATTTTATTGACTGGACATCCCATGTTGATATCAATGATGTCTGCTGTAGTATGCTTCTCAACAAACTGTGCTGCTTCTACCAATGTGTCTTTATTCCCACCAAATATTTGTAGGCTTAATGGATGTTCTGTCTCGTCGATATGGAGCATTTCCAATGTTTTTTTGTTACGGAAATGGATGCCTTGATCACTGATCATCTCACAAACCACCATACCTGCCCCAAACTCTTTGACGGTTACACGAAAAGCAGCGTTCGTAATTCCTGCCATAGGAGCGACAACGACACGATTTGGGATTTCAACATTACCGATTTTCCATGTGTGATCCACTTAGATTCCTCCCAAGGCTTCTGCCTTCAATGATGCTAGTTCTTCTTCTGTGTAGGTATATTTCTTATTGCAAAATGAGCAAACTGCTTCTGCGCCATGATCTTCATCGATCATTGCTTGGATTTCTGTTGCACCTAATGCAATGATTGCTTCACCAAATTTTTCTTTGGAACAATCACATTTGAATTGGACAGGCATTTTTTCTAGTACTTGCAGCTCGTCTGTTCCTAACAACCCTTGCAAGATTTCTTCAGGTGTCAACCCTTCATCTAAAAGTGTAGAAATACGCGGTGTTGTTTTTAATTGTTCTTCAATTTTCGCAATCGTTTCTTCATCTGCCCCTGGCATGATCTGGATCATAAATCCGCCGGCTGTTTTGATACTATCATCTGTATTGACCAATACACTCAATCCTACCGCTGATGGGATTTGTTCTGAGATTGCTAGATAGTACGTAAAATCTTCGGCTAGTTCGCCAGAAACAATCGGTGTTTGACCTGAGAAAGGTTCTTTCAATCCTAAATCTTTCGTTACACTGAACATCCCTTGTGTTCCTACTGCCCCACGTACATCAATTTTACCTTCTGCGTTTAGCGGTAAACTAAGGTGCGGATTGTTGATATAGCCTTTCACATCACCTTTACCGTTCGCATCAACGACGATCCCATTCGCTGGGCCGTCTCCTTGGATACGTACAGTCAACTTATCTTCTCCTTTAACGGTAGCTCCTAGAAGCAGACTGCCGACTAATGCACGACCTAATGCTGCTGATGATGTATGCCAAGTATCATGACGTTTTTGTGCCTCTGCGACAGTATTGGTTGCACGAACGGCATATGCGCGAACAAAACCATCACTGGCTAATGCCTTGACTAAATAATCTTCCATTTGTATGTACCTCATTTCCCGATTTTAAAACTCATAGTGAATCATACTAGTAACTCCCAAATTTTTCAACTTATGAATTTGTAAAATATTTCTTAATCATTTGTTTTAGACACAAAAAAGGAGCTATAACTTTCGTCATAGCTCCTTTCGTTAGTACTAGCGATTTTCTGGATGATTTTGTTCGTCTGTTGAAGTTGATTGATTTTCGTCATTCAATTCTTTTTCAGATTCTTCAAAATCATGTTTTTCTTCTGCTTGTTTTTCTGCATCTTTTTCTTCCAAGGCACGTTTCGCTTCTTCAAACGTTTGTGCTTCTTTTTCACTTGGGAAGTCTGCTGATTCTGCTCCTTCAGGCATGACACCTTTTTCAAAGAGAGATTTGATTGCTTTAGCATCCAATGTTTCAAATTCAAGCAGTTTTTCTGCGATCAATTTGTGTTGTGCACGATGCGCTTCGATGATCTCATGCGCTTTTTGATGTGCTTCCATCAAGATCTTGCGGACTTCTTGGTCGATCTCAAAAGCAACTTGTTCTGAGTATGCTTTTGTTTGACCGTAATCACGACCTACGAATACTTGGTGATTTCCTTCGTATTGAACAGGTCCTAAACGATCACTCATACCGTATTCTGTGACCATGCTTCTTGCTAATGCAGTTGCTTGCTCAAAGTCATTTGATGCTCCAGTAGATTGTACGTTGAAGATGATTTCTTCTGCCGTACGTCCACCTAGTAACCCAACGATTTGTTCAAACATGTCTTCTTTGGTCATTAAGAATTGATCTTCTTTTGGCAAGGCGATCATGTATCCGCCGGCACGTCCACGTGGGATGATCGTTACTTTATGAACGACACGGGCACGACTCAAGACAAGCCCAACAATCGTATGACCTGCTTCATGGTAAGCAACCATTTCGCGTTCGCGTTTGCTGATGACACGATCTTTCTTCGCAGGACCTGCAATTACGCGATCTTCTGCTTCATCGATATCAGAAGCATCGATTTTTTTCTTGTTTCGACGAGCAGCTACTAATGCCGCTTCGTTCAAGACGTTTTCTAAATCAGCACCAGCAAAACCTGGTGTTTGTTGTGCAACGACTTTCAAATCAACATCGTCAGCAATTGGTTTGTTTCTTGCGTGAACGCGTAGAATCGCTTCACGACCTTTCACGTCTGGACGACCTACTAAAATCTGACGGTCAAAACGTCCTGGACGAAGCAAGGCTGGATCTAATACGTCGGAACGGTTTGTCGCCGCGATCACGATCACGCCTTCGTTTCCGTCAAATCCATCCATTTCAACCAGCAATTGGTTCAATGTTTGTTCACGTTCATCGTGTCCGCCACCCATACCAGCGCCACGTTGACGTCCGACAGCATCGATCTCATCAATAAAGATGATAGCTGGGGCATTCTTTTTCGCAGTTTCGAATAAGTCACGAACTCGGCTTGCACCGACCCCGACAAACATCTCAACAAAGTCTGAACCTGAGATTGAGTAGAATGGTACGCCAGCTTCACCGGCAACAGCTTTTGCTAACAATGTTTTACCTGTTCCTGGAGGTCCTTCTAAAAGAACTCCGGCTGGGATACGCGCGCCTAATTCAATGAAGCGTCTTGGATCTTTTAGGAATTCAACGACTTCGACAAGTTCTTGTTTCTCTTCTTCAGCGCCTGCTACATCAGAGAAGCGAACTCGATTGGCTTTTTTGTCAGCTTCTTTCGCTTTGGATTTTCCAAAGTTCATGACACGGCCACCGCCGCCTCCGCCGCCACCTTGTTGTCCCATCATCATATAGAAGAAGAAGACGATGATGACGATCGGTAAGAAGCTCAATAGGAGTGATACCCATACGCCGCTGCTTGATTCTTCTTTGATCGTAGTTGCGACATTGTTGTCTTTAGCCAACTCTGTGACTTGGCTCAATGTTGTATCATTTGGCAAAATGATCGTTGTGAAGTGAGTAGTCGATGTTTCGGTAGTACCTAGGATCGATAGCCCTCCACTATTTGCAACTGTCTGCTGCTCTTTGTATTCCCCTGAGATTTTGTACACACCATTTGCTGGTTGCACCTCAAAGTTTTTGATTTTGCCTTCTTGTAATTGTTCAGTGAATTTTGAGTACTCGATATCTGACGACCGTTGGCCATTGTTACCAAAAATAAAGTAGACGACCATTACCATCGCTAAGATTACGAGGACATAATACAAGGCATTTTTCATCATGCCATTGTTTTTTTTGTTCATAGTTGTCCTCCCTATGCGTTATTTTTACTTGATAAAACTTTTATCAATCCTGACCATACTATTGTACCATAATTTATTGGAGATAGATGATTAATTTGATTGATAAACGCTCGGTTTTAGTACACCGATATATGGAAGGTTTCGATAAGCTTCTGCATAATCCAATCCGTAACCTACAACAAACTCATTCGGTACGTTGAACCCAATATAATCCGCTTCAATATCTACGACTCTTCCTTCAGGTTTGTCAAGGAGCGTCACGATTTTGACTGAGTTTGCTTTACGATATTTAAATAGATCGACTAAATAAGCCAGTGTTCTTCCGCTATCGATGATATCTTCGACGATCAATAGATCGCGGCCTTCCACATTCGTATCCAAGTCTTTCACGATTTTTACTTCACCTGATGAAACAGTTGCGTTCCCGTAACTTGAAACATCCATAAAATCCAATTCCAGGTAGGCATCGATTGAACGGATGATATCCGCCATAAACGGTACAGCACCTTTCAATACACCAACAACCAATGGATTTTTATCTTGATAATTTTCAGTTAATTCTTTTCCTAGTTCTTTACAACGAACTTGTATCTCCTCTTGCGTGATCAATACTCTCTCGATATCTTTTTCTAACATCAGGTTCTCCTTCCAATTGCTTCTTTTTGATATTTGTAAAGAAGTATGTAGTGTATTTTATCAGTTTCTACACCAATACTCAAATAAGAATGGACAAAAGGGACTAGACTCCATAGATTTCTCCCTTTATCTATAATAACCCATGAATCCGCTCGCTGAGCAACAGATATTTTTTTATCAATAAAATATCTTGATACTTTCTTGTTCAATGTCTCCGTCAATTGGATCCGATCTCCTGGTTGTCGGCGATCGATCCAGAGTTCTTGATCTGCTGGTAACCAGAGATCATGTGTGAACACTTCAACTGTTTCATCCAAACTTATGTCTGGAAGTTGATCTGGCGTATAGACCCCTAACCATTCTGATTCCCCTAATTGAATGGGGTGATTTGGGGTGATTTTCAGCGGCGTGTGATCGCTGACATTTGGTTGTGCAACCTTTTTTTCATAAAGACGAAATACTTCATAAGATCGTTCAATCACCCAGCGTTTTCCCAGATCGAACTGCCATTGTCCTGCGGATCGTTCGCATTGTCGCAATAACGTATCGATCTGTTTTTCTTTGATCGTTACTTTCGTCGTTGGAAACACATAATCAAAAAATGTGTAAAAAAAGAAATAACGTTCAAATGATGCCAGACCTTCGATCACCTGCCAAGGCATAGAAAAGCCATCCTCTTCATGCGTCAAGTGTTGCGTAATTATCTGCTGCGTACTTTTACGGATAAACTGTTCTGCCCATTGGATCTGTTGCGAAAATTTCTGGAAATGAGCCATGGCCTGTGTATTTTCTTTTTTCAATTGCGGGACGACTAAATGACGAAGACGATTGCGTTGCACGTTTAATTCTTGGTTTGTGTGGTCCTCGAAAAAAGGTAGATCTTCCGCTTCCGCATACGCATACAATTGTTCTTTACTAAATGAAAGTAAGGGTCGGATGAGTCGTCCATCGGAAAACGATTGACTTTCCTTGATTCCTGCATACGTACCAAGCTGCCCGCCGCGGATGATTTTCATCAAGACCGTCTCCATTTGATCATCTCCGTGGTGTGCCGTCATCAATGTATCGTAACTTTCTTGTCGCATCAGTTGTTCAAATGTTTGATATCGAAAGGCTCTAGCTGCTGTTTCGATGCCTTGTTCAGCTGGTTGTCCCCATACTTTCAGGTGAAAAGAAAGATTTTTTTCTCGACAAAAGGTTTCAAGAAATGCTGCTTCTTGCTTTGAGACAGTCCGCAACTGATGATCGATATGGACAACCCCTAAATGAAAACCCACTTCCTTTTGGACTGCCAACAAGCAATCAAGAAGTACCATGGAATCGACACCACCGGAAACAGCAACTAAAATTCGTGCATCTTTAGACCAATATTCGCTACGTAATCCTTTTTGCATAAATGCTTGCTTGAATTGACGTACTTTTTTTGCTACTTCGATTTCCATTGGTCTCACATCCTTTCACAAAATAAAAAGGGCGGACAAAAGTCTGTGACAATTGCCTGCCCTTCAATTTCGCTTGCTTAGCTACGGCGACCGCCACGGCCTCCGCGTTTTCCTTCTGTGTTGCGTTTTAAGGAAGTCAATCGATCATCGCTATCTTTTAAAAATGAGCTCATCAATGAATCGAAGTCTTCTTTTGTATTGGAAGGTTGGCTGCGAGAAAAAGATTTTTTCTGCGGTGCGCGTCCTCGATTATCTCGAGTTTCTTTTTGTGGATATCTCTTTTGACGATTTTCATCATTAGTTTCTACTGGTTGTTCTTGTGCTTTACGGATAGATAAACCGATTTTCCCATCATCATTGACTGTAATGACTTTGACTGTTACCTCATCACCAACGCTCAATACATCATGAATATCTTTGATATAACCGTTTGATACTTCACTGATATGAACTAATCCTGTTTTACCAGCTCCTAAATCAATAAATGCGCCAAAATTTGTGATTCCTGAAACTTTTCCTTGCAGTTTTGCTCCTACCTCGATTGACATAAAAAAAATGTTCCTCCTAATTATTTCCCTTTTTTATATTACTGCTTATTGGGCAGTTGTTGAACTCGTTGTTTGTTCATCGTTATCTGCTGAATTATCAGTCGTAGATTCAAGGATCGGATAAACTTGCTCTCCCTCTTTTGAATAGAAATATTTGCTTCTAGCAAGTTTCGCTACGTAATCTTCGTCTTTAAGCAATTTGACGTCTTCTGTGAGTTGATCCACATCTTTGTTGATTTGTCGTAACTCTGTATCCGCCTCGACTTTTAATTCGTTCAAATGATTCATTCGTTGCATATCATTGAAAATTTGGAAACCTATTACAGCGAAAATGACCAAAGCACCTAAAAAGATGGCTGCTAACCTGCGTCTACGAAAAATCAATTGGCGTTGTTGCTGTTGGAATTCGACATATTTTTTCTTTGCATACTCTGTGTCTAATGCAGCGATTTTATTGCTTTTGTTTGCCACCTGTATTCGCTCCAATCTTTTTTGCTTGTCATTCTTTATTATACCAACATCATGAATGCTTGTCTAATCAATTTCGCTTGAGTTTTGTACTCGTGTTTCTGATAAGACTTCATACATTTTTTGTGCGTCTTCTTTTTTGGTTGACTCATGTAACTCTGCTACTTTGATTTCCATTGTTTTGTTGCCGAATTGGATGTCTAACTGGTCACCGACCTTGACATCACTGGAAGATTTCGCTAATTTCCCATTGATTTTGATTCTTCCTTTATCTGCCACTTCCTTAGCGACAGATCGACGCTTAATGATTCGCGAGATTTTTAAAAATTTATCTAGTCGCATCTCATGTCCTCACTTTTTATTTTTTTATTTTTTTTAAACGTAAGATTTTCTTACCAAATGGTAGTAATAACCATTCGCGGATCGTAAATAATTTTGTCCAGATCACCGCATACACAAATGTGACGACGCCGATCCCCACGCCACCTAGGCTGGCAAAAAGAGCGGTCGAGCGATGGCTGACTGGCCCAATTAATAAGTTTAAGAAGCCATAATACAAAAACAACGCTAGAACCATACAGCCTAGACATTGGAGCAATTTTTTACCAAATTTTCGCTCCCGCCAAAAACTATTGATCGCTGTGGTTTCTGTATGGACAAAATACCATAAAGTCACTGCCAGTCCAAGCAGTGTGGATAAACTGGCACCGACTGTTCCTAAGTAACTCGTAAGAAGCGGTGTTGCTAACGCCTTAGCCAGCAAGCCCCAGCCCGCCCCCTTTAGTGAGGGTCGGAAAGAGTTTTTACTTTGAGCAATGCTTTGATACGATTGGATGATCGCAGTCAAGCCAATCGAAAAAACAAACAGCACTAGTGTTGTATTTCCAGCATAATCTTTAAACAACGCGTAATTGATATAAGGTAGTAGTACCGCTAAACCAACGGAAGCTGCTAATGCTAGCGCCGTTGTCAAACGCAAGTAAATTTTTGCAGTCGAGTAGAATTGACTTTTGACTGTACTCGTTAGATACCGTGTCAGTGCAGGTAAGAACGTGGCACTTAAAGCTGTAGCAATGACTAGTCCTAATTGAACTAATGGTTGCCCACGATCATATACTCCTTTAGCTATTTTAGATGCTTGTTCGGATAAACCATAGATTTGTAAAGCATTCTTAACAAAAAAAGAATCAATCAATTGGAAGAAGATCAATAAACCACTATAAATGGATACTAATCCTCCTTCAATCAGGAAGCGTCGAATAAGTGGTTTTGCTGGCTTTTTGAAAATTGGAAAATGCCCAAAGCTCAATGCACCACCATGGATTTTTTGCTCATAATAATACAATATACCATACGCACATACACCACCAAAAACTGCGCCACTCATCGCTGCTGTCCCTGTTTGATAGACTGTCCAACCGAATCGTTTAAAGGCGATCGCACTAAAAACGATGATTGCTACACGAACCAGTTGTTCAACGACTTGCGAGACTGCCGTTGGTTCCATTAAAAACCGACCTTGGAAATTCCCACGGTAATACGACAGCCCTGGCATCAATAGGAATGTGAACGAAACGATCCGAATCAATGGCATCAATTGTTGGTCGCCCATCATGATGGCGATCCAATGGCTAAACGAAAAGACGAAGAGCCAGAGTAAAAAGCCTGACCAAAAGACAAGAGGATAAAGATTTTTCAATGCTTGTTTTTGTTCGAAAGGGTCTTTTTTTTCTGCTACATATTTAGAGATGAACTGAGGCAAGCCTGACAATGCTAATGTCATCGCAATACCATAAATGGGATAGACTTGTTGATAGACATAAAACCCTTCATCCCCCACTAAGTTTTGCAATGGAATCCGATACAGTGCGCTGAGGACTTTTGCTATAAAGGAAGCAAGCGTCAACACAAAAGCACCATGCATCACTTGACGCATTTCTTTATGATCCAAAGGTCCAGCCCCTTCCTATGCAGTCGCATATTTCTGTTCGCGTAACGCCTTGACGAACTGTTGGATTTCCTGCAACCAAACAGCTGTCGTTGTTTGTGGTGGTAAAGTCAAACGAATCATCATTTGTTCTTTCTCCACGCCAAGTCCTGCTTTTAGTTTTGTGGCAGTCAACGCTTCAAATAATTGTTCAACCGTATAGCGTTTAGTCCCGACTTTACTCAACTTGAACACGATCGTTTGTTGTTGCTTACGGATCATCTCTAGTAAGGCACGATCCCCATCCATCTTGATCTGACCGATCGTCAACAAATGCGCAACTTCTTCCGGATATTCACCAAAACGATCGAGTAGATCTTCTTCTAGCTCATCCAACATCTCTTGTGAATCCAGCTCGCGAATCCGTTTATAGATTTCGATTTTTTGTCGTTGATCTGAAACATAACTTTCTGGTAGATAGGCATCCACACCAAGATCGATCTCAACAGAGGTTTTTTCCGTTTGTTGGTTTTTCCCTTGTTTTCGAGCAACTGCTTCGCTCAACATTTGAGAATACATATCGAAACCAACCGCGTCGATAAAGCCATGTTGTTGCGCACCTAACAAGTTTCCTGCGCCACGGATCGATAAATCCCGCATCGCAATTTTAAAGCCTGAACCTAATTCCGTAAAGTCTTTGATGGCTTGTAGACGCTTTTCGCTGACTTCATTCAGGATTTTTTGCTGCTCATACATAAAATAAGCATAAGCGACACGATTGCTTCGCCCGACACGTCCTCGTAATTGATACAGTGTCGACAGCCCCATATAATCGGCATTTTCGACAAAGAGTGTATTTGCATTTGGAATATCCACCCCAGTTTCGATGATCGTCGTCGTCACTAATACATCATATTGTCCTTCAATGAAGTCGAATAAGGTATTTTCCAGTTGGACTTCCGTCATCTGCCCATGGGCATACGCGATTCTTGCTTCTGGAACTAATGCTTGGATTTCTTCTACTTTACGCTCGATCGTTTCGACACGATTATATAGGTAGAAAACTTGTCCCCCTCGTCCCATTTCCCGTTGGATCGCTTCACGAATCGCCCCGGGATTTTTCTCCATCACGTAAGTTTGGATCGGGTAGCGATTCGCCGGTGGTGTTTCGATGACCGACAGATCGCGAACACCAAGCATCGACATATGAAGTGTTCGTGGAATCGGTGTCGCTGTCAAAGTCAGGACATCCACTTGTGCACGTAACTGTTTCAAACGTTCTTTATGTTTTACGCCAAAACGTTGTTCTTCATCAACGATCAGTAGACCGAGATCACTGAATTCAATGTCTTTTGACAACACACGGTGTGTACCGACAACAATGTCTAGTTGTCCAGTACGTAATTGTTCGATCGTTTCTTTTTGTTGTTTCTTCGTTCGGAAACGACTTAACAACCCAACATTGACAGGGAATCCTTCAAAACGTTCTAGCATCGTTTCATAATGTTGCTGTGCCAAGATCGTTGTTGGTACAAGAAAGGCTACTTGTTTGCTTTCTTTGACTGCTTTAAAAGCCGCCCGTAACGCTACTTCGGTTTTCCCGTAACCAACATCCCCCACTAACAAGCGGTCCATTGGTTTTTCTTTTTCCATATCTCGTTTGATTTCTGCTGCGCTTCGTAATTGATCGTCTGTTTCCGAATATGGAAAAGCATTCTCAAATTCTTTTTGATAAGAGTCATCAGGGCCATATGCGTAGCCTTTCTCTGCTTCTCTGACCGCATACAGCTGAATCAAATCATCCGCAATATCCTCGATTTTTGAGGAGATCTTTCGTTTCGTTTTCGTCCATTCACTACCACCCAGTTTATTGATTCGTGGTGTTTTGGATTCCGATGCCACATATTTTTGGATCAAATTCAGCTGAGTGACAGGGATGAAGAGCTTATCATCGTTTTGGTAAATGATCGTCATATAGTCTTGGTGGACCCCATCGACTTCTAGTGTTTCCATGCCGATATATTTCCCAATCCCATGATTTGCATGGACGACATAGTCTCCAGCTTTTAGCTCATTATAGCTTTTTAGGCGTTCTGCATTCGTCACTGTTTGCCGGCGTGTCTGTTTTTTCGTCGTCTTTTGGAAGATTTCTTTCTCAGTGATCGTGACGATTTTTTCTTGTGGTAGCTCAAAACCTGTCATCAATGCGCCTTCAACTAACTGGACTTGTCCTTTGATCAGTTGATCCGCTTCTGTTTCTACGACCAATATGTCTTCATCGCGCAACATTTGCTCTGCTTTGCGGATACGCTCTTTGGTCGGAATGAAAATAACTACCGTTTGCTCTTGTTTGCGCCAACGATCCATTTCCGTTTTCAGCAACGGCATCTGTCCAAAGAATTGTTGCATCGTGCGGTATTGGAACTGATAAAGTGCTTGGAACCTTAGATTGCCCATCCCTTTTTGGAATAGAGAGAAGAAAGTAGTCGCAAATTTTTCTTTTTGGATGATCCCATGCACATCTGCCACAAATTGTTGTTCAGAAAAGACACGTAATTCGCTGAGCTTTTGCGTGTGCCATTCCGCTGCTTCTCTTTCCATCTCGCGATTTGTTTCCATGATCCGTTGGTAATCGTCCACGATCAGCAAGCTGTCTTGTGGAAAATAATCCAAAATCGACAACTGTTCCGAATATAAAAGATCCGCATAGAACTTCGCTTCATCTGTTGGGATATTTCTTTGCCATTCTGATAGCAACTGTCCGAAATAATCATGTAAAAATTGTCGTTCAGTAGGTTCTGAGGTCGTTGCTAGTTTCTTTTCTAAGAGGTTCTCGATTTTTTTGATGCCATCAAGTAGATTTTCTTGCGAATACACTTGCTCGCTCGTTGGCGGCAACCAAACTTCTTCGATCTTTTCAATCGATCGTTGCGTATCTGCTTCGAAGTATCTCATGGAATCAATTTCGACATCAAACAGTTCCACACGAACTGGGTATTCAAAGGTCAACGGATAAATATCGATGATACTTCCACGCATACTAAATTCTCCAGGTTTTGCGACCATCTCTGTTCGCTCATACCCCATCAAAACGAGTTGTTGTGGTAACGATTCTACAGCGATCTCTTTGCCAATTTGCCAATGTAATTGAGCATTTTTCCATGTTTCTTTATCAGGAAGACGTTTGTGTAACGCTGCCACTGGGAGAAGATAGATCCCTGGCTCGTTTTGTTGCAAGCGATTCAATGTCGCCACACGTTCCGCTCGAGCTTCTGGAGAAGAAAAGGCCATTTCTGCGGACAAAACTTCATCTACTGGAAATTGGTGGATGCTTTCTGCCGGCAAGACATGTTGTAGATCCTCAGCCAATTGGTTGACATAATATAAATTAGGCATCAGGATAATCAAATTTTTGTTCAATTTTTTAAACGCATGTGCAAACAACAGTGTTTTAGCCGACCCAGCTAAACCGGTGATCAGCTGTCTGGACATTCGTTGTTCAAGATTCATGGACCATTCAGCCACTTGTGAATCTTTGCCAATCAGTTGGATCATATCCATCTGTTCATTCTCCTTTCTTAATTAAATTTGTTCATCGTATCAATAAAGGAATGGCCGTCCAATAGAAATTCAACAGCAGCAACCGATTGATCAATACTTTGCTCGATCAGCGGCTGCGTTTCTTTACTGAAAGGACTAAGAACATGTTGGATCACTGTCTTTTTGCCTTCAGGTCTGCCAATGCCGACTTTTATTCGGTCAAAGACGGTACTATTCAAATGAGAGATGATACTCTTGATCCCATTGTGGCCTCCTGCACTTCCTTTTTGTCGCAAGCGAATTTTACCGATTGCTAAGTCTAAATCATCATAGACGACCATCAGTTCTTCTGGGTAGATCCCAAAGTAAGTCATCAACGGACCGACTGATCGGCCTGATTCATTCATAAACGTTTGCGGTTTAACTAATAAGATTTTTTCTCCGTCATGGAAAAATTCAGCTACTTCTGCTTCAAATGTGTTTTTCTTAAAGGTCGCTTGGTGTTTTTCAGCCAAACGATCCACCACCATAAATCCCACATTATGTTTGGTTTGTTCATATTTTGTGCCCGGGTTTCCAAGCCCTACGATCATTTTCATTTTTACGCTCATCCAATCTTATAAACAGCACAAAAGGCTGGACTGCTCGTAGGCGGTCCAGTCTTTGACTCGATTTTTTTTATTATTCTAGCTCTTATTAGTATAACACACAATCCTTTGTTACAGCTAAAAAGAGAAACTTAATAAATGAAAAAACGATTAAATTTATAATCCAAAACTAATGAAATCATTGGTTTTGCTGAATAGTGAAATAACGCACATGTAAGCTTTTACATATGATACAACCTTGTTATCTGTTATATTTTATAACCAAATAGCGTGACAGAGAGCTTTATACATGTTAGCATAGGCATGGGAAAAACAAATCAATGGAAGGATTGATACAAATGGTTGCAAATACAGAAAAAAAAGATCATCAAAAAGTTATTCTTGTCGGAGACGGTGCTGTAGGTTCTAGCTATGCTTTCGCTTTAGTGACACAAAACATCGCTCAAGAAGTAGGGATCATTGATATAAATACTGCAAAAACTGAAGGAGATGCCATTGACTTATCACATGCTTTAGCATTTACTTCACCTAAAAAAATCTATTCTGCATCTTATGCAGATGCACATGATGCAGATTTAGTCGTTATTACAGCTGGTGCACCACAAAAACCAGGTGAAACACGTTTAGATCTAGTAAATAAAAACTTAAAAATCAACCGCGAAGTTGTTACACAGATCGTTGACTCAGGTTTTAACGGTATCTTCTTAGTCGCTGCTAACCCAGTTGATATTTTAACTTACTCTACTTGGAAATTCTCAGGTTTCCCTAAAGAGCGCGTAATCGGTTCAGGAACTTCACTTGACTCTGCTCGTTTCCGTCAAGCACTTGCTGAATTAGTTGATGTGGATGCACGTAACGTCCATGCGTATATTTTAGGTGAACATGGTGATTCTGAATTCCCAGTATGGTCACATGCCAACGTTGCTGGTCTACAAATCTATGAATGGGTTAAAAATAATCCAGACGTTGATGAAGAAGCAATGGTTAACTTATTCTTTGGTGTACGTGATGCTGCGTATACGATCATCGAGAAAAAAGGCGCAACATTCTACGGTATCGCTGTTGCATTAGCACGTATCACTCGCGCAATCTTAGATGATGAAAATGCCGTTCTTCCATTATCTGTTTACATGAATGGCGAATACGGTCTAAACGATATCTATATCGGCGCACCAGCAGTTATCAACCGTCAAGGTATCCAAAAAGTTATCGAAATTCCATTAAGCGATAGTGAACAAGATCGTATGGCTGCGTCAGCAAAACAATTAAAAGACATCTTAGATGAAGCTTTTGCTGCATTAGACGCAGAATAATCCAAAATAATTTGAACGTCCGTTGACTCGTAAAACCGAATAAACGACGTTTTAACAACTGACCTTCGCAGGAGATCCTGAAAATTGACCTTCCATTTTCTAGGATCTCCTGTTTTTTTTATACGATTTTCCATAGCAAAATCACGTCTAACTAACGTTATTTTTCCGTGCAGTATGTTAATTTTTGTATAAAGAGGGACATCATTTCGTCTTTTACTGTAAATTATGCTATGATAGAGTCGTTACACCCTATAACTATTATTATTAAGGAGTTGCAGATATGACAAGATCTTCTCATCGAAAAAAATCAATGCGTATTGGTTTGCTTTCTGTTCTCGGTGTGATTCTAGTATTAATCGGCTTTTACACCTATCGTAGTACATATTACACGAATCGTTTCCTTCCTAAAACGGAAGTCAATTCGATCAATGTAAGTAATTTGACCATCACTCAAGCAAATGACAAGCTCAGAGATGCTTATTCAAACAAAACCATTTCCATCAAAGAAAATGGAACTGTTTGGAAAGAAATTGCCAAATCAGATCTAGGCTACAAAAAAGATTTTTCGACTGAACTCGCTTCGATCTTGAAAACGCAAAATGCTTGGACTTGGGGGATGAATTATGTTTCTGCGTCCGAAAATCAAGAAATCGATCCGATCAGTACCGAAAGCGATCAATTGGAACAAACGATCGAAACATTATCTACAGAATTGACTGAATTGAATAAAGACCGTACGCCTACTGCCGATGCAACGATCGAAAAATCTGGTGACTCATTTAAAATCAAACCTGAAGTGAAAGGTGATGCGGTTGATGTCGAAGCCGTCACTAAAGAATTGACGACTGCCGTGAACACTGGAAAAGATACCATCGATCTTACTGATTTCCAAAAAGAACCGGCAGTGACATCTTCAGATAAGAAATTGACTGAACAGTTAACAACAATGAACAACATTGCTAAAGTAAAGGGAACATACAGTATCAATGGTGAAACAGTCACGATCCCTTCTTCACTTATTGTCGAATGGTTGACTTATGAAGACGGGAAACCCGCCCTTGATCAAGAAAAAGTTCGTCAATATGTAAGTGACTTGGGCGAAAAATATAATACAAGTACAAATGATACGAAATTCAAGAGTACAAAACGTGGTGAAGTAACTGTTCCTGCTGGTACATTCAGCTGGACGATCCAAACAGATAGTGAAGTATCAGCTTTAACAGAAGCGATTTTAGCAGGACAAGATTTTACACGCTCACCGATCGTTCAAGGTAGTACAACTGCCGATCATCAATTGATCGAAGATACGTATATCGAAGTCGATTTAGAGAATCAGCATATGTGGTTCTACAAAGATGGCAAAGTCGCTCTTGAAACAGCCATTGTTTCAGGAAAACCTTCTACTCCTACTCCTCCAGGTGTCTTCTATGTTTGGAATAAAGAAGAAAATGCCGTGTTAAGAGGAACAAATGATGACGGTACACCATACGAAAGTCCAGTAAGCTACTGGATGCCAGTTGATTGGACCGGTATTGGTATCCATGATTCCGATTGGCAACCTGAATATGGTGGTGACCTATGGAAAACACGTGGTTCTCACGGTTGTGTCAACACACCGCCGGGAGTCATGAAAGAATTGTTCGGAATGGTCGAAAAAGGTACACCTGTATTGATCTTTTAATCGTGGTCAATAGCAAAGAGCAGAGTTGCATGAAACGCAACTCTGCTCTTTTTTTATTTTCTCTTCTTGATAAAAGTAAATAGGATACATAAAACGACAGCAGTCAACGCACCCATTGAATCAAGCATGACATCTTGGAACATCGGTGAACGATCTCCCGTTAACATTTGATGAAACTCATCTAATCCCGCATAACCTGTCGCAGACAACCACGCAAGGACTCCCGTCAACCACCAAATCTTCATCTTAGGATAGACGCCTAGATATAAGCTGCCACCCAATAGAAGATACGTACCAAAATGGGCACCTTTTCTTATAAAGAACTCAATGAATTTACTGTATCCTGAGTGTTCGATACTGATCACACTCTCTCCATACGTAAACTGTATACCTGATAATGCGTCTTTAAATGGTTGGTTTGGAAACCATGCATCGATTCTTGACAGTTGTGATTGCTGTCCGTAGGTTTGCGAAGAACTATAGAATAAAATAGCAATGATCACTAAAGCAAACACTAAATAGAAATTTCCATTTTTTCTCTGTTTTCTTAAAAATTCCATAATACACCTCTCCATTCTATGATAGCTTTTTTTTCATAAAACAACAATAATTTCTCCAAGACTTATCCTTTACTTAAATGCTATACTAGAGACAGTACCATAAATATGAGAGGGGTTTTTTGATGACTTATTCGCTTAACTGGGATTTGGATTCTATCTTTCCAGGAGGAAGTGCTTCAACCGAATTAAATGAACGTCTGGCACAACTAGACCGACAAATAGAAACGTATTACGAACAAATCAGTCAGTGGACATTTTCTTCCGAAGAGAGCGATTCTCTTGTGACGATTTTAGCGCTTCAAGAAAAAGTAACAAATGGCTTTAGTCAATGCAACAGCTATATCAATGCTTTATTGTCTGCTGATGTTAAAGATTCAGCTGCCAAGATCCTGTCTGGAAAACTTTATGCTTTATTACCTCGTTGGCAAGCGGCAGATACGATTTTATCGAGTAAATTTGCAGAAATATCTGACAACGAATGGGCAAACTTAGTTGCAAAAGACCCATTGTCTTCGATTGCTTTTCGTATGAACGAAATCCGTCGTGATGGCGCACGCTTATTATCAGAAAATGAAGAACATATCATCAATACATTATCACTAGATGGTTTGAATGCTTGGAGTAGTCACTACGATACGATCGTTGCAAGCGTGACTGTCCCATTTGAACAAAACGGTGAAATCGTTGAATTATCCGCTGGTCAAGCATTCAACAAAATGATGAGCGATCCTGACCCAGAAGTACGTAAACAATTATTTACTGCTTGGGAAACTGCTTGGCAAGAAAAAGCACCTTTATTCACCGATACGTTGAATCATTTAGACGGGTTCCGCCTATCTACCTACAAACTACATGGAAAAACTGATTTCTTACAAGAACCACTGGAATATAACCGTTTGAAAAAAGAAACATTAGAGATCATGTGGGAAACGATCCAAAAAAATAAGCAGCCGCTTGTTGACTACTTAACAAGAAAAGCAAATCTTTTTGGTAAAGAAAAAATGGAATGGCAAGACCAAGATGCGCCAATCATTCTAGGCGAAATGGAAGAAAAAACTTTTACCTTTGATGAAGCAGCCGCATTTATCATCGATAATTTCAATAAATTCAGTCCTAAAATGGCAGAATTTGCTCAAGCCGCTTTCGATAAAAGTTGGATCGAAGCAGAAGATCGTCCGGGCAAACGCCCTGGTGGTTACTGTACCGAATTGCCTGAAACACAAGAATCTAGAATCTTTATGACTTACAGCAATTCAATCAATGAAGTCGCTACATTAGCCCATGAACTGGGTCACGCTTTCCATAGTAGTACGATGTGGGACCTGCCATCATTGAATCGTGAATATGCAATGAACGTTGCTGAAACAGCAAGTACCTTTGCCGAATTGATCGTTGCTGATGCGACACTGAAAGCAGCAAAAACAAAAGAAGAAAAAATCAATCTACTGGATACAAAACTACAAAATGCTCTGGCAATGTTTATGAATATCCATTCTCGTTTTATTTTTGAAAATCAATTTTACACGGCACGCCAAAAAGGCTTAGTTGCAGAGCAAGAAATCACTGATATGATGCTTGAAGCGCAAAAAGAAGGCTATGCCAATGCGTTGGCTACGTATCATCCTTATTTCTGGGCAGCAAAACTACATTTCTTTATTGACGATGTACCGTTTTACAATTTCCCTTATACATTTGGTTACTTGTTTAGTTTAGGTATCTACGCTTATGCTAACCAAAAAGGGGCAAGTTTTGAACAAGAGTATATCGATTTATTACGCGACACTGCTTCAATGACAACCGAAGACTTGGCTCAAAAACACTTAGGTGTTGACTTGACTAAACCTGATTTTTGGCAAGCAGGAATCGATATGGTCTTAGAAGATATCCAAGAGTTTATGGATTTGACTGAAGAATTCATTTAAGCTGTCTCATAACAAACGCTGCAAAGGATCGAACAAACAGTTTTCATAGCTGTTTGTTCGATCCTTTTTTATAAAAAAAAGAACCAACTCTTGATTGAGTTGGTTCTTGATCAATTACATACTTACAGCAAAGTCAGGTGCATACCATTGAACTGAGCCAATTTTAACACTTTCACCAGGTTGAGGTGCGTGGATGTATTGTCCGCCACCTAAAGAAATTGCTACGTGGTAAGTGCTACCAGCTGATCCCCAGAATAATAGGTCTCCAGCTTTTGCTTGAGAAACTGAGATTCTTGCTCCAGCTGATTCTTGAGGAACAGTCCAACCACCGATGTCACGGCCAGTTACTTGTAGGAACACATAACGTGTAAATCCAGAACAGTCAAATCCACTTGGATCTTTTCCACCCCATACATAAGGAGTTCCAATGTATTTCATCGCTTCAGCTACGATCGCTGCTCCATTAGTAGATGGAGTAGTTGGAGCTGGAGTTGATGGTACTGGTGTTGATGGTTGTGGCGTAGGCGCTGGTGTTGATGGCGCCGGCGTTGACGGTTCAGCAGGTGTTGCTGGTTCTGATGTTTCTGGAACAGATGGTGTAGTGTTAGATTCTTCTGTTGAAGATTCTGGTACACTGCTATCTTCAGTTGTTGAATCTTCTGTTGATGTAGATGATTCAGGAACTGATGATGATTCTGTTGAAGATTCAGCACTTGATGATGACTCTGAAGATACTGATGATGATGATTCAGTTTCAGTAGCCGCTGCTGATTCTTCTGTTGAAGATGCTGTTTGTGATTGAGCTGTTGCAGTTGCAGCTGCTGCCGCAGCTTCAGCTTGTTCACGTGCTTCTCTTTCAGCTTGTTCTTGTGCTGCTTGTTGACGCGCTTGCTCTGCTAAACGAGCTTGTTCACGAATACGTGCTTGCTCTGCTTCAGCTTCAGCTTTTTGGCGGTTCAAGTCTTCTTTTTTATCTTCTGCTGTTGCTTGTTCAGCCGCTAAAGTAGTTTTTAATACATTTAAATCAGCTTGTTTTGATAGTAAATCGCCTTTTTGTGATTCTAACAAAGCTTGGTTTTCCGCTAACTCTTGTTGCTTCGCTTCATTTTCAGCTTTTTTATCTTCAACTGCTTGTTTGTCTTCTTTTTGTTGTTTCACTAAGTCTTGGTTAGCACGTACGATTGATGACATTGCTTGAACGCGTCCGATTGCATCTGAGAATGACTCAGCGTTCAATACTGCATCGATGTAGTTAGAGCTTGTTCCACTCACTTGTGTTTCACGTGCTTGTTCTTGGATCGTAGCTTCGCGTTTTTCGATACGTTCTTGTAGATCTGCAATTTCTTGTGTCAATTGAGAAGACTCTTGACGTAATGTTGCTTGATTAGCTAATAAAGTTTCAGCTTTTGTATTAATGTCAGCGACTTGACCTTCTAATGCCTCGATTTGAGATTGGGCACTTGCTTGTTGGTTTTGTAATTCCGCAATTTTTTGATCTTGTTGTTGTATTTGAGAATCAAAATCTTCCGCCGCGGCTGCGATCGGTGATGCTACGGCAGTCAAGGCCATTGAACTTACCATTACTGCTGATATTAAACTCTTTTTCACTCTTCATTCCTCCGACTGGCTTAATTTAATAAATATCTAAAAATATTTAAGTCTTTCTTAACGATAACAAAATTGTACCATAGCTGTATGTCAATGAGATAATAGTTATGTTACAAAAACATTTCAAAACAACTGATTATAATGACAGAAATGTAAGATTGGTTGGTTATTTTCATAATGGGTTTTCCATAAATTAAATAATGTCCGTTTTAAATTAAATAAAAAAAAAGAAGCTATTCTTCTTTGAATAGCTTCTTCAATGGAAATACGAGTAGGGCAAACAGTATCATATTCAATAATAATGTTGGTCCTAAATATTTAGTGATGAAGTACGTACTGTCGACAGTTGCTAGCTTGAAAACCATTTGGACGAGCAATGTAAATAGCTCGTACCCTGTAATAAAGACGATCAAACTAAAAAACTCAGTAAAGATACTCACGTGGATGACCGATTTCATCCCATACATGATGAATACTAATAAAGGTAAGGCAACTGCGTATATCCCGATCACGCCAATATAGTAAGAATCAAAGATAATACCTAAAACTAAAGTCGTGATCAGTAAATATCTTTTGGAAAAACTCAAACTACAAAATAGTAAAGTCAATATCAAAAGATGCGCACTTGCCATGTAGTCGCCACTCGACCATCTGATCATCATTCGGGTAAAATGCCCATCGATCAACATGAGTAGAAACAATAAGATTGGCAAATAAATAGTCATTTTCTCTTTTTTTAGCATGGACTATTCCTCCACAAGACGTTTGATGATCGTTACCACTGGAAGATCATACATATCCGCATAAGGTTTGACATAGACTTCGCGATCTAGTCCATAACTATCTGGTTTTGTTTTGATCACTGTTCCGATCCGCAGATCCGCTGGCGAATTGCCTCCAAGGCCTGATGTCTGTACTACGTCGCCTTCTTTGATCTCACTGTCACCGGTTAACTGTGTGACAACTAGCGCTTGTAATTTTTCATCATAATTCTTGAGTAGACCGAAAGATTCTCCGTCTGCAGAAGATACCCGTACAGGGAAATGGTTGGAACTTACATTTGATGAAGTCAGCAATTCTACTTTAGAAGAAGTAGCATTGACTTCGATGACACGTCCGACTAAACCTTTTTGTGCCATGACTGCCATATTGACTTCGATTCCATCGTTTGATCCTTTATCGACGACTAATAGATCTTGCCATGAGTCAGGTGAACGAGTGATCACGTTTGCTGTGACTCTTTCGTAGCTCGTCAAGGTTTGACTCAAATCGAGTTCGCTTTTTAGTGCATCGATTTCTTTTTGCATGTTTTGGTTTTTTTGGGCCATCTCATCATAGCTATCGATTTTTCCTTTTAGCCGTTCATTTTCTGAATAAGTGGTAAACAAATGATGGACGGAATCCACACCATTTTGGACCCATTTGACCGGAGCAGAAATCGTCCGATCAACAAAAGAGACACTGTCGTTCACAATAGATTGGAAGAAATTAGGCTTTCCTTCATTCGCTCGCTGGGCAGCAGTCACACTTAGGACCGTTACTACGATAATAACGATAACTAAGGTAATAATGATATTTTTATTAGGATTGAACTTCTTCACAAAGACACCTCGAATTAAATTAGACTCTTAACTGTAATTTTATCATTAAATACGAGGAAACAAAAGGCTCGACCCTTCTTTTAAGCTTTTTTTAGCAATTAATTCAAACTGTCATTTTTTCCCTTTACACCAATTGTTCGTTTCTGATGAACCGATCACTTAATCTTTGCTTTGGATGACTGAAATGATCCCTTTCGAGAAGGAAAAAGATGCTTTGTCTGTGACAAATTCATTGCTTGCATAAGATGTTGGACGAGGTACTTCCTCATTCGATAATTCATATTTACTGTCAGTTAAGGTCAAATGACTCACAGGGGTCAAACAACAATAAGCCAAATACTTCATTTCAGGGATTTTTTTGATCTCGTAAGTTCCTGGCAGATAGTAAGTGATCACGTTTTGTTTGTCTTGTATCTCGATTTGGCGAACAAACGGCTGGAAGCGTGGTTCTAATGCCAACCATAGATTGGCTAATAGATGATCCACTCTGCCACCGGTTGCACCGATCAGCGTCACACTTGCCTTTGGAAAGTGTTCGAATGTCTTTGCCAAACCTAGCTGTGTGTCTGTATCGTCTTTTTCTGCCGGTGCTTGATGTATCTCGACTGCTTCTTCGGATACTCGTTGAAATTCCGAAGAAGACAACGAATCAAAATCACCGATCGCTAAATCCAGAGGGTAGCCTTTTTCAAGCAGATAGAGTGCCCCACGGTCGATCCCCACGTAGCGATCAAATACTCGCTGTGATAAATCTGGCCAATTTTCTGTTGAGCCGCCTGCGACAAGTAATACTTCCATTAACTCAACGCCTTTTTCAATTGATCGATCTGAGTAGCTGGGTCTTCTGCACTATAAACATAAGAGCCTGCAACAAATACATCTGCACCTGCTTCTTGACAGATTTTTGCTGTTTCTGGAACGATTCCGCCATCTACTTCGATTTGGTAGTTCCAATTATTCGCTGTGCGTAATTCTGCTAATTCAGCGATTTTATCCACCGTTTCTGTAATAAAGCTCTGTCCGCCAAAGCCAGGATTGACCGTCATCACTAGCACTTGGTCGACTAAAGGCAAGACATGCTTGATCATTTCGATCGGTGTACCCGGATTGACAACGACACCTGCTTTGACATCCAAGTCTTTGATCATCTGGATCGCACGATGGATATGCACCGTAGATTCCACATGAACAGTGATGATATCTGAACCCGCTTTTGCAAAATCGGCAATATAATTTTCAGGATTGATGATCATCAAATGAACGTCTAGCGGTAATTTTGTGACCGGACGGATTGCTTGTACGACGTTCGCTCCAAATGTGATGTTAGGAACGAATTGTCCATCCATTACGTCCACATGGATATAGTCTGCGCCGCCTTTTTCTACTCGTTCGATGTCTGTTTGAAGATTTGCAAAATCTGCGCTTAAAATCGATGGTGCTATTTTCATAAAAATATCCTCCTATTTCCTTCTGCTTTGTTTTTTGTTGTACATTGGTTTACGATTTTCAACTTCTTGCAAAAATTGCAAGTAATTGTCATAGCGGGTTTGGGCAATTTCTTTTGTTTCTACTCTTCGTTTGACTTCACAATCTGGTTCTTTTACGTGCATACACTCTCTAAAGCGACAGTCGATCGAAGCTTCGACGAATTCAGGGAATTGTTTGGCTAACTCAACAGGTTCGATGACTAAAAAATCGATTGAGCTGAACCCTGGTGTATCGGCAACTAACCCGTCATAAAGCGGCAATAACTCGACATGTCTCGTCGTGTGACGTCCGCGTCCTAAAGAATCGGAGATCTCGCCTGTCTCTAGTTCAAGCTCTGGGGAGATTTGATTGAGCAAGGTCGATTTACCGGCGCCAGACTGTCCCATAAAAACAGTCAATCTTTCTGGGAAATAGCGTACCAGTTCTTCCGTATCTCCTTGTTCGTGAGGCACGATCACTGGATAGCCGATTTTTTCATAGGTGTCTTTGATTTCTTGGATTTTTGTTTGTTCGACAGCTAGATCCGTCTTCGTCAAATAAATGACTGGCTCGATCGATTCATATTCCAACATGACCAAAAAACGATCAAGGAGATTATAGGAGAATGTGGGTTCGATCAAGCTAGTGACAACGACACCTAGATCGACATTTGCGACCGGTGGACGTACTAACTGATTTTTACGTGGTAAAACTTCTAGCAAGTAGCCGTCTGTCTTATTTTCGCTTTCAAACACCACTTGATCGCCAACGAGTGGCGTGATCTTTCGATTGCGGAAATTCCCACGTCCTCTTGTCTGATAGGTCTCTCCATCTTTATATACGTAATAAAATCCACTTATTGCTTTTCTGATTTGTCCTTTGATGAAGTCCACCTCCATTTTTTAATATATTTTACCACAGGACAGCAGAAGTTAGGAGGAATCGCAAAAAATAGACCTGAGAATTTCCTTAAATGTCTAACACATTTTGGAATCTCAGGTCTATTTTTAATGTTTGTTGTTACAGATTGTTTGCACAGATTATTCAGTATCACTCGTAGATTCTGAGGAACTGCTTTTCGTTTCCTCTTCTGAAGAAGAACTGCTTGAGCTGCTAGATGAGTCTTTTTCAGAACTTGAAGAAGAAGTTTTGGCTGGGTCAGGTCCTTTTGAATAGATCACATTAACGACCGTTCCTGATGTGATCGATGCACCTACCCCTGGGTCTGTACGAATCACTTTATCTTTTTCAACTGTATCTGAAAACTCATACGTTTCATGACCGATGTAGTCGGCACCAATGCTAGATAAATAGCTTTGGGCATCACTTTTCGTATAACCAGAAATATCATTCAACGTCTTCGCATTCGGTCCTCGACTAACAACGAAACTAATAAATGTCGTCGCCGTCAATGGTTCCCCAAAACTAGGTGACTGACTGATGATCGCACCTGCGGGAACCGTATCACTGTAATCATTGGTTGCACTGATATTTGTGTAACCATTCGTTCTCAAAATACTAAGGACCGTTTCATAATTTTGGCCGGTGTAATCACTCATTGTTGGCTGGGTACCTTTACTAACAGTAAACGTGATCGTATCTGATGTCGGATCAACTTCTGTTCCTTCATCTTCTGATTGCGAGATGATGTTTCCACTAGTGATCTCATCACTAAATTCTTCTTCTTTTTTGATTCGACTTGATGAAAATCCTAGATCGAGTAATTGCTTACGCGCTTCATCATACGACATATCCGTATAATCATCGAGTTGGACTTTTTTCTTCCCTGTACTGATATAAAGCGTGACTTCACGATTTTGTTTCACCGTTGTTCCAGAGGCTGGATCTGTTTTGACCACATTGCCTTCCTCAATCGTATCATCTGCGATTTCTTCGGTATTGGTTGCTACCTTCAATCGCGCTTGTGTCAATGTTTCTCTTGCTGAAGCTTCAGATTGCCCAGACACATCGGGAATCGTGACTTCTCCCCGCCCACCTGAAGCAAATAAAACAGCTGAGCCAATCCCTAATAAGGCAAGTAAAACGAGTAACAAGATCCACCATTTTTTCTTTCGTTTCGTCTTGACATCTGGCATTTTTTCTTCTGGGTCTGGTAATTCTTCAGTTGTTTTTTCTTCTGGCAAAGGCATAGACTTAAAGGAATCTGGCATTGGTGTTTCTGCGGTTATCGGAGTCAGCACTTTCGTTTCGTTCCCCATCGCCTGTGGTTGCCATTTTTCTTCGTTTGCTCGCTCCAATGAAAGGACTGTTGCTAGATCATCGGCCATTTCTTCTGCCGTTTTATACCGATCAACAGGTTCTTTGGCGGTTGCTTTCAAAACGACGTTTTCTAATGCTTGCGGCGCACCTGGATCAAGCGCCTTGATTGAAGGCAAGTCATCCTGAAAATGTTTCAATGCGATCGTAACGGCTGATTCACCATCAAAAGGCACGCTTCCGGTCAACATCTCATATAAAATGATCCCCAACGCATAGATATCCGATTGTTTTGTTGCCATGCTTCCTCTTGCCTGTTCAGGCGAAAGGTAGTGAACAGAACCAAGCATCGTATTCGTTTGTGTGATCGAGGTTTCAGATAAGGCGATCGCAATCCCAAAATCGGTGATTTTGACGACTCCTTCATTATCGATCAACACATTTTGTGGTTTTAGATCTCGGTGAATGATTTGATGGCTATGTGCTAAAGAAATCGCAGATAAGATTTGTTGCATGATATTGACTGCTGTTTCATAAGGAATTGGATAATGCGTTTGGATATAACGCTTTAGATCCATTCCTTTTACATATTCCATAACTAAGTACTGCATGTTATCTTCTTCACCGACGTCATAGACGCTAACAATATTCGGATGGACAAGTTCGGTTGCTGCTAATGCTTCTCGTTGAAACCGACGGATCGCCGTTTGGTCATTTTGGAAGTCAAAACGCAGTACTTTGATTGCTACATCGCGATCTAAAATCAAATCATGGGCTAAAAAGACATTTGCCATCCCGCCACTACCGATATTTCCGGTAATTTGGTAACGGCCATTTAATTTTCTTCCTGGCTCAATCATGCCACATCCTCCTTATACTCAATAAGAAGAACGCTGATATTATCTGCTCCGCCAGCCTCATTTGCTTGATCAACTAATTGCGTTACTTTTTCTGATAATGATCCTTCTTGATTGATGATCGTACCGATCGTTTCTTCTGACAACATATTGGTCAATCCATCTGAACATAGAAGCAAACGATCTTTTAGTTGCCAAAGATAGGTTGCTACGTCTACTTCTAATGATCCAGGCATTCCCACTGATCGAGTCAAAATATTCTTTCGTGGATGGTTGACTGCCATTTCTTCACTGATTTCGCCTGATTTGACCAATTCATTTACTAAAGAATGGTCTTCGGTCAAGCGGATGATACGATTATCGCGAAGCAAATAAGCCCGACTATCACCAACATTGGCAATCGTGAAGCGTTCCTCTGATAAGGCAGCTGCCACGATCGTTGTTCCCATTCCACTATATTCAGGCTGCTCTTGTCCTAATTGATGGATCGCTCGATTTTCATCTTGGATTGCTTGGATAAACCACTGCGCAATTTTCTCATCATCAAGTAACGCTTGCTCTTCCCAAGCTTCCCCTAAATTTGTTACGGCCATTTGACTCGCAATATCGCCTGCGCGGTGACCACCCATCCCATCGGCTAAAATTGCCAATTTGATCCCGACTTGGTTTTTAAATACACTGACATAATCTTGGTTCGTATTACGTCTTCTTCCTACATCTGATTGATATTCAATCTGCATTTCTTCACCTCATTATTTTTTGCGCAAACAACAAATGAAAAAGCCATCTGTGTAAAATTGATGTGGATATAACGTCAACATCTTCTCCTTGATTGATGATTGTAGCACAGGATCAGTGGAAACATCAATAGTCTCAAAATCTGGATGGTTAGCTAAAAAGGCAGCAATGACCTCTTGGTTTTCTTCTTTTAAAACTGTACAAGTACTATAAGTCAATATACCTGAAGGTTTCAGTGCTGTTGCTGCACTTTCTAATATAGCCAATTGGATGGCTGGAAGATTGGCTAATTCGTTCGCATTCTTTTTGTAACGAATATCTGGTTTTCGACGTAGCAAACCAAATCCAGAACATGGTGCATCCACGAGTATCCGATCAAACTGTGCAGGCGCAAACTCTTCCTTGATTTCTCGTGCATCCATTTTTTGTGCGTAAACTGCATTCGCTACGCCTAAACGTTGCGCATTTTCTTCGATCAATTTCACTTTATGTTCATGCACGTCTAAGGCGACGACTTCGCCTCCGCACGTTGGATCTAAAAATGTCGCAATATGGGTCGTTTTCCCACCAGGGGCAGCACACGCATCTAAAACATGGAATTCTGGTTCGATCTGCATAGCTGGCGCAACTAACATCGAACTCTCATCTTGGATCGTCATCACGCCATCATGAAACAATGTGCTAGAAGCGAGACGTCCCTTTTCTGCAATGATCCCTTGAGGACTGATTTCACTTGCTTTGACATCGAGTCCTTCTTCTTGTAAGACTTGCAATGCCTCTTCTCGTGACATGCGACGGGTATCGATCCGAGCGCTCACATGGCTCGGTCGATAGAGTGATAAGCCTAGCTTTTCTGTTTCTTCATAACCGATTTGGTCAACAAATCGTTGGGTCAACCACGTGGGCAAACTAATCGCCACTGCTAACCGCTCGATAGGATCAGTAATTGTTTCAAGACTTGGTCGTTCTTGGCGCAAATAGTTTCTTAGCACGCCATTGACAAATTTCCCTGTACCGGGGTTCCCTTTGACTTTAGCGATTTCGACTGCTTCGTTCAAAATGGCATGATCGGGTACTTTGTCTAAGTATTCCAATTGATAGATCGACAAATATAAGAGCGTTTTGACCCAGTCATCCACTTTTTTGGCTTTGACGATCAATGGGGCCAAATAAAATTCAAGCAAACGTTGACGGCTGATCGTTCCATAGACGAGTTCCGTGAATAAGCCGACATCTTTGGGATTCAGCTCTCCTTGATTGATCATCTCGTTCAATAGCAAGTTTGAATAGGCACCGCCTTTATTGACACGTTCTAACGTCATCAAAGCCATAAAGCGAACGGAGCGTTTCATTTTTTTAGGTATTTTAGCCATTATTCCACCCGCTGTCCAACAGCAACGTTTTGTCCGCTGCCATTTAAAAACTCATGAATCAATTGTTTGCCTTTGCCTGCTGGCTGTAACTCATTGATTGCAAGAACGGTTTGTTTGCCGCATGCGATCCAAAGTTGTTTTTTGTCTTTATGGATGATCGTACCTGGTGCTTCTTGGGTCGTTTCATTAGCCATTACTTCGACAGCCCATAACTTCCAACGTGCAGAGCCATAGTTTGTAAAAGCAATCGGCCACGGACGCATCCCACGAACTTGGCAGTCGATTTCTTCTGCTGTTTTTTCCCAGTCGATGGCTTCTTGTTCACGCGTGATGTTCGGTGAAAACGTCGCTTGATCCTCGTCTTGAGGAACAGGAGTCAACTCGCCAGAAATGATTTTAGGTAAGGTTTCCAGCAATAATTCTTTTCCTAAAAGACTTAATTTTTCAAACATGGAACCAACATCGTCTTGTTTTGTGATCGGTAGACTTGCTTGGGAGAAAACCCCTCCCGCATCCATTTTTTTGATCATCTCCATGATTGTTACACCTGTTTCCTTTTCTCCATTGATAATGGAATAGTGGACAGGTGCACCACCACGATATTTTGGTAATAAAGAGGCATGGACATTGATAGCCCCATGTGTTGGAGCTTGCAATAATTTTTCTGGTAAGAATTGACCGAAAGCAGCGGTTACCAACACATCCGGCTGCAACTCAATGATTGTTTGCATTTCTGGTGAACCAGTGATTTTTTCTGGCTGTAACACAAGAAGATCATGCTGCAACGCTGCAGCTTTCACTGGCGTTGGGGTAATGATTTTTTTTCGCCCTACTGGTCGATCGGGTTGTGTCACTACTGCAACGATCTCGTACCCCTGATCGATCAATCCTTCAAGTATAGGAACTGAAAATGCGGGGGTTCCCATAAATACGATTTTAGTCATCTAAATGTTCCTCCATATATTCTTCGAGTTTTTCTTCTGGGATTTGCTCGATCATTTTATCAATAAATAAAATCCCATCTAAGTGATCGATCTCATGTTGAAAGGCTCGTGCAAGATAACCAAAAGCAGTTACTTCGATTTCCTCTCCGTCACGATCATAGTAACGAACAGTCACTTCGTCTGCGCGCTTCACTGTACCGTAGACATGCGGAATACTCAAACAACCTTCCACATCGATACTTTCTCCTTTTGCTTCAATGATCTCAGGGTTGATCAGTTCAAACTTATCCCCTTCATCTACTTCGACGATAGCAATCCGTTGATTTTTACCAACTTGCGGTGCGGCGATACCGACTCCGTCATTTGCGACCATCGTTTCATATAAATTATCTAACAATACGATCGTTTCATCCGTGATCATATCGATTGGCTGAGCTTTTCGATTCAATTTTTTATTTGGGTGGATCATTATTGGATAACGCATAGTGTTTCCTTTCTTAAATAAAATGCAGCGGCTCGTTATCGATCGCAACAAATAAATTTTGTCGTTGTTCTTTTTGGCTTTGATCCAAGATTTCTTTCAAAGCATTAGCCAGTGCTGGTTCATGTTTATACTTGATGATCAACTGATAATAGTAACGATTTTTCACCCGTAAAACGGTACTAGGTACTGGGCCTAATAGTAGGCTGTTTGGTCCTAGTACTTGCTTTAACTGGCTGGCGATCTGAAAAATCTTTTTTGCTGCGACTTGTTCTTCAGGATGGCTCGTCGTGATTTTCACCGTGAAGTAATAAGGTGGATAACCTCCACGATGCCTTACACTCATCTCTTGTTGATAAAAGCGTTCGTAATTTTGTTCTTTTGCCAAGGTCACAGCATAATGGTTCGGGTTGAACGTTTGGATCACGACCTCCCCTGCTTTTTCGGCTCTGCCGGCTCTGCCGGATACTTGTGTCAGCAATTGGAAAGTGTGTTCACTGGAACGAAAATCAGGCAAGTTTAACGAGGTGTCCGCATTTAGAACGCCCACTAGGGTCACATCAGGAAAATCCAATCCTTTTGCGATCATCTGCGTTCCTAATAGGATATCGGCTTCTTTATTACCAAATTTTTGTAAAATCCGTTCATGTGCCCCTTTTTTCCTTGTCGTATCTACATCCATCCGCAAAATCCTTGCTTGCGGATAAAGTGCTTGTAGTTCTTCTTCGACTTTTTGAGTCCCTGTTCCATAATAACGGATCTTGTTGCCTCCACAGTTTGGACAACGATGCGGGATCGCTTCTTCATGTCCACAGTAATGGCAACGCATCGATCGTGAATCCATATGGAGAGTCAATGAGATATCACAATTTGGACAAGGCAAGACAAAGCCGCAATCACGACACATCACAAAGGAAGAATAGCCCCGACGATTCAACAAAAGAACGGTTTGTTCTTGTTTTTCTAAGCGATCTTGGATCTTTTCTTGCAATAATCGTGAGAAAGTCGATGTTTGATTCTTTTCGAACTCTTCGCGCATATCGACAACTTCGATCTCAGGCAACTGCGCACTTGTTTTTGCGCGTTGGCTCAAATGCAGCATGCGATAAACACCTTTTTGCGCACGTGCTCTTGATTCAAGGGAGGGTGTCGCACTCCCTAAAACGACTGGACAATGATGATATTTTCCACGCCATAACGCTAAATCTCTCGCATGATAACGTGGCGTTTCATCTTGTTTATAACTGGATTCATGCTCTTCATCAATGATGATCAGCCCGATATTTTCAAGCGGAGCAAAGATCGCTGAGCGTGCGCCGACAACTACTTGGGCTTCATTACGCTCGATTTTACGCCATTCGTCATATTTTTCACCTTGGGATAAGCCACTATGTAACACTGCGACAGATTCTCCAAAGCGACCTTTAAAACGTTCGACCATTTGAGGGGTCAACGCAATTTCAGGAACCAGCATGATTGCTGTTTTCTTTTCTGCCAAGACATCAGCAATTGCTTGAAGGTAGACTTCTGTTTTTCCGCTACCAGTGATTCCTTCAAGTAAAAATGTCTCATTTTTTTCTTGATGACACGCTTCAATGATCTGTTGGACGGCTGATTGTTGTTCTTCGTTCAATTGTAAAGCGGTCGTTCGTTCAAACACACGATCTTTATAAGGATCGCGGTAACTTTCAACTTCTTCGATACGCAACCAACCTTTATCTCTACCTTGATTCAAGATGACAGAGCTAACGCCTTTTTCTTTGAAGTAAGAAACAGGCATCGGTTTTTCCAGTTCTGACAAATAAAGCAGTAATTCTTTTTGTTTTTTGGCATTTTGTCTGAGCGTTCCCCACGCTTTGTCCAGTTGTTCTTTTGACAAAAGGGAATGAACGACACGGATCGTTTTCACTTTGTTTTTTGTATGGACTTCATAACGAATATCGACTAGCTTGTTCTTACGCCAACGGATCAACTGCGGTAAAAGCCCAGTTTCTTCCGCCTCTTTCCAAGAAATCTCTTGTCTGCCTGCGAACAATGCTACGACCTCTGGTTCATCCGTGACCGGATAAATGAGTTTATCGTATTCTGCTTTCATGACACTTGGTAGCATTGTTTGCAAACAAGTGATTTTGAAAGCATAAGTGATCGTTTTCATATAATCGGCTAACAGCATCAGCTCTTGATTGACCACAGGTGCTAGATCAAGCAACTGGCGGATCGGCTTCAATTCTTTTTCAAGAGGTTGCTCCTGTGCTGTCAACGCCATCACAAAGCCTTGGACTTGGCGATTGCCGTTTCCAAATGGTATTGCCACTCGCATGCCCACTTGGATAGCCGCTTCCATTTCAGAAGGAACCAAATAGGTGAATGCTTGATCGGTTTGCATCGTTGGTACATCTACAATCACATCCGCAATAACGGTCATGGACTCCTTCTCCTTTCTTCATCTTGGTTTTTAAACACAAAATGGCTCTTGACCATTTTACTAGAGATTCCTTGTTTTGTCTTACTTTCTGCCAAATCCTAACAAAAAATTAACGCAGGAAAAAAAAAGAGCCTAGGAACAATTCCCAAGCTCGTGGCTTTGTCTATTCTAACGCGAATATCGTTGCGATCTTACAGTTTTTGCTCGTCGCGAATACGAGATTCTAATTCTTGCTGTGCGCGGTCTTTTTGCGCTCTACGTTCTTCATCTTCCATGCGTAGGCGTTCACGTTTTAATTCAGGATGTGGATCACTGATCACATTTCCTGCTTCGATTTCTTCTAAAGCTTGGCCAACACTTTTGACTGAATCAAATGAATCCATTGTTGGTTGTGCTTTTGCGTCCAATTCATGTGCGCGTTTACTTGCTAAGATCACTAGAGAATATTTTGAATTCACGCGATCTAATAATGAGTCGATTGAAGGTTTTAACATCATAAGACTACATCTCCTTTAACATTTTGATATATTTTCCGATGACACGGTCGACACGGAAATGTTCACTTGCAATAATATCTTTGATTCGGTTGACTGCTAATGGCACTTCATCGTTGACGACAGCGTAGTCATACAATGCCATCATTTCGATTTCTTCCTTAGCGACTTTCATTCGTTCTTCGATTACTTCATCTGCATCTGTTCCACGTCCAACGATTCGTGATTTTAACTCTGCTAAATCAGGGGGCGTTAGGAAAATAAATACGCCGTCAGGTACTTTTTCTTTTACTTGTTTTGCACCTTGGACTTCGATTTCAAGGAAAACATCTTTTCCTTCGTCTAAGGTTTTGTTGACATACGATAGTGGGGTGCCATAATAATTCCCAACATATTCTGCATATTCCAACATTTCGCCTTCAGCGATCATTTGTTCAAATTCTTCGCGGCTTCGGAAATAGTAGTCGACTCCTTCAACTTCTCCTTCACGCATCTTGCGTGTCGTCATCGAAATCGAATATTGGAAATCATTATCCTCACTCTCAAAAATTGCTTTTCGTACTGTGCCTTTTCCCACACCGGATGGACCAGACAACACGATTAATAATCCACGCTCTGACATGACGACGTCCTTTCAACTAGTCTTTTTTATACTATTGCTTATTTTGCACTTTTTTCTTGCAACTTTCAAGGCTATTTTTTTATTATAGCTAGAAAACCTAGAAAAAGCTAGTCTACTTCCTACTAAGGAGCCCGAGGCAAAAGTAAAATTTACTTTTGTTGTATACCTAAAAAACGAATAAACGGCGGGAGCAGAAGTAACCTCTTCGGAAATAAGACGGAATCCACAAAAATTTGAAAAGCAATTTCCGTGGATTCCGTCTTATTTCTCGAGGCTGAACACTTCTGTCCCGACCTCATTTCATAAGCGAGCCTGCCTAACAGACAACTCGTCAGTCAGACAGGCTGGAAGATCACTCGATATTTTGGATCTGCTCACGGATTTTTTCTAAAATCGTTTTCGATTGGACGACCCGATTTTTGATCTCGATCGCACTTGATTTTGAACCGATCGTATTGATTTCGCGATTCATTTCTTGGAGTAGAAAATCTAATTCCCTACCGATGGGATAGTCTGCATCAAGCAGTTCTTCCAGTTTCTGCGTATGGATCACTAAGCGGTCGATTTCTTCATGGATATCGCCACGCTCCAAAAGAATCGCTATTTCGGTCAACAAGCGTTCTTGCTCCACTTCTGCTCCTAAATATGCTTCGATTTTTTCTTGATATCTTTTTTGGAATTCTTGCTCGTAGATTTCTACAAAACCTGCTAATCCATCAATGACCTTTTTTAATTCTTCGGTTTGCTGAAGAAATACTTTTGCTAACGCTTGGCCTTCTTTACTCCGGCTTTCTTCGATGGAACAAAGCGCTGTTTCCATCGTTTCTTTCGCTAATTGAGCAAGGATTTCTTGGTCTTCTTCCGTTGATTCTGCAATCGTCACAAACTCTTCATTCAGTGCAAAACGTTCGATCAGCGCACCGATCGATAAAGGATTCGCTTCCCCATATCTTTCTTCAATACCTGTGGTCAATTGTGTGTAAAGCGTATCGATCAATTGCCAATTGATCGTCACTTTCTTTTCTTGTTCACCTAGATAAGTGAGATTGATAAACACATCCACGCGTCCTCGGCTAAGTTTTGTTTTGATCAATTGTCTCAATTCATTTTCAACAAAACCTAATACTTTCGGGCTACGAACTTGGATATCTAAAAAACGTTGGTTGACACTTTTTATCTCGATTTCAAGTTGATAATTCTTTTGTTCGCGGATGGCACTGCCAAAGCCAGTCATGCTTTTCATGCGACAGAGTCCTTTCTTTTACATATTTTTGATTGCTTTTTGTAACTCTTCAAACTCTTCATTTGTCAATGTTAGCCCTTTACCCATTTTTTCATGGTCAGGTGCCCAGTCGCGTAAGTCAAATTTCGGTGGTCTGCCATTCCAACTCACTAAGTTCAATTCTTTGCGCCACCCTTTATTGTTTTCAGATAAAACTGCAATTGCTTCTACGATCTCATATGAGAATTCTTGTGCCATGGTTGTTCCTCCTTTAGATAATAAAGATAGAGATACATCAAAGTTTCTATCGCATCTGTATTGAGTTGCCGTTGTATGCGATCATACTTTTTCTCCTTCACATATTGGTGAAGTCTATTTTCCTTCGTTACGTGTATTTTAGCATTTCGTTCGAGTTTTCGAAACTTCAGCCATTCACTGGCGTTCAACTGCCCAATCGCTTCTAAAAAGGCTTCGTCGATTTTATTTTCTTTGCAAATGCTCGGCAACATCTCTTCGACAGTATACACTTTGTTCGGTAAGATCAATTTTTGTTTTGCTAATAGCTCAAGCATTGCCAATCCGCATGTTTCAATGGTGACCCTGTCTTTATATACATTACGCAAGTCACGCCAAAATTTTTCTTTGTGGAAAAAGGTTAGATCTAACTGAAGCTCTTCGAATAAGAAACGTAAGAAACGCCGCCAATAGCGTTCAGCTGGTTTTGCCGTTTCAAACGTATACCAGTTTCCTTGATAGATTCCTAAACATTTCTTTGCTTCTAAATAACCTAGTTGGATATTCAATTGGTTTCTTTGTCGCTCAAATACTAAAAAGCCACCTAAAGACCAATTTGAACAACATTGCCATGTCACTAAAGCATCTGGTTGCTTGAATTTTTTTGCTACACCAGGACCTTGGACATCGACGATCAAGACTTCAGTCGCGCCTTGCTTGATCGCAATATCGACCGGTACATTGTTTCGGTACCCGCCATCGACATACTTGGATTCGCCGATCTGTCGATAAGCCATGGCAGGATAAAAAGAAGCAGAGGCAAGTATCCAATCCGCGATTTCTGTTGGTGCTAATGCTTGGATCCTTGTGACTGTTTCTTGAAATTCAGGAATTTTTGTTGCAACTGTATATAGTTGTGGTTGTTTTGTCTGTTTGATTTTTTCTGCATCAAGGTGTTGTTCAAGTAATGCTTCCAGCGGAGCAATCGAAGCGCCGCCTTCGACCACTGCACTGCGTGTCATCAAGCTCGCCTCTTGAATATACCGTTGTCTTAAATCTTCTGATAAGGCCACTTCAGGCAATGCTAATACTTGATTGGTCGACAGCTCATGCCACAACTCGGTTGCTTGGGCTAATTGATCCTGAACGATCAACGCCCCATTCAGGGCACCTACAGAAGTACCAGTAATGAGTGAGATTTTTAAATCTGCTTCTTTCAGTGCTTTCCAGACACCGATTTGGTACGCGCCATGCGCGCCTCCTCCACCTAAGACAAGTCCTGTATGATAGGACAGCTCCTTTCCCAATGTACTCGTTCCCGAATAACCATTTCGTTGAAAGCGATCGATCATGTTTGACGAGATAGGATGATCAAAGTGGAAGCAAGCATATTTTTTGAAAAAATAACGGACAGTACTTTCTAGTAATACAAAAATTTCGGACCATTGCCAATAATCTTCTTCGATCAATATGTTTGTGTAGGTCAGTTTTTCATTCGTTATTTCTGCAGAAAAGTAAATGTTCATCTTCTGCGAGACGATTTTCCATGCCTGTTGTTTTTTTGCTTGTTGCCAAAAATGTTGACGGCTTTCCTGATGGGTAGTGAAAAAGGCAAAAGGTTGTTTCGCTTGTTGCACGCCACTCTGCTGATAACGTTCCGACCAATAGACTTTTTGGACTTTCATAGACACCTCTGCTTCTCTTTTTCTTTTATTATATCAGTAAACAGCCAAAAAGGGCGCGCGTGAACAGTAACACGTTATCAACGTTATATATAGATTCCTTTTTGCGCATTATCCATACTTTATCCATAAACTAATCGTTACTTTGTAATCGAATTTTAAAATAAAAGAAACAAGCTTTTTTTCAGTAAATGTTGTAAAATGAAAGGGATGAGACAAAGGGGAGGAGGAGTATGATGAGTGATTCAGTATATGTACATATCGATACAACTAGTAACGCCGTTTTGACCAAAGGGCTGTCTATCAATGATTTTTCAAATAGCATCGTGCATTTCCCTCAAAATCTACTTTTGTTGGACCCTTCTGCATCTGCCGGAGAATATGAATCACATACTGGTTTGAAGGTCATTCGCGGCACTGAGAATATCCAAAAATTTTTCCAAACAGTGCGCAGCCGTAACAATAGTACGGATCTTAAATGGATCGATTTTACCGATTTGACGATGTTAAAAGAACTAAGTCCTCTGGAAATCTCAGAGTTGCTTTATTTTGGTCATATGAAAACTCATCTTCACTCTCCTTTTTTCTATAAATTACAAAACAACTTTGTCTATTTCGATCTGAGTGATCATCTAGGTAGGACCTACTACCGTTATTTAGATGAATTTTATCGTATCTTTGCCAACAAATTGAGTAAGATCTTAGCAGGTAAAATCAACGAAAAAAAATCATTTTTCCGAAAAGAGATCCCCGTCGAGAAAATCAGCGTGGAAGTCTTGAAAAAAATGCGTAACTTGATGCAAGAAGGAATCATTTTTTCATTTGATCAAGCGGGTTTGATCGATGATAAATATGAGATTCCGATCTATGTCATCGAAGATTATATTTGGAAATTAAAAGGGACACGCTATCTAGAAGAAAAACCGGTAGCTGTTCTTGTCTATCATGTCGCACAACAACGTTGGCAACTAGAAGGCAATACTTCTGACTTTGTGTACAATACATTTGTATGATGAAAGCAATCCAATTGAAAAAGCGTAAAGGTCGACTGTCCTTTACGCTTTTTTTTAGTTTTTACGAGTCTGTAAACGTTCCCCTTCAAATAAAGAAGGCATAGTCTGCTCGATCCCTAATAAGACGATTGCTGTCACAATCCCTGTCGCAATCCCACTTGCGCCATTCATGACTAAAGAGAATAACCATGGATTCATTCCCCATAACGCGAAACTTCCCCAAAAAGCCACACCAGCAACAAAATGCCAGAAATATCTTGCGGTCACACCAACGAATGTTGCTAAAATGATCGTTGAGGCCATTTTCTTACGATTCCCTTGCAGGTAGCTTTGTTGCATTCTTTGTGAAAAAATCCCTGCCACACCAGCAAACGTGAAAGCGATCGGATATTCGATCAAGACTTGGATCACACTCAAGTAGTACACTCTTCCTAGAGGAAAATGGAGAATTCCCCAGAGAAATGCAGCCCCCATCCCAGCCTTCCAGCCTCTTCTTAAAGCAAATAAAGTCATAGGGATCTGTCCTAGTGAGATCTCAAAACTACTACCTATTTGCAGAGGGATCATAGAAAGCACTAAAGATAACGCTGCGACGATCGTTCCCTCGATCCAGACACGATGATTCTTATTCATAAAAAAACTTCCTCCTTTATCATTGGACATCACAAAGGAGGAAGTAAGTTTGTATTTTAGCAGACAGCTTCGTGCATATTTACACTAGCAAAAGCTATTCATTCACAATTCCTACGCTCGCATAACCGAAACAGGTACGAAGGGTTTAGAATAATTCAGTCTCAGCCCAAAACGGACTCCCCTTTGTGATTGTAATTATTTAGTTTTGACCGACCTTTATCTTTTTGTTTCAAATAAAGGACTGACTGGTTTGTTTTCATGGATGCGTTTGATTGCGTCACCCATCAAGCCGCCAACGCTTACTTCGTCAATCTTATCAATTTTACCATCTTCTGGCAAATAGATTGAATCTGTTACGACTAAGCGTTCAATTGCAGAGTCTTCGATTCTTTGTAAAGCAGGTCCTGACAATACAGGGTGTGTACATGATGCATAAACGCTCACTGCTCCAGCTTCTTTCAACGCGTTAGCTGCCAATGTGATCGTTCCAGCTGTATCGATCATGTCATCGATCAAGACACATGTTTTGCCTTCTACTTGACCAATGATATTCATCACTTCTGCCACATTCGCTTTCGGACGGCGTTTATCGATGATCGCAATTGGTGCTTTTAAGAATTCAGCCAATTTACGCGCACGAGTAACACCACCATGGTCGGGTGATACCACAACGACATCATCGCCTTGGATCCCTTTTTCTAAGAAGTAATTCGCAATCAGTGGTGCGCCCATCAAATGGTCGACAGGAATATCAAAGAATCCTTGGATTTGGACTGCGTGCAAGTCAAGTGTCAACATTCTTGTTGCTCCAGCTTTTTGGATCATATTTGCCACTAATTTTGCAGTGATTGGTTCACGTGCGCGAGCTTTACGGTCTTGACGTGCGTAGCCGTAATAAGGCATTACAACGTTGATAGTTTTAGCACTTGCACGCTTCAATGCATCAATCATGATCAATAATTCCATCAGGTTATCATTTACCGGACTACTTGTTGATTGAATAACATACACGTGTGAGCCACGGATACTTTCTTCGATATTGACTTGGATCTCACCATCACTGAATTGAGTGACTGATGATTTTCCTAGTTCAACCCCAACAGCTGCAGCGATTTTTTCTGCCAATGGACGATTTGAGTTTAATGCAAATATTTTTAATCTTGGATCAAAGTAATGTTTGGACATGAGGACCTCCGCTTTCTTTTTCACAACTCTACTACCTAATAAATACTAGTCATATTTGTCGAATAAATCAAGTGGTTTTACAAAAAGTATCAATTTGAATATGGGAGTTTCTTCGCGTATCCTTCTTTATTGACTTGTCTAGCACGTGCAATTGCCATCGCATGCTCAGGAACATCGTTGGTAATCGTTGAACCAGCAGCGATACATGTGTTCTCTGCAACATCTACTGGCGCCACAAGATTCGCATTTGAACCGATAAAACTATGGTCACCCACTGTTGTATGATGTTTTGCTTTTCCGTCATAATTGACAAAAACGACACCACAACCGACATTGATTTCTTCCCCTAATGTCGCATCGCCCACGTACGTCAAATGACCGACTTTTGTATTTTTGCCGATTTTCGCATTTTTCACTTCGACAAAATTACCGATATGGACGCCTTCAGCAATTTCAGCTTTTGGACGTAAATGAGCATAAGGTCCCACATCTGCTTTACTTTTGACCACGCTGTTTTCGATCACTGAGTTTTCGATCACTACTTGGTCACCGATCTTGCTATCAACGATGCGAGAATGCGCCCCGATGAAGCAATCTTCGCCAATCTCCGTTTGTCCTTGAAGTTGGACACCCGCTTCAATCACCGTATCTGATCCGATCACTACATCCGCATCGATATACGTGGTGGCTGGATCAACAAAGCTCACGCCATTGACCATGTGTTTTTTATTGATTCGTTGGCGCATCAATTCGCTTGCTTTTGCTAGTGCGATGCGATCGTTGACGCCCATACATTCATCAAAATCTTCCGTTTGATAGGCAGCAACTGGATTACCAGCATCTTTTAGGATCTCAACGATGTCTGTTAAATAATACTCGCCTTGCGCATTATCTGTGCCGACTTTGTTCAATGCTTCAAATAACGCTTTGTTATCGAAACAGTAAGTCCCTGTATTGATTTCTTGGACTAATGCTTCTTCTGGAGACGCATCTTTTTGCTCAACGATTTTTTCAACGATCCCTACATGGTCACGGATGATTCTTCCATATCCTGTTGGGTCTTCTGCTAGCGCAGTCAAAATCGTAGCACTTGCATTTTTCCCTTGATGGTATTCAAATAAGTTATTCAACGTCTCAGTTGTCAATAAAGGGGTGTCGCCACTGATGACTAACGTTGTGCCTTCCTTACCTGCTAAAAATGAGGCAGCTTGTAGTACCGCATGGCCCGTTCCAAGTTGTTCCGCTTGTAACGCATATTCACTGCGTTCACCTAACTGAGCTTTGACTTTCTCCGCACCGTGGCCAACGATCGTTACGATTTGGTCAGGATTTGTTTCGCTTACACGGTTGATGATATGTTCGACCATCGGTTTTCCAGAAACAGGGTGCAGCACCTTGTATAGTTTTGATTTCATGCGAGTCCCTTTACCCGCGGCTAATATGATTGCATAACGTGCATCCAAATGTGTCACTCCTAAATTACGATTTATTACTTTTAAGTTTAGCCCAGTCGCCCTTTTTTTTCAACTAATCGTTCATTCTTAGCCATTAGACCACAAAAAAGAAGAGACATCAATCATCATCTCTTCTTTTTCCATAACACTTCTGTTATTAAAATGCTTTATTCGTCGAAATAATTTCCTGGTACTACAGTGATATTTTTCGTTTTTGTATCGACGTCTTTGACGTACAGTAAAGAGGTGTAATCGTTGATTGCACGATGTCCATTGAATTTTGATTCCGCAAATACAGTGATCCCAACAAGCTCAGATTCAAATTCTTCGATCAAGCTCTTCATTCCGTTCACTGTTCCGCCGCCTTTCATAAAGTCATCGACGACAAGGACACGAGAACCACGTTTCAAACTTCTTTTTGATAGTTCCATTTTTTCGATACGTTCAGATGAGCCTGAGACATAGTTCACACTCACTGTGGACCCTTCTGTGATCTTGGAATCACGACGAACGATAACAAACGGTGCGTTCAAGTAATAAGAAACTGCTTGAGCGATCGGCACTCCTTTTGTGGCAACCGTCATCACTGCATCGATTTTTTCTCCTAAATATTTTGAGGCGATGATTTTCCCTACTTGACGTAATAGCTCAGGTTCTCCTAATAGATCAGATAAGTAAACATAGCCTCCAGGAAGTAAACGGTCTTGTTCAGACAAACGTTCTGCAAGTGATTCAATGTATTTCTTTGCTTCCTCATAGGAAATTTCTGGGATGAATAGTACTCCTCCCGCTGCACCAGGAATGGTTTCAAGTGTTCCATACCCTCGTTCTTTAAATGTTTTTTTGATGATTCCCAAATCTTCACTGATGGAAGATTTCGCAGATTCATAACGTTCGGCAAAGCTTGTTAATGAAATCAATTCATGCGGATGATCTAATAAATACTGTGTCATATCGACAAGACGCTCACTGCGACGTACTTTCACATATTCCAGCTCCTTTTTCCAACAAATTTTATCGTGTTTCATTATATAAGTTTTTTCGGGAAAATTCGAGCATTTTATCTAAAATTAAGAAAATAGTTCGGTATTTGTAAAAAAACAGGTGTTTATCTAAGACATTTGTTTGTCTCAGATAGACACCTGCTTGGGTCTTTTTATTTATTTTTTCTTCTAATCGTTAGTAAGATCCGTTTACTCAAATTAACGAGTAAGAACAAAAGAATAAATACTAACGTAATCGTCGCTCCTGGAGGTGTGTCCAAATAAAAGGAACTAGTCAATCCAGAAAGCATCCCAATGAAACCAACGATGATACTGATAAAGATCACTACATTGAAGCTTTTTCCTAAGCGCATCCCGATTGCTGCCGGTAACACCATAATAGCAGAAATCAATAATGCTCCTGCTATCGGGATCATTACAGCAATTGCTACCCCAGTGATGATATTGAACAGCATCGACATCCACCGAATGGGCAGCCCATCCACATGGGCAGTGTCTTCATCAAAGGTCAACACATACATCGGGCGTTTGAATAGGAAAAACAATAGACCGATCACTGCAAATAAAATACCTAAAAATAGTACTTGCTCCCAAGTGATCGTGACGATCGAGCCAAACAAGTAAGATTGAATACTCGTGGCAGAATTCCCTCCACTCAAATTCATCAAAACTAACGCAAGTGCCAGTCCACCTGCCATAAGGATCGCAATCGAAATTTCTGAATACGTACGATACATCGAACGTAGATATTCCAAAATGATAGCAGCGACAACGACGACCACCATTGTTGTCATCGTCGGATTGAGATTAAGGAAAAACCCTAAGGCTACTCCTGCTAAAGAAACATGAGACAAGGTATCTGCCATCAATGATTGACGACGGATCACTAAGAACACGCCTAACATCGGTGCGATCCCTGCTATAAAGATTGCCGCAAGAAATGCGCGTCTCATGAATTCATATGAAAGCAACGCCATTGAGAATCCTCCTTTCGCACTAAACGGATTTGTCGATCCGCATACTGCTTGATATCTTCGTGGTCATGAGTGATCATCAACACGGCTTTGCCATGAACGTGCGCGCTATGGCGCAACAAACGATAAAATTCATTTCGTGATTCTTCATCCATCCCAGTCGTCGGCTCATCCAATACAAACAAATCCGGATCAGTAGCAAAAATACGCGCTAAGCTGATTCGTTGTTTTTGTCCGCCAGATAGTTCTCCGATCCGACGATGACGCATGTCCCACATGCCAACAGATTCCAAAGCACGTTTGACGTGTCCGTGGTCTTTTTCGCTCAAACGTTTGAACCAACGACCTCTAGGATATCTGCCAGAACGTACTAATTCTAATACGGTACTAGGAAACCCCGCATTGAAGGAAGAAACTTGTTGAGGGATGTAGCCAATGCTCAGTTTGTTTCCGTCCTGATTTTTACTTGCAATCTTTATGGTCCCTTTAGAGGGTTTCAATAGCCCTAAAGAAGCTTTGATCAATGTAGACTTTGCCGCTCCGTTTTCGCCAGTCAAGATCACAAATTCGCCGGCATCTACATGATAGGATACACCTTCTAAAACAGGTTCTTCATCATAATAGAAAGTGAGATCGGCTATTTCGATATAACGCACATAGAGGACTCCCTTCGTTTTACTTTATGCTCTCTTTTAATGCCTCAAGGTTTTTCTCCATGATAGATACGTAATTTTCACCAGCTTTGATTTGATCATTCGTCAAACTCTCTAGTGGATTCAGTACTTCAAGTTTTACACCTGTTTCCTTAGATAATGTTTCTGCTACTTTAGATGACGCATTTTCTTCAAAATAGATGACTTCAACGTTATTTTGCTCAACAAAATCTTTTAATTCAGCCAATCGACTAGGCGTAGGCTCTTGATCCGGTGAAACACCAGAGATCGCTACTTGTTCTAGATCATAGCGATTTGCTAAATAAGCAAATGCCGCATGTTGTGTTACAAACGTTCGATTCGCTGCACCTTTTAGTGCCTCTATATAGGCTTGGTCCAATGCTTCTAATTTTTGGACATAAGCCGCAGCATTTTTTTCAAATGTGTCTTTCTTATCTGGATATTTCTCGCCTAGCTCTTTAGCGATCGTTTGTACTTCTTGGATCGCTAATGTTGGATCTAACCAAACATGAGGATCGTATGCATGATCATGGTGATGTCCTTCTGATTCTTCATGTTCTTCGTCATGGTCTTCTTGTGATTCTAAACGCTCGATTCCCTTGGCTGCTTCGATCATCAACGTTTGATCAGTATCGATCGTATTTTTCAATGAATCAACAAAAAATTCCATGTCGGAACTGTTATAAACAAAGACGTCTGCATCAGCAATCTTTGCACTTTGTTGCGCACTTGGCTCAAAATCATGAGGTTCCGTACCTGCGGGAATCAATAACTCAACATTCCCAGTATCACCAACGACTTCTTTCGTAAATTCATACATTGGATAAAACGTTGCAACAACATTCAACTCGTCTGACTCAGACTCTTGTGTAGTCTGTCCACAAGCTGTAAATAGGAAAGCTCCTATAACTAAAGATGCGGCGAATAAATATTTCTTCATATATGCTCCTTTCAAAACAAATCGTAATATTACGATTTATTAACGAGGATTAATGTACCAAATTAAAAAAAAACAGTCAATAGATTAAACTGATTTTCTGATTTAAAATCAAACTTGTACTGTAAATCGGAAAACGAATGAATCTACCGTCATATCAACAATAAGCGCAAGCGTTTTCCTTCGTTCTTGATTAAAAATCAACAATAGCTTGCTTCGTCTTTTGGTTTTTGATGACCATGCGACTGGGACAATTCCTTTTTATTCCTAACCATGAAACAGAAGAACCCCCATACGAAAGACCGTCCAATCATTTTTCTCCTGATTGAACGGTCTTATTTCTTTTATTCGTTTATAGCGTTCTGACAAGATACACTTCTTCACAAAACCCTTTTAATCCATTATAGACTCTTTGGGCTCTGGAATAATGTTGACAAACAGCAAAAACCGTTGGCCCGCTGCCACTCATCAAAGCAGCATCTGCACCGTATTTGATCATTCGCTCTTTGATTTGGTGAATGATCGGATGACGTTTTCCTGTCACGTCTTCGAGGCTGTTACCCATTTTCGTTAACATTTTTTGATAATCTTGTTGACGAAGCGCATCAGCCAATCCAGCAATATCTTGGTGTTGGATTTTTTGCGTATCGATTTCTCGGAAAACAGTTCGCGTGGAAACACTCATTTTAGGCTTTACAAGAATGACCCAACAAGAAGGCATTGCCGGTAACAATTGGACGATTTCACCTTTTCCACCTACGTACGCTGTTTGACCGTAGACACAGTATGGAACATCTGTCCCTACTTCCAAACCGATCTCAGCCAATTCTTCCAAGCTACAGCCTAAGTTCCACAATCGATTGATGCCTCTCAATGCCGCTGCACAATCCGTACTTCCGCCGCCTAATCCAGCAGCGACAGGAATATTTTTCTTCACAACGATTTTTACGCCTTTTTTGATTTGATATTTCTTTTTTAACAACAATGCGGCTTGATACACATTGTTACGCTGATCTACCGGCAAAAATGCTTTATTCGTCTCAACAATGATTCGATCTTCCGATAGCTCTTCAAAGAACAAGTGATCAGCTAAATCTACACTTGACATCACCATTTCCAACTCATGATACCCGTCTGGTCTTTTATATAACACATCTAACCCTAAGTTTATCTTCGCTGGTGCTTTTTCAATCAATTCCATCCTCTCACCCATTCGAAAAGTCTAAGTCGAAAGTATTCTATCATAGGGAAAAATAAAAGTATAGCTTTCACCAATAGACGTAAACACTTTCATCACAGCTTTACAATCATTTTTACAATTCTGTCAGAACTTCTTCTGCTAAACTTGTTCCTTTTTCTTTTCCTTTACCGATCAATAAGAATAGTTGCAACGTGGCTAAGGTAAAACTACTTCCTTTCATATACGCAAAATAACGCCCTTCCCAATGTGTGACATATCGTTGTTTTTCCTCGTAGGCTAATTGGAAAGAATAAAAGAAATTACCATAATTATAGATGATCCGCATCACTTTTTCTTGCAAGAATGAAAAGTCTGTCTCTCCGACATTCGCCAGTGGCGCAAGCCCAAGATTCGCTTCTACGTAGCCTTTTTGACGATAGACAGCCAATAAATTGGCAAGCAAGTAATCGCCTAGACTATTCGGCTGATTCGGTAGATACCGTAGCAGATCATACCCTGCTTGACGCCCATTGATCGGTTGTGAAGTAATAAAGCCAACGATTTGCTGTTCTTTGCGAACAACACCGATTCCGCTCATCAAGAGATATTCTTTATCGAAATAGCCTACTGAGAAATGTTTCTCACGAGAACCGTCCAACCATTTTTGCGACACTTCATGGATTGGTTCGAATAATTCTTCAGGTAATTCGTCATACCAAGTAAAATGATAGCCTTCATTCGTCAAACGTTGCAATTCGATTTGCTTTGTTCGCCATTGAAGCGCATCAGAAGAAAGATCAGTGACGGCGGCTTCGCCAACTTTCGTAAAGTGAAATCCCGCTTCGTGAAGCATAACGACATAGCTTTCTGAAACTTTATAAAATGCCAACTGATAACCAAAACAATCAGCTTTCTTTAAAAATTCATGCGTAGCTTTACGTATTTTAGCTGGATCACCAATTGGATCACCCAGAACAAAACATTTGTTTCCCTTGATTTGATACCCAAACACTACTTGGTCTTGATCCTCTTCCTGATAATAAAAATAAGTGTATCCAGGTAAATGCAAGTAATGACTAGCTGCGGTCCCGCCATAGGTCGTTAAAAGGCGATCTAAACGAGTTTGATCTAAAGATTCACCAAATCCTGTGTCTGCGGCCAAGTACTGATACAAAGCAACTAACGCCAGTAAAGAGATCCCTAAGCCAATCAATCCAGAAAACCAGACGTCTTCATAAGGGAAGAGAATGAAGCGATTGGCAGTTAAGTCACCTACCCAAAAACTACCACGATGATAGCCTGCGATGGCATAAACAACAAATAAAAAGCCAAATAAACACGCATCAAATAAAATAGCTCCCCATGAATAAACAAACTTTTTACGATAAAACTCTTTGCGAGAGAACCAGACCGCGAGTAATATCAGAAGATAGACAACGATCAATTGCCACGACAACGTTCGCATCACTGTATTGATGATACCAAAAGCAAGTAAAGCAATTGTCGGAATAAATGCTTTTTTGACCTTCATCGCTAAAGCTCTAGCTAAACCTAACAATAAGAAACCGATCAACAGATTCAACATCTGATCTAAAAAATCAAATGAGAAAGGCAAAAGTATTTGAAATAAACGACTGACCGTCGAAAGATTGGTGATCGTCGAAAGCAAGACCATCATGATCCCCGCAAAATAAACAGCACACACTAAAACAAAATGAGCAATCTTTTGAAAAAACAATCGAGGAATGTTATCTAAAAATCGATTGATCTTAACTCCTGTGTGTGTCAAAAATAAAATGACGCCAGATAGAAATGGGAGTACATAGTAGAACAAGCGATAATAAAGCAGCCACACAAGCGCAATATCTTGCCGCACACCTAGTTGACTCATCCCTAAGATCATCAACACGTCAAACGTCCCCACACCGCCGGGTACCATCGTCAACATGCCAATCAATGTGGCAATGATAAACATCGGGTACAATGACCATAAAGAAATATCTACCGCCATCAAGCGCCCAATCAATAAGAAAACTACTAATGCTCCAGTCCATTGTCCAAAGGAAGCTGCGAACAAACCCACCAAACCTTTAGGATAAAATTCTGCAAATAATGTTTTTCGTTTCAGATAGGCAAACAAGAAGATGATTGGCGCTAAAAAGCTACCCCCAAATAACCAAATCCAATACCCTCGAAAAACACTATCAGATTGAAGAAAGAAAACATTGATAAACGTTAATAATGACCAGATAGAAAGCCCAGTCAACAGGAATAAAGCAACTTTCGAGACTGTTGCAAGCACCATTTTACGATTGGTGTGCTTGCCATAAAAGCTAGCTCGTAAGCTTGCTCCGACGATTCCGCCAAATCCTGCCAAATTGTTGATCGTATTCGTGATCCAAGCCGATAACAAAAAGTCTTTGCGACTCATTTTAGGTTTCCCTTGTTTTTCCAATACTCGGATCGTGACCCAATCGTAAAGCAACATCGGGGCAACGCCGATCAATCCTGCTAAAATCATCCATGCAAGCGTGCTATGACGCTGTTGTTCCATCGTGTGCCAGACATCTTGCCAACTCATCCCTTGGGCAATATTGGCGACCTGATTCGCCACAAAAACAAGGATCGATCCAAAGAATATCAGTTTTAAAATCAACTGATGTGATTTCACCCACTGGATCATGATCTGTAATTTATTTTTCACCGGCACTCATCCTCACCTGTAGACTTTCTAAAACGTATACATTCATGTTATCTTATTTAGATTGATTTTTCCACTTTGGACATTAGGTTGTGAAAGAAGCGGTCAGCACTGAGTAATAAGACAGAAAAATCGAAAATGGCTTTTTCATTTTTGATTTTTTTGGCTTATTATTGAAGTGCTACTTCTTGAACACCGTTTATACGAATTTTAGTGATACTAAAACACTCGTTTCATCTTCGTTTTCTACCCACCACTTTCTCCCCAATCCATTCACAGATGGGGTCATCTCTTGACTTGCAGATTGTAAGAAAGAAAGCTATGCTAAAACAAAAGGAGAGGATTACATGAAAATCGGATTTATCGGTACAGGAAATATGGCTCAAGCAATTATTCACGGGATCTTAGCAAATGATCTTGTGGCTAAAGAAGAGATTTTTGTCTCAAGTGGACATTATGAAAATGCACAACGTTTTGCTGGTAAAGTAGGCGTCACTGCTTGTCAGAGCAATCAAGAAGTTGCTGACAAAGCAGAGATCATCATCCTAGCAGTAAAACCAAAAATCATCGAATCGGTATTGCATGACTTGCGTGACCACCGTAAACAACAGTTATTCATTTCCATCGCTTCAGGAAAATCACTTAAAACATTAGAACAAGCGCTTGATCCAGAAGCAGCCATCGTTCGTGTGATGCCCAATGTCAATGTGAGTGTCGGTGCTGGCGTTTCGGCAATCTGTAAAAACCAAGCAGCAACAAATGATCAGCTGGCACAAGCGACAAAGATCTTTGAAGCGATCGGCAGCGTTTATCCTTTAGCCGAAGATGATTTTAGTACATTTATCGGCTTAGCGGGAAGCTCACCTGCTTTTATTTATATGTTGATCGATGCAATGGGGCGTACTGGTGTCTTGCATGGACTACCGAAAAAAACAGCAACCGAGATCGCAGCCAAAGCAATTTTAGGTTCTTGTCAAAAATTCCTCGCAAGCGATGAAAATCCTTGGGAATTAGTTGACCAAGTTTCTTCCCCTGGTGGTACAACAGTTGCTGGTGTCGTTGCATTGGAAGAAGCTGGGTTTATCCCCGCAATTATTAAAGGTATTACTAAGACGATCGAAAAAGATTTAGAGATGTTGTAGCATTTTGCAAACTTTTGATATTCATCGTCCGTCTTTATCATCTACTTTTTTAACATCTAAAAAAATGCGCCTAAATCTCAATAAACGTTGAAAACAAAAGTAACCTCTCCGGTATATAAGAATTCACATTTTTGTACATGCTGTCTTATTTACCAGAGAGGTTCATATTTAGTTAATACTAGTAGTGAAGTTATACTATCTCTTGCCTCTATACATAATACTACCCGCTTTTTTTAGCTATACTCCTTTATTTACTATTCATTTTACAGACTGACCTGTTTTCCCTGCATGATCGTCTGTTGGTAAGTGATTGTCGTGTTCGTTTCTTTACTAACCTTTTTGCCACGCTTGATGATTTTTGAAAAACTAGTCGCTCCATCCCTTTTTTTAGCAGATGCGCCTGTCGGCATTTTTGGTCGTTCTTCTTTCCTTTCTAAACTTTTATCTTGTTCTATAACTGAAAAACCACCTCTTTGCATTAGATCTGAAAAACGAAACAGCTTGCCATCGCTCGATTCTTCTTTTATTTCTCTTTTGACGCGTGGTTGATTTTTGGGGTTCTTTTTATTGTCAATACCTCTCATGATCCTGTCAAAATCCGCTGCCGTATCCCTTTTCTTTCCAAGTGCTTCTGTTGGTATTTTTGGTTGTTCTTGTTTCTTTTCTGCATTTTCCTCTTGTTTTGTATCCAAGAAATTCCCGCTAGATTGCTGATCAGTTATCGTCGCATTCGTTTCTTTATTCATTTTTTTGTTATTACTCATGCCCCCTGCAAAATCCGCCGCTTCACCCTTTGTTTGAGTAGGCTCTACCGTCGTCATTTTAGGTAATTCTTGCTCTTTCTCTAAATTTTTAGCTAGTTCTAAAACAAAAAAATTACCTGTGTGCATCATCGCGAAAGCAGTCAGCAACTTTCCATCGCCCAATCCTTCTTCCTTAGTTTCTCCTTCTTCCTTAATTTCTCTTTTGACCCTCGGTTGTTTAATGAACTCATTTTGGTATACAAAATCTCTCATGATCGTTGCAAGCAATTGCGCGTCTGTTAATTTAAAGTTTGTAAATAGCATTGGATCCGTTTCAAACGCTTTGATGACAGTTTTTTTAGATAAGTGAGGAGCATTTTGCTGTTTTGCTACTGCCGTAACAAATTGATCAAAATCCGAAGTTTCAAAAAATTTTGTATATCGTGCCAGAAAATCAGTTATCACATTTTGTCCACTCGGTAAAAATCCAGTAGGCGTTAGTCCGTATCTCACAACATCATACGTTCCTGAAACAACATGTGTGGCTTCATGCGTGATCGTTAATCCTGGAGGCCCTGCCATCTGGATTCCTGGTAAAATTTCTGGCCTTCTATGAAAAGCATCCGCATTAATGATAATGCGACACTCAGCATCTGCTTGCCACACAAATGCATAGGATCCTGGACTATCATTACTAGTGGAGTAATAAGTATGTGTCTTCTCATCTAGAACAAAATCAGTCGAAACGACCCAAACATTTTCAAATCCCCAGTCTGCTGATTGTCGCAGAAATTGCTCGCCTTTTGTTGCGATTGAAAGGAGTCTCTTTACGGTTTCTTGTAAAATTTTCTCTTGCTGAAAAACATACGGCAAATCTAGGAATTTTATTAAGTATTGACCTTCGGCTGATTCTGCGATTTTATCTAACTTTAACAATTCTAGACACACGTCTTTGACGATTCTGAAATGTTCAATTGCGTTCTCAAATTCTTTTGGCAGTTTCTCGATAAACGGTCGAAGTGATTCCGGTACCTTACTTATGTCTAAGCCAGGAAAAACACGAAACTTATCCCCCGGTTTCAAAGACAATACTTTGGCAATCTCATCAGAAATCACTTTTTGGGCGTAAGCCTCGTCAAGGTCGACAATTCTTTGTGGCTCTGGGACAAAACTCTCCAATGGTTTGATCGGAACTGATTCATCTTCCCGCCTTGAAATTCCGTGCATCGGCGAATACTCGATTGCATTTAGCATGCCGTACCATCCCCACCATCTATTTGGGGATTCTGGAAGTGTATTATACAGCGGATACAACGGATTCTCACTCCTCTGAGCAACTGCCCTTCCACGAGATGAACCTGCATCCTCTTTTTTTGAAGTGCCTGCTTCTGGAGAATCAGGACGATTATGTTGGACAGTCCTTGGATATTTTTCACGAGATTTCTCTAAAGGCGTTTCAAAACGAAAAGCACCATTATTCGGATCCAATCGTAAGACTGTCATCGGCGCAAGCATATTTTTTTTCACTAGATGATAACGATTCGTTTCTTTATCCAACAAAACTAGAGGAATATATTGTTTTTTGATTCTGATATAAGATCGTCCAGCAGAATTCCACATTAACCCATTTTCATCCGGCGGGGACAGCGTAGTAGGAGTTTGTAAGGACTCATACTGATTTAGTTCCTTCCCTATTTTTTCACGTACTGTTTGCGAGATCGTTGGACTCGTTTCTTTTTCAAAATACCACTCTATCCCATTAAAGTTTACTGGATATACCACTCCTCTATCATATACATCATAACGGATACCATGCTTCTCAATTGCGGTGATTCTGACAGGAACCAGTTTCTTATCCATTTCAATGAATGTTTGGCGAAAATCTCCTGCTCCAGTGATAGTTAGAGTCGTTCCTTCCCCGTAAGCGTTAGGATTTAAATTTACCTCTTCGACAGCTAGATCTCTGTTGGGAATTTTACTTGAAATTTGGTGAATCAAATTTTTTTGTCTGCGTAAAAAAAATGCGGGTCCCTCAAACAATCTTAGCTTTGTCCCTCGCAAGGTAAATCGTTGCCCATAAACATCCCCCTTTTTTAAGTCTGATACTGGGACGTATAAATGGTTATGTACACGTTTCACAAAAATGTCTGGACCATTATTTGGTAAAGTAGCTTGCGTATAACTTTTAGTCAAATCGTTCTTTTCTATTACAAATTTTTCAAGTTTTGTCGCTACTTCCTTGAGTTCCTTTCTAATAAACACTTGGTTTTTCAAACGTACCAACCCCTTGAATAAGACTTGTGAACTACTAGTCAACAATTCTACTCCTGGATCAACATAACGTATCGCGCTCACCGCAAGCGATCGAAGTTCTGATGTTTTTGGAAGATAGCGCGCACCATGACGTACAGCACCTGTTACACCTTGTTTCATGATCATTCTTGCCATACCAAATGCAAATCTCGTATTAAGTGCAGTGACTTGCCCTAATACAGGAATCAAAGAAACGACATCAAGCATACAACTGGGAACTGCCTCACCAACATCTTTATTAATAATACCGACTACACAATCGTAAAAAGGAATGAGATGTTTGAAAACATCCCGAACTTTTTCAGCTGTTGTTGTCTCTTTCCCTGAATCAAATAGTTGTTGATAGACTGTATCCCTGTGTTTCCCGCTAATATAATTGATTAATTTCTCCTGCGTATTTACTTGCGATAAGGGTCTATTTCGATCCCATTCTAGTTTAAGCGTATATGGCTTATCTCTGATCAGAACTTTATCGTCGTATTTTCGGAATTCATTTTCCCAAAGATCTTGTCGGTCAAAAAGCCCATACCGAAGATATGACATCGCATCTTTATCCACACGATAAAGCTTGTAACCGCCATCTTGTTCCAGTCTTTTTAACGCATAGAACCTTTCTTCACTGCCACGAGTAACGACAAATAAATCTGTCTCAGCCAATTTAAGAACCGTCTCTACTTCCACCTCTTTTGCTAAAAAGACGGGTGGGAAACCGGATGAACCTGGCCCGCTTGCCGGGTGACTAGCTTTGTGACTCAATAGTGCTTTCGCATTGTAAATACGACTTTCCGATGAAAAGATAAAATTCAAATCCTCTTTGTGAAATGAATCCACTGCAAGTCGTATCAGAAACTGATCCAGCGAGTAAAATGATTCAGATACAGCTTTAGTCAATCGCTTATACCATTCATTGACATCTGGTGGAACCCACGGACCCGGACAGGGATTTCCGCCAGAGAGATAAATTTGATCCGCCACAAGACTAACCTCTATACCAAGTCGCTCGCACTCTTCCAGTACTTCATCCACAAGTGCTGATTGTCGACGCCAATCAATCACTGCTGTTTGATATGATACGACAAGGTCATTGACAATTCCTTGCTTTTTTACTAATTCAAAATAGCCTTGTTGTAAATAATTGATAAAAGTACTTAACACGACTTGTTTATAGTCCCCTTTTGCCAAAGCTTCTCTTAAAATATCTGGGTTCAACTGAGCGGTAGCCAGTGTCGCTGGAACTAAAAGATGTGAAATTTCTTCGACAGTCGAAATTCCTTTTTCGATAATGCTTTCAAAAAAAAGTTCACCTACTGATTTGATTTCTGTCTGATTGAACTTATTAAGACAACCTAGATCCTCTAGTATTCTAGAACCTGTCATCTGCATTAAAGAATCATAATCAGAAATCAATTTATCGTCGCCCAACTCACTGGATTTAAGAAAATAGTTAGGTAATGCACGGTTCATAAAAGAGACCCATAGTTTAGTTATGTTCTCTTGTATTCCCGTTTTTTGGTCTACTTGTTGCGTTGCAGATTTCGATGGAATATTGATTAGACCTGCCTTTTTCAATTCTTCGACTGAAAATGCCTTTCTAAGTTGGCCGATCGTAAAAGTAGCTGGGTTAGATGAAGCAATGATTTTTTTTGCTGCATACCCTTCAATTGTAGTACCTAAGACATTTTCAATCGTCCATTTCATTACAGTCATCTCAGCATTCTTATCTGAGATGACTTCCTCCGGCTGTCCACCATATAGTTTTAACTCTTTCAGGATGACTTTTGCTACCGCTTGGATTTTCTCAGATCTGATCACACCATCAACGCCAGTTTGACCAAACCATTCCCCCATAGCCGCTAAAACATCTTCTTTGGTGACTTGGGGAGTGGCCAACATGCCTTTTTGACGAAAAAATGACTCGACTTGTGTCATGACTTTCTTATCCAACCACTTATTGTTTGTTGCTGCTGATTGAGATGCTTCTTTTGCATTCTCAATTCCAGAAAGAGGTGTTGTCTCCAAAACCAAATTATTGATCTCAATCATGTCCCACAACCACTTAGTGAACGTGATCTCTGCACCTTTATTTGAAATGACACCATCTACTTCTTCGCCAAGAATGACTTGAGCAACTTGTTTCATTTTAACCATGTCTATCACTTCTTGGTTTGCGCCTTCCAACAATACCCAATTTGAGACGACTGTCGCAAAAACATTGATATCCGAAGTATCACAGTCTACACCTTTTTCAGTTAAAAAGTTCGCTACTCTTTCTTTTGCTTTCTCTACCTCTATGCGATCTACAGTAGTGTGTAACTCTTTTTCCGGCTGACTAGTTAGTTTTGTCGTAGAATCAAAATCGTTTGCCTCAAAAAAACGTTCAATCTTTTTTTTTACTTCTTCTTTTTGTTCCTGTTCTTGCTTTTTTTTGATTTTTTCAATATCAATTCCAGGACGATCGCCTTGTCCTTTCTCATACTTATAGCCAATCTGTGCGTTATTGTTTTCCCACTGCAATACAATCGCTCGTGCCTCACTATCCGTCAAGGGTACTGCTACCCCGCCGTATGCTCTCAAAATCATATTCGCTGCTATGTTCTGCCTTTTGCTGACCTCATCATACTGTACGCCTTCAAAGATCCATTTTTGCAACAACAAAACCAGTTGGCGTGGCGTCGCCGTTGTTAAATACATTTGTTCTTTATAAAGGAAATCTCCGACTACCTCATTTGCCTTTGGCGTATTCTCTCGCAGATCAAAAATCTGTTCATGGTAATAAATCGGCACGATTGGTGTTTGCTTAGGAATACTCTCCGGTCGACCAAGGATAAAGTCTCTATAGATTTGGTTGTTTTCTTTTAAATGTTTTTGTACTTGAAGAATCGTGGCAGGCTCTTTTGGTGATAAATCATACTGAATGGTTTGTCTCGTCTTTTCTTTATAGCGATATCCCGCTAGCAACGTGTTGGTTTTCCATTGCTTATAAATTGCTTGCAATTGTATATTGGATAGGAAATCTCCTAGTCTGCTATTTTCAATTCCGTAACCTTTTTGGATAACATGAGCTAAATACTGTGCTCGCTCTGACTGTATAGTTTGGTCATTATTCCAATTCCTACCTGCCCAACTTTGAACAATCGGAATCAACTCCAAGTCAGTATCTATCTTTCTAGCAATTCCTGTACCGATAAAAAATGACTTAAGCATCCGATTCACATCAGTTGTCTTATTTTTTTGTTGAAACATTTGTTCATCAAAGTTAAAAACTGGCAATAATTCTGACTGATCAAAGGGTTGGATATCTTGAGAGATGGCTTCAGTGATACGAAGGATCTTTCCGTAGTCAGAAGCACTGACTGGATCGAATAAATGATTGGTTCGATCATTTTCTACGATCGTTTCATTCTGTGTTTGCATTGGATTTACATCAATATTCTTAATTTCAGTAAAAGTATATGATTTGAACACATTATTTGTTTCCCATTGAAAAAAAATATTGATTGCTCGAATTGCGGATACTTGCACGGCTGAAAGGCCATAAGCACTAAGAATGATCTTAGCCAGCTGTTGTCTCTTCTCAAGAAGTTCATGATTTGATCCTCCTCTGTTTGCCCAACTTTGAAGAGCGAGAAAAAAATCATTGAGTGGTTGCTCTTTAATCGCGCATAATTCACTATACTGTTCACAAACAGCCTGCCTGATTTTTTCATTTGCTCTATCTGTTTCATTGCGCTGTCCAAAGACTTCTTGATTATACCAGAACGGTGTAAGTGGTTCGTTGATTGATACGGGTGACGGTTTATTTTCCATATAAGCTAACATGATTTTATCGATTTTCTCATGCATTTCTTCAGAAAGTACTTCTGACGATTTCAGTCCAATAAGCGTTGGATTTGTCGTTACTTCAGCTAAAGGTGTCGGAACTGTTGGCTGTGTAGGAATGGTTGCTGCTTCCGCGCCAATTCCTATTTTAAAATCATAACGTTTAACAAAACGATCGAACGCTTCTGAGAAATCTTGGGCTAAACCAACCAGTTTTTCAGAGATGCTTACGTCTGTTCCTTGAGGTGCCCGCCTTTTTGTGTCATTTGTCAGAAGCTGCTGCTTTAAAATATGCTCTCGCTCATATTTCCTATTATCTTTACCTAACGAATCAAAAGTTCCAGAATCGCTCGAAAAAGTTTGTATTAATAAATCTGTGAACTGTCCTAGAATATTGTCGTTTGCCTCTGTCTGATTCCCTGAATCAATTATCTGCTCTTGCTGATGAAAGAAGGAGCTGAACGTTTCAGTGAGTCCATCCCAAAAAGAATGGATACTAGAAGTTACATTTTCTGGTATTGGCGCATCTGTCGTTGTTTCATTTGGATAGTTTTTCTCAAAATTCGTTTGAAGTACATTTTTTACCCTTTCAGCAGCATTCGTTGCATTAAAATGCTGTGGATCATTTACATCCGTGCTTTTTTTGAATGAGAACTGCTGTGGGGAAACGATTTTGTTGCTTCGCGTTTCATTCAATGTTTGTGATTCAGCGATTGCATTTCGACAAACTGTCTTAAAGTGGATGTGTGTATGATTTTTGTTTTCCCACAAGCCGTGCTCTTTTTTATGATAAGCTTGTTGGGTCGTCGTACAATCAATAAGCTCCGTGATCCCATGAGCAAATTTATGTACTTTTATACTAAACTGATGAGCCGCACTTGCAAAATCAAGCGGCGGAGAAACAACTTCTGGTTTATTTTGTTGGATTTGGGTGGTATTGGTGGGTACTGGTGGGGTGATTCTTTGGGGGTAAAAAGTCGAGCTAGACTTAAGATTAGGCATCCGTACTTGATTTCCGACCTGTTGTATTTCAATATGAGTATCTACTTTTAAAACAGCACCTGAATCTTGGACAGCTCGTTGCTGCGTAGGCAGGTCCTCTGGCATCCTTAGCCCTGCTAAAATATTCCACATAAAGAGGAATCCTACAGGGGTTAGGAGGTCTGTAGGAGTCTGTCCTGACCTATTTACAAGGTCCTTCACCATATCATCTCGCTCTTTTGGATTATCCTTCTTATTAAAATCGTTGTAAAATTCACCGATTTTCATATTAAAATCTACTCCTGGCATTGTTTTCACTCCTTCATTAAAAGATGTACAGCTACTGAATAAGGCGTTACATTTTACTCGTTCTACTTGCTTTTTTTCTAAATCGATTCTCCCCTTCACTTTCATCATACAAGGCGATTAAAAATTTATGTGCCTTTTATTCAAGTATTTTAGAAAAAAATGGTCAAATAGATGGCATTGAACACTCAAAAATAAATCACCTGTTTTTGCACACGTTTGTCGGATAACTAGTGCATCACATCTTTCCATATTTTTTTCCGAATGCGTGTACTCATCCATCAAATAGACTAGAAGAATGATTTTCATATGTTCTTATCGAATAAAAGTATTTTTTTACCTAGACAAAAAGGGCTTCATTTAGGTAAATCTTTCACACGAAAAAGCGACAGAAATGCCCCCTTTCTGTCGCTTTTTTGACTTATACATCAAATCTTTTCTTATTATTCTGTTTTAACTTGTTTATTTTTTTGATTTAAATTTAGCTACTGACAATCCGATTACATTATAAAATATAAAACTATAAATACCACTAGGTCTAAAATCACGATTTACGATATATTCAACAGTAATCCAGAAAGCACTTCCAAATAAGCCTGAATAAATGACGATTAGATAAGGATGATCGTCAGCAAATTGTTTTATTTTCATCATTGGGATTCTTTAACTCCTGATATTGTATTTATTCCAATTATCAGTATAGCGTTAAGTGGCGATCTATTTTTATATCAGTCCTGAAAGAGCATTTTAACGTCATAATCGTTGGCAATGTCTGGTATAAACTAAAATCCGTAAAAAAATGACCTGACAGATTAATCTGTCAGGTCACCCTATTTTTAACTATTTTTTTTATTTCGCATAATCGGTTGCACGAGTTTCACGTATCACGATCACTTTGATATGACCTGGGTAATCTAGGTCATCTTCGATTCGTTTACGGATATCGCGTACTAAGCGCACGGCATCTAAATCAGAGATTTCTTCTGGTTTGACCATGACGCGTACTTCACGACCGGCTTGGACAGCAAAACTTGATTCAACACCTGCAAAGCTGTTTGAGATCGTCTCTAGACTTCTCAAACGACGGATGTAGTTTTCTAATGATTCGCTTCTTGCGCCTGGACGAGCCGCTGATAATGCGTCTGCAGCAGCCACTAACACAGAAATAACAGAAGTTGCTTCCACATCGCCATGGTGAGAAGCGATTGCATTGATCACGACTGGATTCTCTTTGTATTTCGCTGCTAATTCTGCGCCGATCTCAACGTGTGAACCTTCGATTTCGTGGTCTAATGCTTTCCCGATATCATGAAGCAATCCTGCACGTTTGGCTAGTTGGATATCTTCGCCTAATTCTGCTGCTAAGATTCCTGATAATTTTGCTACTTCGACCGAGTGTTTCAACACGTTTTGACCATAACTTGTTCGGAAATGCAAACGTCCCATGATTTTGATCAAGTCTGGATGAAGGGTATGTGCGCCGACTTCAAAGGCTGCTTCTTCTCCATACTCACGAATGCGTTCGTCCATTTCTTTACGTGATTTTTCAACCATTTCTTCAATACGCGCTGGATGGATCCGGCCATCTTGAATCAGTTTTTCTAATGTCATCCGTGCGATTTCTCGACGAATTGGATCGAATCCTGAAAGCACGACTGCTTCTGGTGTATCATCAATGATCAAGTCGATTCCTGTAAGTGTTTCAAGTGTTCGGATGTTTCGTCCCTCACGTCCGATGATACGACCTTTCATTTCGTCATTTGGTAATGTCACGACTGACACTGTCGTCTCAGAAACCTGATCTGCTGCACAACGTTGGATAGCCAATGATAGCAAGTTTTTCGCTTTGCGATCTGCTTCTTCTTTTGCACGTTGTTCTGATTCTTTTACCATCAAGGTCAACTCATGATTCAACTCTTCTTCAGTTGACTTCATGATTACTTCTCTTGCATCTTCTTTCGATAAACCAGCAATTTTTTCTAATTCTTTTTGTTGATCTTCAATCAATTTTTCAACGTCTTTTTCTCGCTCTTCAATTAATTGCTGTTTTGAACTAAGTGCCTCTTCTTTACTTTCAAGTGAGTTTTCTCGTTTTTCTAACGAGTCATCTTTACGATCTAACGTTTGTTCGCGTTGGATCAATCGATTTTCTTGAGATTTCAGTTCTAATTTACTTTCTCTCAGCTCACTTTCAACTTCAGAACGATATTTCTGATTTTCTTCCTTAGCTTCCAACAATGCTTCTTTTTTTAGAGTTTCTGCTTCTTTTTTCGCACCTTCAAGAATACTTGCAGCTGATGTTTTGGCACCAGCGATCTCTTTTTCATGACGTGACTTCGCAACCATAAACCCTAAACCAAGACCGACAATTAAACCGATGATAGCGAGGAGAATGTTGAGTCCCATAAAATCCACCTCCATACTATCTTTTCCATTTTTATCATCTACCAATTTCTATGATAAATTAATCTAAACTATAAATATGCTGTTGCATATGCGCACAAAAACATGCACAAGTTTATTCTAATGTTTGTTTCCAGTAGTGTCAACTTTAAATGCGAAAGAAACGGCTTCCTTAATTTTCGTAAAAGGGTGGTTTTAAACATAAAAACAATCGTTCTCTTTGCTCTTGTTTTAGACAAAAATAAAAAAACATCCGGTAGTTATTCCACTACCGGATGTCTGCTTACTTCTTTATTCATCTAAAGGTAATTCTTCTTGTGTTTCTTCTGGTACTTCGATCGGTTCGCCGATTCCGTAAGCTGCACGCACTAATGCAGATACTTCAGCCATCATTTCTGGATGGTTAGCCATGTAGATCTTCGCATTCTCACGACCTTGGCCGATACGATCTTCTTTATAAGAATACCATGCGCCACTCTTGTCGACGATATCTTTTTCAACAGCCATATCCAATAGTTCGCCTTCTTGTGAGATACCTAAACCGTACATCACATCTACTTCAGCGATTTTGAATGGTGGAGCTACTTTATTTTTAACGACTTTGATTTTTGTACGGTTACCGACAATATCTGTCCCTTGTTTCAATTGTTCAGCACGACGTACTTCTAAACGGATCGTCGCGTAGAACTTCAACGCACGTCCCCCTGGAGTGATTTCTGGATTACCGAACATCACACCAACTTTTTCACGAATTTGGTTGATGAAGATTGCGATCGTTTTTGTTTTGTTGATCGATCCTGATAGTTTACGTAAGGCTTGAGACATCAAACGAGCTTGTAACCCTACGTGTGAATCACCCATTTCACCATCGATCTCTGCACGTGGTACTAAAGCTGCTACTGAGTCGACAACAACGATATCTACTGCACCACTTGATACCAAGGCATCAGCGATCTCTAATCCTTGTTCACCAGTATCCGGTTGAGAAAGGAGTAATTCATCGATATTTACCCCTAATTTTTGGGCATATTGTGGATCTAAGGCATGCTCCGCATCGATAAATGCTGCAGTACCACCATTTTTTTGTACTTCAGCGATTGCATGAAGTGCAACTGTTGTTTTACCTGAACTTTCTGGGCCATAGACTTCAATGATCCGGCCACGAGGATAGCCACCTATCCCTAAAGCGACATCTAATGCAAGCGAACCACTAGGGATCGTCGAAATTTGTTGGTCGATCTTTTCGCCCAATTTCATGATTGAGCCTTTCCCATAGTTCTTTTCAATTTTTTTCAATGCAGCATCTAAGGCTGCTTTACGATCATCTGCCAATACGATAATCCTCCTTATTTTTACGACTCAAAGTAACATTTCATTACGTTTATAATATCTTTTTTATTTACAAAAAGCAAGCAAAAACCGAACAAATATTCGCATTTATTTTTTTCTTAATAGTTGCTTCCTTAGCAGATCAAATCCTTGCATCATTGCACTATTTCTGATTGCCGAACGGTCTTTTGTAAAGTGATATTCCTTCGCTTCCACCCCTTCGTTTGAGGCCACTGCAAGCCAAACTGTGCCAGCAGGATGTCCTTCTAATGTATCTGGTCCTGCCACACCAGTTAATGCTACTGCATAGTCTGCACCGACGAGTTGTCGGGCACGTAGCGCCATTTGTTCCGCGCACTCTTGGCTGACTGTGCCAAACTGTTCTAATAGGCCTGGATCGATGCCTAAGAGCTTTGCTTTCGTGTCTGCTGAGTAAGTCACAAATCCACCTGAAAAGACTTGTGAGACCCCTGGGATCGCGCCTAGTGCTGATTGAAAGGCCCCAGCTGTCAAACTCTCAGCAACCGTCACTGTTTTTCCTTGCTCTTTTAGTAAATCGACGACTGCTTGCGGTAAAGAATAATCATCGCCATATCCATAAAAGTATTCACCGACGCGCGCTTGGATCTTTTCTTCCAATGCGTGCAATGCTTGATTCCCCGCGTGGACGTCTGACGTTTTGACGGTCAATCGCAACGTGACTTCATTTGGCTTCGCATAAGGGGCAATCGTAGGATTGATTTGTGTAGCGATCAAGTCTTTTAGATCTGTCACTAATTGTGATTCACCGATTCCATAAAAGCGCAATACTTTTGAGATCAGCTTTTCTTCTGAAGGAAAGTGTTGTTCTAACAGTGGACGCACTTGTTCCATAAACATCGGCTTCAGTTCACTCGGTGGACCAGGTAGTAAAAGATACGCATTTTTTTCTGTTTGGTAAAACGTGCCTAAAGCTAGACCCGTTCGATTTGGTAATGGGGTGCCACCTTCAATGATTTGTGATTGCTGTAAGTTATTCTCTGTCATTTTTCTTTTTCTGGTTTCGAAAAATGCCAGTAATTTCTTATATCCTTCTGTATTTTGGATCAGTTCTCTACCAAGGTGTTGTGCGACAACTTCTTTGGTCAAGTCATCTTCTGTTGGTCCTAATCCACCACATAAAATGATCAGCTCGCTTCTTGATTCAGCTAGTTGGAGTAAATCATTCAAACGAGTGGGATTATCCCCGACAACGGTATGATAATAGACGTCGATCCCTAGATCCGCGAGTTGTTCGGATAAAAATGTCGCATTCGTATTCACGACTTGTCCCAGGAGTAATTCTGTTCCTACTGCTATGATTTCAGATTTCATGTTCGATCGCTTCCTTTAGTTGGGTTGGTTCTGCACCACCCCTATTTATCTGTAAAACAGTCTTTATTGACTAATTGTCTCTACTCAATAGTATACGCTATTTGATGATAGAATCATTTCTCCTTGCTCATTTTTTTCTTATTGTCTCGTCTTTTTTCAAAAAAAAAACAGACCGGAACAACCGGTCTGTTTCTGATAATAACTAAGTGATTATATGATTTTACATTGACCCTTTGAACACGCCACGATTTTTGATGAAGTAATCGACACCTGAATAGATCGTAAAAATCAGACAAGCATATAGCATGATTTGATCAAGAGGTACATTGATCAAGTTGAATGGGATATTGTTGATAAATAATAAAATGATCGCAATCATTTGAGTAGCTGTTTTTACTTTTCCAGGCCAAGCAGCTGCCATAACTTCCCCATCTTCAACAAGCAATAATCGTAAGCCTGTTACAGCTAACTCACGGCAAACGATGATCGCGATCACCCAAGCTGGTGCTTTGCCTTGACCGACTAACATGATGAAAGCTGTCATGACCAACATTTTGTCTGCTAATGGATCAGCAAATTTTCCGAAGTTAGTGACTAGCCCGCGTGAACGAGCAATTTTCCCATCGAGCCAATCCGTCACACTTGCTAACGCAAAAATGATTGCACCTACTAATTGTGTGATAGCTAGTGACGTTGTTCCCACCGTTAATTGCCCCCAATCTAACGGAAGGCCGACGACTAAAATAAACACTGGAATCATGCAGATTCTAAGTACAGTTAATTGATTTGGTAAATTCACAAGAACGACTCCTTTCTTTCCTATTTTACGTCAGTCCAGCAAAAGTTTCCACCAATAGTCTCTCAATTGCTAAACAAACTTTTCCTCACTTTATTCACTAACACTCAAACAATAAAAGAGAGCCAAGGGCGAGATTCCGGCTCTCTTTTACATAATTGATTCTTAAACTGGTTACTCTGCATACTGCAAGGAAAGCGAGATATTCTTAAGGCTCGTATTATTTGGTCCTGCGTTGATCGGAAGTTCTTCGCCATTTAATTTGACCGTCGCGTTACTCGCTGCACCAAGTGTGATCATTGCATTTGTTGTATTTTCTGGAAGCTCAGTTGTTTTTATATCATTGGCAACCAAGGTTTCTTGGTAGTGATAGTCAAACGTATTGTTCAATTGGACACCGATCCAGACACGCTCATTCGCTGTGAATTCCAACGTGATCGGTTTTTTCGCATCCTTTACCTCGATCGAAATCGCGCTTCCTGTATCTTGACCAGGCGTGATGGTCATTTTTTTCTCTTCTTCTGTTGATTCTGTGGTCGATTCCACTGTTGATTCAACCGTCGATTCACTTGTCTCGGTTTCCTCTTCTGTGATCGAACCAACGACAGATACCGTTGAAGCTGTTCCACCAATGATTGGTTCAGTTTGACGATCTTGCCATGACATATATGCGACCACTGTGATGATCGCTACAGCCACTAGTCCCAATAAAATCACTGGCAGACTTGTCCAAAATTTCGTCAGGTTCTTTTCTTCTTCATGCATGGCTTTTCTTGAGCCACTCACAGTTTCTGGTTCTGGTCGTTTTTGGATGGTTTCATCTGCAAAAGATTTTTTCCCATCAAAAACATCCACTAAATAATCCCCATCTTCACCAACCGCTTCTGCATATTGGCGAATAAATGCACGAACATAAAATTTACCTGGTAGTTGATCAAAGTCGTTTTGATCGATCGATTCCAAGTAACGTTTTTGAATTTTCGTCATTTGTTGTAATTCATCTAAAGATATTTTTTTGTTTAAACGGGCTTGCCGTAATTTTTCCCCGATGGTTTCAAAAGCCACTCGTTCATCTTCTCCAGTCTGTGTATTCTAGTCAGGAGGTTGTCTCTCTGTTGAAGATCGACCATTTTCTGACTGCTTCTCATTGAATTTTTGCTTTTTTCATGCTCAATGGATAGTGTTACCTCTATATTGATCAATCTTGCGCTCAATCTACTTAAGAATACCACAAAGCGAACTTACTTTGGATAACATTTCATCTGTTTTAAACTGAAATTTAAAACTTTCTTTTATTCTTACGAACGGCATGACAAATCAGCGACGATGTCCAAGAGAACCGGAATTTATTACTGTTTTACTTTTTTGGTTGCATATAAAATTCGCTAAGCACTTCTTCATTGATAAATGAGCGTCCGACCTGAAGGAGGTCCGTCATTTGGATCGATTCAATGATTTCTGGCAGATCGAACAATGTTTGGTCACCGAATAGACTTTGGGTAAATTGATTGGCAATGTACTCGATCGAATTCAATGATTGGAAATACTGACCCAACATTTTCTTTTTCAATAATTTCAAGTTTTCTTCTGTAATGCCTTCATCCTGTTCAAAGTTCAAAAGGATCTCTTTTATTTTTTCAACTGCCAGCTCAGGTTGATCCGAATCGCCACTGAAGTCAGCAAAATGGAATTCACGATCTAAACTAAATTCAAAGCCAAAACTGTCATCAATGATCCCTTCGTTGTAGAGCGTCAAATAGTTTTGTGAAGTTGGTCCTAAAAGTAATTGTAGTAACAAACGAATCGCTGTTTTGTATCTTAGCAGTTCTCTGCCGTTTTCAGGTAAATCATCGATTCCTTTGATCCCTAAAACGAACTTCTCGCGTGTGATGGCTGCTTCTAATGTACTCATTGGCAGAATATCCGCACTATTTTCAGGAAAGAAGCGTTCGATTTTTTGGGCTGGCGGAAATTCTTTCGCCGCTTGATTGCGGCGGATCTGTTCCATCAGTTGTTCTGGCTCCAGATTGCCGACGACAAATAGTACCATATTGCTTGGTTGATAAAAGGTTTGATAGCACGTATATAAATCTTCTGCTGTGATGTCACCGATACTTTCCACGGTTCCTGCGATATCGATGTGCAAGGGATGGTTCGGGTATAAATTATTTAAAATACCGAAGAATAACCGCCAGTTCGGATCATCTTCGTACATTTGGATCTCTTGACCAATGATCCCTTTTTCTTTGTTCACTGTTTCTTCAGTAAAATAAGGCGCTTGAACAAAATCAAGCAGCGTCAACAGATTCTTTTCTACTTGGTCTGTCGTTGAGAACAAATAGCTTGTTTTCGTGAAGCTCGTGAACGCATTCGCTGATGCCCCTTGTTGACCGAACAACTGAAAAACATCGCCTTCTTCTTTTTCAAATAATTTATGTTCTAAAAAATGTGCGATGCCATCAGGGACCTTTACTTTTTCAGTTGCACCATAAGGAATAAATTCATTATCGATCGATCCGTAGTTCGTACTGAATAGACCGTATGTTTTGTGATAATCATTTTTTGGCAACAGATAGACCGTCAAACCATTCGGTAAGACCTCGTGATAGAGTGTTTCATTGATTTGCTCATATTCGGCTTTATGCATTCTCTTCACCTCCAGCTAAAAAGAAAATTGCTTGTAATTCAATTTGGTTTGCGACTTCTTGGATGTCCTTGATCGTCACACGCTCCATACGTGCTAACCATTCTTCATCTGTTAGTTCGGTATCAGGAAGCCAATGCGCTAAATAGGCCGATTCAATCGCCGCTTGCGGAGAATCTAACGATAATAGATAGTGGTTACGTAACATGGCTTTCGTTTGGTCAAGCTCTAATTCAGTGATTTCACCATTGCGCAAACTTGCCAGTTGTTCATGGATCAAGTGCAATACTTGATTGCGATTCTTTGTCTCAATCCCTGTTTGCACAGTCAGTAACCCACGGAAAGTATCAACGTTACTAGATGCGTAATACGCTAAACTTTCTTTTTCTCGCACATTCATAAACAATTTCGAATGCGGGAAACCTCCGAATAAACCATTGAACACCATCAATGAAAAGCGTTCCGGCTGATCATAGTAAACATTGGTTTGATAGGCTAGATTCAGTTTTGCTTGCACAACTGGTTCTTGGATTTGTCGTTCCTTGATCACATTGTCTTGTGTTTGCTCATAAAAGATTTCAGGTCGTACTACTTTTCGTGCAGTAAAAGGAAGCTCTTTTAACGCATCGATTGCCAGCGTTTCTTCGATATCACCTACGACAAAGATATCCACTTGATCTTCCTCGATCATCTGAGCATAGTATGCTGCTAAAGAACCGGAAGTGATTTTTTCTAGTTCCTCTACAGAACCCATACTTGGGATTTTTTGTGCGTCTGATTGTTCAAAGTATAATTCTTGTAAGGCTAACGAAGCCATTGTTTGCTTGTCTTCATTCAAACTTTCCAAGTATTGCTTTAAATTATTTTTCTCTAAATCAAACGTTGCTTGGTCAAATGCTTGCTCTTTGATATTAGGAAAGAACAACACTTCTTTTAAAAAAGAGACGGCATCTGTTAGGATCGTGTCATCGTTGACATATGCGCCATTAACGAAACTGATTCCCGCATTCATCCAGTGTAAGTTTCCTTTTTTTCGTACAGAAAAACCGAAGCCGGCACCATACAAATCAGCTAATTTCGCACTTAATCGTGTTTGGTCTGGATAGTTCAAACTATTCGTTTCTAATAAGCTACTCAATAGGGAGCGCTTGGTAACGATCTCTTTTTCTAAAGCTGTAGTGAACCGTACAAAAATACGGATCGTTTTAAATTGTTTGGTTGGAAGCACATGAAGGTTCACACCTTCTGTCAATTGATATGTCATAAATAACTACTCCTTTTTGTCATGATCCTTGGTCTCTCAGCGATGATCACTGTTGTTTCATCGACATACGAGCTCGCTTTTTTTGTCCGATTTTTTTTCAAGAGTCACTTTCTAGTATAGCATACAAGTCATTGAACGAACGTATGGGGATATTATTAAGCGTGTTGTTTTTACATTTTTTTATTCTTCGATATACTAGGATTAACAAGAAAGGAGAAAAACAATGATCAAAGAATTTAAAGAATTTATCATGCGTGGCGACGTATTAGACTTAGCCGTTGGTGTGGTGATTGGTAGTGCCTTTACTGGGATCGTGAATCAAATCGTTCAAGGCGTGATCACTCCATTAGTTGGTTGGGTCGTGGCTATGATCACAGGTACCTCTGACTTAGATGGCGCATTGTCTGTTCTTGATTGGTCCCCTGCTAAAGGAGTTACTTTTGCTTTTGGGAATGTTATTAGTGCAATTATTACATTTGTCATTACTGGTTTTGTTCTATTCCTAGTTGTCAAAGCAGCCAATCATGCGAAAAACTTACGACCAAAAGAAGAAGAAGTCGTGGAAGATAAACCAACTGCGGAAGATTATCTTAGTGATATCCGCGATCTATTAGCACAACAAACAGCTGAAAACAATGCACGCCCAACTGCTCAAGCAACGATTGAGAATACAGATAAGGAAGCGTGATATAAAAAAACAGAAGGATCTCCTTCTGTTTTTTTATGGTTGTTTTCGCATATCTAAATGTGGGATCCCGTCTTCTAAGTACACTTCTGAGATAGCCTCGAAGCCAAACGATTCATAAAATGATTGTAAGTACTCTTGCGCCCCGATCACGATTGGACGTCCAGGTGCATTCGCTTCAATTGCAGCTAATGTGTGCTGTACGATCTTTTGCCCTAAACCGGATTTTCGATGCGCTTGGTTCACCAATACTCGTCCAAAATGAACAGCATCATCTTCTACATAAATACGTGTATACGCTAAAATCGTACCTTCTTCATCTTTAAAATAAGTATGCCATGCGATTTCATCGATCTCATCGACTTCTTGGTAAGGACAATTTTGTTCAACAACAAATACAGCGATGCGTTCTTTCACGATTGCATAAAATTCTGCTGTCGTTAATTCTGCAAATTTTTTTACATAATGCTCCATCCCCAGGACCTCCATTCTTTCTTGCTAATAGCATAACTAGTTATACACAAAAAAGCAAACGAACCTCATATATAATCTAGGTCCGCCTGCTTTTTAAACTGCTTCAGTTAAAAATTCGATCTCAACTGTTCGAGTAAGTACATCCGAATAACTGTAAGATACTCGTTCAAAAGAATTTTCTTCAGGATCTAAGTCTACGACAAATACTGAAGGATAGGTTTCTGTTAAAACGCCTCGGCGTTCCGTTTGACGCTTTCTTCCAGTCTGTGCAACCAACATGATTTGGCTGCCGATACGACCTTCTAAATCTTTTTTGATTGTAGCTAAAGTTAGTGGCATACAATTCACCTCAATATCTATCATACCACATATAGCAAAATTTTTCAAGTTTACCATAATAAAAAAAGAAATGCAATAGAAATAAGTAAGAAAAACATTAGTAATGCTATAAAAAATCACTCATTATAATCTTTCAAATGTTTTTTTATCTTGTATTTCACTCTTCCGTAAGCGCTTTTTATTTGTTTTAGATCCATTGCTAGTTCTCTTTCCATCTCAGTAAAATCATTTCCTTGCATATACTGTTGAAAAATTTTTGCCTCTTTTGATGAGAATTTGATGTCGCACTCTTCGAAAGCTTCTTTTAATAGTAATTGTTGCATTGCCACAGGCTCTTGGATCGTGATCTCAGCTAAGAAATCCGGTCCTTCTGTAGCTATTTTTTGTTCAATGGATATTTCATTCTTTTGGTCTCGGCGTTTTAGTGCATTTTGTTTTCGTAGTAAAGAGTAGATTTGATTACTGATAATGCTTTTGTAATAGCTCCCAAAACTAACCCCTTTATTGTTTTCGTACGTTTTGAGTGCTTGATATAGTGCGATCCTTGCTTCTTGTTCCCAATCTTCACTGACATAATTTCTTAAATAATAAATATTCTTCAACCGTAACAATAACGGGAAATATTTTTGATACAGTAGGGCAAAAGCCTCTTCATCTCCATTACGGGCGGCGCACAATAACTCCTCGGACATAAAATAATTCCTCCATAACTTTCGATTATGGAGGAATCTTACCATCAATTCATTGAATAACTAATCGTATCTAGCTGTTATTTTTCTTTTCTCATTAAATCGTCCAATTTTTGGGACAATTTTTCTAATTGTTCTTCATTCCAAGGAGAATTTCGTCGAAAATCGATAAAACGCATATTTATATTATCTTGGGTAATATTTTTTTCTGTTTTTTTAATTGTTTTATATAATTCATACGCTGAGGTCCGCAAAGCTCCTTGTGAGAAGATCACCCATTGTTCTGCTAAATCACTCGTTGCTACTGTTACTTGTGTCAACCGAGTATTCAGCTCCCCAGCAATGCGCTCGATATACGTATCTGCCGTCTCATCTTCTTTTGTAAAAACGACTTCTAACTGATATTTCCGATAGTTTTGTTGGATACCTGGAACTAATTGCGCATCAAAAACAACGATGACTTCGATCCCTTCATATTTTGCATAATTTGATAAACGATGCAATAATGCTTCTCTGGCATCTGCCATTTTGTCTTGATTTTTCAATGTAACTAACTCTGGCCAAGAACCAATCATGTTATAGCCATCGACGATCAGCAGTTGTTTCTTCATGCCTTATTCCCCCTGTCGCTGAGAAAAAGCCTGATACATCAGAAGTCCGGCAGCCACACTTGCGTTCAAGCTTTGGACATGCCCAACCATAGGGATCGTCAAGAGCTCGTCCATTTCTTTCTTCAAGCCTGCGCTCATGCCGCGGCCTTCATTACCGATCACTAACGCAATCGCGCCTTTGGCATTCCATGATTGGAAATTGGTCCCTTCCATATCCGTGCCGAATACCCAGAATTGCTGCTCTTTTAGTTGCTGGACGGTTTGAACTAAATTCGTCACACGAGCGACTGGCACGTATTCAACGGCACCTGTTGACGTTTTTGTCACGATTGGTGTGATCCCGACTGCACGATGTTTCGGAATGATGACGCCATCTACCCCACTAGCATCTGCTGTTCGTAAAATCGACCCAAAATTATGTGGGTCTTCGATACTGTCCAAAATCAAGAAAAATGGTGTCTGCGTTTTGTTTTTTGCTTGTTCTAATAATTGATCCAATGTCAAATATTCGTAAGGTGTTATCGCTAATACCACGCCTTGGTGAACGCCGCGATCGCTAAGTAGATCTAATTTTTGTTTAGGTACCCATTTGACTGGTACCGCTTGTTCACGGGCAATCGTTTTTAATTCTTCGACCTTTTCACCGCGGGAATCTTCTTGAAGAAACAATTTATTTCCTCGCCCTTGTTGTAAGGCTTCGATCGTTGCATGATGACCAAATACAAAGTTGTCTTCACTCGTTGTGTCCTCTTGGCCGACATAGGCTGTTTCTTTTTTTCCACTACGTTTGTCATTGCCTTTGGTAAAACGTGGAGAATCTTTTTTGTTTCGTTTTTGGTAATTACGTTCTTTATTTTCTTTCCTCATGGGTTTCACCTACTTTCTCAATGCACCATGTGATCAATTCTTCCATCCGTTCCGTTTGTTTTGTTAGATGTAAGTAGCCCATCAAGGCTTCAAACCCCGTTGCCACACGATAGGTTGTGATGTCTGCATTTTTGGCACTTGTATGACTTTTGGCATTTCTACCTCTGCGATAGTACAACTCTTCGTCTTCTGTTAACAGCTTTTCTTGTAACATTTGTTGGATCAAAAAGGCTTGTGCCTTTGCTGAAACATAATGCGTCGCTGCTCGATGCAGTTTATTGGGCTTTGTTTCGCCTTTTTCAATCAAATAATCGCGAATATAAATCTCATAAATGGCATCTCCGACATAAGCAAGCGCTAAGCCGTTCAATTGTGTATGGTCTCTCATGCTTCTCTTCTCCAACGAGTACCTTGTGGTGTGTCATCTAACAAGATCCCCTGCTCTTTTAATTGATCCCGAATTTCATCACTACGAGCGAAATCGCGGTTTTTTCTAGCTTGTGTCCGTTCTTCGATCAATTGCTCGATCTCTTCATCCAACATTTCTGCTGTCGTAAATAAGATACCAAAAATCGACAGCCATTGGGTAAATAGTGCCTCACTTTTTGATAGGATCGTTTTGGAAACTGTCGGTTGCTCCAAATACGTATTGATCCATTTTGCTAATTCATAGACAACCGTGATTCCGTTCGCTGCATTGAAATCATCGTCCATTTCTTTGATGAAGCGGGCTTCTAATTGTTCTAGTTCAGTCATCTGTCTTTCATCTTCCGAGTGGTCTTCTACTGCATTTTCAAAGCGGAAGTTTAGATTATCAAACGTATTTTTCAATCGTTGTAAATTGGTTGCAGCTTCTTTCATCGTTGCTTCACTGTAGCGGATCGGACGACGATATTGGGTCGTTGCCATAAAGAAGCGTAATACTTGCGGATCAACCTCTTGGATCATTTCATGGACGGTGATGAAGTTTCCTAAAGACTTACTCATTTTTTGGTCATCTTCACCAATCGTTACATAGCCATTGTGCATCCAATAGTTCGCGAATTTTTTACCTGTTTTCGCTTCACTTTGGGCGATTTCGTTTTCGTGATGAGGGAACTCCAAGTCTTGGCCACCACCATGGATGTCAATGGTTTCACCTAGATGTTTCGTTGCCATCACCGAACATTCGATATGCCAGCCAGGACGACCTTCCCCCCATGGCGATGGCCATGAGATCTCTCCTGGTTTTGCTTTTTTCCATAAGGCAAAATCTAACGGATCTTCTTTTTGTTGTTGTTCTGCGCCAGTACGCTGACTTGCCCCGATCTCTAACTCATCGATCGATTGATCACTCAATTGTCCATACTCGGTGAATTTTCTCGTACGGTAATACACATCACCATTTGATTCGTACGCAAATCCTTTGTCGATCAACGCTTGGATGAACACACGAATGTCTTCCATGTGGTCCATTACTCTTGGATGAAGCGTTGCTGGTTGGACATTCAATGCTTTTGTATCTTCTTCAAAAGCATGGATAAACCGATCAGCGACTTCTGGTGCGGTGATTCCAAGCTGATTAGCAGCCTTGATGATTTTATCGTCCACATCTGTAAAATTAGAGACATAGTTCACTTGGTACCCACGATATTCCAAATAACGTCGAATCGTGTCAAATGCGATCGTACTGCGTGCATTCCCGATATGGATGTAGTTATAAACTGTGGGTCCGCAAACATACATCGCGACCTGGCCTTCTTTCAAAGGAACAAATGTCTCTTTTTCTCTTGTTAATGTATTATAGATTTTTATCATTCTGATCCCCTTACTTTCTCCCCATTGATTCGGACAACTTTCGCTGGTACTCCAACTGCTGTTGCCTCTTCAGGTATGTCTTTTAATACGACTGCGCCTGCGCCGATTTTTGCATTTCTTCCGATCGTGATCGGCCCTAAGATCTGGGCATTGGCGGATAACATCGCGCCTTGTTTGATCGTCGGATGTCTTTTCCCTGTTTCCTTGCCAGTACCACCTAGGGTCACGCCATGAAACAAAATCACATCATCTTCGATTTCTGCCGTTTCTCCAATGACGATCCCCATCCCATGATCAATGAATACACCCTTTCCGATCTTCGCTCCTGGATGTATCTCGATTCCCGTGATAAATCGCCAAAATTGGGCATTCATTTTGGCAATCAAATAGAGACGATGGCGATATAAATAATGGGAGAAACGATGCCAAAATAATGCATGTAACCCAGGGTAAGTCAAAATGACTTCCGCTGTGGTACGCGCTGCTGGATCATTTTTCTTCACTGCAATGACCGCTCGTTTGAACCATCCCATCGACTTCCTCTCCTTTCCTTTTTTGAAGGTATGTAAGAACAACAAAAGATACAATACTAAAAAAAGCGTCTTTTAAATAAGTTTCCTTATTAAAAGACGCTATGAGGCGTGGTTCCACTTTTCTTCATAATCATGTGATTATCTCTGGCAGGTAACGTCTGCTACTCGTTCTTCGCTACTTGCAACTGTTGACTATTGGTCAACACTTACTGATTCGCCAAGACCACTCCCAGAGGCATTTCAAAAAAGAATAGTTGCCAACTTACACCACCCGTTGACTCTCTTGAAACGATTCTTTTTTTACTTCATTCTGTTCATCGTGTTTCATTCAATACTTGATTTAAATGTGCTAATGATTTTTCTCTTCCTAACAATTCGATTGTTTCTGGTAGTTCAGGTCCATGCATTTGTCCTGAAACAGCCACACGGATCGGCATAAATAGATTTTTCCCTTTGACCCCAGTTTCTTTTTGAACTGCTTTGATTGCTGCTTTGACAGTTGGTCCATCAACGACGTCCATTTGTGTCAATTGCTCTTTGAAAGCTTCCAAGACAGTCGGAACAGTTTCACCTGCTAATACTTCTTTGGCTGCTTCATCTAATTCAGGATGTTCGTTAAAGAATAACGTTGATACTTCAACGATTTCTTCTGCATAACTCATTTGTGGTTGATAGAGACGAACGATCTTTTTCACCCATTCAAGTGTTTGTGCATCTGGATTCTCTGGTACACGTCCATCGGCGATCAAATAAGGTAAACACATTTCTGTCAATGTGTCTAGATCCATTTCTTTGATGTAATGGTTGTTGATCCATTGTAGTTTTTTCGCATCAAATGCTGCGGGCGATTTGCTTAAACGTTGTGGATCGAACATCTTGATCAATTCTTCTTGACTGAATAACTCGTCTTCTCCTACAGGCGACCAACCTAACAACGCAATAAAATTGAACATTGCTTCTGGTAAATAACCTAATTCACGATATTGTTCGATAAATTGTAAGATCGATTCATCACGTTTACTTAACTTTTTACCTGTTTCAGAATTGATGATCAAAGTCATGTGGCCAAACGTTGGTGCTGTCCATCCAAATGCTTCATAGATCATCAACTGTTTCGGTGTATTTGCAATATGATCATCGCCACGTAAAACATGAGTGATCTTCATCAAGTGATCATCCACCGCTACAGCGAAGTTGTATGTTGGCATGCCATCACGTTTTTGGATGACGTAATCGCCACCGATATTGTCTGATTCAAAGGTGATATCTCCTTTGACCATGTCGTTGAACGCATATTCCGTATTACGAGGTACGCGGAAACGAATCACTGGCACAATGCCTTCTGCTTCTTTCTTCGCTTGTTCTTCTGGTGACAAGTTCGCACAAGTTCCAGCATAGTGAGGCATTTCTCCGCGTGCGCGTTGCGCTTCACGTTCTGCTTCTAGTTCCTCTTCTGAACAATAGCATTTGTAAGCACGGTTGCTTGCTAACAGCTGATCGATCCATGGTTGATAGATTTCTTTTCTTTCAGATTGACGGTAAGGACCGTATTCACCTGGATTTTCAGGTGATTCATCCCATTCCATCCCTAACCAAGCAAGATTCTCTAATTGGCTTTTTTCGCCATCTTCAATATTTCGTTTTTGGTCAGTGTCCTCAATGCGGATAATGAAATCTCCATCATTGTGACGGGCAAATAAATAATTGAATAATGCAGTTCGGGCATTTCCAATATGCAAGTGCCCTGTTGGACTTGGTGCATAACGTACGCGTACTTTCGTCATTTTCTTCCTCTTCTTTCAAACTAGACTTTGAGCCACCCAAAACAGCTGAAAATACAGCATTTGAACAGACTGTTTTGGGGTAGTGCCCCTTTAGCAATAAATGTTGGAATTTAAAGCCACTCAGCACAAATTTTACCTTTTATACGGTAAATAGTAAAGAGATTATGAAAAAGTCATTGAAATCTACGGTATAAAATCAGGGTCGGAAAATAGTTTTTTCTATTTTCCGACCCTCGACTAACGAAGAAAGTAGCAGCTCCTCTAGAAATCACTTTGAAATGCCTAGCTACTCCTTGCTTACACCGTTGTGATTTTACTTCGCCTTTTTCTCGTTCTCACGTTTATTATCGATTCCTCTACCCGCATGAGCAGGTTTTGCAAAGATCATTCGTCCAGCTGCTGTTTGTAGCGCACTAGTTACCACGACTTCGATTCGCTCGTTCATGTAGTGTTGCCCGTCTTCCACAACGACCATTGTGCCGTCATCTAAATAGGCAACTCCTTGTTGACGTTCTGTACCAGCTTTGACTACCAATACATTCATGTTCTCACCAGGGATAACGACTGGCTTCACTGCGTTGGCAAGCGCGTTGATGTTGAGAACAGGTACATTTTGAAACTCAGAAACTTTGTTAAGGTTATAGTCATTCGTCACGATGACGCCATCCAATAATTTCGCTAATTTGATCAGCTTACTATCGACTTCACTGATGTCTTCAAAGTCACCGTCATACATCTCAACTGAAATGCCTTCTTCTTTTTGTAACGCGTTCAAAATATCTAATCCGCGACGTCCACGCACACGTTTCAAGCTGTCACCTGAATCAGCGATATATTGTAATTCATATAAAACAAAATTTGGGATCATCAATGTTCCCTCTAAAAATCCTGTTTTTGTGATGTCGTAAATACGCCCATCGATGATCACGCTTGTATCCAATATTTTATACTTATGGAAATGATCGTCTAACTTACGTTCCAACAGTTGGCTTTCCACTTGGCTAGGTGTTTCTTGTTCCACCTTTTTGCTTCTAGGTCCAAATATTTTCTTCCATTCCTCGATGCGGGTCGTCCCCATTCGTAATCCAAGATACCCAAGAATCACCATCAATAGGATCGGTAAGACACTATTTACGAAAGGCATCTCAATATTATAAAGAGGGGTAGAGATCACGACTCCTAATGTCAGACCAATGATTGCTCCGATTGCCCCGAATAAGAGATACGTCAAGCTGACCTCACTTAATTTTTCTTCAATTTGCTTGATGACTGCTGTAATATGTTTTGCCAATAGCAAAGATAATAAAAAGAAAATAAGTGCACCCAACAAGCTATTGGTAAAGGTGTTATTCAGCCATCCATTTGTCTGTTGACCGATCGCTTGCCAAGCTGTAGGTAAAAAAGAAATACCTAAGCTGGCACCAACGATGATCATCAGTAAGGTGATGACACGTTTTTGCATCCTGCTTCCTCCATTTCATTTTGATTTTAGCGAAATACTCTTCTAAGGGTCTCATCCAGTGTTGCAACACCTACGACTTCGATCCCCTCTGGAACATTCCAACCACCTAAATTATTTTTAGGCAGATATACTTTTGTAAATCCTAATTTTTGTACTTCTTTGACTCGTTGTTCAATCTGATTGACTCTTCTGATTTCTCCAGTCAAGCCGATTTCTCCAATAAAACATTCTGTTGGCTGTGTTCCTTTTTCTTTGTAGCTAGAGGCGATACTGATCGCAATCGCTAAGTCGATCGCGGGTTCATTTAATTTTACCCCACCAGCTGCTTTTAGGTAAGCATCTTGATTTTGCAACAATAATCCAGCACGTTTTTCTAATACTGCCATGATCAAAGACACACGATTAAAGTCTAAGCCAGTCGTTGTTCGTTTGGCATTTCCAAACATCGTCGGAGTCACTAAGGCTTGGATCTCCACTAGGATCGGCCGTGTTCCTTCCATTGCAACAACGATCGCTGAACCTGTCGCACCATCTAAGCGTTCTTCCAGAAAGATCTGTGAAGGATTTGCTACTTCTTCTAACCCATGAGCATGCATCTCAAAAATGCCGATCTCGTTGGTGGACCCAAAACGGTTTTTTACGGCACGTAAAATACGAAAACTGTGATGTTGTTCGCCCTCGAAATACAAGACCGTATCGACCATATGCTCTAACATTCGCGGCCCTGCGATCGATCCTTCTTTTGTGACATGTCCAACGATAAAGATCGCGATTCCGTTTGTTTTGGCAATTTTCAGCAACTCTGCAGTTGTTTCTCGTACTTGGCTGACACTACCAGCTACACTTGTTATATCGGGTTGGGTCATCGTTTGGATCGAGTCGATGATCACATAGTCAGGAGAAATTTGTTCGATCGCTCGACTGATTTCATTCATGTCTGTTTCTGCATATAAATAAAATTCTGTATCGATCGAACCCAAACGTTCGGCACGCAGTTTGATTTGATCCGCACTCTCTTCTCCTGATACGTAAAGCACTTTGCCACCGATCGCCGCTAATTGTTGCGATACTTGCAGTAGTAAAGTGGACTTCCCGATACCAGGATCGCCCCCAATCAAAATCATCGAACCAGGAACGACACCCCCGCCTAAGACTCGGTTCAACTCTGCTAACTTCGTCTTGACCCGCGGTTCTTTTTTGGGGATCACTTCTGCGATTTTTGTTGGTTTGGCTTTTTCACCAGTTAAGCTCGTACGTACTCTACGATCTGTTGTGTCTTGTTCGATCTCTTCAACCATAGTGTTCCATTTGCCACAATTAGGACAACGCCCTAAAAACTTAGGCGACACATAGCCACAGTTTTGACAAACAAATTGAACTTTTGCTTTTTTGGCCATTGTCGTGTACCACCTATCTTTCACTTTACTTGACTCGGATTAAAAATAGCTTAACCCACTTTTATTTATTCATTAGATGAGCCAAATCCGCCTTGGCGGGCTTTAGCTGTTTGATCTTGATCCGCTTTTAGGAACGGCAAGAAAATGCCTTGACCGATTCGTTCCCCTTTTTTGATCACTACATCTTTGAAGCCGAAATTCGTGAATTGGAACATGATGTGTCCTTCATTTGCTTCATTATTATAATAATCACTGTCGATCACGCCGATACCATTCGTCAAAATCAAAAAACGTTTTAATGGATTGCTTGAGCGATTGGCTAGTTGTAAGAACTCATCTTCACCCATATACGCTTTGATTCCTGTAGGTACTAAGACCGGTTTGATCTTCTTTTCCTCTGCTGACATATCAGGCATAAGCGCATCTGAGACCGCTGTAAGTCCTTGCTTAAATCCAGCTTTCCAAACACTTGGAATCACCACATCTTCTGCTGCTTCAAAGTCATAACCGGCCGCATGGTGGGTCGCTCTTTGTGGCAATTGGATCTGTTGATCCTGATAACGTGTAATTACTTCAAAACCTCTTTTATTCACCAAATCCCTCCCAGAGTAAACTAGTTCTATTTTAACATACCAAACGACTGAATACCCAAAGTTAACGAATTCTTCATGAAATCCACTTCTCTTCTAAGAAACAAATTTATTGATTTTTTGAAAAAAAGTTTATTAAAACATGACTTTATGATTGAAAACAAGTAGAATAAAACAAAATCATTTCTGTGTAAAGAGAATTAATTGAGGTGCTCCATGCGAAAAGAAGTAAAAGAAGCAAAAAGAATCATCATCAAAGTAGGAACAAGTACATTGATCTATCCGAATGGCAATATCAATTTGGCAGCGATCGACCAATTAGCTTTTGTTCTTTCTGATCTTCATAATCAAGGCAAAGAAATCGTATTAGTCTCTTCTGGTGCAGTCGGCGTCGGTATGCATAAAATGAACCTAGCCAAACGCCCAGCTACGATCCCAGAGCAACAGGCGATTGCCGCAATCGGACAAGCTGAATTGATGAACATCTACAATCAACGATTCAGTGTCTATAGCCAACAAACTGCGCAAATACTAGTCACTCGAGATGTCATTGATTATCCTGAAAGCCGTAAAAATGTTGTCAATACGTTAGAACAGCTATTAGCGATGGGAACCATTCCTATCGTCAATGAAAATGATACTGTCGCAGTCGATGAATTAGATCATTCTACCAAATTTGGTGACAACGATCAGCTATCTGCGATCGTTACCAAGCTGATCGCCGCCGACCTCCTCATTGTTCTTTCGGATATCGACGGTTTCTATTCAGATAATCCATCCATCAATCCTCAGGCTGAAATGTATCAAACAGTCACTGCTATTGACGATGAGCTGATGGCACAAGCAGGTGGCGCCGGCAGTACGTATGGCACTGGCGGTATGGCAAGTAAATTAAAAGCTGCTTTAAGGATCTTTGAAGCAAATAGCACGATGATCTTAGCAAATGGAAAAAATCCGGCAATCATCTTTGATATTTTAGCTGGAAAAGAAATTGGCACATTATTTAAGGAGGGCTATCATGACTGATCTTATCCAACTTGGTGAACAGGCAAAAAAAGGCGCACGAGGCCTAGCGTTGATGCCTACAAAACAAAAAAATGACTTATTATTGCAAATGGCGCAAATGATCAAGAGAAATCAACTTGCCATTCTTGAAGCAAATCAAAAAGACTTAGATCAAGCAACAGAAAATAATATCAGCGAAACGATGCAAGATCGCTTACGATTGACACCAGAACGTATCCATACTATGGCTGAAGAAATCATTAAAGTTGCACAATTAGACGATCCTATCGGAAAAGTCGATCATATGTGGCAAAACGAGGACGGTTTATTGATTGGCAAGAAACGTGTCCCATTAGGTGTCATCGGTATGATCTACGAATCACGCCCGAATGTGACAACGGATGCTGCTAGTTTGGCATTCAAATCAGGGAATGCCGTGATTTTACGCGGAGGAAAAGAAGCTTTCCATTCCAATCAATTGTTGGTTGAATTGCTTCAAGAAACATTGACGAATGCTGGAGTATCGCCTTATGCGATCCAATTTGTGGATGATACCTCGCACGAAACCGCTGCGGAATTGATGCGTCTAACTGATTATTTAGATGTTTTGATCCCACGAGGCGGCGCTTCGTTGATCAAACGTGTGAAAGAACAAGCGACCGTACCGATCATTGAAACAGGAACAGGCAACAACCATATCTATATCGATAAAGAAGCACAATTAGCCATGGCTGTCGATATCATCGTGAACGCAAAAACATCTCGACCTTCTGTCTGTAATGCTGCTGAGACTTTACTGATCCACTCAGAGATCGCGCCGTTCTTCTTGCCATCGATCGAGCAAGCACTGGTTGAACATGGTGTTTCACTCCATGCAGATGCGCGTGCATTGGATTATTTAGAAACAGCCACGTTAGCAGACGAAACCGATTGGGATATAGAATACTTGGATTATATTTTAGCAGTCAAGATCGTTGATTCATTAGATGAGGCAATCGATCACATCAATCAACACAATACCAAGCATTCAGAAGCCATCGTCACAGACAGTTACTCTGCAAGTCAACGCTTTTTAAATGAAGTCGACGCAGCAGCTGTTTACGTCAATGCTTCGACTCGTTTTACAGATGGTTCAGTCTTTGGGTTCGGTGCAGAAATCGGCATTTCCACCCAAAAACTCCATGCTAGAGGCCCAATGGGTTTGAATGAATTAACGACGACAAAATATATCATCTACGGAGACGGACAAATTCGTGAATAATGTTTCACGGGAAACATTTTGGCTGTGAGTTGTCTTTCAATAATAAGTTACGCAAATGCCAGATGATTCTTCGAAAAATAAGGCGACATACACGAAACTTGGATGCAAGTTTTCATGTATGTCGCCTTATTTCTCAAAATTGAAGACTACTAACGTATTCTCTCTTTACAGGATTATTCCTCTGTTAACTGATCAAACAAAGAAAAGCCATCAAACGTTTCGCCATCATAATAACGCAATAATTGTTCACTCGTCAGATTTGTAGTAGTTTCTTTCTCCTCTTCTGATTCAAGAAGCAGTTGTTCACGATAAATCTGATAAGTCTCTGCTAGTTGTTGTTGCATTTGCGCTCTTGAAGGAGCTTCCGCATTGATTGTCGGCAACTCTTTGATCAATCCACGATAAACCAATCGTTCATCGACCCATTCAACAGGTAGTTCTACCATGGTCAAGCCGACTTCTTTAAAATATTCTTCGATCATCTCTAAGCCTCGCATTTATGTCTTGCTTGCATTTTAGCTTATCTACTAAAAAGTTGCTAGAGACAACCGAAAGACTTCTTCAATTATTTTTGGATCGTCGCCAAAACGGTCCGTGAGATGGGGCCGACAAACAATAATTGTAACGGCAACGCCATGATCAAGTTCATCTTCCAAGCTGTAAGATACACGGAAAGAAATTGTTCTGGAATCCCTTGTTCAATCACGATACCGAACAATGACATGCACGTCACCATTCCCAAAACCATCAGACAAGAAATCGTAAGGATCATTTGCATTTTATTTTGCTTATTTATAGGTAGATTAAACGCAATCTTTTTCGCTATAACACCTACAATAAAAACATCTAAGATAAACGCCACAATAAATCCTGGGATAAGTCCTATGAATAGATTTGATAGATGCAATGCATTATGTAGCCAGAGGTTATAAATACTCATTCCTAAAACCATCAAAAAACACATCAGCGTTGTAAATATAATTCCTTCTTTTTTATTTGTTGGCACTTCAATCACTCCTTTTCATGAAAAACAGCATAGCATAAATGAAAATTTTTCGTAAGTTTTATTTATAACTTTCGTTAAATTTTTTTCCACAAAAATATCGCTCCCGGTTTACGAATAAACCTTGGAGCGATATTTATCATCTTAATCAATACTTTTTGCTTTTAAATCAAGAACCAGACACTAGATCCTTATCTTAATAAGCATAGAACCCGATGCCTTCATATCTCCAACCTAATGGTGTCAACGAATCGCGCTCAGCTGAACTTAATGTATAATGGTGCGTTCCTATTGTTTCATTCGGATTGAACAAACGATGGATTGGTTTTGAACCACCTGAGAAGAAACTTAACCCTTCATATCTCCAACCAAGAGGTGTCAAAAAGTTGATTTCTGACTGAGCCATCGTATAGTGATGATCTCCGTTATTTGGATTGTACAAACGGTAAACCGGTTGTCCACTATTTGGTGCTTGCCATGCGATTCCTTCATAAATCCAACCAACTGTAGATAGATAATTTCTTTCCCCAACATTCAACGTGTACAAATGTTGACCAGTACTACGGTTATACAAACGATACATTGGTGAAGTATCGACATTCGGTGTGTCATACTGGGTTAGATTATACGTTTCAATCACGTTATTTAGAATCGAACCATAATTTGGAGCTGTCGCATAGCGACCAGTTAACCATGCTGTGGCATCGCGATACGATGAAGTATTACTTCTCCATGCACCTGAATAAAAGAAGACACCTGGTTGGAAAGAAGTCGTCTTCAACACCGTCACATTATCTTGTAAAGACTCTGCATAAGATGGATACTTACGAAAAGCTGCATTTACAGTGACCCATTGACCATTGATAAATTCTGAAGTCGGCATTGTCACCGATTGTCCATTATAACTACCTTTGATCCCAAATAAATTATAGTTTGGCGCAGCAGATAGTGTACTTCTTCCCCAGCCACTTTCAACAATTGCTTGGGCGATCATCACAGAGGCATATAAATCATTAGCATTCGCTAAAGTCTGCGCACTTGCCGCAATACTATCAATAAATGCTTGTTGCTCATTCACAGATGAACGTGCAGAAAAAGCTGCGACCCCCGGATTCTCAAATTGCGATAGATCCGCTTGATGTGTATGCGTCAATTCATCCCCATTCGTTAGAGGATTCGTGATTACTTCTGTTTTTTCGACAGGTTCAGTAGACTGTTCAGTTGCTTCTGAATCAGTCGTTGCAGTTACATCCCCCATTGTTGAAACTGTTGTTTCAGCAGGACTCGACGTTGCTGTCTCATCTGCAAGTACGACAAGGTTCGTAGATACTAAACTGCTTAGAACGATTGCACTAAATAAAAGATTTTTTGCTTTCATTTCATTCTCCTTTTTCTCAATAATTTTATAACAGCATGCGACATTATGAGAGTTTAGATATATGTATCATTAAATCTTCAAAAAATTTAATTTATTACTCCATAAAAATCACACATTTTTAATTATACATGACTGTAAACCTCATTTCAGCCATAAAATTATTAAGATTTTCGAGATACAGCAATATCTAAATCAGAAAAACAGTTATGCGTAATTCTACTAAACAAATTAAAACAAAACAATAAACAGATAAGACCAGCCATGTAAGGGCCTACTTTAATTTCGTATCCGTATTGAAAAATGCTCAAAAAAAGGAAGAGAGACTAAAAATCAATAACAGACTCTTAGCCTCTCAACCTTCTTTTCATTTGAAACCTAGACAAAAAACAATATCAACACTTAACGAGAATATGTTTTTTTGCAAAGTCTACTGATACAGTGACCTGGTTAGATACCTAACTCCTTCAATCCATCTTCTAGTGAAGTCAATTCACGTCCTAATACTTTTTCAAAATCATCAGAAGTCACATCTAATTGATTATTGCGAATATCATTTTGAATAGCAGCCGTCATTTCTGCACCGCCTTGAGAAAATCCCGCAGCTGTAAGTTTACCTATAAATCCATCTGTATCCAGTGAGAGAATTTCTATCGACTTGCCACTTACTTTAGCAACTTTTTCTGCCAACATTTGATACGTGATTGGTTTTCCAGATAATTCTAAGACTTCCGGATAATCCGTTCCTGCTAATACTTTTGCGGCTACTTCTGCGTATTCTCTCTTTAATGCCCAACCTGTTTTTCCTTCTCCAGCTGCATAAACAAATTGACCAGTTTTCAATGCCAGATCAATCAAAGGCATCTCATTTTCTAGATACCAGTTATTTCTTAAAAAGGTATGCTTGATACCAGATTCTTTAATGATTTTTTCTGTAAACTGATGGTCTGGCGCCAAGATACTAGTCGAATGGTCTGCATCCGCAAAACTCGTATAGGCAATAAAAGAAACACCAGCTTCTTTTGCCGCTTCCACGACATGCTGATGCTCAGCTTGTCTGTTCCCCGGCACTCCTGAAACAAATAGTAAACGATCAATACCCTTTAAGGCCTGCACCATTGTTTCGGGATCAGCATAATCGCCGATACGCACTTCGATACCTTCTTCTATTAATTGTTCTGCTTTTTCTTCACTACGTGCAAGAACATAGATTTCCTCCAAAGGAACTAGTTTCTTTAATTCATTTAAAGCATAGTGCCCAAATCCTCCGGTTGCTCCTGTGACTAAATATGTCATATTCCCACTCCTTTTTTATAATTAGCTATTTTCTGATCACAAAGCTGTACATTTATAAAACACACCTTTATCATAAAGAGTATGCTAAGATAAGTCAAGAAATCAATTTGAAAGGATGGATTTTAATGAAATACTCTCTGCAACTAAGTGATGCGATCCATATTTTAGCTTACATCCATATCTTCCAAGGGACAGATCTGCTTTCCAGTGACATGATTGCACGTAGTATTGAAACGAATCCAACAAATGTCCGAAAAATCATGAGTCAATTAAAAAAGGCGGACTTGATTCATACGACAAGTGGAAAACCAGCACCTGTACTTGCAAAAGCGCCAGAAAATATCAACTTATTGGAAATTTATCGAAGCATTGAAGGAAACACAAGTTTGATCCAAGTCGATCCTAAAACAAATCCAAATTGTGTCGTCGGTGCCAATATACAAGAAGTTTTGACTGCAACATATTCTCGATTGCAGAAAAAAGTGGAAGAAGAAATGGCGATGATCACTTTGGATGGACTCATTCAACAAATCGCTCGATTAGAAAAAGAGAAACGCCCAGAAAATCAATCGATCGTGGAAAAATTTATTTAGCATCCAAGAAAACCATCCACTTGTAGTTATTTAAAGATAAAATAACATTTTTATATTATTATTACTTTTATATAAGATTAAATAATCTATGTACTGAAAAAAAAGTTGCTGTTTTCTTTTTATTTATTCGGTAAAATTAAAGTATAAAGATAACTACAGGAGGAAATATTATGAAAAATTGGCAAAGCGTTTTCGAGGAACCTGATTTAGATAATGGCTATACTTTATTTATCGAAAAGCATGTTCACGAATTTTTATTTACACAAGAACAGATCACCGCAAAAGTAACTGAAGAAAACAACGAGTATGACATATTGATCCAATTAACAAACCACGAACACTTCTATCGTGTAGCTTGCACTTGCTCACACGAAGGCAATGACCATTGTGCACATATCGCGGCTGTCTTATTCAAATACGAACAAGAGGATAAACATGAAAAAACACCGGATCTTATCAAACTGATTTCCTATGCAAATGAACAAGATATCCATGACTTCCTATTAAGTATTTTAAGGGGTAATCAAAAACTTACACAACGTTTTCAAGAACATATTGCAATCAAAAATATTAGCGATTACGATAAAATGGTTGTTATTTTAGAAAAACACACTCAATATTCAACCAATAATACGAACGACCGTACAATACAAAAAATCAATAATGAACTGTCTGGATTTTTAACTAAGCTTGTTGATACAGCTGTCGAAAAAAATCAAATTCTTCACGCCTTTGAACTGATGAATCGAGTGGTCGAACACCTTGACTTAGCAAAGATACATAATGTAGAAAATGATGTAAGTCTTATCATGCATCAATGTTATTCACTATGGAAAAAGTTACTGAAACATGCCTCTGAACAAGAAAAACAACGTATGTTTTCTAAATTATCAGCCAAAGTAAACAGCACCACCGCAAGCCAGTCTTGCTTTTATATCCAACAAGTTTTACATGAAGAGTTCCCCCAACAGTTCTCTGAGCAAGAGCAGCAAGCCCTTGACCAAACAACTGAAAATAACGGGTTCTTCAATTATAAAAATAAACGACTTCTATCGATTCGCCAGATGGAGAACTTGAATTATTCAGATAACCAAATTCGGCAACGTGCACGAGAAAGCTGGCAATCACCCACAATACGTTCGCAGTATATCGACTACTTGATGCAAAAAAAAGCGTATGAAGAGGCCATTGTTGTTTTGAAGGAAAGCATTGTATTAGACAAGCATTCTTCCGATATGATCACTTTACATCGCTATGCGTTAAAAAATCTCTATCATAAATTAGGGAACAAGGAGCTTTATGCGGAACAAATTTTCCATCTACTATTAGAGGGAGAAACCGTTGATATGAATTTGATCCATCAATTGAAAAAATCCTATTCGATCGATCAGTGGGAAGAAGTACGTGAACAATTATTTGAGCAATTAAAAAATCGAACTGATGTTGGTTTATTCTATTCAAAAGAAAGACGGTATGATCTACTATTGGATTACATCCTGAAATCACCTGGACTAGAAGAAGCCAGTCGCTATTTTTCTTTCTTAAGAAAGCAATTCCCGGAAGCACTCCTTCAAAAATATGAATATGAACTACGTCGAATGGCCGCTGAAACAACGACACGCTCTCGGTATCATAAAATGGCTTTGCTGATTGCCGAAATGGCCACTCTTCCAAGCAGCACCATCTCTGTTCAATTATTGATCAAAGAACTAAAAGAAAAGTATCCACGTAGAAAAGCAATGTTAGAAGAATTGAAAAAGTTAGAGAAAAATTATAAATGATGTAACAACAGCGATTCTGTGGTACAGCCACTACTACGAAAAACCGAATCAACAAGCAACACCGTTGATTCGGCTTTTCGTATAGCTGGTCACTGATTTATTACTTTCCTATAATTTCCTAAAAAAGAAAAAGCATTTCAAGCACTTTAAAATAACAAGACGCACCTGCTATCAATCAAAGCCGATTGACACAGATTGATCTGGTTTACTTGCGGCTTCTTTCACATCAGCCTCCCACTTACCGTAGATATCTAAAAATCTCACTTCTTCTTCATCACTATATCCTTCAAACACAACTTTATCGATATTTTCATGATCAAAAAAAATCGTTGTTTCAGGATTTAAACCAGATGGATAAAGCACTGCCATATAATCTGCAAATGTATCTTTCCCCGTATGTTGATCTGTATATATCGCTCCTCTTCCAACGATAACTAATTTTTGTAAACCTTCCTCAAGCAAAACGATACTTCCTAATGGTAATAACTTTTTGACTTCACTCATTATGTATTTCCTCCTTGTCAGTTCCTTTGATATGCTTATTAAAATATTTCTCTCCGTACCATTCTAATTGTGTTTGCCCTTCCAGATTGCGGTATTCTTCTGAGTATTTGTGTTTATAATAACCATGCAATAGATACGGAAGGAACAGGTAGGCTTGTGCGATAATAAATCCTATATCAAACACAAACCACATAGCTAAAAATCCTATAAAACCCGTTACATCTGTGCGTGGTGTATCTCCACTAGGAAAAATAAAATTCCAAATAGCCCCGATAATAACGACTATTGAGCTATACTTCACCACTAAACTTATTGCTTTTCCTATCCATTCATCCACCTTTTCTTTTTTATTTGTATCATAAAGTAAATTTTCCAAGGACGCTTTCTTACTTCTAACTACTATATATCCTACTAATAAAATTATTGAGAAAAATATTCCCATTCCTATAGCTGTTAGAGGCTTTAGAAATGCTGTGATGAAAAGAAGGTTAGTTTCAATTACTAGCCAAACAAAAATGTTTACTGTATTGATGTAGCCCCAGAAAAATTTAGTAGCTCGATAACGTTTAATCAATGTATAGACCCATATAACTAAATACATTACCAAAAGTATCCAAAACAAAGATAAAGGTAAAAAGTTTATATCGGCTTGTGGAACTAAACTATTCTTATCGTGATTCGTAATAATGCTATTTGTAAATAAAACTATGCCATATAGCATGCCTATCAAAGCTAGCGCTAATATTTTCAATAAAACAGGTCTTTCTTTTAAATCCCACCTTTCAACATCATTTTTCATATAATTGATTAGCTTATCATTTTTCAAATTTAAACTTTCTTCAAAAGATGCTTTGAATAAATTTTTCATAATTGTCCCCAATTAAAGTGTATTTTCTCTGTACGAATACTTTAATCTCTCTATGCTACACTTCTTCCATAGCGGTTCCTTTGATATGTTTGTTAAAATATTTCTCTCCATACCATTCTAATTGTGTTTTCCCTTCCTTATTGCGGTATTCTTCTGAGTATTTGTGTTTATAATAACCGTGTAACAGATATGGCAAGAATAGATAGGCTTCTCCGAAAATCATAACGATATTCATAGCTATCCATAGACCTAAAGTACTGATAAATCCAACAAAATCTGTTCGGACCTCATCACTATCCGGAAATACGATTTTCCATACCATGACGACAATGACAACTATCCAGCCATATTTTATTGCTTTCTCTACTAACATAGCCAACATATCTTTCTTTCTCCCTGTTCCATACAAAACATACTCAATTGAACGCTTCTTATTTATAAAAATGACACAACTAGCTAGTAATACTATTGCTAGTAATACTGTCAATCCTATTGGAGTCAATGGTTTAAGAAAAAATGTTATACACCATAAGTTTGCACTCAACAACATTATTATCAATAGATTATTCGCATTTAGAAGGAAAGTAACTTGACTAATTTCCTTGTAAACGACTCTTTTGATGTAGATAATACATAGTAACCATAAAAATAAAAACATGACCACGAGCCAAGATGGGAAGAAGTTGATTTCAGCTCTGCCCACAGGACTATTAGGATCTTGGTGGTAAAACATTGTAGATATAAGATAAACAATGCTAAATATCACGATTGAAAAAAAAGTATTTACTATTGGTCTGCTCCGAAGTGATTTAGGATCTCCTTTCTCAATCATATATATTATTAATTGGTCATCCAACAACTTAATACTTTGTTCAAATGATGCATTAAACAGATGTTTCATATTCTCTATCACCAAAAACTAATCTTTGGAATTTTCACCGAAGATAGCGCCTTTCCAGTTATTTTATATATTTCCACTACTTCCTATGCTATTTCTCTTCCCTGTCAGTTCCTTTGATATGTTTGTTAAAATATCTCTCTCCGTACCATTCTAATTGTGTTTTCCCTTCCAAATGACGATACTCTTCAGGAAATTTATTTTTATAATAACCATGTAATAGGTATGGCAAGAACATATATAGTTCCGCAACTATGGTTCCAATATTCATTAACTGCCACATGAATACGATACCAATAAATCCAAAAATATCATTACGAACTTCTCCAGTATCTGGAAATACAAATTTCCAAATTCCTACGATAACAATCAAAATCCCCCCACATTTCAAAATAAAATCCATCAATTTTTCTATTTTCTTATCAACCTTATTTAATTTTGAAGTGCTGTTAAACAAAAGACGTTCTAGTGCATTGAATTTACTGATCACCAAAACATATCCCACCAAAATCACACATAGATACAAAAATAAAGTACCAAAAAGTGTTAGCGGTTTAAAAAAAATTGTTAAAAAATATAGATTCATCAGGATAACTAATAATATGATGTAATTATTCAAATTATTTAACTTAATAAATAATTTATTACTGAACCTACTTTTCGTTTGAAAAAAAATAAAACTACATAAATAGATAATATTCAATATCCAAAATAAATTTATTGGCAAAAAATTTATACTAGGAATCGGGAGAAAACTAGCAGGATTATGTTGTAAAATAGAGTCTCTTGAAAGAATAGCTATACCATATGAAAAAAGAACTAACATTAGAAATAGAATTACTGGTAAAACTTTTCTTTCTCCGTTATATAGTGATCGTTTAGATGTATCTCTTATCATATAATCAACTAATGGATCATCTAATAACTTTAAACTTTGTTCAAATGTCGCATTGAATAATTTTTTCATATGCTTCTCCATTTAGAGTTAATCTCATCCTGACGTCTACTTCTTATGTTTTTGTTTTTTCTTCTTTATCAGTTCCTTTGATATGTTTGTTGAAATATTTCACCCCATACCACTCTATTTGTGTTTTCCCTTCCAAATCGCGGTATTGTTCTGCGTATTTTTGCTTATAATACCCGTGTAATAGATAGGGGAAGTATAGATAGGATTCTGCAAAAATTATGACAATATCCATAGCTATCCACATACCTAACATACTAATGACTCCAAAAATATCTGTTCTTACTTCACCACTGTTCGGGAAGACGAACTTCCATAATATACCTACGGTCACAATTCCCCAGCCATATTTCATTGCTAATTTCATTACTTGATCTATCAACATATCTACCTTATCTTTTTTTCTTTCAACTTCATATAACACGTACTCAATCGTACGTTTCTTAGTCCTAAACACGAGGTAGCTAACTACTCCGATCAATCCTAGTAGGAATAGCATACCTAAAATGGTTAGTGGTTTAAGAAATACTGTTATGAATAAAAGATTCATCTCTATCACTAGCCAAATAATATATAAGTTTAAGTTGAATTGACCTCGTATTCTTGTAAAGTAATACTCCCCTCTATCCCTAAAAATGAAAACTAAAGTTAGCCAGATACAAAATAATAAATAAAACAACCACATTGGTAAAAAATTGATATCTGGTGTAGGAAGTGGACTAGGTCCTAGTTCTCCTGCACTAATTTTTGTGGATATAACGGCGATCAAATAATTGATTCCTATTAAAAAGGCTAGTAATAGTACTCCGACAACTCTAGCAACTACCTTTTTACCACCTGTCGGATCGGGTAATTGATTAACGTCTTTATTCATAAAAGTAACAAATGTATCATCACTTAAGTTTAAACTTTCTTCGAATGTTGCATTGAATAATTTTTCCATATTTTTCTCCAGTTAAAGCTAATCTCATTTCTAATGTCTACTCATTATGTTTTTATTTTTTCTTCTTTATCAGTTCCTTTGATATGTTTATTAAAATATTTCTCTCCGTACCATTCTAATTGTGTTTGCCCTTCCAGATTGCGGTATTCTTCTGAGTATTTGTGTTTATAGTAACCGTGTAATAGATATGGGAAGAATAGATAAGCTTCGACGACAATCACTGCAATATTAAACGCTATCCACATAGCAAAAATGTTAATAAAACCGATCATATCTGTACGAGGTGTATCCCCACTAGGGAAAATAAATTTCCAAATCATAACTATTATGACCACTATCCAGCCGTAATTCATCACGATTTTTATGATTTTTTCTATAAAATCATCGAGCTTATTTTTTTCTTTGTTTTTTATATTAAGCATTTTTATATTTAAGGAATTATATTTACTTCTAATAACGATATAGCCTACTATAGTTAATAAAAGCAAAACGATTAGCATACCAATAGAAGTTAATACGTTAAGCGATAAAGTAATGAAAAATAAATTTATTGTAAGTATTAACCAAATAAGATAATTATTACAAGTGTTCATTGTAATGAAAATCTTTGTACTAGCATTATTCTTATTTTTATATTTTGTATATAGCCAGATAAATAAATAGATAAAAAGAACTATCCAAAAAATACTTACTGATAAAAAATTTATCTCTGCTGGTGGAAAAAAGCTATCTTTGTCAGGATTATCAATCATATGTTGAGTAAGAATAACTAAACCGTACTGGAAAGCAATAAAAATTATCGATAAAATCAATAACAAATATTTTCTTTTGCCATTATATAATGGCCGTCCCTCAGTATCTCTTATCATATAATCGACTAACTTATCATCCAATAAGTTTAAACTTTGTTCAAATGTCGCATTGAATATTTTTTTCATATTATTCTCCCACCCAAATTAACATTTGGCATTTTCAACACAGACAGCGCCCTCCCTATTGTTTTTCCCGGCTGTTGAATGTCCTCAAATACATATTTCACTATATCTATACTTTGTTTAATCCCTTTTCCTACTTTCTCTGTAGCTTTATCATATAATTTATAACTCCAATCTTTACTGTTATCATAGGCATTTACCTTAAAAAGTTGGAAAATCTTATTTCCTAGTCCAACACCTCCGCCTATTACAGCCCCTAGTGGCCCCGCGACTGCCGCACCTAATGTCATTCCCTCTAACGGACCAATACTCTTCACCACCTCTATTCCGCCGCCTATTATTCCTTTACCAATACTTCCTGTTTTTCCATATTCATTCACAGCATTTGCTGCGAAAGTGACTCCTAATTGCGCGTAAGTAGCTACTTGGCCTGCCGTTCCTAATCCTTTGGCGACACCCCATTTTTTAGCTCCTTGTATCAAATGGGAGTTCTTCAAACCTTCACTGACATAGGTTTTTACGGGAGAGGTAAATTTAGTGAAATTTTGATAGGCTTTGCCTATCGTGTCGATTTTAGGAAGCCATTTTCCTTGAGCAACAGTTTTACCGAACATTTCGTATTTTGTCAGACAGTTAAACAATTTAGTTTTCATCCCTGAAGGTAGATAATTGGTAAGCATCCAAAATTCATCGTTGGATGCCAGCTTGTTTACCAACGCATCAGGATAATTGCTGACCAACATTTCAAGTCGTTTGATTGCATCGGTTTTCCCTTCTTTTAGAGGTTGAACTAATTTTTCAATCTCCCCATACAGTTCTAAGAAGGCATTGGTTGAAGATTCTTCCAGCAATGTCTGTCCGTTTGGTTTGTACTTCTCAAACCAACTTCCATCCACCCCTTTCGGCAATGTATAACTTCCATCTGCCTTTACGGTGGTTTGATTCAGAACTAAGACACTTTGCATGGCAAGTTTTAATTCCAGTAGACTGTTGTTGAACAGTCCACTGGTTTGAGAGTTAAAGGCATTGAGTTTTTGCTGTTTGCGTTGCAACTTGTAGATGTCTTCTTGTAGGCTGTCTGACATTCTCATCAGGTTGCGATGGAAGTCGGTCAGCATTTCTGTGATGCCTGGTAAGATGCTTATATTAGCGATGTGTCTGATCGTCTGCGCATTGTTTTCAATCGATTGTTTAGCAAATGATTTAGCACGAATCTGTCCGCTTAAATTCTCTTCGTCCAAGTATCCTTCACTAGAAACGATTTGATGCGCGGCGGAGTAAAGATTCAGATCTGACTGAATTCCTTGTACCGCATTGTTTACCCGATTGACTGTAGGAATGATCAATTCAGAAAACAGTCCTTTACCGGCTTGATAAGCTGCTCCGGAGAGTGTTTTTCCGTCAACTGCTTGAACAATTTGTTGGCTACCTGTTCGTAGTTGGTCAATCGTTGTACGAGCAAGTGATAAATTAGTGGTCATATTACTTATTAAGTTCGAAGATTCACTGGCTGAATAGATTAATCCCATCGTTTATTCCTTTCTTTCTGAAGGGCTGTACGTTCTTCTTCAAGCTTGAGCACACCGTTTAAGTATTCTTGGTCCAGTTGGTGCTGTCGTTCTTCTACTAGCCGCGTGAAGTAAGCTGATTTCCCTTCGTTCTCATTTTTCTCCCAGCGAGCTGCTTGACTTCCTTGGGAGATTGATTCTTCTGTGAATCGTTGGATTTCTCGAAAGCTTTTTCGCATATCCATCTCTAAATGATGGATACATTGTTTTAACTGTTGTTTTTCTTTGCTTAGACGCTCCGATCGTTGCTCATTATTGCTGATTTTACGATCATATTCAGCTATCAATTGTTCATTTTCCATACTGACTCCTTACTTGAACCTTGATTGACTATCTCTGACCGCAATTGCTTGAGCGAGTTGGGGGAATTTGTTTGCTTGTTCATTGACACAGGTGACTAGATTTGAAATATCATTTAGTAGCTTGTTACTGACCTCTACACCTGTTTTCATGCTGCTGATCGTACTCTTGTTTAAAGAACTTGTTTTGCTACTACTGACAGAAACATTTTTTATTCCTGATACGGCTGCTGTTGCAGTGGATTCCTGAGAAGCGATTTTCGGCATCTGTTTTCTCCTTATCTAAATTGATAAAATGGATCTTCTTTTAATCTCTCTTCTTCATTTATTTCAACGGTTTCTGCAATCGGTGCAGATGGTTCTTCTTGTACAGGCAATGGATGCTTTTGCGCATCTTTAAGTTGCCTTAACAAGTCATCTAAAAATTCTTCATCGGCTTGATTTTGAAATCCTTCGAATAACACCTCTGTAATTTGGTCAGCTTGGATAGAAAAGACTTCTTGGCTTGGCACATCACCAAACGGATGAGGTGCTACACGATATCTCGAGATGACTTTTTCTTCTTCATTTTTGGCAATGGCACGAGCGACGATGAAATACAGCAGTTGATCATCTTCTGTTCCTACTAGTCTGACAATACTGCCTAGTGGCAAAAACGTTGTGATCATTTCTTCTCTCATACTTCTTCCTCCGTAGGAAACACAATGGCTTCCAATTGATCATCTTTCAAACTGTGTAGAACATTTTTAGCAACTATTGCGTTTTTTTCTTGGTAAGAAAGATTTTCAATGAATAATTGGTTTTGTAAACTACCACCAAATAAAATCTGATCGATATTTTCTTTTACGAACGTAGTGATTCCGCCAAATGTATTGCCGACTTTCGCTATGTTATCGATAAAGATAAATTGTAAATGATCGCTTCCTCCACTTAATAAAGCAGTTACTTCTTCAGGGTCCAATGTTAGTTTCCCTACTAGGTCCGCGATACCATTGATAATAACGAGCCTCTTGCAAGTTTCATTTGTTAAGAGCGCTTCTAGTGCCGTTTTTAGGCCTGTTGGTTCTTTCGTAAGGCATGAACGGTCCAAATAGAGTGAAACACCCGCCTTCGCTGATTCGAGTGTGCCATTGGCATCAATCAATACCACTTCTCCTTGACGTTCTTGACAGATTTGTTGAAGCAACCAAGGCATCATTGCACGGAATTGCTTATTGCTGCTGAAAAAGATCCCTAATCGCAGACTCTGGAATAAGGCGAAAGATTCTACTAATGAGGTGGCTTTATTCAATCCCAAATACAGTTTGTTTTCATCGGCTTGCACAAGGTAAGAAGTGAAACTTTTCCGAGTTAGATTTTCTGGTGCCATTGGAATTTTGTCAGGGCGTTCTCCTGTCCATGCTCGATTGATCTCTATGATTTCTTCTTCCAAATATTGAAGTAGTTCGGCATCATTTTTTCCATTACTTGGGAGATAAAACTGAATAGTGGTTGGCGTAGACAGTAAGACTTGCCCACGACCATTGATTGCTTCGGAGGTTAAAGCATTTCTGCCCATGACCATGTTTATCTCATTTTCATCGTTTAAATACATCGCGATCTTCGTTGCAATATTGCTCATCATATTGGTTCGGATGCTACCTGCTCGATTTGCAGTCATCACAAGAAAGACACCTAAACTTGCGCCATCTCGTAGTAATTGAAGCAACACTTCGTCAATTCTATCTTTACGCTTATCTTCTAAGCTCAATCCATCATAACTGTCGAGAATGACTCCTAAGATCGGTAATTTTTCTGTTGTTCTTGTCTCGTATTGTGTGAGATTAGCGACTCCAGCTTGCTTGAATAAACTTTTTCGCTCAGCCAGTATTTTTTCGATTCGCCCGAGCATTTTTTGCAATTTTTCATCTTCTTCCAAGGTTGCAATATCTGCGACATGCGGCAATTCTTTGAGTGGCAATAAGCCGTTATTCCCAAAATCGATTAAATGAAAGTGAATCATTTCAGGGGTGTTTTGACGAGCAAGATTCATCACAAGGGTTTGCAATAGTGTCGATTTCCCATACCCTGGACTGGCAACGATCAGTGTATGACTGGCTTCTTCAAGATTGAAAGTATGATTCAATTGTTTTTGTTCCGAGGGGATATCTAAGCACCCAAATGGGATTGCTAGATTGCGGTCTTCCGCCTGTGTCACTTTTGGGGTAACGAGTTGCTTCTCCAAGTTCGGTAGCCATGGTTTATCTGGTAACTTGTAGGCAGAAGCAGCAAAAGTTGTCTTGATTCGATCAATGACTGCTTCTAATTGTGTCGGCAGATCTCGAGTATCTTTTCCTTGGACAACTTCGACATCTGGATCATAGAGCAATTCCAGCTGTCCCAATTCATTGATTTTAAATATCCGTTCATCGATCACTTCTTCGATTAATTGTTCGGGGTCATAAGGCACTCCTGCATATCCGCTTTGAAACAATTCATACACTTCATTTTCGCCAACTTTCAAATACCCTCTTCCTGGGTTTACGATTTGTGCCGCATCCGGTGTTTTGAGTAGTTCATTTGAATCTTGGATACTCGCCATTTTCAAAGCGATTTTACTCGTACTATTGGCTTCGATCTGATCGTTGACTACGCCAGAAGGTTTTTGAGTGGCTAAAATCAAATGAACACCTAATGAACGTCCGATCCGGGCAACCGAGGTGAGTTCGTCTAAAAATTCTGGCACGTTGGCTTTAAGCTCTGCAAATTCATCGGAAACTAGGATCAAATGAGGCAATGGTTTTTGCGGATAAACAACGTCTGGCTTAGGCGTTTTTCTTTGTTTATACAAAGACATATAGCCGTTGATATTATTTACGCCATATTTGGCAAACTCTCTTTGTCGTTTTGCCAGCTCTGCTTTGATACTTGCCAAGGCTCGCGCAGTTCCAGCGCCGTCCAAATTGGTGATTGCTCCCATAAAGTGCGGTAAATGGTCTAAGGTATTGGCAATGCCGCCACCTTTCCAGTCAATAATCAACATGCCAATATCTTCTGGCGAAAAATTGATTGCTAAACCGATCAAATAAGTCGTTAAAAATTCGGATTTCCCTGAACCAGTCGTACCTCCAACTAAAGCGTGCGGGCCATGGACTCGTTCATGCAGATCCCAATAAACGAAATCTTTTTTCCCGCGCCAGCCAATCAATGACCGAATAGATTTATTCGGTTCAGCCGAAGCCCAACGATTTGAAATCATGAGTTCTTCAACTGTCTTGACCTCATACTGATCCAGTAGACTTAAACTGTCAGGTACGGCATTTTTCTCTACTTCCACATGATGGAGATTAGCCAAACGCCGAATCGCTTTTTCGATTGGATAAGTTGTCGGCAAATGATTCGGAATAAATCGCTGATTTACATATTCATTGTTTTGATTGATCAACGTTGCCGCTTCATTGCTTTGGTATTCGATTAACGTCGTTGTTGTTTCTGGCAACATATTCAATGTTTCTTTTCCCCAGATGACCGTAATTCCATACTCTCCTAAATTTTCGGCCAAAAATTCGTTTAATCCATGACCTGCTAACCAACTTTCATCCAGGATCGAAAACACATAATGCGGTTGGAAGTGGACTTTCTCATTTCCAGCCTCACGAACTTGTTGTTTTCTTTTTGCTATTATTTGATAAAAGGAATTCAAAACCATATCTCGACTTTGAGGCGTATGGACAATGCCTCTCAGATTTAACGAACGAATTTTATCATGGGGCAACCAACGCCATTCTCGCCAATGTTGTTCGTATTCTTCTGATGGGATCAGTGTAATGAACTCAACATCTCGATAGGAGTGCAATACGCATAACTGGAAGAGAAGGAGTTGTAATGCTGTTCGCAAAATATTAGGCGTTCCTGCTAAACCAACTGTTTGTTCCAAAAGTGATACAATGATCGGTGCATCTTCCAGTTGTTTATACGGGCTATTGAGATGCTCAAATGCTTCATTGCTTAATTCATCCTCTTCTGTCAGTTGGTAGCTTGTTTGAAAGCTGGCGTTGATCTCGCCGATCCCTAAACGGACAGATAAAAAATCCTCATTTACTGTCATCCGTTCATAGATCCGTGAATGGTAATCTTTTGCCATCAATGCTAGTTCATCCAGTGAAGGATTCATATATTCCAAAGCTATTTTTTGTGTTTGCTGTAAGACGTTAAGCTCCGATTTTTTTTTGATCATATACTGACGATAATGCGCTTCCCTCGCGTGATTTTTTCTGTTGGTTTCTTTTCTATTCGTAAAATAACTCGAAACAGAAAAGCCTGTTGTCAGTAAACTAGCCCCACCCATACTGATGAGCATGACTGGATTACCTCCGCTCAAGAAACTTGTCGCACCGCTTAGAACAACCATACCTAAAGGTGGCACGATCGTTTTCAACCATTCGTTCTTTCCTTCAGCAGATTTCTGCTTAGGGGGTTGGATCGCTACTTTCTCTTTTGGCTCCTTCAAGTGGATTCTTGGGCTACGTCTGAATGCGGGGAAGTTTGCTGGATACTCGGAAAGATAGGGTTCTTCCAGCAACTGCCAAGGGTCTAACCGTAGCTGATTTTTCAGATCGGTGATTTTCAATTGTTTCTCACGCATCTCAATGATCAGATAGTCAATGATCAATTGATCGCCTACAGAAAATGGAAAGACACCTTTTTTTACACGTTGGTGATTGTAATAGATCTTTGCTTCACTAGGATAGATTTTCACTTGATAGTCCTCGAGACTACTATCGTAATCAAGAAAAACCAACGCGTCAGAATCGATCCAGATTGCCGAGTCTTTTGCCCTTGATAGGTAGATACTTCCCCTCGGTTTATTGACGACAACCGTTTTCAATTGCTCATGCTGAACTAGGAGAAACTTCTCATCTCTGACTAATTCTCCTTCACAAAAAAGCTGTCCATCTTCACAGGAAATCGTGCGGTTTTCAATCATTACTTGATTCATTTTTTCTGTCATTTGTTTATGACTAAACGTCGAACCAAAGTAAAATAGATCATAAAGAACCGAAACGGAATGTTGGATTTGATCAGTCATTGAAATTGGCTTAGTTTGCTTCATTGCTATCCGTCCCGCCTTCTAAAATTTCTAAGTACTTATTGATTTCTTCCTCATAACTGATTAGTAATTCTTGCTTCTTCTGGCCACTCATTTTATTGTTTGCTCTTGTGGCGTCATATAATTTGGTGTAGGCATGCAAAATATATTGATTATCACCGAGATTTTGTGCGATATCTAAGGATCGATCAAAATCTCCCCGCCCGATGTAGATCCAGTAGAGCAAGGTATTTTCATTTGATTTTTGGGAAATGTTGTTCAATATCGCTGTTTTTTGTTCATTGGACAAATTATCCAGTTGTATTGCGCTGACTGCAGCGACGTATTGGGCACCATTAGGAAGATCTTCAGGTTTATCATCCTTTAATGTTGTTAAGACCCCTGCATAATTATTGGCAATGTACTGCGTTTCAGCCGAGCTGATCCGTTCTTGTGCGGGAAGTCGATCAAACGCATAGATACCTGTCGTAATCGCTAAACCGATTGTTAAAATTCCTAATATCAGTGTTCCCCATTTAAAAACAAGGTAGCTTTTTTTGTTCACCATTTGGATTTCAGTCGCACGCTTTGCTTTTTGTTGCACGACCTGTTCGCCGATCATGCGATCAATTTCTGCGACACTATTTGCTCCTTGGATTCGCTTCGAAAGCTCATCCTTCAAGGTGCCATTTCCTTCAATCAATTGCTCATAATCGTACTTGGGATGTAAAATCGTTAGAATCAACGCGCGATATTGCTTCAAAAATTCTTCTTCGGTTGCTTCATAAGGAATGATTGAATGCGCAAACCCCCGATGCCCTACGATGATTTCTTCCCCGAATAAAAATAGATTTGCCGGATGGATGAAAGGTTGGATGGGGCTGGTTAAAAACTCGGATAAGAAACTGATTTTTTGTGCAAGCAATAATCGTTGAAAAAGTTCTGTTCGTTTCAGACATTCTTGCAAAGAATAGATTTGTTTACTTTTTTGGTACTGAATGACTAGTTTTTCTTCTGAAGACTCTACGATCCGTCCAGAAAGTAAATGTTTTTTTTGTGCTAAGAATAGTTGATACTGTTCTAGGCGATCCAACTGGTACTGTTTCGCATTCAGTGTTACTTCTACCATATCAGCTGTTGTCTCAATGATGATCGTCTCAGAAATATCTTTTATGTGGCTCACGTTCGTTCCTCCGCTTTTTGTTGAGATTCATGAATCAGCAAATGATCGCCTTCACTTAATGGGTAATCCGCTACATAGGCCTCTTCTTTTAAGCGGATTGGTTTATTCAATACGACTAAATCGAACGTATCAGGCAGTGACGAACCATTTTGCGTTAAAGCTTCTTTTAATAATTCTTTCAATCGTGTAATCGTTACTTGGATCGGAATTTGCAAATCAATGATTTCTTCTTTGACTTGTAAACTAATACCGATTGCTTGATTTTTTTCCAACTACAACAGTCCTTTAATTATTTTTGTATTTCTGTTGTGAAAACTTTTTCCCTAAGTAACCGCCCCCACTAACCAGTAAAATACTCCCCAATAGAAGTAACAGCCAAGAAACAATTGTCCCGTGGGCAGTTGTGGGATTGGGGTTCGCTGACAATTGATGCCCTACAGACATTTGCTCTTCTTTAAACAATTTGGGTGTAACCGTATGTTCAAAAACTTGTGGCTGACCGGTTTCTTCTGCCACAAAGACTAGAGTTTGAGCAGTAGAGATTTGTTGCTTTTCTTGCTCAATTCGCTCTTGGTCTAATTTTGTTTTATCTGCTAAAAATAAATCGTGCAGTATAAAGGTTGTTTCATTGTCTTCAACGCCTTCACTCTCTCGGTAGATCACCTGATTATTGATCGTGAGCGTACCTGAAAAAACTGTAGGATTGTTTGGACTAAAAACCTGTAATAGTCCTAATAAAAAGAGCAGTCGTCCTATTTTTTTCTGAGCCATCTGATCCCTCCGTTTATTCACTTGCTTGCTCTTTCTTTTCTTCCGGTCGGACAATAAAGTTCAGTACGATTCCAAACAAAAGGAAGAGAATCAGGAGTAGGTAACTTCCCCAACCGATGACCCCTTCATTCATCAATACGGTAAACCCATTTTGAACATTCTGTAGAGGTGACAGACGGTAGAGTACTTCCGTTAACGAACCATTTTTGATCGCTACGCCCAACAAAGGGGTCAACATGAAGAACAAGCCAAAAATCCCACCACATAGATACAACGTGATCTTTTTGAATTGACGCATGAACCCTAAAAGAACCAATTGTCCACTGGCAAAGACTAAAAACGCATAAATGAACCAAATAAAAGAATGCGCAGCACCTGATACTGTGGTCGTTAAAATACTGTAAATAAGCGATAGCACAAACGTCACGCTGAGTATAGCCACCATATTGGGTATGTTTTTCCATAGACGGTTTGGCGTAACCAATAAATCGGCAGAAGACACGACTCGTTTTTTCATCACGCTAGATAATTGGAAGGATACTAACAGGATCGTAAACCCACCGATCAGCGTCACATAGTATGGAGTCAATGAACTTTGTCTTGTTTGACCAAAACTTACTTGCCCTAAAATTGGACTGGCAAGAAAATTAAAGACATGTGGATTGTCTGCTCCACCATTCCTTGTATTTGAAAGGACGCCACTAAATGCTTCAGCATATAGTTGATTTTCTGAAATCGTCTGTGCCGATTCATCGAGAGACGAACTTAGATTGCTTAAAATAGTGTTTGCATTGTCCTGTACTTCGACCGTCGACTCTTTAAGTTGTTCGATCGTCGGAGCAATATCAGCTACTTCCGCCGCAGATTGTCCGGTAACTTCAGCTGCTGACTTTGAACTTGCCATCAATCCTTGCATCGTTTCGATTAGATTGGTTGTACGAGCTTCAATCATCGCGTATTCATTTTCTTTAGGATGTGGATTTCCTTCTGTGATGACAGATTCCGCTTCTATTTGTGCCGTTTGTTGCCAACCGGTGTAAACTGTATGGATATGTTGATTCGCAGAAGCAAACCACTGATTTAATTTGTCTGCTTCTTCCACAAACGTTTGTGGTAACGTCATAAGGTGCAACGTACCGTACAAAGTTGGTTTTTGTTCTTCGGACTCTCTCGTCCCTGGGGAACCAATGACCGCTTGTAAAGCAATGAGTTGATTCTCTGTGTCGCCATACAATTGATCTCCTGTTTTTTTATATTCCTGGTACAGCTGTTCACTGATCATCAAAGGCTTATCACTTTCCTGAAGATTGTTGTAAAGCCAGTAGATCGACCGAGAATCAGCTAATTCAATGAGGGATTTCCCTATATTTTCTGGTTGATCGATCATCAGTCGGTATGCGGGTGTCGTTATAGAGTGGTGGGGTGCACCAAATAGCGTAACAATTTGTTGTGCAGTGGTACTCAGCAGTTGAAACAACTCCAATATTTGTGGCACATCATCGATCAAAGGCTGATCCATCGGAAGATAAACCGAGTATTCATTCGTCTGTTGTACACGTTCATTGATCATCCATGTGTAAAACACCTGATTGTATGAAGTCGTCTGCTGTTCTGGAGTCAATTGCCAGCTCAAAGGAATCTTTATTTCAAAAGCCAATGTCTCTGGCAATGAAGGATTTTCTAAACGATGATCTCCCTCTTCCGTTTCCTCCTCCGGCTCAATCACCCAAGGCTTTAGGATCGTCAAAGAATGGTCTGTATCTATTCGAATCGCTGTTTCATAATTGTAGGGTGCCAACAACTGATTCAAGTCATTTTCCATTTCTGTAAAATCATGTGTTGGATCAAAAGTGACCGCCCCATATTGCTCTTCTGTTTGTATAGAGAGAACCGTTTCTTGATTTAAATCAATTGAAATCTGTTGATAGGCTGTAGGTAAAGAAATGTTTGCTTCATGTTGTGCCCTTGGTTCAAGATAAGCAAAAGAAGCTTCACTCCCGATTGGTTGATCAAAATCATTGGCATAACGTGTCACGATCGTTAACTCATCATTAAAAATCGCCGCCTGATCCTGACTGATCACTGCTTGGTTTTGTAATTCAGCTAATAATTGAGCCAAACTATCTGTTGGTATTTGCGGCAAGGCTTGTTCAATCACTGATTGATACGCGCCATCTAGTTTCGGTTCATTCCTTTGATTCGTCATCAACTTGATGATTGCATGTTTGACTTGATCTTCTGTGGCAGTTTCAGGTGTACTTGTCGGATCGTTATAATAGGCATTGGCAATTTGTCCTTTTAATCGTTCTAACTGCTCGACCTGACTTTCCAACTCGGTAATTTGTTGTTGGATCTCTTCAATGCGTGCCTGTTGATTCGTTTGAAAAGCCGTTGCCTGAGTCAAAAAATCCCAATACACGCCCATACTGTTTTGCTCATTTGATGTATAAAAATTGCTAAACTGAGTTAAAATCGCATCATTGAACAAATCATGTTGGTTGGTATAATCAATCGTTGCATTTTCCCATTGAGCGGCTAATTGATTTTTTTGTACATCGACTTGTTGATTGAATTGCTCGATTGCTTCGTTGATTTTTTCATTTGCTTCTTTTGTATAGTCGACAATCGTCTCCTGGACACTTTCTGTCTCTTGATGTGTTTCTTCCAAACTTGTATTATTGCGATCTAAAAGAGTTTGCACTGAATCTACAAAGGCTTGTTGTTGGGCGTTGAATGTACTATTAGTTTTCTCCAAGATACTCGTTGTATCCAGCACACTAGCATAATTGTCTGGAATATTTTTGAATGGTTGGTAAATCGTATTTTCCAGATTTTGTTGATAGCTGCTGTGCGTGTTGGTCATTTTGTTCACATTTTGTTGTGCCTCAGATAGATTCCCTACAATACTCGAGAAATACATCTGTACGACACGTTGATTGAAGTTTGTTAAAATCTGATTTACCTGTTCTTCGATCATTTGGTTCGTGATTTCATTTTGTCCATCCCGCACTTGATATTCGATGATCGCTTTTTCTGGATTGATGCTTTGTAAAGATAATAGTCTTTCCGAAAAATCTTGGGGAATAATGATTTTTGCATCGAATTGGCCATTCTCTAGTCCTGCTGTTGCAATATTGCGTGTCGTAGTTTCCCAACGATTTGTAGTATCTTTATTGATCAATGTCACAAAATCTGTTCCTAATAAGTACTGCTGACCTTCAAAATCTGCGCCTCGATCTTCGTTCACTAAAACATATTGCATTTTTGATGTCGGACTAGCATTACTCGTGATGATACTCTTTTCTTCAAATCCAATATAAGCAAAGAAAAGAAGCAAAGATAGACTTGCAAAGATTGCAAGAATAAAAGGTTGCTTTTGCTTCAATCGATTTTTCAAATGGTTATCCTCCTCTGAAAAAGGATTTTTTCCAGAAGTCACTTGTACCTGTATGTACAGCGCAAGTCATTCTTTTAAAATAAGCGTCAAAATCCAAAAAGAGCTAGCTGATTTCGGATTTTGACGCTTATTTCTTGAAATTGTGCACTTCTGTCATATCCTTTTTTAGGCTATAGCTGAGATGCTGTTATTGATTGTATTTTATTTCACATAAAATGGGTTGATAAGGGATCTTAGGTAACTAGTTACAGTTCCCTTCGATTTGTTGCTCAAGTTAAAAGCCAAACGAACCGGCATCTTGACGATCGCGTTCTGCGACAGTATCAGCATATTTGTTCAACTGTTGGTTGATACTTTCAAGAAGTTCTTCCATTTGTCGCACGTTGCCTTCTAACTGATTGTATTGTTCCAAATAGGCTTGAAACGCTTGCCCTTTCCACTGTTGACTGATTTGTTGGTTCATTGAATTGACTTTGCGGATTGCTTCCTGGATCTGAGATGCTGCCTGTGAATAAACCTGTGCTTGTGACTTCAGTTGTTCGGGTGTGACTGCAATTACTCCTGCCATTGTGTAACCTCCTAAAAAATTTTTTTGACTAGTTTATCATACTTGATTTTTAACTGGTCAAAATATAATACGCCGAATAAGGTTAATCTTCGTCGTATACGCACAATTATTTCCGTATAGGATTAGTTATTTTATAATGACATTTGATGATCTGGCGCTGGCAACTCACTCTTTAGTCCAAAGTCAACGCGATAAATTTGCTCCACAAAGCGTAACAGTTCGTATTTTTTCTGATATTGTTGCTTTGAATCCAAGTAGCAACTGACCGCTAATGCCTTTTTCACGTGATACTTTCCTTTTTCATTTCCCTTGATGATGTACCAGACGCCTTGCAAAAACAGTTGCAAGTTTCGCTCATAATATAGTTCTTCTTCAAGGAAATATTCTTCCAGTTTTGCCCCATATTTCCAAATCAGACGGCGATCTTGATTTTTAATAAATAGAATGAGGCCATTTGCCAACATACGAAACGTCTCACTTTGTCCACTGCGATTTTCTTCGTAGACCGCCAAACTCAGAAACGATTTTTCTAAGATCAAATCAATAAATTTAGAATGAAACGCATACATACAATTGGTAAATAAAAAAATCTCATAACGTGTCCATGTCTGCGCCTTCATTAAATATTGATAAACTTCTGAAGACAATACGTCGATTTTTTCTTCTTTTAATTGTGCGATCATCAAGCGACAAAGGCTGACCAGATGACGTTCTCTTTGTGTACTAGGTTCTTCTGTTTCATACAACATGATAATACTATGTAATTCCAAACTATCTTTTTTCTCAAAAGCCACTACCGCTTCTTGCATCAATCGATTAACCTCGGATAAATCATTTGGAAAATTAAATAACTGTAGTTCATCGTAGTCTAAATTGAGTTTTTTCAAAAAGTAAGTCAACTTACTGACTGTCGTATCTGCTTTGTTTTGAATAAAGCGTTTATAAACAGAACGACTAGCTTCCTCCCCGCAAAGTTCTGCGATCGTTATTCCTTTTTGCTTTCTAACAAATTCAACGATTTCCCATACTTCCATTTTTTCACTCCTGACCCCTTTCACTGAAACTTGAACTCAAGGATTTTATAGAAAGAGCTTCTATGATCGAAATGTGATAAAGCTAAAAAATAGCTATTTATTTTAATCTTACCATCATTTTCGCACGAATATCACATTTATTTATAATAACTAACGTTTTATCAAGAGAAACATTTCAATGCCAACCCTAAACAAATTAGATAACTAAATTGAAATGTTATTTATACTAGTGATGAAAATGAAATAAACAGTGTATTCGCCGTTTAAAATGTAATGTTACCCGCAAAAAAAAGAATGAGCGCTCGCAACAACAATTTCTGCGATTTCTCATTCTTTTTTTGATTCATCAGATTACTAAGATTAGCATGGCCAATTATAAAGTTGATTGATGTGAATCATCTTTTCGTTTTTCGACATCTTTTTTTGCTTTTCTTAGTAGTTGGACTTTTCTTAACTGACTGACATAGTTCTTACGATCTAACATCAGATAATGATTTTCTCTGATCACTGTTAATTGCTCTTTATAGATCATCGCAGCAGCAGTTAGTGCCAAGCGGCAATTTGGATCGATCAAAGGAAGCATCGCAAAAGAAGCTTCGTATTTTTGTTCTGCTTCATTGGCTACTGCTTCCCACAGATCAATCAGTGATTTAGTAGGTTTACTTGCATGCAACATCGCTTCTGTCACACCATAATCACGCATCATTTCCTTTGGCAAATAAATCCGTCCCATTTGGTTATCTTCACCGATATCCCGTAAAATATTCGTCAACTGCATCGCTTCACCCAGTAGTTTTGCTGGCGATTGGATCTCTTCTGCTTGATCAGATAGTAAAGGTAATAGCATCAAGCCGACACTACCTGCGACATAGTAACAATAGTCTTCTAAGTCGGCAAACGTTTCTGGCTGGGTAAAGACTAGATCTTGTTTTTGACCTTCGATCATGTCGTAAAAGGGCGCCAAATTCATTGGGTAAACGGAAAAGACAACTGACAAGGCACGCCAAATGGGTTCGTCAGGAATTTCCCCCAATGCAAAGGCATCTAATTGCTGTTTTAATGCCAACAACTTTTCTTCGCTATGTGCTAAGTCAACGGTATCATCTGCCAAGCGACAGAAGGCATAAATGGCATAGACACTTTTTGCTTTTTTTTCAGGAAGTTGAGAAAACGCTGCATAAAAAGATTTTGAATATTTTTTTATCACTGTTTCACAATATGCAAAATCTTCCGCGTGTTTTTCAAACAATTCCTGATTAGTTTTTGTCATCTTTAACCAACTCCTCTACCGCAAGCTTGGCACTTTGCATAACGATTGGTACACCAGCTCCGGGATGTGTACTGCTGCCGCAAAAATATAGATTTTCAGCAGAAGCAAATTTATTATGAGGGCGATAGTAATTACTTTGTTTTAAAGTTGGCTTCAAGCCAAACGTTGCCCCATTGTACGCATTGAAATGTTGTTCAAAATCTTTTGGTGTGTAATAACTTTCTGACACGATATGCTCTTCAATATCCGTAAAGTCCGTTTTTTCTTTTAACAACGTCAATACTTTTTGGCGGTATTCTTGGACTTTTGCTTCTGACCAATCTTCATATTTTGAAAGTTCCGGAACTGGAACTAGCACATATAGCCCTTCATGATTTTCTGGTGCCAGTGACTCATCCATGATCGTCGGGCGGTATAAATAAAAGGATGGATCTTCAGGCAACCGACCGTCTTCAAACAAATCATCAATATTTCGTTTGAAGTCATCAGCAAAGTAAATACTGTGGAGATAATTCCCTGGATATTTTTTATCTAATCCCAAATAAAGTAAGAAACACGAACAAGAGTATTCCATCTTATCGATTTTCTTATCTGTATATTTCCCACGATTCTTTTCATCAGGGATCAACTCTTTCATCGCATAAGGGAAATCTGCGCCACAAACGACCGCATCTGCTTCCACTCGTTCCTGGCCGATTCGAACACCTTTTGCCACTTTATTTTCAATGATCAATTCATCAACGGGTGTATTATAATGGATCGTTCCACCTAATTCTTCTAGTAATTTGGCTAGTGAGGTCGCTAAAGTATACATACCTCCCTTGATAAAATGAACCCCATAGAGGAGTTCGATCATTGGGATGATCGTGTATAACGACGGGCCTTGGTATGGGGAAACACCGATGTATAGGGTTTGGAACGCCAATGATTTTCGCAATCGTTCATCTTTGACAAATTTAGCGATCGATGAATATGCGTCACTAAATGTTCTGAGACGAATCCCTGCCCAAAGTGATTTAGGATTATAAAAATCCCAAAAACCACGAAAGGATTTAGTAATAAATGCCTCTTTGGCTATGTTATAACGCTTGTAGATATCCGCTAGAAACGCATAATAGCCTTGCGCATCTTCTTGCGAAATCGCTTCGAGTGTCTTAGTCAATTCAATGAGATCATTTGAAAACTCGAGTGGTTCTTCTTTATTGAAGTAAAGCTTCAACATCGGATCAACTTTTTCCATCGGAATGTAGTCATCCGGGTTCTTTCCACAAAATTCAAACACTTCGCGATAGATTTCAGGCATCATCACGATCGTCGGGCCGACATCAAACGTGAACCCATCTTTTTTGATTTGGTTCATTTTGCCGCCAGGACCACTTTCTTTTTCGTACAGTGTTACTTCATAGCCTAATTTTTGCAAACGTACAGCTGCACTTAATCCTGCCACTCCTGCACCTGTTACAATGACTTTTTTCATGACATCCACCTACTCAATTCTTGTTCTATAAATTTTTATCATCTGATAAATTTTAGGATATCATTAAATTTGTTATGTCATAAAATAAAACGCTCAAATAACATTAGTTACATTAAATTTTCTTCATTTTTCATCCCTTTCCATTCATTTTTTATCATTTTTCACTCACTATCAGTTTGTCGTGAAATATATAATCGAAACATCCGCTATCTCCTACAAGAGAATAAAGCTTGCCATAAAGCGAATCTGCCACAAAAAAAGCCGTAACATCTAAAAATATCGAAATATTTTCGGATGCTACGGCCTTTTTTGATGTTCATTTTTATCACGACTCAACTGTTTATTCAGTTTTATGTTGAAATTCATCTAATCGTGCCCGAACTTCATCGGTAGATTTCGTGTTCATCAATTGTACACGTAAATCATTTGCCCCTGGAAACCCTTTGACATAGATTTTAAAGAAGCGATGTAATCCAGTGATCGAACGAGGGATTTCTTTTGCATAATGATCTTGCAAATCTAGTTGTAAACGTAATAGATCAATCAGTTCTTCTGCTGAATGTTCTCTTGGCTCTTTTTCAAAGGCAAATGGATTTTTAAAGATTCCTCGACCAATCATGATTCCGTCTACACCATATTTTTCAGCTAATTCGAGCCCAGTTTGGCGGTCAGGAATGTCGCCATTGATCGTCAATTTCGTTTGCGGTGCGATTTTGTCACGCAAGGCTACGACTTCAGGAATCAATTCCCAATGCGCCTCTACTTTACTCATTTCTTTACGTGTTCGCAAATGAACAGAAAGATTCGCAATGTCTTGCTTTAACAAATGGCTGAGCCAATCAATCATCTCTGCTTGCTCCGTATAACCAATACGCGTTTTCACACTTACCGGCAACCCTCCAGCTTTGGCAGCTTCGATCAATTCAGCCGCAACTTCAGGTCTTAAAATCAACCCGCTGCCTTTTCCTCGTTCTGCCACATTAGGTACCGGGCAGCCCATATTGATGTCGATTCCTTTAAAGCCCATTTCAGCTAGTTGGATACTCATCTCTCTGAAAAATTCCGGTTTATCTCCCCAAATATGTGCCACCATTGGCTGTTCATCTTCGGTAAATGTCAAACGTCCTTTGACACTTTCTTTGCCATCTGGATGACAAAAGCTATCTGAGTTGGTAAATTCGGTGAAATACACATCCGGCGCGCCGGCTTTTTGGACGACATGCCGAAAAACCACATCTGTCACATCTTCCATTGGTGCTAATACAAAAAAGGGCGTAGGTAATTCAGCCCAAAAATTATCTTTCATTAAGTACACTCCATTTCGCTATATGCAAAGTTCCATCAAAAACATTGTTGCCATTATACTAGGAAAAAGAAAAAGAAGCAAAGAGGTTGTGAAAGGAGCGGTCAGCACTAAGGCATAAGACAGGGAAATTGAAAATGGCTCTTTCATTTTTGATTTTTCTGGCTTATGACCGAAGTGTTGCTCCTTGAACACCGTTTATCCAGGTTGTGAGAAAGCCGATCAGCTCCGAATAGTAAGGCGGAAATTGGGAAAATAGCTTCTCATATTTTTTCAATTTTCGACTTACTATTGAAGGAGTTGGCTTTTGAACACCGTTTATCCAGGTTGTGAGAGGAGCGGTCAGCTTATTAACTTCTCAACCCTCTACCTTTGTTGATCAAGTACCAACACGTTGAATAAAGCACAACGATGAACAGCACAAGGATTGCAATTGAAACAAAGATCGGTACATCTGTCGTGCCTAAGAAACCATATCGGAAACTTGAGATCATATAAACAATTGGATTCACTTTTGAGATGGCTTGCCAAATCGGTGGCAACATTGAAATCGAATAGAAGACTCCACCAAGGTAAGTCAACGGCTGTAACACAAACGTTGGTACGATGGATACGTCATCATAAGATTGCGCGAAAATCCCATTGATCAAGCCAGCAAGAGAGAATAAGATGGCGGTCATCAATAGCGTCAATACAACGATCGTCCATGAATAGACATGTAATGGAACAAAAAACAGAGAAATCATTGTGACTAAAGCACCGACCAAGACACTTCGGCCTAATCCACCGATCACAAATCCCCAGATGATGACGTGTGTTGGTACGGGCGCAACTAAAATCTCTTCGATGTTCTTTTGGAATTTTTGTGAAAAGAACGAGGAAGAAACATTTGAATAAGAGCTTGTGATGGCTGACATCATGATCAATCCTGGAACGATAAATTCCATGTAAGAAAAGCCACCCATATCCCCGATCCGTCCACCGATCATTTTTCCGAAGATGATAAAATACAAGGACGTAGTGATCACTGGTGGTACTAAGGTTTGTACCCAGATACGCATATAGCGATTGGTTTCTTTGATTGCTAAACTTTTTAATGCAGTAAAATAAAGATTAAACATTTTCTTTCGTTGCCTCCACATGATAGGTTTCTTCCGTAATTTTCAAGAATAGTTCTTCTAAACGATTGGACTTATTACGCATGGATAATACTTTGATTCCTTGCGCACTTAACTGTTCAAAGATTCCATTCACGCCTTGATTACGCTCTACTTCGACCGCAAGCGTGCGTTCATCTTCTAAAACACTCGTATAGTCAACGATCTCTGGCTTTTTGTCATAAGGTGCTAAGTCAAAGATAAACGTTTCGAATTGCAATTTGGACAGCAATGCTTTCATAGAAGTATTCTCAATCAACTCACCCGATTGGATGATCCCGATATTACGGCAAAGCATTTCTGCTTCTTCCAAATAATGGGTCGTCAAAATGATTGTTGTGCCTGCATTGTTCAACTCACGTAGAAATTCCCACATTTCTCTTCTTAATTCAATATCGACACCTGCTGTCGGTTCATCAAGAATCAATAATTTAGGTTCATGCATCAATGCTCGGGCGATCATCAAACGACGCTTCATCCCACCTGAAAGCATCCGCGCACGAACATTTCGTTTCTCCCATAAATTAGACTGTTTGAGGTATTTCTCACTACGTTTCAATGCTTCGTTACGAGAAACACCATAATAACCCGCTTGATTGACAACGATTTGTTGTACTGTTTCAAACGGATTGAAGTTGAACTCTTGGGGAACTAAACCGATTTGTTGTTTCGCTCGTACTAAATCTATATCCAGATCATAGCCAAATACTTTCACTTTTCCTGAAGTCTTATTCACCAATGAAGTGATGATACCGATCGTTGTCGATTTCCCTGCGCCATTTGGTCCTAGCAGTGCATAAAAGTCACCTTCTTCAACCGTTAGATTGATGCCTCGCAGTGCTTCAACACCTGTCGCATAGATTTTTCTCAAGTCATTTATCTCAAGAGCATTTGTCATTTTTTTTATAACTCTCCTTATTTTGTCTGATTTACTATTTTAGCATGTATTGAGGTTGTGAGAAAGTCGTTCAGCTCCGAGTATCACAGTAAAAAATGAAAAAACCACAAGAAATTCCAGAAAAATATATCTGGCATGCTAGTGGTTTTTTCCCTATCAATGATGTCGTTTAGCTGTTTCCTCTTTGTTTCATATTAGTTCTTATTCAACTACTCGCCATTGGCGATGTTGATCAAAAAAGGCGGCTTCTGCTTGTGCCTCGTCAACGATGGCTTTAGGGTATTTCAGCACATCTAATAAAGCAATGGCATTTCTTGTTTTAGCAGGTCCTTGTTTTAATTTAAAGTCAAAGCTGATCCCTTTTTCAGGCGTTACTTGCTCTTCGAAATGGACATTGGCACAATCTTTCTTCAAGATCTCTGTCAGTTCGATATCGTGTGTTGCAACAAATGCTAACGATGGATAATCACTCAGCCAGTTCACGATTGCTGCCGAAGAAGCAATCCGTTCAATCGTATTTGTGCCTTTCAAAATCTCATCGACAAAGCAATAACAGCGTTCATTAGTTTCCACTTGTTGCAATAAACGCTTGATCGATTTGATTTCTGAAACAAAGTAACTATCGCCTTCAAATAAGTTATCTTCGATCGCCATTGAGGTCAAGACATGACCGGGTTGGAGCGTGAAAGATTCGGCTAAAGCGGTTTGGATCGTTTGCGCTAAAATGCAGTTGATCGCAATACTTTTAACATACGTCGATTTTCCTGAAGCATTCGAGCCTGTGACCAATGTGTTCTGTTGCCAAGCGATTGGATTGACGACTGCCTCTGAAATCAAAGGATGGTACGTATCATCTGCGATGATCCCGCCTTCTGAAACCACTGGTTGGCAGGAATAAGGCATGTACGTGCGATAGTTCAACACCGCCGCTGCCACTTCTAACTCGCCTAATAATTGCCATAGATCGATTGCTTCTTTCGTTTTTTTCTCCAATCGACTAATAACAAAATGATACGAAATAAAAGGTAACATGAACATCATATTCAAATAGTCAAAAAACAACTCCGCTTCCGAGCCATTTTTCACGCGAAACGAAAAGCCGAACTTAGGGATATCTCTCAAAGGATGAACATTTTTTTGCAGTTCCGCTTGCAATGGTGTGGCAAACGTAGCGATTTTTTTCGCCGCAGAAATCGTGGAAACAAGATAGCCCATACTGTTAAGTTCTGTTTCGAGCGTTTGTTTTTTTATCAAATAATAGATCGTATTGAACAATACGCTAACGATTGCGACAAAGATCCCGACCATTTGCCCGAGTAAAAATAGCCCTAAGCCAATGAGCGGTAACATGCCTAAGAAAGCAAACAAACCGATATGACCAATTTTCTTGCTCTTACCATCTGCTAAATATTGTTTGGCAAAATTTCGATCTTTTTTCCCTAGTCGTGCAAATTGATACTGGATCTCTTCTCTCAATTTAGGATTTTCTTGGTAGAAAGTGATTAATTGTTCTAACCGTTGATCGTGTCCAAAATCAAAGTTACGTAGACGTTGGTACAACGCTTCTGAACCTACACTCGAATACGTATGATTGACTGTTTCGAATACTTCAAACATATCCAGATCATACCAAGTCAAATCATCGACTTCGCTATCCCACGTTCGAAACTTTTTTTCTGTCTGCCAAGCTTCTTTTAAGCTTTCCTCCTTATCGAATCGTACTTGATATGGAAGTTTGCCCCACTTGTAACGGACATCGACTCTTAGTTTTCTTCGTGAATTGATTTCTAACGCAACTAAGACTCCGATAAGTCCGACGATAAGAAGGATGATAAATTCTGTTTGACTCATAACTTTTCTCCAATCTATTGAATACTTCAAGTATAGCATTGATTGGAAACATAAATAGAGTTATAAAAAAACTATCCATCTTTTTCATCACAATCACATTAGCTTTAGACACCAATCGATCCCTTCTAAAAGTAGCTTTTCAGTTGCTTCATGTTGTAACCCTTCTGAAAAATGTGCAGGTGTGATGCAAAAGACGCTACCTTTGCCATATTGATGGCGCCAAGCAGCAATCGATTCGCCGGATTGAGAATAGCTGTGCAGGCGAACTTCTGTCTTCGCTTGATCTACCTCCGTGAAGTAGTGTTCGTCCCAAATCTTGTAAGACAGACCCTTTTGATCCCGATAAACGACTTCTGTTGGTTTAGGATGATGAATGAATCGTCCACCTAGCATGTCATGAAAAGTGGAATGGATCGGATAGTTAGATAGTCCTGAATGATGTGCGATCAGACTTCCTCCATTCGCCACATACTCGGTGATCAGCTGATCGTATGTTTCATCTAACCAAACCGCCTGATCTGTTTCTGGCGCTAACCGATTTTCCTTTGAAAGAAGGAATATATCTGGTTGCTCTTGCAAGGCTTTCCTCAGTTGATCAATTGTCAGATCAGTCATCTCTAGTTCTTGTGGAAACTTCTTAACTATTCCCTGAAAATAATCGACTAACTGATCATGTGGATGATAAAAATCGCCTAATAATGTGACTATTTTTTTCATCGAAAAAGCCCTCCTTTCACTCAATCATTCGTGTGTCACTTTTCATACATATGACAGATTTCCTTTGTACATTCATATACTTTACGATAACGTGCATATACCTTTTGATACATTTCAACTTGTTGTGGATCGGGTTGTACTGGCGATTGGTAGGAAACAAAAACCGCTGCGCATTCGTTCAAATCGGCAAACCAGCCACAGCCGACTGCTGCTAACATGGCGGCTCCCAAGCCAGGTCCTTGTTCAGTTGTTAAAGTAACGATCGGGCGATTGAAAATATCTGCCTGCATTTGCAGCCATGCTGGATTTTTGGCGCCGCCACCTACCGAGACGATTTTTTCTATTTTTTGTTGGGTCATTTCCTCCATGATCTCTTGTGAATCCTTTAAAGAGAAGGTGATTCCTTCTAACACGCTGCGGGTAAAGTGTTTCAGTTCGTGTTGCGTATCAATCCCGATAAAGCTTCCTCTGATTTGACTATCACTATAAGGAGTTCGTTCGCCTACGATATAAGGAGTGAACAACAACCCATTACTGCCAGCATCAACGGTTCCTACCTCTGATAATAACTCATTGAATGATAGATTTGGAGCAAAGCGCTGCTTGAACCAGCTCAAGCTGTCGCCCGCCGCTAAGGTCACGCCCATGGAATAGGCTGCCCCTGAGGCATGTTGGAAGAGATGGAGTTTCCCTTGGTAGTCTCTATCCACATTTTTTTCGTATCGAAGAAATACTCCGCTTGTACCGATTGAACACAAGCCTAGACCTTCTTCTAAAATCCCAGCGCCCACAGCGCCACAAGCGTTGTCAGCACCGCCTGCGATCACTTTGATTTGTTTGGTAAATCCGTATCTTTCTTTTAGTTCTTCTTTCAATGTGCCGACTACTTCAGTAGATGCCACTAAAGGAGGTAAGATGTCTGCGTTGATTTCAAAGGTTTCGATGATTTCTTCATCCCACTGCTTGGTTTCTTGATTCAACAGTAGCGTTCCAGCCGCATCCGAATAATCCATATGATACGAGCCGGTCAACCAGAATCGTAAATAATCTTTTGGCAATTGGATCTGTTTGACCTTTTCCCAAACTGTTGGTTCATGTTCTTGGACCCATAGGATTTTAGGGAGCGTAAAGCCTTCTAATGCTTTGTTTTTTGTTTGTTGAAGCAACTTATCTCCTATGGTTTCAGTGATTCTTTGGCATTGCGTGGTCGTTCGTACGTCATTCCATAAAATAGCTGGTCTTAGAACTTGGTCTGCTTCATCCAATAATACTAAGCTGTGCATCTGTCCAGAAAAGCTGATGCCTACTAGTTCATCTTTGAAATCAGTCACTTGTTCTACCAATTCTTTTATCACCTGATCTGCTGCTTTGAGCCAGTCCGCTGGTTGTTGCTCGCTATAACCCATTTGTGGATTACTCATAGGATAAGAAGCAACTGCTTCTCCCACTAGTTGCCCTTTTTGATCAAACACTAAGCCTTTCAATGCACTTGTTCCTAAGTCTAAACCTAATACATACATCGTTGATTTTCCTTTCTAATTTAAACAAGTGAAAGAAACAGTCTGCTCCTTGAAGTCACCGCCTGTTTCTTTCCATTGATCATATACGTATTTTATTCTGTTTCGTCCGTACTTTCTGTTTCGTCCTCTTCGACAGAGTCGGTTTTCACTTTACTTTTTTCTTTTCCATATTCTTCTAAGTCTTCGGCTAACACGTAGTTGACATCGATTGGAATGGTTGCATCAATCGTTTCTCCGTCAATGGCTTTCACTAGATTCTCAATGACTTGATAACCAATTTGGTAGGCATCTTGGTCAACGATGGCTGTAATTCGTTCATCCGCCACACCTCTTAACCAAGTATCCGTATAATCAAACCCGTAATGAAGAACCTGTCCTGCTTTTCCTTGCGATTCTAGCGCGCTCATTACCCCTACGTTCGGGCCTTCAGAACCTAAAGAAAAGACAGTGACTAAATCTCTATTCGCTGCAATATAGCCTTCTAATTGTTTTTTCGATTCTGATGGTTGGTCGTTATCTTGAATAGTGGCTAAAAAGTTAAAGTTTTCAGCATCTGGTCCATAGACCTCTGCAAAGCCTTCTTTCAATCCTTTTTCGCGATCGATCATTGTCGGTTGTGCAACGTCCACACAAACAATCGCGATCGAACCACCGGTGATCCCTTTTGCCTTCATTTCTTCTGCTGCACGTAATCCCAATTCTTTCCCAGCTGAAACGTTGTCCGTACCAACATAAGCTGTCCGATCTTCTGGATTTTCTAAATCGGCATCAAACGTAATGACAGGAATGCCTTTATCCATTGCCTCCTTGATCGGATCGACGAATGCTTTTTTCTCAATCGGTGCAATCGCGATCCCTGCGGCGTTTTTAGCAACCGCTTCTCTGATAAAGCCGATATGCTTTTCTTTCTTACTTGGTTCAGCAGAAGGTGAAGTTTTCGTAACCAATGTATAGCCTAGTTCTGCCGCGGCATCTTCTGCTCCTTTTTTCATCGGGTTCCAATAAGCACCTGTATCTACGATCGGGATGAAGTACAACGTCTTTTCACTGTCAGCATCGGCGGAATCACTTGAACTACACCCTGTACCAACTAATAATAACGCAACAAACATACTAATGATCCAAAATGATTTTTTAAACATGGTCTTTTCGCTCCTTTGATTGTAATTAAGACTGACGACTTGCTCGACGTTTCAAATAATCAATGATGATTGCTAAAATAATGACTAGTCCGGTGACGGTATCTTGCAAGAATGAATTTACACCCATCAAGGTCAAGCCATTTTTAAATACTTGCAAGGTTAAGATACCTGCAACTGCACCGCCGATCGTACCGATCCCACCGCTAAATGATGTACCGCCCATGATAGCTGCTGCCATCGCGAACAAGTCTAACCCATTCGCGTCTTTGGAAGCGCCACCATTTAAGTTTGAAACGATCAACAGACCAGCGATTGCCGCTAACATTCCTTCAATCATAAACATTTTGATAATATGCTTGTCAGTATCTATCCCAGATAGCCTAGCCGCCTCTTGATTTGAGCCTACGACATAGGTATATCTTCCTAAACGCGTATTTTTCATCACAAAAGCAAATACGACGATAACGATTAGAAAAATCAACGCATTACTTTTGAACATATTTGTACCGATCGGTGTTTTAGCCAATTGATTGAACCAAGCATTTTCTGAGCCGATAAACTGTTCATCTGTGAAAAATCCCAACATCCCTTTGATGACGTAGCTTGTTCCTAATGTCAGAATAAATGAGGGTAAATCAAATTTTTTGATCAATAAAGCATTCATGGCTCCTAACAACGCGCCAGTCAGCAAGGCGAGAAGCACAACGAGTGGCGCAGGCATTCCTTGATTTGCCGCATATAAACCGATCATTCCTGCTGCCATCCCGACATACCCGATGGATAGATCAACATAACCGCAAATCAAGATCATCGCATAAGCAACAGTCAAAATCCCTACCGGTGGGATTTGTTGGAAGAAATTTTCAATGTTGAAGGTGCTCAAAAAATCAGCATTCGCAATTGAAAAATAGAGAATCAAGGCAATTAAGACTAAATAGACAGAGTAATTCATAAAAAGTGACTTGATCGTTAACTTGTTTCGTTTTTCCATAGCTCTCTCCTTTGTTTACATACCCTCTAACGGAAGCATCATTCCTATTCATTAAGTGTGGCATATGTCATGATCAATTCTTGGGCCTCATCTTTTCTATCCTGATACTCAGCGACGACGACTTCTCCTGTGATCCTACCTTCACGAAAGACTTGGATTCGGTCACATATGCCTAATAATTCAGAAATTTCCGAAGAGACGATCAAAATCGTTTTCCCTTGACGTGCCAACTCGTTGATGATCGTATAAATTTCTGATTTTGCCCCGACATCGATTCCTTTGGTTGGCTCATCAAAAATATATACTTCATTTGTCGTGTTCAACCACTTTGCTAAAACTACTTTCTGCTGATTTCCACCCGATAGACTAGCAACTGGACGTGCAATGTCGCTGATTTTGATTTTCACGTCTTGAACAAACTGATGTGCCGTTTGACTGAGTGACCCATGTTTTAATATAAACCCACCTAGATTCGTTATCGTGATATTGTCTTGGATCGAGAGCCCTAGGAACAAGCCTTGATGTTTCCGATCTTCCGTCAATAGCCCAATGCCTTGACGAATCGCATCGACAGGTGATTTGATCACTACCGGCTGGTTCGCCAATTTGATTTCACCTGATTTTGCGCGATCCGCACCGAAAATCAGTCGCATCGTTTCTGTTCTGCCACTGCCGACTAACCCCGCAAAACCTAACACTTCCCCACGTCTTGCTTGGAAGCTGACATTTTTTACCCGCCCAAAAGAATCAGAAAGGTTGGTAACTTGTAAGTAGGTTTCACCTAATTGGGTCGGTTGTTTCGGATACAGATCCTTGATTTCTCGCCCAACTAATCGCGCGATGATCTCTTCTTCAGACAAGTTTTTCACTTCATCTGTCAAAATATATTCCCCATCACGCATGATCGTGATGCGTTCACCTAATTCAAAGATCTCTTTCATGCGATGGGAGATGTAAATACTCGAAACGCCTTTTTCTTTCAATCTGCGAATAATAATAAATAAAACTTCGACATCTTTTTCAGACAAAGAAGTTGTCGGTTCATCAAAGATGATCACTTTAGCGTTCAAACTAAGCGCTCTGGCAATTTCAATCAATTGCTTATTGGCAGTAGAAAGCGAAGCAACCAATGTCGTAGGCAGAATCGTAGATCCTACTAGATTCAGCCATTGCTGCGTGTCTTCATATAATTTTTTAAAGTCAACAATTCCTAATGTCTTGTTTTTATAAGGCAAACGTCCAATAAAGATATTTTCCGCAACAGACAAATCTTCTGCTAGATTCAATTCTTGATGAACGAACGCAATCCCTAATTCTTGTGCAAGATCAGGTGTCATCTTAGAGATCTCTTTTCCTTCAAATATGATTTTCCCTTCGTCCTTATCGATCAAGCCGGCAAGAATATTCATCAACGTCGATTTACCTGCTCCGTTCTCCCCCATGAAAGCATGGATCTCACCTTTATTTATCTCAAGCTGTGCTTTTTTCAAGACATGTACAGGACCAAAACTTTTTTCAATATCAGACATTGAAAATAACCGTTCTTTTTCCATGGAACCCTCCTCTTACTCCTGAAACGACAACGCTGTTTTACTCACTTTGTTTTTCCCGATAATCAAAATAATCAAACACAGCCGGCAAATCATACCCTGAGTAATCGACATTGACCATGCCGACAAATGCGCCCGTAAAGAAACCGCCATGCGTCTGGTTGACATACTCATCAGATAATACTTTTGCATCTAACTGGATCGCTAATTCTGTCCATGCTTTTCCGTCAAATGAATAAGCATAGGTGTATGTCTCTTTTCTGACAATTGTCTTGAAATAAACCATCGTCACATCTTCTGGAACCGGAATCGCCTGTTCTTGTAAATAACTTTTGAATACACCTTGATTATTCTCAGTGATTTCAATGACCCGACCTTTTTCTTCCTGCCAAGTCACTTGGATCATCGACCAATGCTGCGAATTATAATAATTCGTCAACCCTGCCATTTGTTGGAACGTCGTCGGTGAATAACTCAAGGCAGTTTCTGCTTCAAACTCAAAAGCTTGCCAACGCCTTGCAACAAGTGAATGCCTATGTGTATTGGCTAAACTTCCAGCACCTCGTAATGTCAACTTGCCATCTTTCAAAATTCCGATCTCCTTCGTAAAAGGAACACGTACTGTTTGGAATTGTGATGGCAGCTCACTTTGTTCGAAGTCGGTTCTTTGTACCACTTTTTCATAAGGATGAGGGGTCACTCCTTTTGGTGCGTCTACTTCTAAGCTCCCTTGCTTTCCGCCCACGATTTCTGGCCATAAGTCTTCCGACCATGTTACTTTTTGGATCGCTGTTTCTCTGCCTAATGTACACCAGCCACGAGGGTCGTGGATCGATTCATTTTTATGATGCCAAGGTCTGCCGGTCAAATGGGCAAAATACCATTCGCCTTCTGGTGTATCGACTAACGCACCATGACCACATTTTTGCAGGGGATTTTCTGGAGAATCATAGGCAGTTAAAAAGGTCTCTGCTTGACTCTCAAACGGTCCTTCTAACGTTTTTGCACGTGCGACCACTTCTTGGTGCGTATAGACAGTGCCACCTTCTGCACAAAACAAATAATAATAACCAAATAACTTATACAGATGTGGTCCTTCCACTAATTTGACGTCGGTTCCTTTCCAAATGATCTTGCCTGTTTCAGGAAGCAAGCGTTGTTGTTCCACTGAATATTCGGTACATTTGATCCCATTGAACGGATGATGGTATTCGCGGTGATCCCATTCCATTTGAACCAAGTATTTTCGGCCATTGTCATCATGGAAAAGTGAAGCATCGAAGCCGACACCGTTCAGTCGAATGGGTTTGCTCCATGGACCAGTGATTTCTTCTGCGGTCGTCAAATAATTTGTACAATCTTTGAACGCCCCATTGACCACTTTGACATCGGTGTAAACTAACCAAAATTTTCCATCCGCATAAGATAAATCTGGTGCCCAGATCCCTCCTGAATCTTCATTCCCTTTCATATCCAACAGCTCAACAGTCGCTAATGGGCGGGCCACTAAGCGCCAGTTCATCAAGTCTTTTGATTCATAGATCTGAACACCTGGAAACCATTCAAACGTTGAGTTAGCAATGTAATAAGTATCATCTACTCGTATGATCGATGGATCAGCATGAAAACCTGTTAATACTGGATTTTTAATTTTCATCGTGCACCTCATTTTATTTTTTTAGGAGAATCTCTCTCAACGATCAAAAAGGGGGCAATGACAGCTATCTTTAGCTAACCGAAAGAGATTCTCCATCAGATGGATTAAACCAAATAATCATTCAAACAAGATTTGACATATTCAATATGACTGGATTCCAACTCGATGTCTTTCAAGTTCAACGCATAGTCCGTCAAACTTTCCAGATCTTCTTTGTCATTGACGATGGATTCCCCAATGCCTTCTTGGAAAGTCGCATAACGTTTTTCTTTTAAGGTATCGAAGAAACGATCTTCTTTTAATTTCGCGGCTGCTTTCAACCCTCTCGCAAATGTATCCATTCCAGCGATATGTGCTAAGAACAGATCTTCCATCGCGAAACTTGAACGACGGACTTTTGAATCAAAATTGATTCCACCAGGTGCGATCCCGCCATTTTCTAAGACACCATACATAGCCAAAGTGACATCATAGACGTTCGTTGGAAACTCATCGGTATCCCAACCAAGTAACACATCCCCTTGATTCGCATCAAGTGAACCTAACGCATTGTTGATTCGTGCCACTTCGATTTCATGTTCAAACGTATGCCCAGCTAAAGTGGCATGATTGGCTTCCAAGTTAAGTTTGAATTTCTCTTGTATACCGTATTTTTGAATGAATTGTAACGCAGTCGCTGCATCAAAATCATATTGATGTTTACTTGGTTCCATTGGTTTTGGTTCAATCAAGAACTGTGGCGTATGCCCAATTTTTTCACTGTAGGCGATCGCCATTTTGAACAAACGCGCAATATTATCTTGCTCAAACGCCATATCCGTATTCAATAACGTTTCATATCCTTCACGACCGCCCCAGAATACATAATTTTGGCCGTTGAGTTTTTTGGAGATATCTAAGCCTTTTTTGACTTGTGCTGCGGCATAAGCAAAGACATCTGCATGGTTTGTTGAAGCGGCACCGTTCACATACCGTGGATGGCTGAACATATTCGCTGTGTTCCAAAGCAGTTTGATTCCTGTACGCTCCATGTGTTCCTTGATCAAGTCTGTGATTTCATCTAAATTGGCATAGAATTCTTCTAAACTGTTTCCTTCAGGTGCGATATCGACATCATGGAAGCAAAAATAGTCAACGCCTAGTTTTTCTAAAATCTCAAAGAAGGCAGCTACTCGATTTTTGGCTGTTTCCATTTCAGTCGCGCCCATCCATGTTCTTTGATTGACTGGTGAGCCAAATGGATCACTGCCATCTTGTGTCATAGTATGCCAATAAGCGACCGCAAAGCGTAAATGCTCCTTCATCGTTTTGCCAGCAACGACTTCTTCCGGATTGAAATGACGAAAAGCAAAGGGATTGGTTGTCGTTGTTCCTTCGTACTGGATTTTTTCTACTTGTGGAAAATAGCTCATTATAAATTCCTCCTAATTTGTCTTTCTCTATTAGTTAGTTCATCGAACAAACTAACTTAACGAGTATATAGTATACGCTTTCATTTTTATAGTCAAGCTATTTTTTTATTATTATCAAAGGATTATTATTCTAATCCAGTTAATTCACTGGCTTTACAAAACGAATTAGCTGCAGATAAATAACTAGAAAAATAATGAGATTACCAGTATACTTTAGGACGTATCCTCATTACATAATGAACAGGAAGTGATTTACTTTGAAAAATCCAATTTATACCCGACGTAGCCCGAATGAATCTTTATGTCTAGAACTCATTATGAATCATCCTGCACTTTCTCGTGCTGAGCTTTCAGCCAAGACCGGGCTAACAAAAGCAACCGTCTCTGCCATTGTCAAAAAATTGATCGATGATCATCTCGTGATCGAAACCGGTATTGGCGAATCAAGCAATGTCGGCGGACGGAAACCAATCATTCTTCAATATAACGGAAAAGCGGGTCTTTCGATTGCCATCGATATCGGCTATAACTACATCAATGGTCTATTGACTTATTTAGATGGCGAGGAAGTCCAACATATCAAGAAAAAACCAATCACACTAGATGAAGAAGCCATTGATCGTTATCTTTCAGAAATCTTTACTCTATTTGAACAACAGATGCCTACGACCGAGTATGGGATCATTGGCGTGGCAATTGCCGTTCATGGCCCCGTCTATCATGGCGAACCCATTTTTGGTCCTCACTATAACTTTGATCATATACCTTTTCGCAAAATCGCAGAAAAACTTAGAAACTATCCTGTTTATTTAGAAAATGAAGCAAATCTTGCAGCTTTAGGTGAGTATACTTTTACCTCCGATTCCAAAAATCTTGTAAGCATCAATATGCACAGTGGGATTGGTGCTGGTATCGTCAAAAATGGGAATTTAGAAGTTGGTGCACATGGCTTTGCTGGGGAAATCGGTCATCAAATCATCGTCATGGATGGGAAGGCATGTCGCTGTGGTAATCGTGGCTGTTTGGAAATGTATGCCGCAAATAAAGTTTGCTACGAGCAATTTGCTCAAAGGAAAAAACTGGATTATGTCAATGCCATCATTCTTCGGGAATATTACCAAAACCAAGATCATGATGCACGGGAAGTCGTTGAAGAAAATATCAACTACTTGACGATAGGCATCAACAATCTGATTGCCCACTATGATCCGTCGATCATCGTTTTGAATAGCTCACTCTATCGTGAAATACCTGATATGATCGAACAACTAAGAGGGAATCTACGAAATCATTTTTCAAATCAATTAGTTGTCCGCAACAGCTCATTGAACGAAAAAGCGACACTGCTTGGAGGCGTAGTCTTAAACCTTCAACATTTTTTAGGAATCAAACACTTAAAACTAAAATAACAATAAAAAATCTGCCGAACCGGAAATCATTTGATTCCTGTTCGGCAGATTTTAACTAAACAACGTACATTTCTCATCATTTACGTAGATTTTGTCTTAGTAATGAACAAGAATACATCCTACAATTGTTCAAAGACTTCAACCACATGCTCTACTGTAAACTGATAGTTTTTGATGATCGTCTCGCCAGGTGCGCTCGCGCCGAAACGATCGATCGCAATGATTGCCCCTTGTGTCCCTGTATAACGTTCCCAACCAAAAGAAGCAGCCATTTCGATAGAAACACGTTTTGTGACTGTTTTTGGCAAGACACTTTCTTTGTATTCAGCTGATTGTTTTTCAAACAAATCAAAACTTGGCATTGAAACGACAGAAACGTCTTTGCCTTGTTCTGCCAATACTTTTTGTGCATCGACAGCTAAAGCTACTTCTGAACCAGTGGCGATCAAGATGCCTTCTGGTTGCTCTCCTTTTGCTGGTGATAAGACGTAAGCGCCTTTTTTGACCATGTCATCTGCCACTTCTTTTGTTGATGGCAAAACAGGCAAGTTTTGACGACTTAGTACTAAGATCGTCGGTGTATCTGTTGATTCCATAGCTACTTTCCATGCGGCACGTGTTTCGTTGCCGTCTGCTGGACGTAGGACATGAACCCCTGGCATACTTCGAACAGAAGCCAATTGTTCTACTGGCTCATGCGTTGGGCCGTCTTCACCGACCGCTACCGAGTCATGGGTCAACACATAGATGACTGGTGTATTTTGGATCGCTGCTAAACGGACAGCTGGTCGCAAGTAATCGACAAAGACAAAGAATGTCCCGCCATAGATGCGTGTACCGCCATGTAATTGAATCCCATTCATCGCAGATGCCATTGCGAACTCACGAACACCAAACCAAATGTTGCGGCCTTCATAATGTTCAGGAGTGAAGTCTTTATCCGCTGTCACCATGGTATTGTTTGAGCCGGATAAATCAGCTGAACCACCCCAGAAACTTGGGATCGCTTTTGATAATTCTTGGATGACTTCTTTACTAGACACACGACTTGCTTGGCTTTCGCCTTCTTCGTATGTTGGCAGTTCTGCATCCCAATTTTCAGGTAATTTGCCTGCAAACGCATCTTCAAATTGTTGTGCTAATTCTGGATAAGCTTCTTTGTACGCAGCGAACATTTCATGCCAAGCATTTTCAGCTTTTTCGCCTTCTTCGACCATTGTTTGATGGAAACGTTCCGCTACTTCTTCTGGTACGGCAAAGTCTGGATATTCCCAGCCGTAGATTTCTTTGGCTTTTTGAATCCCTTCTATACCGATCGGCGCGCCGTGGACCGCAGAAGTTCCTTGGTTAGGTGCGCCAAAGCCGATCACTGTTTTCACTTCGATCAATGTCGGTTTGTCTGTTTCTGCTTTCGCTTCTTCGATCGCTTTTGAGATTGCTTCTAAATCTGTACCGTCTTTGACTAAAAGATGTTGCCAGCCATAAGCTTCATAACGTGCGCCAACATTTTCCGTGAAGGCTTTTGAGGTTGGTCCGTCTAAAGAAATATCATTTGAATCGTATAACACGATCAATTTGCCAAGTTTCATATGGCCAGCCATTGAACTTGCTTCTTGAGAAACGCCTTCCATCAAGTCGCCATCGCCACATAACGCATACGTGTAATGATCCACGACATCAAAGTTGTCCTTATTGTACGTCGCTGCCAAATGTGCTTCTGCCATCGCCATACCAACTGCCATTGCGATTCCTTGACCGAGTGGGCCAGTTGTCGCTTCCACACCGTCTGTATGGTTGACTTCAGGGTGTCCTGGTGTTTTTGATTCCCATTGACGGAATTGTTTCAAGTCATCGATCGTCACTTGGTACCCTGCTAAGTGTAACAAGCTGTAGAGCATCGCTGAACCGTGTCCTGCAGACAAGACAAAGCGGTCGCGATCGACCCAATTTTTAGATGTTTTAGGATTTACTTTCAAATGTTTCGTCCACAGTGCATAAGCCATTGGCGCGGCACCCATTGGTAACCCCGGATGTCCTGAATTTGCTTTTTGTACTGCGTCGATACTCAATGTACGGATCGTATTCACGCCGAGTTGATCTACTTTATCAAACAAAATAATTCCTCCTTGTTCATTCATATAAAATAATGTTTGTTTCGCAATTTGAAAATAAGACAAGAGAATCAAAAATGAAGCGAGCATTTTCGATTTTCCTGTCTTATTACTTGGAACTGACCGGCTTTCTCACAACCTAGATAAACGGTGTTCAAGGAGCAACACTTCGGTCATAAGCCAGAAACATCAAAAATGAAAGAGCCATTTTCGATGTTCCTGTCTTATGCCTTAGTGCTGACCGCTCCTTTCACAACCTCATTTTACCCGATCGTTTTCCCAGTCATTTCTTCATAATCGGTTTTCATGATCTCCCATGATTTCTCGATTTTTTCGTCTAAGCCGAACAGGCCACTGCGGCCGACGATGTAGATGTCTGGTCCTGCTGCATCAATTCGTTTGAATGATTTGCGATTGGAAGAGCCGTCCATTTCAATGACATAGTTATAGTCTTTTTCTTCACGTAGTTCGCGTAAAGCAACGATTTTATCAAGTGTGCTTTCAATAAACCGTTGTCCAGCAAAGCCTGGATCGATCGTCATGATCGTGATTTTATCGACCAATTCGATGTATGGGAAGATGGCTTCGATCGGTGTTTCTGGATTCAAAACGACGCCTGCTTTTAACCCTGCATCATGGATTTGATCGATCAAGCGAAAGGCTAGACCGTCTAATAATTCAGCGTGCATACAGATCCATTCACACTTTTGTTCGATTAATTGATTCACCCAAAAGCTTTGATCTTTGACCATTAAGTGAGCAGACATCGGCAAGTTACTGATTTTACGTACCTCGTCAATGAACCATGGAGATAACGTGATATTTGGTACGTAATGACCGTCCATGATGTCGATATGATAAGAATCGACATGCTCATTTAAAAATTCGATTTGTTCTTTGAACTTATCCAAGTCCATTGTCATCAATGAAGGTGAAAATTCAACTTTTCCCATTATTTGTTCCCTCCTTGAAAGCTTTCCCAGTCTGCCATGAATTGAGCAATCCCTTTATCTGTCAATGGATGACTCCACAATGTTTGGTACAATGACGGCGGTACAGTGGCGATGTGTGCGCCGACTAAACTCGCTTTTTCCACGTGTTCTGAATTGCGAACACTTGCTGCGATGATTTCTGTAGAAAATCCGTAAGTATCAAGTACTTCCCGAAGTTTTGCGACAAGTTCGATCCCGCTCGTGCCTGTATCGTCTAAGCGACCTAAAAATGGTGAAATAAACGTCGCACCTGCTTTTGCCGCTAGCAATCCTTGCGCCACAGAGAAAATCAATGTGACATTGGTTTTGATCCCCAATTTTGATAACTCATTCGTCGCTTTCAATCCTTCTTCTGTCATCGGGATCTTGATCACGATATTTTCCGCCCATTGTACGATCTCTTTCGCTTCAGCGACCATCCCATCTGCTTCCAAGCTAGTCACTTCTGCTGAAACAGGCCCATCAACGATCGAACAGATTTCTTTGATGACTTCTTCAAATACGCGTCCTTCTTTTGCAATGATCGTCGGATTCGTTGTCACCCCATCGACTAAGCCTAATGCATTGATTTTTTTGATTGCTGTTACATCTGCTGTATCTAGAAAAAATTTCATCGATTTTGCCCCTCTTGTTTACTCACTTATTTTAAAAAATTTGGATATCTTCTAAACTGATATCTTCTTCCTCTTTTTCAACTACTAAGTCCATCTCTTCTTCTGGCACGTTCTTTTTGATCACAGCTAAAACAACTGCTGTTACTAGCACGTTGACTAAGATCGCAATCACACCTGCCCATGGTCGAGACATCGTTGGGATCATCAAGACACCACCGAAAGGAACTGTTGCATCTGCACCTAAGATCATCGTTGTCGCTCCACCAGCAAAGCCTCCGATTGCTGTTGCTACTACGCCACGTACGATATCATTCATCACTAAAGGAATGACACCTTCAACGATATTGATGACACCCATTGGCACTGCTGATTTCAATGTTTCTACTTCCACTTTAGTATAGATATTCTTGCGGAACATTTTTGCGATAAAATAAGCTAAGCCAAAGCCGATCGGTGTTGCTGTATTGACTAATTGCAATGCGGTGATTGGGCCGTTCAACCCTTCCGCTTGCATCGTCAACACAAAAGCAAATACAGTTTTGTTGATTGGTCCACCGTAGTCGATCCCACTTAACAAACCGATCACACCACCAAAGATCAATAAAGAAGAATTGCCTAATCCATCTAAGAAATTCGTTAATAATAGCGTTAATGCGGCAATTGGTGCGCCAATGATATACACCATGATCAAGCCACCAACGATTGATGCGATAAACGGAATAATCAATGTCGGCATCAATCCTTTTGCCCATTTTGGAACTTTGACATGTTTTAAAATACCTAAAACAAGATAACCGGCTAAATAACCACCTAAAATCCCACCAATAAATCCAGCGCCAATAGCATTCGCTGTTAAACCAATGATAAAACCTGGTGCGATCCCTGGTTTAGCTGCAATAGAATAAGAAATCCCCGTAGCGATCACAACTGGCAATAAACCTAGTCCTGCGCCACCCATCGTTGCTAGTGCATCCCAAATCGAAAACTCGCCTTGTACAAGCGTTCCTTGGCTTGTTCCACCAAAGGCCATACCGATCGCAATCAAGAATCCGGCACCACATACGATTGGAATCAAATATGAAATCGCTGTCAATAAATGTCCTTTTAAATTTAACCTTTTAATTGCCTCCATTTTTTGTCTCCCCCATTCTGGTAATTATTGTTGCACGACTACTTCTTCCACTTTTTCAATCAGTTTGCTCGGTGATTTCACAGCAACTTCAGTCGGTACTTGAACGATACGTTTTCCTTCAAAACGTTCACGCCCACTGATTTTGACATCTACTGCTAAAATCACAACATCTGCTTGACTGATTTGTTCTGCCGTCAATTCATTTTCGATCCCGATCGTCCCTTGTGTTTCCACATGGATCTCATGACCTGCTTTTTTGGCGGCATTTTCCAACTTTTCTTGCGCAATGTACGTATGCGCGATTCCCACCGTACATGCTGCTACTCCAACGATTTTCATTTTTTCTTCCTCCTTACTCTTTATCCAAACGCAGCGATAACTTCATCGATTTCTTTTGCAGCAATCAATCGTTCAACGACTTCATCATTTCCCAGCTTACGTGCAAACAAGGACAACAGTTTCAAGTGTTTTTGCGCACCTTCCGTATCATCTCCGACTGCAAATAAGATGATTCCTTTAACACCTTTGCCGTCTAATGTTTCCCAAGGGATCTCGGTTTCCGTCACTCCGATCGCCACACCGACTTTTTTCACATATGCGCTTTTTCCATGAGGGATAGCGATATAATTGCCGATACCTGTTTGACCTTGTGCTTCTCGTAAGTAAATGTCTTTCACAAATGCTTCGACATCCGTAATATATTCTTGTTCATATAAGCGATTAGCTAATTCATACAAGACCGCATCTTTCGTTTTTCCATCTAAGTTCGTTTTGATAATTGTTGGATCAATGATTTCTTTGATCTCCATTTTCCTCACTCCTCGTTAGTTACTGACAACTTCCATTGCTTTTTCGATTAATTTATTTGGTGATTTGACCGCGATCTCAGTTGGGACTTGGATGATTTTCTTTCCTTCAAAACGTTCACGTCCACTGATTTTGACATCCACTGCGAGAATCACGAGATCCGCTTGGTCGATCGCTTCTTGCGACAATTCATTCTCGATTCCAATCGTTCCTTGCGTTTCTACATGGATCTCATGTCCCGCTTTTTTTGCGGCATTCTCTAATTTTTCTTGTGCAATATACGTATGCGCAATACCCACGGTACACGCTGCTACTCCAACGATTTTCATTTTTTGTTCCTCCAATTTTTAGTCGTATTTTTATGGTTTTGCGAAATTCCCTGCTTTCAAATCATCTAGATAATCCGGATCAGCAAGTTTTCGCATAAAATCAGCAAGTCGTCGTTTGACTGCCAATGTTTCATTTTCTGCTAGTAAGACAACAATGATCAATTCTACTTGTGCGATTCGTTCCGACCATTCAGTGATTGGTTCTTCCGGACGAATCAGCCAAATCTGTGTTTTAGTTAACGCTGAATGTTCAAGATGAGGGAGAATCACACCTTCCTCAATTTGAATATCGCCTGCCGCTTCACGTTCAAGTAATGCCTGGTAAATCATTTGCGCCGCTTCCTTTGACGTAGGAAAAGCTTGTTCACTGATCCATTCATACGTCGCTACTTTAGAAGTAAGTGCGATCTGATCGAATATTTCCACAAAATTATCTGTCATGATAAATGTCCTCGATTTTCTTTTGGATTCTTGACTGATCGTCAGCAGTCAACATCGCACTAACGATCAAAGATTGGATAGGAAATGCTTCTTTCAAGCCAACTGTCGTTAAAATCAATTCGATCCCTGGTGTCTTTTCTAACACCGACTGGTAATTTTTTGTACTGATCACATCGACGATCTCTAATTCAGGGAATTTTTTAGCTAACTTCACTTTCAATAGTTCAGAAGTCCCAACACCGGTCGTACACATGATCAGCGTTTGAATTGGAAATTGGTGCGTCTCGATCATTCGGGCAAAATACAATGTAATGAACCCGATCTCATCGGGAGTGATCGTTGGTAATTGAAAGGTTTGACTCACCTGTTCTGATACTTCCGCTACAGTATTGAAAATCGTTTCATACGTTAACTGGATTTGATCCAACAAACTATTTTTGACCCTGATTTGATGACGCAAGCGATTGATCAATGGTTTGATATGATTGGCAAGATCTGTAAAAATCAGCTCATTTGCCACGTTGAGATTTAGCTTTTCACCGACTTGATGCAAATAATAAGAGGTAATCTCAATCACTTCTTCCGTGAACGTTTGTGTTTTCGATTGGTTATTATCTGTTCTAGAAGAAAGTAGATATTGATAGAGATAATAGATTTCGCTGACTGGTAATTTAGTTTTCAAGTACACTTCTACTTGGCGGATCACTTCGATCGCAATATCACGAATCACAGATTCTTTATCTAAAAATTGCAATTGTTCCATCGTTAATTTTTCACCAGCCGCTTGGTAATTCGTCTTCCTTGCTCGACGTACAGCAATATATAGATGGGAGAAAATGTTAATATTGTAAGGATAAGGAATCGTTCCATTCAATTTCTTTTCAATCAGCTTGATCTGTTCGATGACAAAATTCGCATCATAACGATTGAAGTCGAATTCATCAGATAAAGCGATTTCATCAATATCGAAAATATTCAATCGCTGAATCAATTCAGTGATTGCTCGGCGGATATTCTCTTCTTTCCCTTCGATGGCTAATGTCCGATTTTTGCGGATCAACTGTAGATCATACGTTGCGATCCGTTCGGCAATGATTTTTTCATCATTTGCAATGGCTGAGTCACCGACATAATACGTTTGATACAAATCAATGACTTTCAGTGCTTTAGGAGAGGATAATAATAATTCTTCCATTACATTATTTTGTCGTTCTGACGGAAGGACTTCCACAGAAGACACAATCGTTTGGTTCGTCTGTGCAATATATTTCTCATAATCAAGTTTGTATCCTCGACCCTTTTCAGACAAAATCAGCGGGCCATTCGGAAACTCATCATTGATTTTTTTAACTAAGCGGTAGACGGTCTTGGTAGAGGTACTCATTAACTCTGCCAACACTTCAGACGTAACATAATCTCGTTGTTTTGATAAAAGAAGCGTTAATTTATTCCCTCGATCCATTTGACTAGTCATAGCTCTATCCCCCCTGTATCTTTATCATAAGCGATTTTTTTGATCCTGCTTCACTACACAATGTCCATTGCAGCGGACAAAATGTATTCGGTTACACAAGGTTGTGAGAAAAGCGCTTTGACCTGAGCAGTAAGATGGAAAATCAGAAAATAGCTTTTCATATTTTTTGATTTTTCAGCTTAATGTTGAAGGTCAGCTTTTCGAACACCGTTTATTAGGTTGTGAGAAAAGCGTTCATCTCCAAACACCTAAGAATCTGCCCCTCATTCCCAGCTTCTTCACAACCATATAGTTACATTATTTAAACTAAAGATAACTATATGAAAACATAACACTTTGGTCATAAATTTTAAAGCGAACATCATAAATAACCTTTTGAAATATTTTTTAATTTAAGATTTTATTCTCTCAACCAGCTTGATTGATTCGTAATGCCAACATGGATTCTTTGAACAGCCTCACAGCTTTAAAATAACTTGCGGCATTAATTGAAATAACTTTGTTTGCCCTAAAATAAGTACAGCAAGTGAACCTACAAATTACACAATATCTCTAACATAGAATACACAGCCTATCATAGAGAGATATTTTCTGCATAAATAAGGCGACACCCACAAAAATACAAAGAATTTTCATGGATGTCGCCTTGTTTATTGAGGCTAAAAACTCACGTCCTACCTCAATTTTTCAATCAAATAAGTGTTCAAATGACTTTGCTTCCATTAGCAATATTCCTCATCAATTAGCTGGTACATCACTTAATGACCAATTGATCGTCGCTTGGTAAGGCTTCCCTACCGCAACCTGATCGCCATCGACATTTAACTGGACATTTTCATAACTTAACTCCCAGGCACCTTGACCCGTACCAGCAGTGGCATCCATGACAGATACAGCCGCACCGTCTTCTTGTAAGGTAAAGTCAAGCGCTTGAGGTTCTTTTGCAGTATTTCCTGTCGCTGTGCTTAGATTGCCTGCATGAAAACTGATACTTGCGCCTTTTAAGAAGGTGCCAAACGGTGCTGTACCCAAATCAGCTGTTGGATCACTCGTAAATTGTTGCGTCATTGATGCTGTCACATGCCAGCCTTTGTTTGTATAGGATTCATCGGTGACTTTTAATCCTGTCTGCGCCTCACTGTCATATGCGTGAGTACCTGATTTCAATGCCTGTGTCCCAAATTCCACGGTTGGTACTTCATCAAGTGTTGGCAAAGCCGGTGGCGCTGTGACATTCAGAGTAAAAGCCACAGTGCCTGCGTGGTAATACTTATTTGCGTCAACGGCTAAAGCCTCGCTCAGACTGCCATACGTATTGCCATCAGGCGCTGTCACATCTTTGATTGTGGCACCAGCGGGAAGTTCAGGTAAATGATCACTCGGATCTTTGATGACTCCACCGGTTACACCTGTTTCAGTCGGAATCACAGGCAGATCAGGAACATTGGGTCTCGTACCCTCTACATATTTATAGGAAAAACTAGCCGAAGCTGCATCGGTCGCTAAGTAAATCGTAAAATAATTCGCCCAAGGATTGTTGGCTAAATCATCAAATTTTGAATTGGCAGTAACCGCTGAAGCAATATCCGGATATGTTTTCCCACCTTGACCGTCAGGAGCCACAACGTGATCTAATTTATATCCTGTTGGTACGCTTAATTTAGGTACTGTTGGGAAGGTTGCCCCATATTTACCAGTAAACGACGGTGGACTAGCCAATGGTAATGCTGGCGCCGATCCTGCTGTGAACGAGAGGGTCGAGGCTGGATGACCACCCATCAATCCTGTGATTGGATCTGTTACGACCCCAGTTCCTGGCGTATCTTTTAGGTAATATGTTCTGAAATCCACTTTCTCGTCAATAGGCGTATAATAAACATTGATCGCGTTAGGATTTGCTTTGACATATTCATCATAGTTAGCCACAGAGATTGATTCCCCACTTAAAAAAGTATATCCGGTAAGCGCTGGTGCACGATAAGTGAAATTGTCTGAGGCATTCGCTGCACCGTCTGTTACACCGATCTTGTCACCCACATTCGCAGTGATCGTAGCTGCTTCTACTTTTTTGATGGGTTCATTCGTCGTCGCATCGATAAAGTTCACTGGGAAAGTCACCGTACCACGAGTCGCCATAAATGAAGCATTTTTAGAAGCATTACCACTTTCGATCACGCCAGTGTTGTTCCCTGTAATTGCCAAGCTACCAAAAGAAATATTTTTTCTAATGGTGATCGTTCTTGAAATTGTTTTTGGACCGTATGCGCCATTATTGTTATAGCCAGTGTCTGGCGTAGAAGTAAGTGATAGTTTGCCAGTGTAAGTACCATTTTTATTATCTACAATATCCGACCAAGCCAATGTTTGTGTTTCAGAGCTCCAACGAGTTGTTCCAGACCCTTGAAACTGCAACGGCGCTGACGCTTCTACCCATGGAACAGTAGCGGTACTTGATTGTTCGATAGCCCCAGTTGAATCTGTCTTTCGAATTTCGATTTTATCCTGACCTTTATTGGTGCCAGTTGGGCCATCAAATGCACTGTTGTACCAAATGTCACGCCCTACAAAGAAACTGTCTTTTAAGCCAGCGATCCCTAACTTCTGTCCCGTTGCATTCGGTGCATTTTGTTTGATCGTCTCGTTATTTGCCGGAGTTAAAAAGAATCCCGCAGCATCCCCCATTTTCCAAACATCTGCTTTATCATACCAATAGGGCGTTTTGATCGTTAGTGGTTTAGAAAAATCAAGTGTTGCGATGGTAGATTGATAGACCCATGAATTTTTAACTGAATTGGCTAACCAGAGATAATTATTTCCCGAAGGATCCCATTTCCACCACTTGCTATCCCCTGTTAATATACTCCAGTTATTGGGATTTTGTTGAAAGGTGCTATCCAAAGTATGGTTGCCAGTATCTGAATTTTTCCCAGGCTCTAATGTACCAGAAATAGCCGTAGCCGCTTCAACTTGATCTCCAAAATTGGGACTCAAAAAGGGCGATAGAGCAAGGATACTGAACCCGATAGTAATTTTTGATATGATTGTTTTCTTTTTATTCATCCATTTTCTCTTCTTTCTTTTGAGATGGTTGCGCACTTATAAGACACAAAGTATGCGGTATCTTGCTGAAGACAGCACTTCTATTTTTCACGGCCTATACATAATGAGTATTATTTATCGATTAAAGCAAATCATAAAAACGTATGACAGCTGTCTACATTTTTTTAATCATTTCATTTATTTAGTAGGTTTTCTCATGAGATATCTATATAATATTGAATAAGAAACGTGCCATTTTAATTTGATCCAAGCACAGTGGAGGTGAAGTCATGAGAGAATATTTTTTTAATTATAAAGAAAATGAAATTATCCAGTTCTTCCAATACTGTTATATAAATAAAAAAGATTATTATCCAAAGAAAAGTATCCAAGAAGCACTAAATATTTCAGAGTATCGTTATAAAGCAATCGGAAACAGAGTGGAAGAAATAAAAGAACAGTATCCAACTTTTGACTTCAGCTATGATAAGCATGGCTTATCTATCTGTTTTTCAAAAGAATTTTTGTTACTTAAAGTCTACATTCTCCTATTTAAAGAAACTGTTGGATTTAAATTCGTCCTTTCTATTTATAAAGAAGAATTTCAAAACTTATCCTCTTTTTCTGAGTCTGTCCATATGCACCAACAAAGTGTGTTACCTAAGCTGAAACCTGTACGAGTGCTGCTTGGGGAACACTCCCTTGAGTATTTGTTATTCAAGAAAAAAATCAGTGGTGAAGAATACCGTATCCGTCATTTTTTCTTTGAACTTTTCTGGCATTTACATGATGAGAGGGAACCGATCATCCCTGAATATCCTGAGAGTTTCCAAGCACTCGCGGCAATGATCCACGAATATTTGCCGATGCATTCTCGTGAAGATATCCGTAAGCTCTATTTATTTATGAAGATCACACAACACAGAATAAATCATGGTCATCCGATCACTAGCTTACCTGCCACGATCGCAGAAGTTAGAAATCCTTTGATCACTTATGACGTTTTCAAACAACAAATACAATCAAAAGAAATCGCTAGTCGCTTTTTCAAAAAAATATTAACTGAAACAGAAATCAATTATCTTTACTACGTGTTCACTGTCGTGCCTACTTACACTTATCATGAAAAGGAGGAATTACCACCTTGTCGTGACTTTTATACGGAGGAGTACAAACAGCTTGAACAATCGATTTTAGAACAACTTTTTCAACAAACGGAGCGACGATTGACCTTGCAACAGGAACGTTTTCTCTCCCTCAACATGATCTATCGAGTAACCTATTTTCTCAGTTATGGAAGTGACAGCTACGTGCCGCCTTACTCTGATTTAGAGCATTTCTATTATGGCGATCCAACAAAGGACCATTATTTTAAAATCGTAGACAAGATTATTTCTCAAATTCCACTAAAAGAAGAAAAATGGCAACGGATCTTCAATAGTCAGTCTTTTCGTTTCTCGTTGTTCCAACTATTGTCATGGGTCCTTGAAGAACAGCTAGATTCAGTGAAAGTAGCCATACTGACTAAATATGGAAAACTCCATAAAACAGAGCTCGTCCGCTACTTAGAAAAACTAAATCCCAGACCCATCGAAGTGGTGGAATATGATAAATGGCCTGAGATCATCTTTTGTGACTTTCCATTAAAAGAAGGACAGGAAATCAATCCAAAGGCAGAAATCTATTTTATCGGTGTCAAACCAACTCCGTTACAATGGCTCGAGATCGTGAATTTCATTGATACCTTCCGTACGAAAAAGCAATTTGGCCATTTAGAATGAGCGAATAAGCAGCAAAAAAACAAAAATACGAGAAGCTCTTTTCGGTTTTTACTGCTCATTTACCGGAGCTGTGCGCTTCTGTCACAACCTCCTACTCTATCTAAACTCTTGATTTTCAAGAATGACGGTCAATCAAACGTCTATCAAACGAAAGGGCAGTAACGTTGATATTTTTGAGCGTTCCCCGTTAAGTACGCCAGACGAAAATCAAGAAGAAAATAGTAGCAATAGTAATAATCAGAAGCGGTAGGATAAACTTGACAAGATATTGTTTATCCTTCGCTTTTTTGACGACGACTGCCTCTTGTTCAAATGTTGCGGCAGGTGTTATTTCTCCATGCACCTTTTTCGCTTCCACGAGTATGCGGTAAGGTGTTTGCTCTTCTTGACTACATGTAACTAGAAAAAGAATCTCTGCGCCTCTATCAGCAAATTTATCGACTTCTGTTTCTCTGATCAGCGAGGACTTTTCCACTTTGTATTGATAATAATCATTTAGATAGTGAATATAAATCGAATCACCTTTTTTCAGTTCTTCGATTCGAGCAAAAAGCAGATCGTAAGCTCCAGCGTGATGACCGATCAACGTCATTGATCCCAACTCTGGTTCACGCTGAGGAAACAAACTAACTACTCCATCAATTAGATGTTCTGTTGTCAAACCAAGAAATATCGGTTGTGAAATCGCTACGTCAGGAATAACGATCTGACCAATCGCATCGTCACTGGTTTGGCGCGCCGCCTCAAAGACATCTTGAACATTCAATACTTTGACAGCTTCAGATGGTGGCACATTTTCTGGCACTTCATTTCGAATCGTTGTACGCTCAAATTGCGAGTGGGTCGCTATCAGAAAATACTTCGAAAAAGGCACAGCCATTAGACTCACAGCAAGTAATACTAAGACACTGATCAATAGCTTCAATCTATTTTGACTGTTTGATCGGCCTCTCCTTTTCCTCCAGTTAGCCATCGTAGTTACCTTGATCAATCGAATCGTTGACCCATTCAAGATTTTCCTGTGTCAATTGCCTACTTTGTAACGCATCTTTTGTCAGCCAATATAAGTCTGCCATTCCTTTAACGCAACTTGTTTTAAAATAAACTTGTCTCATCAAACATCATCCCTGTTTTTATCGATTCATTCTGACTAGTAGTGTCTGTTCGCTCTTTTCTGACGTAGCTTTCCCCGTCTAACCGTCCCATACCAAAGAGCATTTTTCCAGACAATGCTGCTAGCATTACCCCTGTATCTGTTTTTCCCACTCTTGCATCTTCACCCATTCCAGCGCTCGATTTACTTCTTTTATTTAGCACCAAATGCTCCCCAGGGTGAAAGAAATCCTCTTTTTTCACCACTTTTTTCTTACTCTCATGTTTCTTTGGCGGTTCCCCTTGCGTTTGTGGTGCTTGCTTTTCTGCTTTCTCCTCTTTAGAAGAAGGTGTTGTTTCTTCAGCTGGCAATGGCATGCGTTCCGGGTTTTTAGGCGCGACAGATTCTGAAGGATTTAGCGGATTGAGAATTTCTTCATCTGCAGCAGTAATCGTATGGTCTCCCTGAACAATAAGGGCAAAAAATATACTGGCATAAAGATAGCTTTTACTAAATTTAGGAAGAGATATTTTCGTGATTTTTCTCATGATTCTTCCCACACTTCTGTATTTTTACATTTACGATCAGATCGCCTAACTTTTCCCAATCGGATGCTGTTGGAGGAGATAGCCAAATCACTTGATGTTGCTTACTTTGCCACTTCAACATATCTGAAATACAAATATCCGCGTTTTCTCCTGATTCTCCTACAAAAGACTCAATATTCAACTTACCAAAAGCATCCACCTGTTCTTGAATGTAGCGGCTGTAACTTTCGCCAAAAGAAAAATCAATGGCGATCCTTACTTTTGGTGAAAGAAGCTCAATCGGTAAACTTGCCAAAAAGAGAAAAATATATTCTTTTGCCAACTCATGGTAATTTGCCCGAACTGTTTCTGTACACCATTCTAGATCCAATAATTCTTGCACGATACGATAAGCAAGTGCTTCCGCCAACTGGTAATTTTCTTTAATAAACGAAAACTGTTGGATCGTTGAATTTTCGAAATTTGTGCGTTTCTGAAACACCAATTTGTTATGGATCAGTGAAAGCTCATCGATGACCTCACGTGTTTCACCCCATGAAACAACATCGTGAAATTCTGCAACGACGCTACTGATCACTTTTTCATTGAGAGAGGTAATCACTTCTGTTTCGATCAGTCGACAATATGGCGATAAATTCTCGCTGCTGATGAAGTACAAAAGCTCGTAAATCTCTGCTTCTTGCAAATTTTGAAAGTATGGACTTAAAACCGCCATTATCTTTTGTACCAACCCTTCCTCCTGCACAGTAGATATGATCGGTTCGCCTTGATGCCCAAAGTAGTTACGGACCTTTAAAACAAATAAGCGATACAACAGCTTTACCTGTTGTGAATTTGAAAGCTCGTGTTCAAGGAAATGAGTGATTCGGCGAAGTTGATCGATGATTTCACTTAATTCTTCTTTCATACTTTCAGTAAAAGGATAGGCATTTACTCCGTACAGCGTGTAATAATACCCATACAAAAACGATTGAATATCTCTTTCTTTTCCAATGAACTGACAACCGCTAGAAATCTCGATTTCAAAAAGTTTTAACAGCTCATTTGCCTTTGACATGATTTTATAAACGGTTGCTCTTGAAGCGTATAATACATCTTCTAAATCAAAGGTATTTTCGACTTGTTCCATAAGCACAGCCTTTATCAAGGGAGTCAAAGTACTTTGACTCGCATAACAGCTGATCAAGCAAGAGATATTTGCAAATGTTTTCCGCGTATATTTCACAGTCTTCGGTTTTACCCCAGTTTCTATGACGAACTGATCCGTCAAATCAAACTCCTTCAAATCCTCTTGGACATCTTTTATACAGCTCTCGAGTTCGTATCGATTCATCTTCAGCTCCTCCATCACACTCGCTTGTAACAGAGGAACAGAAGCATTGGCATCTAAATAAAAGAGTAATTTCAGTCTGCCTATTGATTTTTTATCTAGGAATTCCAACATCATTTTGTATCACCATTTTCTAATTGACAGCATCGCTTTACGGCAATGAGATTTTATCTTCTTCGTCTTCTTCATTTTTTTTGCGTCGTTTCCACAAAATAAAGAATAAGATGAAAGCAAGCAATGCTAAAACGATGCCCCCAATCAAGAAGTAGATCCAAGTATTATTCTTTTCGATCGTTACATCTTTCGCATTTAGTTCTTTTGCTTTTTCCGCAGAGATAGTGAAATCTTTTTCAAAATGCCATTTGTACACATAATGAACATCCGTATCTTTACCCTCTGCATCTTTTTCTGTTTGGATATATTCTCCCTTAGGATCTTTTTGACCATACACATCCATGGCTAAATGATACGTTCCAGCTTTCATCGGTTGGGATGGATTACCACTATCCAACATCCCTTGATTACTGATAGCGATCGGGTAATCGAAATTCGTATTTGGTGCCATCTGCATCATTTCTCTGACTGAAGTGAACGTCATACTTGGATCATCGATGTTGGTTACTGTTGCGTCCACTTTCATTTGATTCAAATAACCCATTTCTGAATTTTGAAGATTCGCATTGATGACATTACGCGCATTGACTTGAGAAGGAGCAACATCATTCAAAGTTAGTGAGGGCGCAACTTTTGTTTTTGTTTGTTGCAGCAATAGTGCTTCTACATAACTAAATTCGTTCTTTAAAGACACACCTTTCGCCTCTTTGGAAGAAGTGTCCGTTTCAGAAGATTTTTGCTTGAACGTCAATCCACCTGCAATTACACCATCAAATTTTTCAGATGGCATCGATACCTCGATAGCTACGTCTGTTTGAGAGTTTGGTTGCAAAGCTACTTCATTCGGCATCTTCACATAATTCGCTAGATCAAACTTTAGTGTTTTATCTTGTTTGTTTTCACTTGGACTGTATTCCACCACACCATTGATATTCGTCGTTGCACTTGCTACATTTGCTTCAACTGTCACAACTTTATCGGTTGAATTATCCAGTAATACGTGGATCGTCTGTTTCTGCCCAGGTGTCATCAATAAATCAAAATAAGAGACCTCTTCTGCTTGGTTTTCCGGTAAGACTGGTGTCATTGAAAATTGAAACTCATTTGCCTGGACGACATTACCGCCCACCACCATCATCATGACCATTACGAACATCATTAAATAAAATTTTGCCCTTTTCACTATTGCTGCTCTCTCCTTAATTTCTATAAATAGAAAAGCTGTGTCAAAAGCTTTCCCAACTTTCGGATAGCCTTTGACACATTCTCTTCTTTTTAAAGCTGAATTTTTCCAACAATGCCTTGTTCAAAAAGTGAGGGAGGTCAACGAAAAAAGTGGGGGGATTCTCGGGTTCCTCTTTTACTTTCTGAATTCGAACATTTCTGGTTTTGATAAATGTTTTAAAATTTCTTAGTTAGCTGGTGTATCACTTAATGACCAAGTCATTGTTGCTTTATAGTCACTTGCTAATTTTGTTGAAGCACCTGGAACTTCTAGTTTTACAGATGAATCTTTTGTTGTATCTGAACCAAAATCGACTAAACTTGTTCCAGCACCATTGCCATCAGTTGCACCCATGACCACGTCTGATTGAACATTTGGATCTAACATTGTAATTGCTTTTACTTTATCCGCAGGTGTTTTAGATGCTGAAACAATCGCTGCATTAGTCAAATAAACTTTTGCACCATCTAAGTTTTCACCTGGTTTACCAGCATTATCAGCATCTGTTGAAGCAAAATCACTAACTTTGACTGTTAAGCCCCAACCAGCTAATGAACCACGGTTATCTGTTACTTGAACGTAGTTTGGACCAGTTTTAGCATTACCAGCTGCATCTTTGTATTTTTGTGCTGCCGCATTGTAAACTTTATCTACAGATGTGATTTCTTGTGTACCAAAATCAAAAGATGAAGCAAAGTCAATCGACAATGGACCTGGTGTTCCAGGAACAACTGGGATCGTTGGATCAGGGTTTTCCGGAACGATCGGCTGTGTTGGATTCAATGGATCGATCGGATCAGTTACACTAGCAGATGGGATATATTTGATTGAACCATATGCCCCATATGACGCTACTTCATCTGCTGATACTGTTGTAGCTACTCCTGCTGCGATCATTGATACTAGTAAAGCTGTGGTATATAACGTTACTTTTTTCATGTGAATTTCTCCTTTACAATGACGACATTGTTATTTGTTTGTTGGCAGATCTGAAAGAATCCAGACCAAATTAGTTTGATAGCTCACTGGATCTTTAGGTGTTGATCCAGGAACAAACAATTGAATCGCAGAAGTAAAAGTTGTGTTTACTTCTTCTCCTTCAATTAGTTCCTTTTTTTCGAATAAATCTGACATATCTCCCCAGCGTGTAATCCATGTTCCAGCGCCCTGGTCAACCGCCGCACTAGTGATCATGCTCTCTTGATTCGGAACCATTCCTAGTACTTCATAAGTGGTAGGTTGCGGGGAGTTGCTATTACTTACCATCTTTGGTTTCAAGAAAAACAAAGTCGCCCCTGTTAATTCTTCGTATTGAGTCGGCTCTTCAGCACGAAACTGGTGGGTTTCTTTCACCTTTAATGTCCAGCCAGCCAATGTCCCACGATTATCTGTCACTTGAACAAAGTTCGGAGTGATCAAATGAGGATCATTGAAGTATCTTTGCGCCTGTGCAGCATAATACTCATCTTTATTGGAAATCTTATTCATCCCAAAATCCAAACTACTAGCAAAATCAATCGATAACGCGCCGCCTGTACCAGGCTCAGGTCTCGAACCATCAGGATTCATCGGATCAACTGGAATCTCCGGATTGGTAGGATCTACAGGAAGTGTCGGTTCTTTTGATGATCGGAATTTTACCGCATCATACCCTCCTACATCATCATGAGGCGCTGCAAAAACCATTTGACTGGCTAGAGCACCAAGCAATGTCGAAAGCACGCTTGCTAATAAAAACTTCTTCATCTAATCCTCCTTCCTAGGAAAATATCTGAATTTATTTAGTTTGCTGGAATGTCGGATAGCGTCCAATTTAGATTGGTCGTATAAATCCCCGCTTTTTTCACCGTTGCACCCGGCACACATAATGTAATCGGTGATTTTGTCGCAACTGCATCTCCAGTTGTCGCCGTCGAATCATAATCCGTTGGTTTACCTAAACCATAGATCCACGTACCCATCCCTTGATTTTTATCCGCAGAGACAATAACTGTTGCCGCAGGAGATACCGTATACATCTCTGTTTTTACTTCTTCAGGATAAATCGATGGATCCGTTCCTTTTTCTGTATTCACATGACCACCACTAAAAGCTAATTGCGCCCCTGTTAAGTAATCACCCACTTCCGCACTACTTTCATCAGTCACTGATGGATCGACCGTGTCTAAGTGAAACTGTGAATCCGTCGCAACTGATAACGTCCAGCCTGCAAAGTTCCCACGAGTATCAGTTACCTGTACATAGTTCTCAGCAGTTTTTCCACTAGCAAACGCTTGAGGATGTGCATAATAAGTTTCTTCTTTTGACGAAATCGACTGTTTACCAAACGCCAAAGATGATGCAAAGTCAATCGATAATGGTCCACCTGTACCAGGTCCAGGAGGATTTGTCGGGTCAGTCGGATCGATCGGTACTACCGGAATACTTGTATCTGGATCTTCTGGATCAACCGGCGGTGTAACAGTCGTCCCTTGTTTGAATTCAACCGAAGATTTTGAATCATACTGTCCAGCTGTAGCTGCACTGACAAACGTGGTGCCGTATGTAGAAATTATCCCAACGCCGGCAATAATTGCTAAAGAATATTTTTTTATATTTCTCATTTTTAAGACCTATGTTCCTTTCTTTTTCGCTTAAACGATTGTTTTATTTAAGCTCAGTTTCCAGTACAAAATGATGCTTGCTACTATTGTGATCAAAGATAAAAGATACAATCCCTCATTGGAAGCATCACCGGCAGCCGGTATTTTTATTTGTTCATCTGGAGAAGTGGAAAGAATAAGTTTCTCATCTTCTGTTAAATCGTCCGAATCAGGAAAAATCGTCTTTTCATATTTACCATAAAAACCCGTCTCACCATAACTTCCATAGTTTTCTGTATCTGCCTTACCAATCGTTGCGTTACTAGTCAGCAACAGCAAAATCAAAACCAAAGAAGCGATTCCTTTTCGTCTCCCTATAAACAGCTTTTCCTACCTCCCTCTTAGAACTGCGTTTATCATACCTTCCCCTATTTTTCACTTCATCTTATTTTTATTTCAGTTCCTGAAAAAAAATTAAACAACAAAACGCACGCGTAAAAATCCTTGGAAAAATATACAACATTTTATCGATCCACTCTTATATAAATTTTGAAAAAAAATATAAAATAACCATTTTAGTTGTATAATCAAGTGGATAACTATAGTTTTTTTATAAATTAAATAATTTTAAACTACTTAAAAACTAAATTTAATTGGTATTATCCAATTTATTATTATTAAAAACAGTCGTACGTATCGATTAGAAAAAATAATGAAAATAATGAAAAAAAGAATGGGAAAATTAATTTTTACCAACAGGATAGATAACTGGTGATAGAAATTAATTCTTCCATTAAATGATGTTTTTTGTGGGGATTGGTGGAGATTTGTGATTGGGTGGTTTTTGTTTATGCGTCTTGAAAAATAAAAATATAGGTACGGTATTTGTTTGTTGTGATATTCTAAAGAAGGAAATATCTTCAATTTCGAGAGTTCTCAGTTTTTGTTTTTATTGTAAGCTATACCATTGTTTTACTCATTAAAAATACTAATCGTTATATTAACTATAAAAATATTATTCACACATTAGTATCTAATTTGATGCCTGTAATCTATACATGTAACCGCTATCCAACGAACGATCAAGTGAAAATATTTATAACAATTGGGAGGAAAGAATATTGTTAGATAAGGATTTTCTTTTTGAAAAATATAAAGAAAAAATACATTGTGTGAAAACGAGAAACGAACCTTTCGCTACACTCAAAGGAATAGTAGATATAAAAGAAGCCCCTATTTCGACTATTTATAACGAACACCTTGAAATGTTAAAAATCAATGTCGTACACTCAATCTATTCTCGACAAGAAAAAGCGATAGAATTTCGTCTATTTTATGTAGAAGACAATTCCAAAAGCAAGATCTATTATCAGTCATATGCAAAAAATCCAATTACACTCCCTGGATTAAAGAAAGAGACAATTTACATTATCTTCGAAGAGTCTCTTGGGATTATAGAAACAAATTGTGATTTATTAGCTATCGACTTTAGAATACGACAAGGAATCGAACAAGAACATTTAGATGATAGAGATATTTATTTTTTACACTATGTTTCAAACTTTGAGAATCGATCTTTTTTTGAATGATTTAAAGAATAAAAATCCAGAGCATTGCTAGTAAGGTGAGTATGCTCTGGTTAATAACGAAAGAAGCAAGGTGGCTTTTTACGTCCAATTCATTTTTAGTTTATGGTGGCTGTTAGTTCATGCTTTGTAACTCTTAGCTGAGTAATTATAAAGGTTCATTTGTAACGTTAAAATATTACTCGAGTTTAATCATAGCTGACATAGACCCGTTTCAGAATATCCCGATCATGAGACTTAACTTTTTCTGACATGATTTGCTTTAAGCGTCTATTCGTTGTCGTGGTATACAATTTCCTGCTTTCCTTTATATTCAAGAATCTCAGTTAGGATATTCAGCAGATCATTACTAAAATAAAGTCTTTTCAACTCACGATAATAGAATTCTTTCACCGCCATTTCAGCTCATTTGGCGGTGAAAAACAAATGATGGCGGAGTAATCCGCTAAATATAACTTACTTTCTTTAACTTGACTAATTCTCTTTTGCAGTCGCTTCTTTTTCTTCGATTGATTCTGGATGAAATTCTTTCAATTTGAACTCACCAATTTTACTTATATAAAAATCAAAAAAAGACGCTTCACAAAATGAATTGCGAAACGTCTTGAAATGTTGATATAAAGATATATTAACGTTTTGAGAACTGTGAAGCTTTACGAGCTTTCTTAAGACCTGGTTTTTAATCCAGATATTTACTGATTAATCCTAACCAGCCCTAAATACTGATATAAAAGGTTTTTTATAATTTTATATTTTCTCGTCTCAGCCGATTCTTCCGACGAAGTATGGTCAAAGTATGGTCATTTTTAATGCTATGTTTATTAGCACACAATAAAAAAATACCCGCTCGAAAAGAGCGGGCCACTAAAGGATACAATCCTCATTAGTGAGGCTAAGTAAAGCTTACTACCATTTCAGGCTATGTTCAAATAATATGTTCGTTTATGTACCCCGCTCCCATGAGCGGGATGTAAAAAAAGCAATGTTGTTAGGGTGATACAATAAGAATACTATCTTTTTATTTATTATTCAACTGATATAATCGTTTTGCTATGTAAAATACGTATAATATAATTATTAAAGAGAGTATCGATATCCACGCTATACACTTCCCCCAGAAGTTTTTAGTTGTCGATACTCTCTTTAATATTGGCGCCTACAGGTAGTTTAATCCTGAATTTAAATTATTGCGAACGCTTAACTTCAGTTTGAGGATTCTTAAGATTTGATCACTTCTAGCTAAACAAAAAGACCCACTCCGGAGAGTGGGCGGGTATTAAAAAACGAATTTCTTAGTATTGAGGATAACTTTAGATTACTATGATTTTATTTATTGTTCAAGTCATGTGCTTTATGTATTTCGCCCCTCAACGAGGGGCTATTTTTTATCGCTTTGGAATAGTCAAAGCTAAGTCTCTAAAATGGAAGTCCTGATGTCCACCAGTTGTATTTCCTGCTGAATCATTCGTACGTCTAAACATGATATAAACATTTTTCCCAACAAATTTGCTCATGTCAAAATCACCTTGCATGCCATACCGTAAACCGTTAGGAACTCCCAAGTGCTTGTTCACGTCATTCCGGACAATTCCTGGTACAGATACACGTGCAAGCTCTTTACCTGTGTTTCGGTCCATTAAGAAGACATATGCAAATCGATGGTTACCCGGTCCTTGCCAACCTCTAGCGGTCAAAATTCCTTTCTTAACTTCTTTCATTAATTCAAGTTTTGCCTGTTGTCCGCCACCGTGTTGTATTGGACTTTCAGTTACATAATCGTTATGGGTTTTAGGCTTCGAACTTGCTGTACCACTAGTATTGTAGCCAAGCACATTCATCACCGCACGGATTGCTTGATCCATGTTCTGATCTAATCGTCGCATGTCATTTGCATTATCGATAAAACACCATTCGATCAATAATACATTGACGCCCGGATTAGTGTTACGGTGTACGAAGAACGTTGTGGTAGGCTTTGCTCCACGATTCGGAATTCCCAACGTATCCGCAATCACTTTTGATACAGCTGCCGCTAAAATACGCATCTGTTCGTTACCAGCCCAATAAAAAACCTCAACACCAGTTGCCTGACCATTAAAGGCATTCAAGTGACTCGTGATTGCTACGCCTGATCCCGCCGCATTCATAACCGTGACTTGGTTCTGCAAGTTTTGGTTAACAGTTGCGCCAACGTTATCTGTAGAATCGCGTACACTGGCAATTGCTTGCATCTTTTGGGTGATTGTTCGTACAACATCTGCTTCACGTCTCCCGTTTCCTACTGCACCTGGATCCATCCAGTTTGAGCCATTTTTTCTTCCTCCGTGTCCAGCACCGTTTGATCTGATCGTCATTTTACTTCACCTCTTCCTACGTAATACCAGTCCAGCATCTGTTGATCCGGATCATCTGTTTTGGGTCGTTGCTTCTGCTCAAAATCAAATGCTTCCATTTTGCCAGTTTCTGTAAATTCAGCTGCCACGGTCACGGTCGTTCCTTCGATATTGTTAAGAGTGTGTGCGGCATCCTCGATCGTGTTCTCGTCATTTTGAAACTCTGGTTTGACTACTTTGTTGTAGTCTTCTAAAAATTTTTCTTTGTTTCTCATCGGATTTACCTCCTAAATATTTAATAGAAAAAGATCAGCCTTTCGACTGCTCCTGTTCTTTATAAATTAAGTTTTCTGTACCTTCTTGACCATCACCATAATCCGGTGGATCAACATCTGGTTTAACTATGCTGTTTCCTAAATCAAATAATCCGCCAGCGGCTAACCCTGATACAGCCCCAGCCCATGCGTAGATTGCTAACTCTTGTGGTGCTAGGGTCACTGCGTATAGCACGCCTAACAAAATACCCGCAATCACATTGATCACGGGTAAGAGTTTGTACTCCTTCATTTGTGTTTTGATTAATCCTGTGACACCAACGACTAGTGGCGTAATAATACTTGCAGCAGCTAAGATTTCTGTCATTTTATTTTCTCCCCTTTCCAATTTGCTTAAAAATAGATCTTATTTGTTCCTCGATAATTGAGAGCCGATTGCTAGATTCTGTCTGATTTTTTTTTAGTTCCTTTATGGTCTCATTCAATTCACTTAGTGTATGATCCATTTTCGTGAACATCGCATAAAATTTTGCAATACCAAAAATCAATGTAAATGCCAGTGAAACAATTGCGATCCACTCAGCTACGGTTAATGCCTCCATAAGTCACCTACCTAACCCTCATTCTCTAAAATCAGTTTTGCCTGTTCCTCTGTGATCGCACCAAGTGCCAGAAATTGACCGACGTCATCTTCTGTCATCCAGCCACGATTGTACCAATCTTGGATCGTCTCAAAATTAAGCATCTTCTTGCCCTCCTTGAGCCAATTCTCTTACTTGTTGTGCTAGTTGAAGATTTTGCAACGTCAATTGCACAACCGACTTCCCTAGTGTGTCTGCTGTTTCTTGTAGCTCTTCGACTTCTTCTGGCGTGGCAGCACTCACCACACTCCATCGTTGGCGATTAAAATCAAACCCTATAACCACCACGTGTGGATCAGTCGGTGGCTCTACTTCCGTATAGGGATGGAATACAGGGCGATCCTCCGGCGTATATAGAGGCCTCAGATCTTGTAAATCTCTTGTGTCAAAAATTGCTTTGTGTCCTTCCATTTTTGTCATCCTCTCTTTTCTAAGTCATTGATTCGCTGGGCTAAGTGATTGAACATGTCAATGGTTGGGTTCGCTATCTGATCAATCCTTTTGGGTATATATAAATTGGTTAAACTAAGCGCAACTGTATATTCTACTTTTGCGTATGCCACCCGAATCGCATTTTGATTAGTTGCTTGTCGTTCAGGACCACGTAAGACCGCGGCTGCTTTTCCAACATGCCCCAGTACTGTAGTACCGGTTATCAACTCAAGTGGAAAAGTGAGTTTATCATTGAAAGTGCTCTCGTGGCTTGCCATTTCTTCCCAGTTGAAGCCGGTGTTTTCAGGCATTCTCCGATACCCAATGATCGGATATGAGGTGGTGGAATTGATATGCGCATAGGCAGTAAACTGAATATTCTTTACAAAAGGTTGAATTATAGCCAATTCCTCTTGCACTGTTTGTGGAGAAAAAAATGTGAATAATTCAGGAAACCTTCGCTTCATATCGCCAAGTACATCCCATGTAAATACAATGTGCATCCTACCATTTGCAGCTGTGGAATTAATACTAGTATCAGTCAAGTCATTCGTGGCTATTCGGTTGTATTGCGCTTGAGTGATCTCTGTCCCTCCAGTAGCATTGCTCGGCAAAGATGTCGAGAGGACGCCACCTGCTCTATGAACATTTTCGACAAAGCTTCCTCGAATTTTCCCAGTTAAATCAAGCAATGGTTCTCGAACTAGCGGTGCACCAAACATAAATTTCTCTAGTGTTTGATCAACACTTTCTTCTGTGACAAAATCCGCATCATCAAGTCGTTGCTCGATGTCACTGAGCCTTCCTTCTACCGTTGCGCGAATCTCTTCTTCAATTTCCTTCGCTAGGGCATCGATGTCAAAGGCCGCAAGGTCCGATTCAATTTGTCCAATTCGATTTTCAAATTCGGTCAAATCCTGATCAATTCCTGAGGCTTGTTCCAGAACCAAGTTTCGTAGATCCTCGAACCGCTTCACATAAAATTGCGCCATTTCTCCAAGATCTTGATCAAGCCAAGATTCTTGGAATTCGGTACTAAATGCCGGATAGTCTAAAGATTGGCCATTAGGAAACTCCACAAAAACATAAATGTTCACTGATCCGGAGTACGCGTAAATGTCATTTGGCAACATCACATTTACTTTTCCGGCTGTGGGATCCTCAATTTTGATTGAGCCATCAGCACTTTCAAAAAGGACTGACTGACCTGCATTCACGAAGTCAAAGCCCAAAATGATATTGGCTTCCGAAAGATCCAACGGCTCCCCCTTAAACTGAAAGTTGATCGTCTTTTTTGCGACGCGTTGATCATAACTGAAAAACTCTGTGTTGGTTGGTATAGGAGAAGAACGTTTTTCGGCCGTTTTATTTAACGTGATCTCACTGGTTACGTAGAGATTTTCCATCATCCGCCCTCCTTCAATCTTTGTCTTCTAACGCCCACAGTTCTTTCAAAAATTCTTGAATCCCTTCACGGCAAGTCTTCTTGTTTTTTTGGTATAATTCGGGCTCTTGGATACTGATGCTTGGTGACGTTGACACCCCTTTATCTTCATCGATCGAAGCCGATAGATAAACAACCATCGTTTCGTCAATCATGACCTGTCCATTTACATTAGTGCTTTTGTTAGTCTTTAACATCTTGGTTTTCCTCCTTTTCAAATTCGTCCATCAAGCGATCGTAAATGTCTGCTTCTTTCCCTGAAATCACACCATTGTAATCAGCTAGCACCTTACCAAACAAAGAAAAATTCTTGACATATAAGCCGCTTTCGATCACGATCTCTTCATCTAACAAGGCGTGTAGTTCTTGTGCAAACTGATTCTTTTCGGAATCTTTCACCTCATATCCTGTTTGTGCTTCGTTGATTACCAGCTTTCCATCTGCATCTTTTTCACCATACTGATCATACAGTTCCATTTCTGACTCTTGCAGCCCCTCCACTGCTTTTAATAGTTCCTTTTTGAATTTTGATCGGTGTCGGCTAGCACTTGCAGCCTTTAAGTCCATTTTTGCAATAAATGCCAACGCAGTACCTAATTCATAATTCTTTAATGTGATCGTGACTTTCTTCATGCTTTTTTCTCCATTTCTTTTTCTAGTTTTTGAATTCGTTGTTCCTGATTCTCAACGATTGAAATTAATTCCTGATTCGTTTTGGTGTTCAGATTGACTTGTTTGTTCATATCTACTTTTAAATAATGGTCTTCACCAGTAACACTAGCTAAAAATGGACTATCTTGCGCAATAAAACCGAATTGTTGCTCTTTTGGTGGTTGGAAATTTGCATCATTTGATCGGTAATTCTGCTTATAGTAGTAGTCAACCATGCGTAAACGCTTTGTCTCCTCAATACCATTTACTCGTGTATCCTGAATTCGTTCTTTTAACCTCAAGTCAGAGTTATTCAAGATACGGAAGTTGTTCATATTAAGATCTGAAAAAAAGCCAATACTAACATTATTATTTATACGAAAAGCTGCACTAATGGTAATTCGACCGCTCCCACCTTCCATCTGAAAAGGCGCTATTCTTGCTCCTCCTGCAGTGATACGACCCAAAATCAAGTGACTTGTACTTCTTGTATAGAATGAGGTAGCAGGCGTTGCACCGATCATCGTTCGCTCCACACCACCAATTTCAGCTGTTCCAGCACCGTTAAAAAATTGTAGCGCAGTTCCAGTCAATGACATAAAACGATTATTATTATTTCTAAATGTTAAAGCGGTAGGAATCAGATTCATTGTCGAGCCCATAGCATTAAAACCAACTTGAATCGCATTAGTAGCTAACTTATCCGCCGAAACAGCACGTGCTGCAATCGTAGTAGCCGTGACTGCACCTGCTGCGAGTTTAGCTGTCGTAACAGCCCCACTCGCTATTTTCCCAGCAATAATTGAATTCGCAGTGATATGACGAGCAATAATGGCGTTAGAGGCAATACTGTCTCCAACTATCGTCTGAGCCCGAATTTCATTTGCAGTGATTGTATTCGCTGCAATTTGCGCTGCTGTGATTGTGTTAGCAGCAATTTTTGCTGCAGTCACAGCTTCAGCATCCAACTTCACTGTTGTCACAGCATTTGAAGCGATTTTTATGGCAGTGATAGCACCGGAAGAAATTTCAGTTGCTGTAATTGTTCCAGCAAAGATATGGCTCCCTCGAATGGTATCTGCCGCAATCTGCGTTCCTGTGATCGTTCCTGCCGCAATTTCCGTAGCTGTGATGGTTCGTGCGGCAATCTCATTCGCAGTGACCGCATTCGTGGATATGTGCCTTGTGATAATCGCATTGGTCGCAATCTCATTGGCTGTTATCGTTTGGGCATTGATTTCTCTGGCAGTGATCGTATTGACAGCAAGATCATTCCCAATGATACTGCCTGCTCTAATTTGTGTGGTGGTGATACTTCCAGCAACGATCGACAACGCTTGGATTGTGTTCGCTCGAATCTTGCCACCATTAATCTCGACTGTATCCTCCCATTGCCAATCTGAAAGAAGCTCCTCAACATCTCGAAGATCGGCCATCGCACCATCGATTCGCTTTTGTGCATCAAGAAAGTTTTGTTCGGCTGACTTCAAGCGATCATCCAGTAGAGGTAATGAAACATTGTTCAATTCATTCAACACAAGCTCGTTGTCTATCAGTTTCTGCTCAAGTCCCGACAACTTAACGGTAGTGAGTATGTCCATTTCAACTTTAAGCTCTTTTAACCGTCCTTCAAGATCTGGCAAAATGTTTTGCTTCAGATCATAAAGCGCCTGATCGTTTTCTGTCAGACGTTCATCTAATTCCGGAAGAATCCGATCATTCAGATCATCCAAGATTCCTTCTAGTTCATCCAGTTCCTTCGTATTGGCAGTCTGCCCAAAAACTTCCTCGCTGAAGTTGCCAGCGACACCGTGGTGATTGACTGCCCGAACACGGTAGTACCATTGCAATTTGGTTTCTGTACCGTGAGTATAGGCATTGACGTTTGTCGTACCTAGCAAGTTACTTGGTCCCGGAACAAAGCCTTTTTCTTGAGAGCCGTAAATTTCATATTCTCGAACGGTCAGTCCCTGCATATCCCAGTGCAGAAGGACTTGGCTAAATCCACCATAAGCAACAAGATTTGTAATTGTGCCAGGTCTAACGTTGGCTATGTTTCCAGGGCCAATAATGGGGGGTCGATTGATCTGTTCCTCACGATCGCGATCCTGTTCTTTTTGATTGGATCCTAGCGTGGCTCTTGAATCGCCAATCTCAATGGATTCGTACTTATCTAGAAGCACGTTCCAAACCGTCTGATTGATCTTCGCATTGACGTTGACACCTAGCTTGTTAAAAGCCACGGTGACAGTGTCGTAGAGTTCTAACTGCTCGAGCAGCCGATGTTGTTCTTCACCAGTTGCGCTGTATAGATCCGCAAACTTTACTTTTAGATTCACACGAGGCAACCCGACCTGATTGCTTGAAATGTAATACTGACCAAACTGACGAAGTTCTGCGACTGTTTGAGGGTTTCGACTGCTTAGATCCACAGTCTGCACCCGACGTTCCGGAAACTTATCGACATGGGAACTATCCAGAATGACTTCCGGAAGAACTAACTCACTTGCCCCCTCTTCATTCGCTCGAGCATAAGGACGAATCGATGTATAGGTGCTCTCGATCGTTTTCTCTTGTACGAGATCCACTAGATTCTTGCCATAAGCAATGACCACTCCAGTCTCCTTACCACCTTCTCGCATCAAACGGATTTCGTTGTTATCGAAAATATACTCACCGTTATACTTTTGAAGAATAGAGCCTTCCTTTCCGCCCAAAGCTTCGGCGGCACTTTCGAAATGGCCAACTTCGGAAAAGTCCATTGCAGTGACAGTCGTCAGATCTGTGAATACGGTGAAATCACGTTGAGGAACTAAAAGAGCACGCCACTGATTCAATGCCTCTTGGGCTGAAATAGCGGTGTGCTTCTGTCCTTTATTTAGCGCTGTTTTTTCAGTTAAAAGTGAAATATGATCACATTTAATAGAAATAATGCCGTGTTGAGGTTTAGTAATCTTAGTGATTTCAAATCTCTGCCGCTTCGATCGAGTACCCGGGCCAACATCAACAACTACTTTCTTTCCTTCTTTCAACTGAGAAAATAGCTGTCCATTGATCGGATAGTTGAAGGTAAGATATGGAAATTGATTTCTATGCCTTACAGCCAACACGCTGCTTGCTTCGTTCAATAACCCTAGACCGAGCGTGCTGTAATCGTTATTCGTTTCATTATAAAGAATCGGCACACTCATATCGCTATCGACCTCCACCTTGGTGTAATTGTTACTTGTGTGATTTGTGTGGTGAATGAAATTGTATTTGTCCCTGGTCGCAACTGTGGCACATGGTAACCATCGCTTTGCATTAGGATCGCACTTGATATATTGACTGTGCCATCACGATACGCTGTCCCTAACTCACTATCGATCGTAATCATGCCAGCACCGGCAGCTCTCAGAATTCGAAACTGCCGACCATTAATGGTCAGGGACGCATCTGCCGTCCCACTGTATCGAAATTGGATTATCGGCAGTGATGGAATCGATTCAGGATTGTCTAGTGTACGTCCGGATAAAACGGAAACAGCTGTTTGGCCATCCAACCGATACATTACTGGCTTGCACTGAAAAGGCAACGCTAAGTCAAAATGATCACGCCAGCGATCGAGAATTCGAACTTGCGAATGAAAGATGCCTTCGTAGAAGTATTCCGAATCCTCAGAAAAAAGAAGCCGACTGTATCGCTTTGGTTCCTTCAGCCAGTGCGTAATTTCTCTGACTTGCTGGAAAAGCGACTTGTCTGCTTCTTTCCTTAATTCCATCGGAAATGTTTTGATGATATCTTTTTCTCGTTCATTGTCGTAAATGATTGCCCCTTGCCTGCCATCCACCTCATCAAATCGCAAATCTGATTCAGGAATCGTCAACTCCATCTCATTAAGGAGGTAGAGATTCTTGTCGATCGACTTATGGCCATTAAATTCAAAATAGGGTTGTACAGCTTTCACTCTAATCTCCTCCTCATTTCATCTGCCGTGTGTTCTGCGAGTAATTCCGACAATTCAGCAATATCTAATTTGTCATTGATTGTAATCTCATCAAAATGAATATCGATATGCGGTGTATTATGGATCGTTTGGGTGGTGGTTTTTGTCTCGCTCTTAACTGCTGGTAACGACAATCCAAACCCAGCATTACCGGCAATCGCCACCGACTCAGCTTGAATATTCGGCAAGACAAGCTGGGCACCTAAATCCTCAATGGCATCTAACGCTAAATGCTTGAATCGCTCAATCCCTTCGCCAATACCAGCAGGAATCCAACGTCCCACATCCATCTCCATCACTTTGGATGGTGAATTGATATCTAAAGCTCGTTGCATCGTTTGTGCCACTTGATTAGCGATGGAAGCTGCAGTGCTAAGAACGTGAGCTTGCCCGGCAATTAATCCATTGTTTAAACCGATCATAGAGTTTTGACCGATGCGATAAAATTGATCAGGCAAATGACTCATCTGATCCGGCATGCGCTGCGCACCATTACGGATTGTGTCGTTCGCATCTCGCATCCCATCACTGTAGGCTTGATTTGATTCACGCATGATTGCTGTGGCAATCTTAGGAAGACTTTGTAAAGTTTTATCTATTTCCTTAGTCAGTTTTTCAAAAACTTCCTGCATTTTTTTAGATCCCTCATTGGATATTTTGACCATCGCTTCCGTCATTTTATTGATTTCAGAAACTGCCTGAGGAGCGGCATCAGCTATACCTTGGCTTGTGCCTTTACCTACCTTTTCTCCATGTTTTTGGTATTCTTGTTGATTCATATGTGTGGAAATTTCATTCCCTGGTACTAGTGCAATTTCTTTTGCTGCTTTTTGGACAGCTCCTTGACTATCCGTTATTCCTTTGGCAGATCCGGCACCAACATCTTGACCATTTTTATTGTAGTTACTAGCAGTCATTTCGTTGTTTAAAATATTTTCTGGAACCATCGCAATCTCTTTTGCTGCAGATTCTACTTGTGGTTTTCCTTCACGTACACCTTGACTTGTGCCTTCACCAACAGGATGCCCCAGAGAAATATATTTATCGATCCCCACGGTTTCTCTAATCGTTTGTTCCGGAACATTAGCTACTTCTTTAGAAGCTTCTTCTACTGAAGTAATATTATCTAAAATTCCTTGCCCAAATTTTGTTGGTGGTGCTGCACCCATTGAGGCGTAGTCTGTTTGTTCTAGCTGAGACCCCATAACTCTCTCTGGCGTTTGAGCAACTTCCTTTGCTGCTTCCTCTACTTTGGGGGTTGCTTCTACCATCCCATCCCCAATTTCTTCGACAGGTTGACGTCCCCACTGTGCAAAATCTCGACCCTCTGTTCCTCTGCGTAAAGATGCCTCACTTTTTTCTGGAACTAATCCAAATTTTTCAGCAACAGTTTCCGTTTCTTCACCAACGATATTTGCCATACTCGCCATCGCTTGCTTCATCGTTGCGTCCGCAGTCCCATTTAAATCACTAATGTGCTGTTGTGCTGTTTCTGGTAATTTACCTAATTCAAGATCTAAATTTTCAACAAACCACGCCGATTGTTCAGCTGACATTTTTGGTAGGTCCTCCATATGAAGACCCATTTGTTCCAGCAGGGTTTTTGTATGTTCTCCACCTAACTCCGCTAATGAACCAAGATTTAATCCCATCTCATCAACCATTTGCTGTGTTTGAAGCGCACCCGCCGGACCTAGCTTTTCAAGTTGCATAATAATGCCATCATCTACACCGGCCTTCGCCAAAATGGCAACATTGGTCGACCAAGTTCTCATAGCTTCAGCATTTTTTTGTAGATTTTCCTTCATTTGATCCAAGCTTATCGCTTCTTGTTGTTCAATCTGCTTAAAAGCATTTCCTGATTCTTCTACCAGCTTTTTGTACATGCTATTCATAGATTCCAAGGCAGCTTGTTGTGCATCAGATAGAACATTCCATGAAGTAATCATCTGTGAATTAGCTTCTGAGACTGTCTCTGCGACTGCTCGTCTTTTCTCTTGCTCCTCCGTGTACAATTGATTTCGTTCAGATTGATTTTCAACAAGTAAACTTTGAAGTTCATCTTCCTTCTGGGACAGTCCTTCCAGCGATTCTTTGACCTTTTTCTTTCCATCCACGCCAGATTCTGAGGCTTCTTTCTCCAATCTCATACGTTCTTTGGCTACTTCAGTTAATGAGGATTCGATGTCTGCAGCTTCTTGATTCAACGTCTTTTGTCGTTCGGTTAGCCGATTGACTTCTTCCATTCCTTTAGAAGCTTCAATCCGTTTGTTTATTTCTTCTGTGGTTGCATTAAGCAGGCCTGTTTCTTCGTCGTAAGAGAGATTTAGACCAGTCACTGAATTATTCAGTTCATCAACTGTATCAGCCATCAATTTTTTATCCGCAGCCGATTTATCTTCAATTGCTGAAAGCCTTTGTAATTCAGCTGCTAAATCCTTGTTTCTTTCTGTATTCGACTCGATCACTTTAGCTTGTGATTCAAATTCTTTTGCACTGGACTGGGTTGACTTTTCTACGCTATCAAGATCGCCTTTTAATCCATCTAATTCACTAGCTAATTCTTTGGCTTTTTTACGAGCTGCAAAGAAATCTATGCCCATTTTGGCGGCCGCAACTCCAGCTAAACCAAGTGCAACCGCAGTGCCTGCGACCACAGGATTTAACAGAATACTAGCAGCCGCTAATGCTTTCTTCGCTACTGCAGAAGCACCAGCAGCAATCGCATAGGTTTTTTGGGCAGCTGCTGCCCCTTTTAGTGAAGCTGCATTGGAAATGTTTGCTGCGACAACCGCTTTAGTGGTGGTGGCGTTCTGTAAGTTGAGACTGATTCCCAGTTTTGTAGCAACTGCATCAACTTTTTTAGCCATCGTCGCACCAGAAGTTGCACCGGTCAGGTATTTCAACATCTGAACATAAGATGCTGTAGCAACTGCTGCTTTCTGTACAATCAGTAGTCCACCAAATGCAGTTCCTAATCCGATAATTACAGGCGCTGCCGTCACAGCTGCGTCTTTCACAGCAATAACCCCACCAGCCATCATATCAATAGCCGAAACAACCGGAGGGATGACACCAGCGATACTATTCAACGCCCCTTCAAAAGTTTTACCAAACCCTTGAATATTTTCTTTCATCGAGCCAAAACGTGTTTCTGAGAATGCCTCGTCCATAGATGCGATAATGTTGGCCGTTCCTCGGCTTGTTGCAGTAGCCATATTGGCAAACGACCCTGCCCAAGTATCCCCAGCTTGTTGAGCCATCCCAGAAACCGATGTGAATTCATTCCCACCATCACGCATCGCCTGTTCAACCGTATCAAAAAACTCATTGGCACTAATTTCACCATCACGCAACGCATCACGAATACTCTGCATACTCATACCAGTCGCATCTTCATAGATTTTCCAAGGATCTACTCCACGGCGAACCATACGATCCATTTGTGCCATGTTAACCGTTCCTGTTGCTCGCATCTGGATCATTGCATCCATCACATTATCCATTGTTTCTGCAGCGCCATCACCATACATGGCAACTGCATCACCCCAGATTTGATAACTTTTCGTCGATTGTTCTAATGAACCATTTTGCATCACTAAGCGCTGCACGGTCTGAGCCGCACTATCAAGCATGTAGTTTGTACCAACAACGACATCTCGAACGCCTTCCATCCCTGCAGCGGCTTCTTCTGAACTGCCAGTTAACCGGGTCATGGTGTTTTCAAAGTTATTCAGTGTATCAATACGTCCGAATGCTCCGTCCAATGATCCTTTGGCCATGGACAAAGCAGTTGTGGCACCTTTGGTGATTAGCATTGCTGCACTTAGTTTGCCCACAGAGCCTGTTAACAAATTGGCTTTTGGCTCTGGTTGAGAAAAGGAGGTACTCATTTTAGCACCAGACTTTTCTGCTTCATCACCTAATGACATAAGATCCTTTTTCATCGCATCAACCGCATCACTGACAGTCTTCGCTCCGTCTTTGGAACCTGCTTCTAAACTAGTCGCAATGCTCTTTCCAGCCTTAGTTGCTGATAATTCAACAGGAGGAACCATCTGCGCAGAGGACTTTTCTATTGATCCAAGAGCGCTAGCTGCTTGCTTGGAACCTGCTTCAAACGAATCACCGATGCTTCTACCTGCCTTGGGTGACGTCACTTCAATACTGGCTAACATGTTACTGCTTGATTTCCCAATACCATCTAAAGCGCTCGTCGCCTCTTTGGCACCAGATTGAAAGGAGCTACCAAGCTCTTTGCCGATTTTAGGTGCAGAAGATTCCACAGAAGAAACCAAGCTTGTGACTGATTTAACGACACCTTCATTAGCCTGATTGGCATCTTTGGCGCCAGAATCAAAGGATTCACCCATGATACGTCCTGACTTAGCTAGTTCAGTGCTCGTCGTGGCGGTTAGGTCTGCCACTCCTTTAGCCACGCTATCAGTCGCTTGATTAGCTTCCTTTGATCCTGCATCAAAGTTATCACCGATAGACTTACCGGCTTTAGCTGTTGCAGATTCGGTCGTCTTTCCTAAATCATTGACCGTCTTTTCTACCGAATCCACCGCTTTATTGGCAGACTTAGCACCTGATTCGGTATTCGCACCCATATCATTGCCGACTTTTTTCATGACATCATCGGCATTTTTACCTAGTCGGGAAAAACCTTGTTCGACCGTATCAATTTCTTTCGTGACTTGTTTGCCGTTGACGATTATGTCAATCGTTACCTTACCATCACTTCTGCTCATCTTCTTCACCTTCTTTCGGTAGTGCATAGGCTTGTTTTGCTTCTATCAGTTGTTTTTTCGCTTTGCGAATTTCTTTCCCCTTACCTTCAGGCAAATCTCGTTGACGGATATCAACGATGTGTTTGAAATGCGTATCACTAGGTAATCCATTGAATAATGCAATGAACTTTTCCCATCGCATCTTTCCCTGCTGTTCCAATAAATCAATCCGATAAGTTTGATAAAAGGCAGCGAAGATACTTTCAGCATCGTGATCAAAAGAAAAAACCTCTTCTGCAATTTCTTTCATCTTTGGTTTCATGAGGTTCCCTTTCCAGTCATAGCGTGGTTTTGGGCGTTCCCATATACCAAAAGCTTCTAAGACAGACAAAAAGATCTCATTTTGTGTTTCAATGTCACATAAAAAAGAGACGCCCAATAAAAGCCGCAGCCCTAAAACAATTTTTTCGGATTCCGTCAAAACTGGATCTTTTAACAGGTCAAAAAGACGTAGTACCGTATCGAAAGAAAGATCGATCGGATAACTAACGCCTTCGATTTCCACTGTGTCTTCTAATCGATACTGTAGTTTCATTGCTCTATCCTTCTAAGTAACGCTGCATTTTATCGAAGAGTTGTTTCTTTCGCCCACCAAGCTCTTCTCCTACTGCGGAACAAATCTCCATGTAGTACTCAGAGATCAATGTGTAGTCAGGCGAAAGCTCAAACAACTTGTTAAATGCACCATTTCCTAAAAGTTGATCCATCACTTTTTCTAATTCTTCATGCGCCTTTCTGTCAGCTGTTTCCGGTTTGATCATCTCTTTTTTCAGTTTTTCAGTGATCTTTGCCGACTTTGTCGCATAATTTGAAACTAATTTCCAAAAGGCTTCTGCTCCTTTTTCGGATGTATCAATATAAAATGTGTGTTCACCAATCTCAATTGGTAGTTGTGTTTTCTTCACTTGGATTTTTACCATGTTTGTTTCCTCCATTCGTTGGTATGTAAAAAAGAGAAGCGATAATCGCTCCTCTTACTTAGTCTCTTCTTTCTTGTTTGCTTTGTTGCTAACTGACGTAGAATTCAACGCTGCCTCCGAATTACTACCACCAGATCCAGGCGTGCCTTCTACTGGGGTCATATTAAAGGTAATCGTACAGCCAAATGCTTCTTCGACTTCCGCAGCACCTGATCCAGCAACGATATCTGTAACAGTGGCATGCCCGACCCATTGCTTTGTTCCATCAGAGCTAACAATTCTATGCCAAACCTTACGCCCAACACCAGTCTTCAGCTTCATATCTGCAATTAATTTCTGTGCTGGATCCGTTGACGCATAAACACCTGAGATATCGTAGGCAACTGTTACTCGATTAACGGCATTAGAATGCTCGCCATCGTAGAAAAATCGTTCGGAAGTTGAGTCTGCACTAGAATCCGAAATATCTTCAATCCCAGCTCCTAACTCTAGCCAAGCTGATTCTGATGGTGTTGCTGATGTAGTGGTAAATGGTGCAATAAAATGACCACGATTACTATTCACATTAAACATTATTCTTCACTCTCCTGTGTTTTATTTCTAAAATATAGTTTTGCTTGTACGACCAAGCGATAATAAAAGAACTTTTGATTATCCTGGCTAACTAAAAAGGGTTCATTGGCAATCGTCAACGCCATAAATTGATAAGAATCATTTTCTGATGGGACGGACTTCACATTTTCTAAGATCTCTGACAATTGATAAATGATCCGATCGCCAGAAAAATCTTTTGTCTTTAATCGAAATTCAAAAGGCAATTCCTTAACCTTATCCCCATTCATGTACGACTTGACCGTGCGCCCTCCCGGTAAGGGAACCAACCGAATCGACTCCTCTTGATCGATGGCTTGGATAATCACTGGCACATCGATTTTGCTAGCTACTTCCTGCAGCCGATCAATAAAATCCATTATAGTTTCGCTCCAATCTTAAATGCCTGCAACCAATCACTCATGAATAACGGTTTCGTTGCTTCATCCCAAAATGGACCAGTGCCGGGCTGCTTATTCACAAATGGGATCCAAACACCAGTTACTGGATGTTTCCGACCGCCATAATATTGAGGACCGGCATATGGTGCGTCAAATATCAGCTGACTTCCCCGACCAGATACATGGCCAGTGTCACGCAAATGCATGGTGTCCCAAGGTACTACGGTTTCGTTCATGGTTTGCAGCATGCGGTTGGCCATGTTCAGCTGACCTAGTCCCAAGTTATCTTCACTAAGCTTTGATCGGACACCACTTAGATCAATGTCAATCTTGATTCCACTCATCAGACCACCTCAATTTCATAACCAAATGGCTCAGGCGAATCAGCATTCAGCGGTACAACTTTTGCGATCGTGTACTGTTTGCCAAAAATCTCAATTTGATCTGCAACTGAAAATTCTGGTAATGGTCCAGTGTATTTCTTCACCATAGAAATCAATGCATTGGGTGTTTGTACTTTCCCATCAATATCCCTCGGCTCAAACTTGACTGTGTCATCAAAGCGAACATACTCAATCACAAGCTCATCCTCAAGAATGGGTTCGCTCCTTGGCGTTAAGCCGATTTTCTTTCGATAGATCATTGTATAAGGGAAAGATCGTTTTGGCGGCATTCTCATCGACTCACTCCTCTGTACAGTAATCCAGTTCCCGATAACTGCAGCATAGCGTCCCCAGAGAGCAGAGATACTTCGTTTGTCGATGACGAACCACCTTTACCTTTAGAAACGCTCATCCGCCCAATGGACCAACTATCAGGCTCTTGCATTCCAAACGTGGTAGTGGCCTCAGCCTCATGCATGTACTCAATCTGGTAAGCAACAGCCAACTTAAAGGCATTGCGGCGCATCGGAATATCTAATTCAAGATCATTGTGTTGATAGAAACGTCTCGTTTGGATGTCCAACAATGCACTGGCTTTTCTCAGAAGCTTCTTGAACTCCTTTTCGGTCAGTTCCGTTTCTTTGTCTACTAAGCGTTTGTACTCTTTGAGAGACAAATAGCCACATGGCTCGATGCTTTCCTGATCGTCAAAGATTTCGTTCAACGGCTTACGTCTTATTCGTTCCATGGTTTCACCTCCATGAAAAAAGAGAGTGGTTATTCACTCTCTTTTAACAAGTTGATCAGATCATCTTTTTTTGCATCGCTCGGGAACTCGATTCCACTGGCATGCAACAACTGTTGCAATTCTTCTTTTTTCAATTGCTCTAGTGGAATCTCGCCAGTCCCCGATCGAGTACCGCTTTCTTCGTTGGATTTAGACTTATCATCTTCTGCTTTTTCAACAACAGAAAAGGCTTCATCTTTCACTACCATAAACCCAACAGTCATTGTTGCTCGCAACGCAATCATGTCACGTTCAGCTAAGTTGATTGCTGCACCATCAGATGCTTCAACTGTAGTCAAGGTCGCTTGATCAAGGATCTTATACTCTAAGCCTTTCAACACACCATAATAAGCGTAGTCCCAATCAGCGACTAATTCAGCCACATTCGGTCCTAATGTATTCTTCGGCGTGTAAGCCAATGGCAAGCCCAAAATATCATCTACGCCATTAGAATTGGCAGTGTTGAAAATTGGCATGCCGTTGTTGTCTTTGGTCGAACGATATTTCACACGTTGAGAGCGAGAAGTCGCAATTCCATTTGGTTCCATGTCCACTTCTTCAATAAACGCGATTGCTTCATTGATATCGTCATATTTGTTTGCTGATTCTACAACGACATTTCCAGCATCTTTTGCGGCCTTCAAAATGTTTTGTTTGAATGGTGACTCAACTCCGGTGAACGTAGACTGATCAAATTTCTTAGAGAAGGCTTCTGCGACTTCCGGGCGCATTAATTCAAAGAAATTCGTCACAGAATAATCTAAGTTTTCCTGTGTGGTCGGGATAATAACCCCTAATTTGTACGCGCGCATTTCTGCCTTCACGAAACGTGGTTTGCTGGTTTGAATACGCTCTGCCTCAGCTACCCAGTATGCGCCGACTCCGGTCATGTAGGTAAATTCTTCAATTGGCTTAGTCATTCGAACTTCTTTTGCTAGACGCATGATTGAGCTGCCTTGTTTGACTTCTGTCAAGATTTGATCAGAAATATTTCGAGGAATATCTCCTGTACGTGCGCTCTGCATTGTAACAGTGTCTGGATCAAATGATGGTGTTCCAAAATACTGCAGATTCATTGGAATCAATAATTTTTTCTTCATGTGGATTCTCCTTTATTTTGTGATTCGGTATTCGTTTAGTTTACCTTGTGGCGGTTCAGCACCTGTTTTAACTTTCCCACCCATCGGATTACCCGATGAAACAAAGTCGGGATCGTTGTTTCCGGAATCGTCTTGAAACAAGAACGCTTTTTGTTCTTTTAGCGTTTTGACTTGCTCCTCAAAGCCTTGTAGTTTGCCGTCATTGACTTTAATCGTGTCACGGTCCAAAAGACTGAGAACAATCGATTCGTCTTGGGCACCTGCTTCTTTTAAGGCTAATTGGATCGCGAAATCTTTTTGTTGATCAGCCAGTTGCTTTTCAGAATTAGCTTTAGATTCGTCAAATTTGGCTTGTAAATCCGCAAATTGCTGTTCCAGTTCCTTGTTGCCTTTTGCAGCCTCTTTCAACGTGTCCAATTCTGATTGATTGTCTTTCAACTCCTGTTTGGCACTGTCTCGCTCACTTTCAGCGGTAGCTACTTGCGCATTCAGTTGCGTCACAGTCTTTCCGTGCAGCGCCATTACGCTTTTTGCGGTTTCTTCATCAATACCTAAATTGATCAGTTCTTCTTTCTTCATTGCTGGTTCCTCCTAAGAATTTTTTGAGTGGCAACTACCACTGTGAGTCCGTCTTTTTGAGACATCCGTGCAGGTCTGGTATTACGAATAAACTTGTTCTCTCGAATAATCTCGACGCAACAATTGATCATGTTCATTGATAAATGATCTCAACGATGCTTGTCGCCGTCTGATCAGTTGTTTGAAGTGTTGGATATCTTCTTTGTTGTCGATCGTTGTTGCAGCATCCAATTGCCGTTTGGCACGACGAATAGCGACTTCCATGCGGCGTTGCTTGGCAACTAGGTCCGCATTGTCAATCGCTTGTTTTGGATCATATTGATTCATATGGACGTCAAGATTCGGATCATAGATTTGGATATACAATCGATGCCGGCAATTAATTCCTTGGGTTCCATCAGGCTCACCATAGCCATGATCATAGATTGACGAAATATGCCTCAACTCTTCTGGTGCATCCTCTGTGCGGACAAGCAAGACCCACCCACCTTGGATATGCGCACAGTGTGGTCGTGCAGCCATATGGCTACTCATTAAGGCAGTGACAATGCCATGCTCGAGCCCTCGCTTAAGTCGCAGATCCTGATAGACTCTGTGAGTTGTGGCTTTCAAAACCATCCGGACGTAACGCTCAAGGCTCCATTCACGCCCTGCCTTATCGACAAAAGTCGTCATCACCCCTTTTTCCACCATCGCATAGATCGATTCCCTGAGCGCTTGCTGTGGCGTTTTAGCGCCGCCAATGATTTTGGCCACAGTATCGTTAAGGACTTGCTGATACATCTTGGCCAGTGGATTATTAGGATAATTGGTATCGATCAGCGTCTGATTGACATGGTTGTCGAGATCTCGCCATTGCTGATAAAAATACGACTCCATCACGTTGTCGATCTCCGTTCGTGATGGCGGTTCTTTTCCTGTTTGCTTAGACAAGTTTTGGTCAAGATCTGAAATGACTTCAAACCCCATATCCACAATGATTTTACGGAGCTGTTCATAGGAATACTGACTTGTTTCATTGACTAGCTGCTGTAGCGATTGCTGATTCAACAAATTTAGTTGCTGCATCTTTTCAAGCTTCCATCGGAACGCGTTATCTTCTGTGAGTGGCGTTCTAGTTGGCTTGTTTAACTGATGGACAAGGAGCTTCATAATCTCGTCTTCCATCGCCATATAAGCATCTTGAATGTAAGAAGCTTCAATCTCTAATTGCTTTGGCGTAATTGTCATTCAATCACTCCTCGTATTCATCGATTCCTGTTGTTGGCAGATCACTCCTAGTCATCATATTGAATTCGTCCTTCAAAGCTTCGGCATATAGACGTTTTGCCACATCTTCTGGCATGTCTTTGGTTTTGGCCAATACATACCACCCTGGTATGATGCCAGCGTTTCTCAAACGTAGGAACTGATTTACTTCGGCATCCTTATTCAGGAAAACACCGTCATCTAAGTCAACGCCAATGATCTCAGCTGCAGGTATTTCTCCGGTATAGACTTTTTGGCCAGTAGCATTTTTAACGTTGGTTCCCAGCTCACAAATCGAGATAATCAGCTCTTGAATGAACTTTCGCAGCTCCTTCTCATGCATGTTGCGTGATTGGTAGGTCTGTGAGTTCTCACTGACCACCTCTGTAGCTGTTTTTGTACTACGGATCCCTTCACCGTTAAAAGTAAACGTGCCAGTAGAAAGACCAGTCTCCATCTCCAACGTACGCAAATGATGGTTGATTGCTGCAACGTATTCAGTTGTACGGATGTCAGAAGTCAGGTCCTTGATGGTCATGTCGTCCATCTTGCTACCGGGCACTGGCACAAAGACATCTTCATCGTCATCGAAGAATTCAGTGATTTCGTTCTTCCGATGATCAACCTTGCCTTTCATCAACATCTCACTGACTGCAATTCGACGTCTACCACGCTTGATTTCCATGTTGAACTCGTCAAATGTTAAATTCAGGCGGTCCAGTGTGTTTTTCGAGTTATCATAAACCCCTAATCCTAATGGACTATATGGATGGATGTTGTTAAATCCTGCAGGTTTTAAATAGGCAAATTGTGGTCGTGACATGTTGTAAAAAACAGCACGTTCGGCCATCTCAGGATAGAGCTTACTTAGTTTGATCTGCTTACCTAGAATATCCGGTGACTCGCTCTCATACAGTTCGTTACTGACAACATAGTTACCGTTCTTCCACTCATGGAATTCTAGCTTGGTGTAGTAGTAAGTCGTATCTCCTACTGTTTCAGTAGTCCGGAATGGGATTGCGCACTCACTAATCTTGTTCGTATTGCTTCGTAATGGATAGAATGCATCAGCAAGTGCCCAAGAAAACTCAATTTCTTGTGAATCCTTATTGAAGTATGGCCGAACAGCTAATCCACCTAACGCCATTGCAGGCTCTAAGTATCGGCTGAGGTTCTTCTTGAAATCGTTATGCTCAAGAACATGTTGAATCCAGTCATTCAAAGGATTCGCAATTTCTTTGCCGTTTTCGTCCTTCACTTCACCGACAAGGATCTCCGCCTGCTCGTTGAACAAAACCTTTGCATATTCTGCAGCCACCTTCTTGGCCATGTTGACCGTAGAAAATCGGCGGTTATTCTGCCTTCCACGACTGTTAGTGTAATTGATGATGCCATACTCGCCACGATAGTAGCGAAAACTCTCAGCGATACGCTCAAACTCTTTTGGATCTGCATCGATCTTAGGATGATCAAATACAGATTGAAACTCTTGCTTATTGATAAGAGCCGCCCCCTTTCCTAGCCATTTTTTTATATTGTCTACGATCCTCAAATGCTCACCTCCTAAACCATCAACTCTAATTCTTTCGCATTATCAATGCAGAAGTACTGGAAAGCATCGCAGGTGTGGTCATCTTCTTTGACAACTTCTTGGATGCCTTTAGCAACCTTCTTTGCATCCCAGCGGTATTTCTTATGCTCTTCGACAAAAATCTTGTTGTTCTCATTGTTTATATAAAAGAACCGCCCTTGAGAAAACAGGTTCGTAGCATAATCGATCATCAATTCTTTTTTCAGTTTAGCCACTGGGTTCCACCTGATTTCATGGTCATAGTAGTACTGATTTCTCAAAGCGCCTTCAGCGCCATCGATCGTTAGGTTAACAATCGGCGCATTGTTGCATACAGGCATCTTAGACGTACGATCGATAAACGTGTACAAGATACGTGAAAGCTGTGTTGGTGCTAACTTATCGACCTTTCCTGCAGGTGAATAGTAATAGGTGTCCAATAGAATAACATTCCCTTTTTGGGTCAATCCTAAACACAAACAAGTCGTTGCAGAGTTGATGTGCCCACCATCGAGGGCATAAAAAAGAGCCACGATGTAATCGTCGCTCGGCACTTCCTCCAATGGATTAAAATTATGGATATTATACACGTTATCTCCAAGACCCACAGGTTCACCAAGGTAAAGGTAGCGATAATAATCGTAGTCATTTTCTTTGATGCGATTGATCATCTTGAGCATCTGATCAGTAACAAAGCCCAAGGTGTCATTTAAGTAACTAGAATGATGAACTAAATAATCCGGATCAGTCTCTTTTTCCTCTACCCACTCATTGATCCACTCATAGGGATTGCGTGGTGGATTATAAGACCAATAAAATCGAACAAAATCCGTATCTTCATGCTTTTGCCGCATAAAGGTCGTATTGGACTGATCAAACTCTTCCGCACTCTTAAATTCTGCTGCTTCCTCGTACCATACGGCAATGATATCGTTAATGTCATTTGATTTGAGCTTTTGGAAGTCATCTTGACCATAGAAATAAATCGTGCTGCCAGTCTTGCGATGGATGATCTTAAACGGACTGACTGTCGTGTCAAATCGTTTAAAGATGAAAAACTTCTTCAACGCCCACTGCATCTTATTGAATACAGAATCGCGAATTGTGTTACTTACCTTACGAATAACAACGATATTTGCTTTCTTCCCTGAATTAAGATAAGGAATCCAAAGCCAAACTAACAACAAGGCGATCACGGAAGACTTAAACGAGTTACGACCACCCTTCAAAATATTATAAGGTTTTTCTGCCTCCCAAACCGGTTGAAAGTGCCGATTGATTTGTTTAAACTTTTTAAACATCTTACTCACTCATCATCACCCCAAGAATCCACGATGATAATTGGTTCATCGTCAGAATCACCTGCTTCTGGTGTGGTTGCTTTGAGTTTAGCAATCTGCGCATCCATGAGATCCAGTTTTCTGCGGCGTTCGTCTTGTTCATCAGCTAATGAGACAAACTGCTTAATAAGGTTCGACAAGGTCATCATTGCTCTTGATTGGGACTTTAAGAAATTCGCTTGTTTGTCCCATGCATATTGGACCTGCATCGTAGAACTGCTGCCACCGTCACCAGACGTCCATCCTGATTCTTCCTTAGAAAGATCATCCCGATCTGTCACAAACATGATCTCCTGCGCTCGTATAATAGCAGCGTATTGGATCATGATGTTGTTCCAAAGGATATCTGCCGGATCACTGTCTATAAGCTCCTGTGCAATCTCTAAGGATTCCTTAGGTATGATCTTGGCAAATAGGCCATGCTTGAAGGCATTTTTGTTTCCTTTCGGTGGTGCCCCTCCGCTATTGCCTGTCGCATTTTTATTGCTACGTTGTCCTCCCGGTGCGTCCGTTGCGTTGCGATGCGTTGCAACATTTCCTGTTTCGTTGCGTTGCCAATCTTCTCGATTCTTCCGGCTTCGGACAGTAGAAGGACTAAGATCATATTTTTCAGCTAGCGCCTTCAAACTTATATCTTCATTCTCGTATTCCTGTCTGATTTTATTCCATGCGATCAATTCATCTCACCACCTCGCTTATCGTGTTTGTTTTGTGGGTTTATGCCTTACGCATAGACCGATAAAAAGACTCTGTAACGTCCAAGTTTATTTCGTACATTCGAAGGGAAGGGCTAGTATATATAGTTCTAAACGGAAAATACGATTTGATCAAACGTTGTAAAAACAATTGCCGCTTGTATTGCTTGCGCGTCTTTATCTTATATTTTCTGATCATCCATCTTATTTCAGCCTCACAAAGCTTTTCCATGTTTTCCTCCTCAAAATAAAAAGACCACTCAACGAGTGATCTCATATGTAAAAACTACACCTCAGAAATGAGATGCAGTTATAGCAAGCAACCTACACAAGCCCGACATCCGCTTCTCCTCCCTGCCACAGCCTCAGTTGCTATTATTATGGGTCAGATACTTATTACACTGGCCGGTGTTAAATAAGTCCTCCCAAAAGTCGCTGACAAGGAATCGAACCTTGCACAACCACACCAAAGTGCAGTAATAGGACTCATCCATAGCGTTTACCCATTCCGCCACAACGACATAATAAGAATAGACAGCAACATATGAACTAACTGTAGGAGCTGAACCCCACATCCTTTAGTTTATTTGCTGCTGTCTATCGAAGCTTAATTACAACGATGAGGGAGATTTCCTCCCTTCAAATTGTTTTTGTCGATGTCCTGTTTCCTAATCTTTCGACACTATCATATTAACACGCTTTTTCGTCCAAAAACCCTACAATATCCCTACAAAAACCCTACAAAAAATCACCGATACTTAATCAATGAACCTTTTTTATATGCTTCGGCAAATTCGATCAATGCATTGGATTTTAGCTTTTCTACGTTTTTCTCTCCATACCCCTGAATTAGTTGTCCTATTTCATAATTAGAGTGCTTATTAACATCGCAAAAACTATAATAGAGTATTTGACGACTGATAAGGCTCAAACTCATCAGAGCTACTAAAATCGCATCCCTTTCTGCTTCTATATCCATCATTTGAATAAGCGCATCTTCTGTTTTGTTACCGTGTTTTGGCGACCTAGGCATGTCAGTTATAATCGGTGACTTAATGTCTATCAAGGAACGACCTGCCATCCGCTCCAACCGTCGGAAGTTTTTCAACACATCTCTCGCATTACATCTTGTCTGCCTAAAGTCCACATCTCTTAGTAATTGCATTAAGTCAAACCGCTCCTTTTTGTGATATAATAAACTTGTCGGGTTTATTACATCAGTCGGAGCGATCCGGCTTTTTTTATACCCATGCTTATGCTAAACTTTTCAAGTAGCGAGATTACACTCGTTACTTATATCTATGTTGAGCCGTCTGGCGGAAAACAGATGGCTCATTATTTCAATATTCTTCCAACGACAGCCAGTGGTCGGCTGTCGTTTTTGTTATCCACAGTATCCACAGGTTTTTCCACGATATATTGTAGGAACGTATTTTCGCATACAATATATTGTGTTTATCATAGAACTTCCATATCCACTAATCGAGCCACTGCAACATTCGATTTGCTCTTTGCTAGTTCTTTGTCACAATCCATCGTATTCTCAATGCGAATAACTGCTGAATGATTGTACACACGTTCTACATACCCTCTGATTGGATAAATGAACTCTTCTGCTGTACAACGAACCATATCGCCGACTTTAATTTCTGATTCCACTTGCTTTATAGGATTTTTAGTTGGTAGATCCATCATCAAGCCACCAATTCCATAAGTATCAGTGTAAAATTCGTCTTTGAGTTTCATTACGTCTCCTCCGCATCCATCGCATTAACTCTAAAGCTTCATTGATTTTCATTTTGCTCCCTCCAGTCCTTCAATCCCCATCACAACATATCCATCTTTCTGCGCATAATCAGTAATATAAGTTACCTCTGCTTTATATGAGTCACCTGTGAAATTCTCACCGTTCCATTCTCTTAAATACAATCGATCACCAACCTTGTAATCACCATCATTCTTGCGAATCTCGAATTGTTTGCGTCCGCTTGTGACAGCTTCGAAGTGTTCTGGTAGTATTTTTAGTTCGTGTATCATGATTATCCCTCCTCCAAATCAAGTTCTTCTATGTTTTTTTTGCGCTAAGTCAGTTCTTGCAGTCGGTGCGCTATACTCTTTTTTCAGATAAAAGATTGTTTTAGCACAATCTTCTAAATCTAATTTTGTATCTGAAAGAGAGCGAACTCCGTTGAATTTATCGGTTTCAAAATAGACGTTACTAGCTTTTAACTCTTTGTTTTCTAATCCCTTAGCTATTTCGGTAAATAGCACTGGTATATACACATATTTCATTCCGTTTCCTCCTGTTCTAATCCCCATGCTGCGAATGCCGCCAAGATCTCAAATTGCTGTTCACCAGACATTTTTATATAAACTGCATACAGTTGTTCCTCTCTTCGCCAACTTAATACAGAATTGTTTTTTAATGTCCAGAATGGTAAAAATACTTTGCTGTCTGTTTCTTGATACTTTTCTTTCAAATACTCCAACACGATTTTTTGATTGTCGTTGAGTTCTATTTCTTCAGACATCTGAATATTTGCTAACGCGTAATTGAATCCGTCTAAAAAACTATGATTTACTGTTTTATACGGATCGACATTTTTATCACACTCTTTTTCAAGTCTATCTGCTTCTAGCCATTTCAACGCCTTGCTCATCCTTCTACCACCTCATACATTTTTTCAAATACATCTGGTTTACATATATGGAAGTTTCCAAATCCATCTTTTACAATGTAATCTTTATTAGTAAGTTGTTTTATTCCATCGTCTGTGGAAACACAAGGTATTCTTTCGCTTCTATTTTTTTCACGCCAAGTTTCATCAATAAAATTACGTTCGCCACTAAAACCACCGATGAAATCATGACACTCTTTCCAATTTTTTGAATAACTAGGGTTGAATTGCACTGCTTCAACAACTACTGGTTTCTTTCTATATTTCATCGCTCTACCTCCAATAAGTCAGGATTTTTGTATATATTTCCGACGACTTCCAAAGGTGAATCAACAAAGTACAAAAACTCAAATTCCGTGCCAAGATTTTTGTGATCAACACAAAATGCTCCCTCAGCAAACTTTATTGTTGATAAAGTTTCTTCCAAATCAGCTCCGAGGGTTTTCACAATATCCCCCTCAAAAATCTCTACACGGTTCTTATCTTTCAGTCCTGTGGATTGCATAACAACGCAATCTCGCATATCCAACGGAAAGTCGTCTTCAAAACTACGCCAATCCTGGAACCATTTACCATCACAAAAAACTAATTCTTGTTCATCAAACCAAAATCCTGTCTTTATATTTAATGCTCGAAACTTCGGTATCATTTGCTGTCCTCTCTTTCCTCATACCAATTGTCAAAAACAGTCTGAATAAAAGCTACGAGTATTTTTCGATTTTGGCTTAAAGCTATATATGGATCAATCAAAGCAACTTTTGCATGTAAACGATGATAAGCAGCGCAATCTATTTCTAACATTCTCAAACGGTCAATAGCCTCATCAATCATAAAATCTGCAACATTTTCTGCTGTATTTAAGCCATCTGCATATTCAGGCAAGACTTCATTATCGATGAATTCAGCCACATCTTCCGGACATAAATCAGCCAGTTCTTGTTGTGTATAGTTCATTTGCTGTCCTCCATTAAACTAAAATTATCGGTGGTGTTAGAATTTCAACATTTTGCGGTTTCCATAGATGCAGACAATTGTTTTTAATATTGACATATTCGCTATTTTTAGGATGGAATTGCACTACAACTTCATCTTGCTCAAAACAAATATCTTTAATTCTACACATCACGTCCCAAGAAGGAGTAATCCGTTTGTTGTGACATGATACAGAAACATGATCCCAACCCATGCCGTTGCTCGCTATTACTGCGTAATTCCATTTCCCATCACTCCACACGAACGAAAGACCATCTTTGCCAATCACAATATTATTTAATCGTGGTTGTTTAGATATCTCGTTAATTGATTTCATTCGTTTTCCTCCATACTCTCAAAAATAGTAATAGCTTTTTCTATGCCTTTTCGCTCTTCTCCAGTAGCGCATGCGTATAGATAGCTTCTTAATCGACGAATGGCTTTACTAATTGATATTCGTTTCATTTGCCGTCCTCCAAATCAAGATACTTTCTTAAACTACGTAACCCTTTGCCACGTTTTTTCGTTTTACGTTCAATCCATGTTCCTGTTGTTCCCCAGTAGTCAATGGTCCCCTTATGTGTATGGATTGAAAATTGGTGATTGCTTGGGTAATGGGTAAACTCGAATCCCAGCGCTTTAATATTTTTTGTAGCTGAATCCCCCATTCTTTTAACATGCTGTTTTCGACGTTCTTTAAGATAGGGTTTTACGTCTCTCCAGTATTCGGCTAAATCACTCATTTGCTATCCTCCTAATCTCTCGTCCAAAACAGAAACCGCACCAAATCTTCTTGCGTGCCATTTATATAAATGTTTAATTGTGCTCCAACTGCCACCATTATTCCAATAGCCAGTAGAACGATTCCTAGTACTGTGTAATCTCTTTGGTTTTTACTCTTATGATTGATAAAATAGAAACCCACCAATGATAGGATTCCACCAATTACACACCAAAATATTGTTAATCCGACCATTCTTTCCTACCTCCCAAATCTGCGTCTTTCTCTTTCCACAGCGTCATTCAAGTCAAGATAGATCCCTTTTCCACCTTCTAAAAATTGCGGTTTTAAATAATATGATTTATTTTCAATATCCCATTTACATAATTTGCCGATTACTGCAATAAAACGTTCACTCTTGATTGTTGGATTCTTTGTCGTCTTGTTATTAGGTCGATAAAATCGTACAGCACCTTTTTCTCCTTTAGTGGCAGGTACAAGCGCAATGATTCGTTCTTTATCATTCAAGTAAAGTAACGCATATTCGGAATATTTTAAGCATGCTGCTGCAGACTTGCTAAAATTCAAGCCATACTTTGATAGAGTCACGCTAGGTTCTCTTTCTTGGGTACCTAATTCGATTAATTTAAAATTTGATGTTAATTTCATTTTTCTTCCTCCATGTATTTAAATTGACGACCCTTAGACTCAATATCCATATGCTTCGCTCTACTCCATATGATATTTTTTGACAGCCCAGTAATTTCTGCTAACTGTTCAGCTGTGCCTGTAACTAGAATTCTGTCACCATGCCAAATCGCTATTTTTCGACCTGGTCGTTTTCGTCCAGACTTTTCCTTGGGCCAAATCGTTTTAGCAATTCTCTGAACTTCTGCGACTGTCTCCTCATTTTCTTGCCACTTCTCCGAACACGTCAGCGCAGCAATTCGTTTGATTTTTGTTTTCTTATTCATTTTTTACACCTTCAATCTCACATTCACTCTCAAAGTATCTAGTGATACGCTCAAGCGCCTTTTTATACTCGATAATACTTTTTATCACGTGACCTTCTCTCAGCACGTAGTCACGCTGTATGGCTCTTAAACACATAGTTAGTGTTTGATAGTACCCAATAAAGGAAGTCGATTCTATTTTTTCACCTTTCTCATTTTCGGTATATTGGATATTCCCTTTTTCATCAAGAATGACTCGTGATAGAACAATATTTTTACAATCACTCGTTTCAGTGATTCGATAGTTTTCAATTTTCATTGCTAACATTTTCTTTCTCCTAAAAAATCATTTGCCAAAGTAGCACGCCTAATTTGACTACTCCTGCTACTACAAGCATTGCCATTGCTAAAATAAGTCCGCATCCTAGAAAAGCTGATGCGATATCTAGTAAGCTTTTCAAACCATTCATTCCGATTCCCTCATTTCTGCAAAAGGAACAAAATCTTCTGTTAGTTTCATAAAATTAACTCCATTTACTAATTTCTAAATGCCCTGCGCACGGTGTACGCTTCATTAATGATTTTCTTCAACGTATCCGATGGATAGATTCGATGACTTGTCTTTTTGGTATCTTGCGCATACAACCAAGCAAGTTGTGCCAAGGTTTCATCGTCAAGAGAAAATCTTGGCCTTTGCTTAGGTGTCCCACCTGTTCTTTTTGGCTGTCCCACCTACACAATCGCTCCTTTTGACTGATCTCTCAAATATTTCTGTAGACCTCGGTAACACTCTTCGAATGACAAAAGAGAATATTTCATCTTTTGTACATAAAGCTCCTCTTTTTTCTTTTTTTCCTTTACCAAAATATGTTCTAGTTTTGTAGAGTCTACATATAGCGCATAGTAAACACGCAACTTACTCCAACTTGAACGATCGTTTTTTATTTGGTCTTCGGTCAAATCTTTTAGCTGTCTATAAACTGCCTGCAAACATTTATGCTCATCGCCTTGTTTACACTCGCCGAGTTTATTTAACAGCTTGAGATAGTTATATTCTTTCAAAATATCACCTCACGTTTAAAAAGGAACATCGTCATATTGATGTGCTTCTCTTTCTTTTCTGAGCCTTTCTTGTTCGTTATAGTCCGCTAACCATTTTGGCTCTGGCTCTTTTCGAGTGACATGATGCTTCGCTCGGGAGTTAGGGAATGTCTTTTGGTTCTTCTTAGATTCATTTTTTTCTTTTCTCGCCCAGCTTCGAATAGTCGCCAAATAGTTTTTATAAGTTTTACCAGCTGATTCACAATACTCGGATAACCGTTCAATCCGTTCTTGATAATCATTAGGGAATTCTGTTTTGAGTTTCTCCATTTGGTCATCTGACAAGAGAACATTTTTGTACTCTCCGTATTTATGACGGATGGGCTTAGCCTTCGATTTTTTCGAAGGCGGTAACTCTCTTATATATTCTTTTGTATTATTAAATGTATTATTAATAGATGTATTATTATCTTGATAGATTTCTTGGTGACCCCCCACCAAATTTTCTTGGTGACCCCCACCAAGAATTCTTATATACCTAGCCTCGATTTCTTTACTACCCTCTTTGTACTTAACTTCTCGATATATATAGCCTTTTTCTTCAAGTGACTTTAGCCAATTCTGAATTGTTGGCTTACTTACTTTGTATTGATTGGCAAAGTATTCATTACTAGCCCAGCAATAACCTTTTTCATTACACAAAGCTGTGATTTCTCCATAAAGAAGTTTTGCACTAGGTATCAATGAATCGTCATATCTAACATTTGCAGGTATGATGGCGTAATAACTTCGATGTTCTGCCAAAATTATTCCTCCTCATCCACAACAGTAATCGTGTACTGGTAACAAGTCTCTGTAATTCCATTAACTAATCTATTGGTCTTAATTTTTTCAACACTAATATCACTTTGTTCAGCTTGTGTACCGATGAAAGCAAATGTCATGATTTCTAAGAACAATCTGTCTCTCGGACTCATTTTTTTATATTTAGTGCGCCATGCTCGTTCAAATGCTGCTGTTTTTAAACTAATCATCATTATTTCTCCTCTAGCTGACATAATGTATGCGATAAATGTGCCAATACTGCTAATGTATCTTGTGAAGTAAGTTGATACTCAGATTCGTACATTTCATCAATAAACCTGATTTGAGCACGTTCATGCGAATAATCTTGACCACACCATCTACGGATTGTTCTCGAATGACCGCTTCGAAACCCCTCGTTATACCAATAACCAAATACCTCTTTTTCTTCGAGCATTACAGGTAGATTTCCTTCTTCAATAGTTTTTATAGCGAATTTTAAAAGTGAACGCAGCTCTTTTTCCCATTCTTTATATCGTCTTATTTCAACTAGTTGCATACCGATAGCTACATTCTCATCATGGCTATTAAATTGCTCAATATATGACTTCTGCAATTTAATCTCTTTTAGGAGTTCTTCTTCATTTTTTACAAACTCTTTTCTGAGTTTATTTAGTCTATCTTCGGCTTCTTTCAATTTTTTAAAATTATCATTAATTGTTCTCACTTTACCCTCCGATATTTAACTTTTTGATTGTCTCCTGGTTTAACTTGATTCCTTTGATTTGATACTTATTTTTGAAATTGGTCACACCTATTTTGTGTTTTTCCGTGTGATGGATTCTACAAAGTCCTGCGTAAGTGTATTCTGAATGATCAATTTTCTTACGTTTTCGTCTACCCAATGCTTTATCAAAATGATCAATGTCAGCTCCTGTTCTTCCACAGATACAACAGACTCTTTTCGTAATACATTTGTACAAGTAGTATTCTTGATTCGCTGGTAAGATTTCATACCCTTCTTTGAATGGAATATGATGTTCAAAGATGAAATCTAAGATGATATTTGCTAGGATGTTTACGTCACTTACAGTTGTATCCGATTCGTCCTTGAGGCTTATTTTTCGCCCTGTGACACCTTCAAAACGAAAGTAGAAGAATTCCTTCCAGAAATCTGTTGGCGTGCCTGTATCGATGAATATATCCCCTATGAGCGCATAAATGAAGTTTCTTTGCTGGGCTGTGAAGCGACGTGGATCGATAAAACGCACTTCAATGATCCGATCGCCTTCATAACCTTCGTACATCGTTTTAAGTCGTTCGATGTTTATTTCTTCGTTGATTGTTGCGCTAATTTCTTGTCCTTTGAAATGCTTTAATATCGCAGAATATGAATCGATTAGCGGTTTAAACAATTAAATCACTTCTTTTTCTTCTGATTCGTTGATCAATTCATCTCAACGGAGTACTCTACACCTAAGCTTTCAATCGTTTGTTTGATAACTGACAGTTGTTTAGCAGTGCCTGTAATATTTAGAGCAAAGGAATACTTGGGTTCATCGGTGTCTATTTCTTGTGTTGTTACCACAGCTCTTTCTGGAGTTGCTGTTTGTTTGATCTGTTTTTCTGTCTTTTCTATTTCTTTCTCTTCTTTTTCTCTTAATTCTTTGACAGCTTGATCTATCTTTGGAAAAATCTGTGCTGCAGTTAGTCCTTCATCAATTAAAGAGATCCAAGCCATTGACTCAAGACCATAAGCTTTTACATAGCTTTCAACCAACGATTTTTGCTGTTCGTAGTTTTCTTTTTCTTGTTTTATTGCTGTGCATTCAGCAATTATTTCTTCTTCAATTTTTTTCGTTAAATTGTTTTTGGCTGTAAAACTTGAAGCATTCAGCCAATTACTTTGGAGGCTGATTTCATTAGCTTCAATCTCAGCCTTACTTGCTTGTTTTTTGATGAATGCCAAAACAATTGTTTTTCGTTCTTCCTTTGTTTTAGCTTCAAATTCTTTGATTTGGTCAGCAATACCTTCAGATGCTAGCTTGATCTCATCGCTGTAGGCTTTAATTTGTTTTTCAAATACAGCAAGAGGTTCACTAAACTCCTTCTTCACTTCTATTCGTTTAGAATCGATCAAATCAAAAATTCGATTTAGTTCCGCTCTTGCTTTCTTAGCATCTGCAATATCCTCTTCTTTAAAAATCAAATTTTCAAAACGCTTAACAGTTGCATTGATTAAATTCGCTAGTTGATCTTCATTGATAATTTCAATTACACTTGGTTGATAATTAACATCAAAGATGACTTCTGTTGATAGTTCATTGCTCATTTATAAATCCTCCCAAGATGGTTTATTGTGATTTTCCGATTCTTTTTTCTTCTGCTCTGCTTTCAATGCATAGCGTTTAAGAAATCCAATGATTTTCGAATAGGAATTTCTGTCGATTTGTTTAAAGCTACTAAAACCGCTTCTTTCTAGCGTTGTAGCAATTATGAATTCTTTTTCTTGATTAGTTAACTGAGCGATTCGATGAACATAATCATCAAATGTCTGTTTAAACTCAGAATCTAAATCATTGTCATTCTGAATCTTTTCATTCTCATCAGCACCAATTTTGGCGTCATCATCCCCATCTGCGACAACTCCAAATGAGCTAGCCAGCGAATACCTTTTTGCATAAGTAATTACACTACCTAAAGATTGTGGATTTTTTGTATTACACGGAAAGCCTAAAGGACCATATAGAATGTATTGACCGCTTGAATGATAAACGCACGTTGTTACTGCAACATGGTTATCACTTGTAACTACATCTTGACCAAAATCAATCCCACTATCAGACTCTTGAGCAGCATTTCTTATAGCTGATTCAATAGATTTAAGTGTTGCGTACTCAAATTTCATTTCCCCACCGTTTTTTGTTCCATAATTTACAGAGGCATCGAATTTAGGTTGTTGTAGCTTACCTTTCAATTGATATAGCCCTTTATAAATCTCATTTGTTTCTTCACTAGTCTTCATCTACTTCATCCTCCACTTCATTAATAGTCGGTTTACCCCAATCAGGATTAGTTAAATATTCATCTAAAGTGGAAAGTTCATTATTCATATGCTAAAATCTCCTTAGATATGTTTTGTATGTGACTCATTGCTTGCCGGCGGAGTCACTTTTTTATTTGTATCCATGCTTTTTGTTTATTGATTAGCTGTTTGCTTAAAATAGTTGATTTATTGTCATACCACCATCGATCAGCAATCATTTTTCCTTTCTTCAAAGCTTCTTTTCGATTCATATGTTCTCCTTTCTTTCGAATCTAATAGGTTAATCAAAACCATTAAACTTGCGAAAATACTTCCTCCCACTACGCTGTAGTGTGCTACTAGTACGAGTAAACCTAAGATGGCTCCAATAAAAAGTGTGTCTGTCTTTTTCATAGTCTTATCTCCATTTCATATTTATAAGGCGATTAAGCCTATTTTGATACTGCAGTTCTTGATATTGTTTCAACTCACTTTTAGCAACTTCAAGCTGCCGATCGCTTAACACGCTTTTTTTATCATGGACAAGGTACTGCAAGTCTTGAATAGATTTTGCGATTGACTTCTCAATCAATTCTTCCTGCTTAAACGTGTAGGGACCGGTAGTCGCTATCATTTTCTTTTGACATGTTTTCCTAGGCATAGTCACTTCTCTCCTCAACCTACTTTCAAAAGTATTTACCTATTCCAGTAATTCTTCTGCAAATTCTAGCTTTCCAACTAATTTCTTGGCTTCTTTCAACTGATCAATGGTTAATTGGATTTTTTCACTAGTTAGGCAAACAACAGTGGCATCCTCAGTTATGACAGTTGAACCCAAATCTCTTGCAGCATTTAAAAACATCTCAGCGCCTTCCATCGTTGTTTCCCACTCTTGCCATTTTTGCTCTAACTTTTTATTGATTTTCATTTAACTTCCTCCTACATTTCCAATTCTGTTTGAATCTGATTGATACGTTCTTTTGTCACCGAAGACGGTTCCCAGCTATTGATAAAGTTCAATGCTTTTCGGAAATCCTTATCTTTAATTCGCCCACGATTCGGAACGTTGAAAAGTTGCTTGATGCTCGATCCTAAATCTTGATACAACATACCTTTAGCGTTTTGTCCTAGATGTTGTTCCTTGCAGATTTGATAAACCTTCTTTCGAACGGCTCGATCGATTGTTCCTTTATCTTCCGAAGTGATCAGTTTGTTTTCTTCGATATCTACTAAACGTTCGTCAATTTTATCGATGCGTTGATTTGTTTCTTCGTTCCCTTCTAAAGCTAGTAGTATTAATTCCCGATTAGATGTTGGGATTTTGATTTGTTGCTTTGGATTGAAATAGTTTTCTTCCAATTCATCGAACATATCCCACGCTCGATCCGTGCCTAACATTTTCGAATGACGACTAGCTCCTTGTTTTGTGTAGAGAATAAGTTGATTTACCCGACTTCCGACGATACCGATATTTTCGGTGTCGCTTCATAGAATTCCGCTAGTTGTTCCGTAGTTAATAATCGTTGATTGTAAAATTCAATAATTTGCATTTGATTCATGCTGTAGCCTCCTTCTAAATTTTCATTTTGTTTATATGCGATCTAATATCATCTCGATCAAACCGATCTTCCTTCTTACTCCAAGGTATGACCGGTAATCCATCCGCAATCCACTCTTTTAGCATGTCGTCACCCATCCCTAAAATATTTTTCACTTCACTCTTATTGGGATAAGGTGGTAATTCCGTTGTTTTTGTTAGAAGCTTCATTCTCTTTTCAAATTCCAGTACTGCTATCTGAACAAATTGAGGTATAATTTGTTTTTCAATAACTTCATCCGGTATTGTTAACTGCATACCTAAACCTCCCTACGCTAGTTGTTCTTGCTCAATCATCGGCAACACGTCATTTCTCTTCAATAACTGATACAGGAAGATATGCCCCTTAGTCGTCCATTTCGTGCGAACCTTAACTTGCGAGCGACCGTTGCTATCTACATAATCAAATGGCTCTGTGTGCGTGTACCCTTTGTCTTGGTGCTTGCTATATAAGAACCACACTCCGCTCTGGTTGTACTGAACGCCTAAATCATGAAGCAATTTATTAAACGTTGGTGCGCCCATTCCGTAATTCTTAGCAATAGCTGTTACAGTAGTTAATCCTGGATTGTTTAGAATGTTGTCGTAGTAATCAGCCTTGGGCTGTAATTCGTTTACTCTCTGTTCCGCTACAAGTCGCAAGGTGCGTTCTTCTTTTAATTTATTCGCTACTTCAATTAACAAGTCTGGGTTGTTTAGTAGCTCGTCTGTAGCGTACATTCCGTTTTTTCTAATGGTAGGCAATACTTCAACCGCTAGCCAATCTTGGAATTTATCAGCTAACGAGTTATTTGCTCTGAACGCTAGTTTATAAACCATTGGTTCGCTTATATAATCATTTTTCCCAACTTCTTGGGAAAGATATTTCTTCAAATATTTATTGACCGTTTCCCAGCGGATATACTCTTTTCCATTTTTCATTTGGGTTAATCCTAAACTTCTTGCTACACTTTCTACATCAAATAATGATTCGCCATTTTCTGACTTTACTTCTAGTAGAAATAACTCATTGGTAAATTTTTGTAAGTTTGACATTTCATTGCCTCCTATGCTGGTTGTTTTTGTTTTTCTTAAAATTTATTGTTTATTTTGATACAATAAGGTAACTAATCATTTTCACTGCCCTGTTTCCAAGTAATTGGAATCTTAGCATTGGGTGAATTCAAGGGAACCCTAAGTCATTCTGATAAGGCAACCATGAGCCAAGCTACAAGTCCTTTGGTTTCCGCTTGTAGAAGGTGCAACGCATAGATAGTGAGTAAAAGGAACAATAACCTATCCACGAGCGCCCAACGACCTTTGCCAGAAGGTTGATGAGATATGCTGACCTTGTGGGAAACCATAAGAACTAGTTGATAAAAAACTACTAGGATAACAATGTGAGTAAAGTAGCTACTGAAATGTCACAAGTCAAAACTCTTGGTGCAGCTGCTCAAGCTGCAAAACTTATGTCAGGGGATGTGTTGCCATCGGCCCATAACATGAATAAAGTTATTTCTGTTGCACAGTCACTTAACAAGAACGCTTCGGCCTCAGCTGCTGCTCTAGCTGGTAATGAAAATGATTAGTCTGCCATCTGTTTCCGCAGGTGGCTTTTTGGTTACATCGGTCATAGTTTCTCCTATGCTGGTTGCTTACTTTTGTCACCATTTCGGTGCTTGCGTGGTAAAAAAATTTCATCTAATCGTTTTTGAAATAAGGTTGCGATTGCAAACATCTCGTCCTGATTGAATGCATTTTTTCCTTTTTCTTTCTCTCGATACGCTTGAACCGAAATCCCTAAATAATCCGCTAATTCTTGTTGCGTCATTTTCTTATAGTTTTTTCTTAAGTCATACAATTCCTTTTGCAATATAAACACCTCCTCTCGAGCACCATTTCGGTTACAAGATCACTATAGCACCATTTTGGTGCTTGTGCAAGCTAAAATCTCTAAAAAAATAAAAATAGTTCCATTTCGGTGCTTTTCGTGCTATTCTGTTATCAAGGAGGTGCGAAGATGGATTTATCAAAATACATCGGCGGAAAGATTAAATTTTATAGAGAACTAAATAATTTAACTCAAGATGATTTAGCAGAAGAGCTTAATACTACAAGGCAATCTATTAGTAGGTATGAGAACGGAGACAGAAAAGCGAATCAAGACGTACTTTTCGAACTGGCTGATCTATTTAATATCTCTATTAACAAGTTCTTCCCCGAAATAAAACTAGTCCCGCCCTTAGAGACCGTCATAGACAAAACAACTTCAATTATGAGAAAGCTCGATGACGAACGACAAAAATTAGTCTACAAATGTGCAGAAAAACAATTAGCAGAACAAACTAAACCTGCCCAACAGTCCCCAAAAATCACTGATATACAATCCTATAAGGATGAAAAAAAACGTGCTGCTGAAGGTTACGGTGCTGTATCTGCGGGAACAGGTGAATTTCTTTTTGGGGTAGAAAGAGCCGAAACAGTATATCTACCTGAATCAGACTTTCCAGACGAACCGTTTGATTATGTATTGAAAATTAATGGCGATTCTATGTTACCTACTTATAAGGATGGGGAGTATATTTTCGTCAAGTCTTTTTCAAACGGTGGGCATGTTCGGAGTGGTATGCTGGCAATCGTCTTATATGAGAGTGAAGTGTACTTCAAAAAAGTATACTTAAAAGATGAATGTATAACGCTTGTTTCACTAAATAAGGAGTATGCTGATATTGTGGTGACTGACCCAGAGCATTTTAAAGTTCTCGGTAAAGTTGTATCTTGATTTGACAAATTTTTGACACGAAAATAAGATCGTGCTATACTTTGGTTGTGGAAACGAAACTATTTGTCGCAAGACATCACAAAAGCCCAACCTAGTCGCATAGGTTGGGCTTTTCTTTGCACTTATTGTGGAGTGATAAGCGTGTGGGTTAGAAAGCAACTTGCTTTCAGTTGTCGTCTTTCTCATCTAACCAATGAGAAACTAGCGTATTGACTAAAGCCACAAAGAGTGGTGCGACAACTAACGAAACTATTTGATAAAACAAGACATTCACCCCGCTTTCGGGGCAAGTTGCCTTTTCTAGTATAACAAAACGAATACTATGGAACAATGCAAACTGCATTTTGACAAAAAAACACCCCTTCAAAGTTTACGGCTTTGATTGGGGCACTGTTATACGATTACAACTATATTTTAGCAGAAAGAGGGAATAAAATGAATATATTTGAAGGGAAATTCGGAACTTTAGCAAAACGGAAAGTTTCATTCGATGGATCTAAAGTAATGATAAAAAAGAATGAATTCAAACTTTCTGATATTAAATGTGTATACTATAAGACCCCGTCTACTCAAGGAAGTGTTTGGAATTATGTTTATCTAAGTTTAGATGGAGAACCTTTTGATGGTGAAAATATTTTTTTACAAAATGTTTTCACCTTTACAGACAAACAAACAGAGAAAGCTATGGAGCTTCTCAGCCTATTACCACTTGAAGTAATAGATCAAGGTATTGCTATCGAAAGTATTCAAGAAACAGAATACAGTGATAATACAGCGATAGTGGGGCTAACCATACTACTTGACTATGACAAAGAATTTATCAGTTTTTTATGGGCTAAAAGAAATATACCATTCGATAATATATTAGATTTTGAGATTGTTGAAAATGGTCAATCAAAAATTGCCAGCGGAGCAAAAGCGGCTGCTGTAGGAACTGTATTATTCGGCCCCGCCGGAATGATAACTGGAGCAATTATTGGCAAAGGTAAAGAAAAAGAGTTGGTAGATAATCTTTATCTCGAAGTATCAATAAAAGATGAACCGCCAATAAAAATTGAAATAATTTCAAAGAAAGTCAGGAAAGACAGCAAAAAATTTCGAAATGGTCTTGATCATCTAATTCAAATCGCAGAAAAGTTACAACCCATTGTAGAAAAAAATAATCTTGACGAAGCACCATCAATTGAAAATATTGTGCCGTCAAACCAAACTAGCGTTACGGATGAACTACGAGCATTTAAATCATTGCTAGATGATGGAATAATCACTCAAGAAGAATTTGATTTAAAAAAGGCGGAATTATTGTCCAAATGAAATCAGAGATTAGCCTACGGGCTTTTCTTTTTGATATACAATCAAACGTACACTCTTGAGAGGGGTTTTATTATGGCTATGATTAAACAATATAAAAAGAAAAACGGGGAGAAAGCTTGGTATTTTAAAACATATTTAGGGATTGATCCGATGACAAAGAAGAAAAAATATACTACCAAAAGAGGATTTAAAACACAAAAGGAGGCTAAAATAGCCTTATCAAGACTAGAATTAGAAATTGAGAAAAACGGACTTCCAACTAAAAAAATTGAAATTCCAACTTTCAGAGAAGTCTATAATCTTTGGTACGAACAATATAAAAACACGGTCAAAGAAAGCACGCTATTTGTCCAAAAAAATGCGATTGAAAAACATATTCTGCCAAAGTTTGGATCGCTCTCGTTAGACAAAATAACCGTTGTTTATTGTCAAGAACAAGTGAATAATTGGTTCACTTACTATAAAAAGTATCCTAATCTTATTGGCTTAACGACTAGAATAATTGATTATGGGCTTAAAATCGGTCTTCTCTCAACTAATCCAATGAATCATGTGATAAGACCACGAAAATCCGAACGAATTGATCAAGAAAAATATGTCTCCCCTTTTTATTCTAAAGAGCAATTAAAGAATTTTTTAGAGATCTTAAACCGTCACGAAGACATACAACTGTTTACTATGTTCAGAGTGATGTCATTCACAGGACTACGAAAAGGAGAGCTACAGGCCCTGCGTTGGAAAGATTGCGATTTATCAAAAGGCACTATATCAGTCAATCAGACATTGGCAAAAAGTGAATACGGTAAAGAAATATTCCAGACTCCCAAAACAAAGCATAGCCGTCGTACTATTTCAATTGATGATGAAACTCTTAAGTACCTTGTATCTTGGAAAAAAGAGCAACGTAGAAGATATCTAAAGCTAGGTATTAATACTCTCAAACCTGAACAGCTTTTGTTTACTGACATTGACAATAAACATCTTTACCTCGATTATCTGAATAATTTTATGAAAGCTTTTTTAAAGGAACACAATTTAGAGAAGATTACTATTCATGGTTTTAGGCATACACACTGCAGCTTATTATTTGAAGCAGGCGTCAGCATTAAAGAAGTACAAGAGCGAATGGGGCACACCGATATAAAAACCACGATGGATATCTATACTCACGTAACCGAAAAAGCCAAGGAACAAACCGCTGAAAAATATGCCGCGTATATGAATTTTTAAAAGTATGGTCAAAAGTATGGTCAAAACAAAAAAAGAGGCGTCTCTCGAATTGAGAAACACCTCGTAAAGCTTGATATAACAATGATTAACGTTTCGAGAATTGTGAAGCTTTGCGGGCTTTTTTAAGACCTGGTTTTTTACGTTCAACCATACGTGCGTCACGTGTAAGTAACCCAGCACGTTTAAGCGCTAAACGGAAGTCAGGATCAACTTCTAGCAATGCACGAGCGATTCCGTGACGGATAGCTCCTGATTGTCCAGCGTAGCCTCCACCGTTTACGTTAACAAATACGTCATATGCGCCTTTTGTTTCAGTAACGCCGAAAGGTTGATTGATAACTTCACGCAAGTCAGCATGTGGAATATATTCTTCAACATCTTTTTTGTTGATAGTAATTTTACCAGTTCCTGGTACTAAACGTACGCGGGCAACTGCATTTTTACGACGGCCTGTGCCGATATATTGAACTTGTGCCAATGAAATTCCCTCCTATTAGATTAAGTTTGTGATGTCTAAAACTTCTGGTTGTTGTGCTGCATGTGGATGTTCTGCTCCACCGTATACATTCAATTTTGTAAATTGTTTGCGGCCTAAAGTATTTTTAGGTAGCATGCCTTTTACAGAAGTTTCGATCAAACGACGAGAATTTTTAGCACGCAATTCACCAGCTGAGATTGATTTCAATCCTCCTGGGTAGTTGCTGTGACGGTAATAAATTTTATCAGTCGCTTTTTTACCTGTTAATTTCACTTTATCTGCATTGATAACAATGACGAAATCGCCAGTGTCCAAATGAGGGGTGAAAGTTGGTTTATTTTTTCCACGTAGTACAGATGCAACAACTGTTGAAAGACGTCCCAATGGAACATCAGTTGCGTCTACTACATACCATTTACGTTCTACTTCGCCTGGTTTGGCCATATATGTTGTACGCACGTTATTTTCCTCCAATTTAAGTTCTGATGTTTGACATACACTTCGAGTTTCCGGGGCTCTTTGTGGGGCAAACAATACCATTTAACATATTACCTTCAAATGCTGATAATGTCAACGTTTTTCTATACTTCTGAAAAATTTAATTTTCCTTTCATTTTCTCCTTTTCAATGTTTTGGTTTCATTTAGAAAGAAAAGCTTAATTGTATAAAAATATGTTTAAATTCTTTATTTATGAATATTATTTTCTTTTTATTTGATTTTATGTATATTTATTTAATTTATTGATTGCTTTTTCATTTTTATGGTGTTATCATTTGAAACAACTATTTTGAAAACACTAAAAATAAAGGGGCGATTTTATGAAAGAAAAAATTATATTGGCTTACTCAGGTGGCTTAGATACCTCTGTCGCAATCAAATGGTTGGCAAAAGATTATGAGGTGATTGCTTGTTGCCTAGATATTGGTGAAGGCAAAGATACAGCTTTTATTAAAGAAAAAGCACTTCAAGTCGGCGCGATTGCGTCTTACGCCATTGATGCAAAAGAAGAATTTGCTCAAGAGTTTGCCTTGATTGCGCTACAAGGTCATACATTTTACGAGCAGTCTTATCCACTGGTTTCTGCGCTTTCTCGCCCCTTAATCGCAAAAAAATTAGTGGAATTAGCCCGAAAAACTGGCGCAACGACGATTGCTCACGGCTGTACGGGAAAGGGCAACGACCAAGTTCGTTTTGAAGTGGCTATCAATGCCTTGGCGCCTGAAATGAAAATCATTGCCCCGGTTCGTCAGTGGCAATGGTCCCGTGAAGAGGAAATCGCCTATGCGAAAGAAAATGATGTACCGATTCCAGCAGATTTGGAGAATCCCTACTCCATCGACCAAAACTTGTGGGGACGTGCTTGTGAGTGTGGTGTGTTGGAAGACCCTTGGGCGACTCCGCCGGCGGGTGCTTACGACATCACGACAGCCTTAGAGTACACACCGGATCAGTCGGATATCATTGAACTCACTTTTGAACAAGGCGTGCCAGTGGCTTTGAATCAAGAAAGTTTACCTTTATCCGAATTGATTTTGTCCTTGAATCAATTAGCCGGTAAGCATGGGATCGGTCGGATCGATCATGTGGAGAATCGTCTAGTGGGAATCAAGTCTCGGGAAGTTTATGAATGTCCTGGAGCAATCACTTTGATGCAGGCACATAAAGAATTAGAAGATTTGACTTTTGTTCGTGAATTAGCACATTTCAAACCGATGATCGAGCAACAGTTGAGTCAAATGATCTATGATGGTCTCTGGTTCAATCCATTGACTGAGGCGTTGATTTCTTTCTTGAAAGCAACTCAAACAGCTGTCAATGGAACTGTCCGTGTCAAACTATTCAAAGGGAATGTCATCGTTGAAGGGCGTAAATCAGCCAATAGTCTATATAACGAAGAATTAGCAACGTATACTTCAGCGGATACCTTCGATCAACAAGCGGCTGTCGGATTTATCAAGCTTTGGGGGCTTCCATCGAAAGTCTATGCGGAAGTTCAAACGCAACAACAAACAGCCGTAGGATCAGAGTAGTGAGCGTATCAATCAAAATAAAAGCGAGGTAAAAGCTGAGTGCGAGCTCAAACAGGAACTTTTGCCTGCTTTTCTTCATTCAAAACATAGGAGGAATCACATGGATAAACTTTGGGGTGGACGGTTTCAAGGGAAAAGTGAACAGTGGATCGACGCATTCGGTGCTTCGATCTCCTTTGATCAAAAGTTGGCTGAACAAGATATTTTAGGGAGTCTCGCGCATGTGAAAATGTTGGCACATACTGGGATTTTGTCCGAGGAAGAAGCACAACAGATCATCACTGGTTTGGAAAAACTGCAAACACGTTTAACGAATGGTACCTTGCATTTTTCGGTGGAAAACGAAGACATCCACTTGAATATCGAAAAATGCCTACATGAGGAAATCGGATCTGTTGCTGGGAAACTACATACGGCTCGTAGTCGCAATGACCAAGTCGCAACAGACATGCACTTGTATCTGAAAGAAACGGTCCTTGAACTGATCGAAAAGCTTCATTCGCTACGTCAAACGTTCGTGGAAAAAGCAGCGGAGCATATCGCTACGATCATGCCGGGATACACCCATCTGCAACATGCCCAACCGATTTCCTTTGGCCATCATCTCTTAGCATACTATCAGATGTTTACACGTGATTATGAACGCTTCACAGAAAGTTTGAAACGAATCGATATTTCCCCTTTAGGCAGTGCCGCATTGGCAGGTACGACGTTTCCGATTGATCGTTCCTTCGCTGCAAATGAATTGGGCTTTTCTGCTGTTTATGCAAACAGTCTTGATGCTGTCAGTGACCGTGATTTTATTCTTGAATTTTTAAGTAACGCTTCTTTATTGATGATGCACTTGTCACGTTTTTGCGAAGAAATCATTTTTTGGTGTAGTTACGAATGCCAATACATTGAACTTTCGGATACTTTTTCGACAGGCAGTTCGATCATGCCTCAAAAGAAAAATCCTGACATGGCGGAATTGATTCGGGGAAAAACTGGTCGGGTATATGGTAATTTATTTGGTTTACTCACGTTGATGAAGGGTTTGCCTTTAGCTTATAACAAAGATTTCCAAGAGGATAAAGAAGGAATGTTCGACACGAGTGAAACGATTTTAGCCAGCCTCTCGATCATGGAAGGCATGGTAAAAACCATGGCAGTAAATAAAGCTCGAATGTATGCCGCCACGCAAAAAGATTTCTCCAATGCGACTGAGTTAGCCGATTACTTGGCTGCGAAGGGTTTACCTTTCCGTCAAGCACATGAGATCGTTGGCAAACTCGTCTTACAATGTACACAACAGGGTTGTTATCTCCAAGATGTATCTTTTGCAGAATATCAACAAATCAGTCCACTGATCGAAATGGATATCTATGATGCTTTACGCCCAGAAACAGCAGTAAAACGTCGGAATTCATTAGGCGGTACCGGATTTGATCAAGTCCAACAGCAGATCGATCAAGCACGCCAACAATTACAAAAAGAGAAATAAAACAAGCCCCCTCATCTATCCTTATGTTTAAGTGAGGGGGCTATCAATTCAATTTATGCGTCGATTCCTGGAGCTTTGCCTAGATGTGCTTGTAACATCCAGATGCGTTTTTCTGTTGCTGCTTTAAAATCAATAAAGATATCTTGTGTTGGATCGTCGCCTTCTTCACCAGCAGCGTCAATTCCTTTTTGGAAAAGATCTGCTAAGTAGCGGTAACCAGCTACTAATGTTTCTAGACGTTCTTCCATCGTACGATCCCAACGGCCAACTTCATCAGGGATTTTTGTGTTGTCTGCAAATTCACGTAATGTTGAATAAGGTGAACCATCTAATGTAATCAAACGTTCTGAGATCTCATCTAATTGTTCGTTCAAGTCGTCCATGAATTTGTCCATCATTGGATGCAATGTCAGAAATCCAGGACCTCTCATATACCAATGCGTTTGGTGAACGATCACCGACATTTGGCTTAAATCTGCTACTAATTGATTCAATACTTCTTTTGTTTGTTGAAATTTCATGTAATTCTGCCTCCTCGCATTTACCTATACTAAAATCATAGTAAACTTTGAAGGAAAAGTACACTAAAATCCTTTAGATGAGAACGATTTTCATCCCCAGTACGACGCTTTTTTTTTATGGCGAAAAATCCATCAGATAAACAAAAAATATAACGAATGTAATTATTTAAAATTCGCCTTCTTCATTGCTCATCTCCATGGATAGATCCTCTCGTAGTTCGGCAAATAATTGCGAATAGCGGCTTAATTCTTGCTGTGTGGAGACAAACAAAGGATATATTTTGTTATACATACGATTGGCTTTTTTCTGAACGGCTATTTGTTGCGTTAGCTCAATATATGTGGAAGCTTCGGCTAACGAATTGATTCTTCCTTGGCTCTGCCACCCTAAAATGACTGCACCTAAAGCCGAAGCTTCTTTGACTTTTGGAAAAAGGATAGGTTGTCCCAAAACGTCCGCCATGATTTGTCGAAATAAAACCGATTGAGCAAAGCCGCCTGTTGCTCGTAATTCAATGACTTGCTCAGGTGGGCAAATCCCTAGTAAAATTCGCTTGAGATTGAAACAAACCCCTTCAAGGACCGCACGCATCATGTCTTTTTCCGTATGCCATCGTTGCAGACCAATAAAACTGCCAAATGCTTCTGCATCCCATAAAGGTGCTCGTTCACCAAGCAAATACGGTTGAAAAATCAGCCCATTGGCACCAGGTGGGACAAAACTGATTTCAGAAAGAACGGCTTGATAAGGATCTTCTCCTTGTTCCTTGGCTCTTTGAACGACATCTTGCATCAATGTATGGACTGCCCAATCAAAGATTCCTGCACCATTACTCGTCGCGCCTCCAATAACCCAGTGTGTTTGATCCAAAACATAACAGAAAGTTTCCATTTGTGGATGGAGTTGCGGACGATTTGAAATAAAGCGTAATGCTCCGCTTGTACCCACAGTCAGTGCCGCCGTCGTTTCACCGAATGCTCCTAAGCCTAAGTTGGATAATGGTCCATCCGCTCCTCCTAAAATAAATGGGATTTCTTGATCAAAATGAAACTTAGTACGGGCCTCTTCTGTTAGTTGCGTGAATTGGGCAGTCGCAGGTGCCACTCTTGGCAGCTGCGCTTCTTGTATTCCTAACTCTTCAAGAATAGGTTCTGACCATTGGAATCTGCGGATATCGAAGTAACCTGTACCAGAAGCAGTGCTGTAATCACTGACTAACTCAGCGAATAGTTCATAAAAAAGATAATCTTTGATTCCTACAAAATAAACCGCTTGATCAAATAAATCAGGAAAGTTGTTTTTCAACCATTTGAGTTTGATCAACGGCGTCATTGGATGGATCGGTGTACCAGTCAGTTCATAGATTGATCGCCCTTTTTCAGTCACTTTTAGTTTTTCTGCTTCATTGACCGCACGGGTGTCTGCCCAAGTGAACATACGCGTCAAAGGCTTTTTGTTTTTATCTAGTAAAATCAAGCTGTGCATAGCTGTTGAAAACGAGATAAATTCGATGGGCTGTGCGGGTAATTGTTGGATCACCTCATTGATAACAGCATACACTGCTTGGACGATCAATTCCTGATCTTGTTCAGCCATTCCTTGGATTTCTTGGATCAACGGATAATGAAAGTAGGCTGTAGCTACTTCTTCTGCTTGTTCATTGAATGCAACTGCTTTCGTTTGCGTAGTACCGATGTCAACACCGATTGCAATCATTGTTTTTCATCCTCTCTTCTCCTTTTTGCGTATCTTAATCAAAAGGAGGTGGTCTGATGTTTCTTTATTTTATCATTGGTTGTTGTTTTGGTTCTTTTTTGTGCCTAGTCGCACAACGTGTTCCTCAAGACCTTTCTATTATTTCCCCTCGTTCTCATTGTGTCAACTGTCAGCAAACATTACGATGGTATGAGTTGATTCCCTTACTATCGATTGTCATTCAACGGTTCCGCTGTCACTCTTGTCAGGCACGACTTTCGCCCATTTATCCCTTAGCTGAGTTGACCAGCGGTGCGCTATTTATGTATGCAGGTACTTATTCGACAGAGACAGTTCATTTGATTTGGCTAGCCATTGCTTTTTTATTTTCCCTGATGGATATTTTTCATCTTGCGATCGACACTCGCATTTTCTACTTCTCCTGGACGTTCTTATGGGTCTACTGGTTGTTGACCGCTCAGTTTCAAGTCGGTACGAGTTTCGTGTTCAGCTTGATCACTTTCGGTTTACTGCGTTATGGTCAAGCCTATTTAGGGGCAGGCGACACGTTACTCTTACTTAGTTGGAGTGGCGGACTCACTTCTTCACAACTCATTATGCTTTTATTTATCGCCAGTTGCCTTGGTATCAGCTATTTTGGTCTTACTGCTTTACTTCACAAGAAAAGAAAACAGCTACCCTTCATTCCTTTTCTGAGTATTGCGTTATGGCTGATTCTTCATTTCCGATAGCACAAAAAAGAAGAAGTACCCGGAAAAAAATATCCGTCCTTCCTCTTTTCTTACGTCTATCATACGTGACTACTTATGCTTAAAAGGCTAATCTTTCCAGTTTTTTCTAAGGAAACCTGCCCGGCCAGAGCCTTCACGATACAACTGGTAATGGATCTTATTTTTCTTGTAGTAATCTTGGTGATACTCTTCTGCGGGATAAAAGGTCGTACGAGGTTCGATCTTCGTGACGATCGGTTTATCAAAACGGCCACTTTCTTGTAGTTGTTGTTTTGATTTTTCCGCAGCTTCACGCTCTGCTTCATCACTATAGTAAATGACCGGACGATACGAGTCGCCACGATCAGCAAACTGACCTAAAGCATCTGTCGGATCGGTTTGTTGCCAATAGATTTCGACTAATTGCGCATAAGTGATGATTTCAGGGTCGTATTCGATCTCTACTGCTTCCGTATGTCCTGTTGTTCCAGTCGTCACTTGTTCGTAGGTTGGATTTGGTACATGTCCACCTGTATAACCCGAAGTAACAGAAAGGATACCCGGCTGCGTTTCAAACGGTTTGACCATACACCAAAAGCAACCACCTGCAAATACAGCTTTTTTCACTGCCATCTCTTATCAGCTCCTTTGGTTTTATCATACTCGTTTTCTTTTAAATAAACATAAATATGCTCATTGTACCCCCTACCGGTATTTTAGCGTTAATTTTGAGTTTTCCTTTCCATATTTATCCATTCGCTTTTCTTTTTGTGGATATCTTTTATTTTTATAACATCTTATCCACACCTATAAATCGAAAGGGATCCTGATCAATATTGAAGTAAAAGTTATGCACATACCAGCACCCATTTTGTGCTATGAGAAAATCACTCAAAGAAGAGTTGTGGATAGTTAAAGAAAACAAATAGACTACGAGATAGCAAATAATTTAAACAGATAGAAACATTATGTAACAGGCCCAGTAAGAATCAGCTAAAATATCTCTATCTTATTCTAACTCTATGACCTAAGTCACATTTGCATATGCTGAATAGATTCTAAAACTTCCAACATTATTTTTGGTAGGCAACACAGTGTAAAGATAGCCCCATCCTACACCTAAAATATCTTTTTGTTCACCAAAAATCTGCATTTCATTTTTTATTCGATCGCCATTGTATTCAGTACCGATATATTTTTTTAACTGCTCTAAAATTATTTCACTTTTTCCTGCGGACATACCATGTTCTGACTCAATTTTTACATTCATGATTTTTTTGTCCATTATTTATCCTCCCTCTACCTTGTTCAACACTGGATCATGAGTTTTTTATATACTTTCTATCAATAGATTCTCTTGTGCTTCTATTTATTGTAGCATTCGCATATGAAGATGATTTATATTTATACTATTCTTTTAGTGAATCAATCTGAACACTACCTGAATTTTTAAAGATAATAATGATACAGCTTTATCTGCAAACAAAATAATGCTATTCTATTTAGTAAAAGAACGAACAGATTAGTAACTTAGAGAGGAGTAATTTATGGTGCAAATTTTGGTAATTGATAATGATGAAATATATGTTGACATTCTAAAAAAATTATTTGAAAAAGATGGACATTTGCTAACTGTATGTCGATGCTTATCAGAAGCTCATGAATTATTTTCTACAGAAATTCAATTAATCATCACTGAGGCTAAATTACCTGATGGAGACAGCCTTAATTTTTTAAGAAGTATTAGAAAATATAGTACTGTCCCTTTTATTGTATTATCTACTTGTGTAGATGAATTTACTCAAATTAGCTTTTTCAGTTTCAAAGCAGATGCTTACATCAGCAAATCTTTTTCTCCTTCCGTAATCAGCTACTATATCAACGCACTTGCCAATCGATTCTATCCACTCCAACAACCTGTAAAGATAAATGGTTACATATTTGATTTAGATAATTATTCCCTTAAATGTGAAAAAAATATACCTATCCCCTTAACAGCCACAGAAATACAAATAATTAAAATATTATATGACCGAAAGGGTACTACTGTTTCAAAAGAACATTTACTTGAAACTATTTGGGGAAATGAATATAGAGATGACTATAGGCGATTAGATCCACATATAAAAAATATCAGAAAAAAATTAGACTACTCTTTTGTCACTACGATTATTGGTATCGGTTACAAATTAACGATATAAATTATTGCTACCTAAATAAAAAGAATAGAAAAAAATCCACAAAAAAAAGGTCAAGCTCCTAAAACAGGAACTTGACCTTCTTTATATGAAATCACAAATTATCGTGTTTGTTCATTCATTGCATCTTCTGCAGCCATTTGTGCTTCGATGTCAGAAATGCTATACACGTTTTCACTTGCAACGCCAACTTCTTTTGGTTCCATGTTACGGTAACGTGGCATACCAGTACCAGCTGGGATGATCTTACCGATGATAACATTTTCTTTCAAACCAAGAAGTGGATCTTTTTTGCCTCGGATCGCAGCATCAGTCAAGACACGAGTTGTTTCTTGGAAGGATGCAGCTGATAAGAAGCTGTTTGTTTCTAATGATGCTTTTGTGATACCTAGCAAGACTGGACGAGATGTCGCAGGAACGCCACCAGCAACTAACGTATTGTAGTTTTGGTCTTTGAAATCTGCGATATCTAACAGCGTACCTGGTAAGATATCTGTATCGCCTGGGTCCATGACGCGAACTTTACGAAGCATTTGGCGAACCATTACTTCGATATGTTTGTCGCCGATCTCTACCCCTTGCATACGGTAAACGCGTTGTACTTCGCGTAATAGATAGTTTTCAACAGATAGAACGTCACGTACTTGCAACAATTGTTTCGGATCGATTGAACCTTCAGTCAATGGTGCACCACGATGGATCATATCGCCTTCAGCGACTTTCATACGTGCAGTGTAAGGAACTGTATACGTACGTGTATCTGTTTTCCCTTTGATCGTTACTTCTTTTGTACGTGTCGCAGGATCTTCAGAGATATCGATGACATCCCCTGTTACTTCAGTGATCACTGCTTGCCCTTTCGGATTACGTGCTTCAAAGATTTCTTGGACACGAGGAAGACCTTGAGTGATATCATCTCCGGCAACCCCACCCGTATGGAACGTACGCATTGTTAACTGAGTACCTGGTTCACCGATTGATTGAGCAGCGATCGTACCAACTGCTTCCCCAACTTCAACGTCAGAGCCAGTTGCCAAGTTACGTCCGTAACAATGTTTGCAGACACCATGTTTTGTGTTACATGTGAAGACAGAACGGATCGTTACTGTTTCAACACCTGCATCAACGATTTGTTTTGCAACATCTTCAGAAATCAATTCATTTCCGGCGATGATCATTTCGTTAGTTTCAGGATGACGAACTTCTTTACGAGTGTAACGTCCAATCAAACGATCTTCAAGAGATTCGATGATTTCATTTCCTTCACGGATTGCTTGGATCTCAAGACCACGGTCAGTGCCACAATCTTCTTCACGGATGATGACATCTTGGGCAACGTCAACTAAACGACGTGTCAAGTAACCGGAATCGGCTGTCTTCAAGGCTGTATCGGTCATTCCTTTACGAGCCCCGTGAGTTGAGATAAACATTTCCAAGACAGAAAGTCCTTCACGGAAGTTCGAAATGATCGGCAATTCCATGATACGTCCGTTCGGTGCGGCCATCAATCCACGCATACCAGCAAGCTGAGTAAAGTTGGAGATGTTACCACGGGCACCAGAATCTGACATCATGAAGATTGGGTTTTTCGCTTCCAAACCTTCCATCAGTTTTTGTTGGATGCGGTCTTTCGCAGAGTTCCAGACAGCAATTACTCGTTCATAACGCTCGTCGTCAGTGATCAAACCACGACGGAATTGTTTTGTAATTGACTCTACTTGTTTATGCGCTTCGTCAATGATTACTTGTTTTTCATTCAAGACACTGATGTCGGCGATCCCTACAGTGATACCTGCATGTGTCGAATGTTTGTAACCTAAGTCTTTCATACGGTCAAGCATCTTAGAAGTTTCAGTGACTTTGAAACGTTTGAAGACTTCGGCGATGATGTTTCCTAAGTTTTTCTTCTTGAATGGTAAAACTAACTCTTGTTCTTTGATGTGAGCAGGAATATCTGTTCCAGCTTCAACAAAGTATTTGTCTGGTGTTTGGACAGTCAAGTTGAAGTCAGTTGGTTCATTCAAGTAAGGGAATTCTGGTGGCATGATCTCATTGAAGATGATTTTACCAACAGTTGTGATCATCGTACGTTCTTTTTGCCAATCAGTAAATGGTTTGTCCCCTAATGACATTGGGTTCACACCGATACGTGAATGTAAATGAACGTAGCCATTACGCCATGCGATGACTGCTTCGTTTTGGTCTCTAAAGACCATTCCTTCGCCTTCACGACCTTCTTCTTCCATTGTTAGGTAGTAGTTTCCTAATACCATATCCTGAGAAGGTGTAACGACTGGTTTACCATCTTTTGGATTCAAGATGTTTTGAGCAGCTAGCATCAGCATACGTGCTTCTGCTTGTGCTTCTTCGTTCAACGGTACGTGAACGGCCATTTGGTCTCCATCGAAATCGGCATTGTAGGCTTCACATACCAATGGATGCAAACGGATCGCACGACCTTGGACAAGAACGGGTTCAAATGCTTGGATACCTAATCTGTGAAGCGTAGGTGCCCGGTTCAATAGAACTGGATGTTCTTTGATGACGTCTTCTAAGACATCCCAAACTTCATCTTCTTGACGTTCGATCTTGCGTTTTGCATTTTTGATGTTTGAAGCAAGTTCACGTTGAACTAATTCACGCATCACGAATGGTTTGAACAATTCGATCGCCATTTCTTTTGGTAGTCCACATTGGTACATTTTTAAGAAAGGACCTACGACGATAACTGAACGACCAGAGTAGTCGACACGTTTACCAAGTAAGTTTTGACGGAAACGACCTTGTTTCCCTTTCAACATATGAGAAAGAGATTTCAACGGGCGGTTACCTGGTCCTGTGACAGGACGGCCACGACGACCGTTATCGATCAACGCATCTACAGCTTCTTGCAACATACGTTTTTCGTTTTGAACGATGATTCCTGGTGCATTCAAGTCTAACAAACGTTTCAAACGGTTGTTACGGTTGATCACACGACGGTATAGATCATTCAAATCACTTGTTGCAAAACGTCCACCTTCTAATTGGACCATTGGGCGTAAATCTGGTGGGATGACAGGGATAACATCCATGACCATCCAGCTTGGTTCATTGCCAGAAGCACGGAATGCTTCTAAAATGTCCAAACGACGGATCGCACGTGTACGTTTTTGTCCTTGTGCAGATTTCAATTCTTCTTTCAATTCAGCCGCTTCAGCATCCAAATCAACGTTATCAAGTAGTTGTTTGATTGCTTCTGCTCCCATTGCTGCTTGGAATTCTTGGCCATATTGTTCACGTTTTTCGCGGTATTCGCGTTCAGTCAACAATTGTTTTTTCTCTAAGCTTGTGTTTCCTGGTTCAATAACAACATATGAGGCAAAGTAAATGATTTCTTCTAGTGCGCGTGGGCTCATGTCTAATACAAGACCCATACGTGAAGGAATACCTTTGAAGTACCAGATATGTGAAACAGGTGCTGCTAATTCGATATGACCCATACGTTCACGACGAACTTTTGAACGAGTCACTTCCACACCACAGCGATCACAAACGATTCCTTTGTAACGGATACGTTTGTATTTTCCGCAGGCACATTCCCAGTCTTTTGTAGGACCAAAAATCCGCTCACAGAACAATCCTTCGCGCTCAGGTTTTAAGGTACGATAGTTAATCGTCTCAGGTTTTTTTACTTCACCGTAAGACCAGCTTCTGATTTTTTCGGGAGAAGCCAAACCTATTTGCATACTTTCGAATTTATTTACATCGATCAAAAGGGGTTCCCTCCATTTCATTTAATGGCAAAACCGCAAGGCGGCTGATCATCGACCGCCTTACAGTATCTCAGACCGGATCAGTCTAAATTATCTTCTGCGGTTTCAAAGTTTTGGATGATGTCTTGTCTTTCATCTTCGACTTGTTCAGCAGCTTGTTTTTCTAGTTCTTTTGCTGTTTGTTGTTCAGCGAATTTTGTCAAAGCATCGACTGTGATCAAGTCATCGTCTTCGTCATCCATGTCGCGAAGTTCGATCTCGCTGTCTTGGATGTCTAGGACACGCATGTCTAATCCTAGTGATTGTAACTCTTTGACTAATACGCGGAAGGATTCAGGTACACCTGGTTTTGGAATTGGCTCACCCTTGACGATCGCTTCGTATGTTTTCACACGTCCGACTACGTCATCTGATTTGTATGTCAAGATTTCTTGTAAGGTATACGCCGCACCGTAAGCTTCCAGTGCCCAAACTTCCATTTCCCCAAAACGTTGTCCACCAAATTGTGCTTTACCACCTAATGGTTGTTGCGTAACTAGTGAGTAAGGTCCAATTGAACGTGCATGTAACTTGTCATCAACCATGTGAGCAAGTTTGATCATGTACATCACTCCGACAGACACACGTCCGTCAAATGGTTCACCTGTACGTCCGTCATAAAGAACAGTTTTCGCATCGCTAGCCATGCCAGCTTCACGAACAGTTTCCCATACGTCTTCATCACTTGCACCATCAAATACTGGTGTTGCTACGTGGATGCCTAATTGACGCGCAGCCATCCCTAAGTGTAATTCCAATACTTGTCCGATGTTCATCCGTGATGGTACCCCTAATGGGTTCAACATGATGTCGATTGGTGTTCCATCAGGTAAGAATGGCATATCTTCTTCCGGCATAATACGGGAAACAACCCCTTTATTACCGTGACGACCGGCCATTTTATCCCCTTCATGGATTTTACGTTTTTGAACGATATACACACGAACTAACATGTTGACACCTGGTGATAATTCATCGCCAGCTTCACGAGTAAAGATCTTCACATCGTGAACGATCCCGCCACCACCGTGTGGTACACGTAGAGAAGTATCACGTACTTCACGTGCTTTTTCACCGAAGATCGCATGTAATAAGCGTTCTTCTGCTGAAAGCTCAGTTACCCCTTTTGGTGTTACTTTACCGACTAATAAGTCACCGTCTTGGACTTCTGCCCCAATACGGATGATTCCCATTTCGTCTAAGTCTTTCAATGCGTCTTCACCGACGTTCGGGATTTCGCGAGTGATTTCTTCAGGTCCTAATTTTGTATCACGAGCTTCTGATTCATATTCTTCAATATGGATCGATGTATACACATCATCTTTTACTAGACGACGGCTCATGATGATCGCATCTTCATAGTTGTAACCTTCCCAAGTCATGAAACCAACTAAGACGTTTTGTCCTAGCGCCATTTCACCTTGTTCCATTGATGGTCCGTCTGCCAAGGTATCCCCTTTTTCGACTTTTTCACCTAAATGAACGATTGGGCGTTGGTTGTAACTTGTTCCAGAGTTTGAACGGCGGAATTTTGTGACTGAATATTTGTCTAATGCGCCATTGTCACGGCGTACGCGAATCTCAGATGCATCTACAAATTCAACCACACCGTCATGTTTACATAGTAACGCAGCTCCTGAGTCATGAGCTGATTTGTATTCCATACCAGTACCGACCCAAGGTGCTTGAGGGTTGATCAATGGCACGGCTTGACGCTGCATGTTGGCACCCATCAAGGCACGGTTGGAGTCATCGTTTTCCAAGAAAGGAATACATGCTGTCGCTACCGCAACTACTTGCTTCGGTGAAACGTCCATGTAATCGACTTTATCGATCGATACTTCTAAGTTTTCACTTTGGGCACGAGCCATAACGATGTCTTCAGCAAATGTTCCGTCATCATTCAACTTACTATTTGCTTGGGCAACGATATAATGGTCCTCGATGTCTGCGGTCAAATAATCGATTTGTTCTGTTACACGTCCTGTTTCACGATCGACACGACGGTAAGGTGTTTCGATAAAACCAAATTTATTTACTTTCGCATAACTTGACAAACTATTGATCAATCCGATGTTTGGTCCCTCAGGCGTTTCGATCGGACACATACGGCCATAGTGAGAGTAGTGAACGTCACGTACTTCATAGCCGGCACGGTCACGAGTCAAACCACCAGGTCCTAAGGCTGAAAGACGACGTTTGTGTGTCAATTCGCCTAATGGATTTGTTTGGTCCATGAACTGAGACAATTGAGAAGAACCAAAGAATTCTTTGATACTTGCAACAACTGGACGGATGTTGATCAATTGTTGTGGTGTCAATGTTTCTGTATCTTGGATCGACATTCTTTCACGTACGACACGTTCCATACGTGCTAAACCAATACGGAATTGGTTTTGTAAAAGTTCTCCGACAGAACGGATACGACGATTTCCTAAGTGGTCGATATCATCCACGTTGCCGATACCTTCCATCAAGTTTAAGAAATAGCTCATTGAAGCAACGATATCCGCTGGACGAACAGTTTTCACTGTTGTATCTGGGTAGCCGTTACCGATCACGTTCACTTCACGTTCTGGATCTTTTGGTGAAAAGACTTTGATCACTTGGACAGTCATTGGGTCAGTCACTACGCCATCTTCAGTTGGGTAGTAAGTCACTGAGTTCAAGCCATTGTCGATGAACGGTGCCAATGTTTCCATCACTTGATGGGTCAAAGCTGTTCCTTTTTCAACAATGATCTCGCCTGTTTCAGGATCAACCAATGTTTCTGCTAAGGTTAAGTTCAATAGACGTGTTTTCAAGTCTAGTTTTTTGTTTACTTTGTAACGACCCACATTTGCTAAGTCGTAACGTTTTGGATCAAAGAAGCGGGCATTCAGCAAGTTACGTGAACTATCAGCTGTTTTTGGTTCGCCTGGGCGAAGACGCTCGTAGATATCTTTTAATCCTTCTTCTGTTCTAGAGTCACTTGCATTTTTGTGTAGATCTTTTTCGATCGTGTTACGCAATGTTTCACTATCGCCAAAGATTTCAAAAATCGTGTCATCTGAACCAAAACCTAATGCACGGACTAACACAGTCAATGGAATCTTACGTGTGCGGTCGATACGTACATAAGAGATGTCTTTTGCATCAGTTTCCATTTCTAACCATGCGCCACGGTTAGGGATCACTGTTGAACCGAATCCTTCTTTACCATTTTTGTCTACTTTCCCATGGAAATAAACACCTGGTGAACGGACTAATTGGGATACAATAACACGTTCAGCACCGTTGATGATGAATGTCCCTTGCTCTGTCATCAATGGGAAATCACCGAAGAATACTTCTTGCGCTTTGATTTCACCTGTCTCACGGTTTGTTAAACGTAAAGTCACATGTAATGGTGCAGAATAGTTTGCGTCATGTGCGCGTGCTTCTGCTACTGTGTACTTTGGTTCTTTCAATTCATAATCTACAAATTCCAAAGAAAGATTGCCATTGAAGTCATCGATTGGCAAAATATCTTCAAACATTTCTCTTAGTCCTTCATCCAAGAACCATTGGTACGAGTCTGTTTGAATTTCGATCAAATTTGGTAATTCCAACACTTCACTGATTCGTGCGAAACTTCTACGTTCGCGATGTTTTCCGTATTTTACTACGTGTCCAGCCAAGCTCTTCACCCCTCTAAAATGTCATTCAAAAAGACTACCCGATCAATTGTTACAATAATATTAAAAATATTATATTTAGGTAACAACAGACATTTTTTGCGGCTTTTAGGCAAAAAAAAAACCAAAAATAGAACGTTCTCTTGAATACATACCTTCCTGAGCTTCTACTTTTGTTTCCTTATATTAAAGCCGAAACGGACAATATTTCGTTTCTGCCTTCACTTCATCAGATAGTTTTTGCAACTTCATATAATACACTGTTTTAACGTAAAAGTCAACACTTCCTGGCGTTTCCTGTAAATTTTCGTAATTGTTTCTTAATCTTTCTTTTTTGTTCCATTTCATTTACTCCTAACTCCCAAATCATTCTATAAAGGTACCTTTTCTCTTTCGTTTTTACGAGTCGGAAAATTTTTGGCTCTCTACCAAATAAACGCTTCTGGCATCTCCTCAAATCTGATAGTATGATACATAGAAAGGAGTTTGTTCAATGACGACAAAAGCCAAGGTGTTACACCTTTTAAAAAACAACTCGACATTTCTGTCTGGTGAAAAGATTGCGCAACAGCTGAATGTTTCCCGGACAAGCATTTGGAAGGCCATCAAAGAATTAGAAAAAGAAGGCTTTCGGTTTGAGCATCAAGCAAAAGGATACCGTTATCTTCCATCCGATGTATTAGATTCTGTAGAGATTTCACATGAACTATCCCCTTTTGATACGCAAGTGACTGTTTTAGCGCAATCTGAATCAACGATGAAAGATGCGAAGTTAGCTTCTACTATTGATACGATGAAACCTAGCTTATTTATCGCTGATACACAAGAGCAAGCGCATGGTCGTTTTGGGCGTTCATTTTTTGCACAACCCGGGCAAGGAATCTACATGAGCCTTTTGTTGCATCCACAAAAGCATTTTGAAGAGTTGCCACAATATACGTTGATCGCTGCCAGTGCTTGTGTCAGAGCAATCGAAGAAATGACAGGAAAGCACGCAATGATCAAATGGGTCAACGATATCTATCTTGACGGAAGAAAAGTTTGCGGTATTTTATCGGAAGCAGTAAGCGATATGGAAACTGGCGAAATTCGTTCAGTGATCATTGGTGTGGGATTGAACTTTTCGATTCCCCAAATCCAATTTCCTGATGACATCCAGCAAAAAGCGACTTCCTTATTTCCAGACGGTGAAGCAATGATTACTAGAAACCAATTGATTTGTTCGATTTGGAAACATTTCTTTTCGTATTTAGCAGACCCCACGCAGGCATATTTTGACCTTTACAAAGAACGATCCTTCGTCTTAGGAAAGTCTGTCAGCTTTAGCCAAAGAGGGACGACCTATCAGGGCATCGCTCAATCGATCGGCCCTAAAGGAGAATTGATCGTGGACACACCCGAGCAACGTTTCCAGCTCCTATCTGGCGAGGTCAGTTTAACAGAAATCGATGGCTTACCATCAGCAAAAAGAGGCTAGGAAACTAGCCTCTTCAGATTGTAGACAAAGTACTTATTTATAGTGCTTTGTCTTTTTTTATACGTTAAAATAAAACTATGAATTGGAGGTGTAACCCGATGCTCTCAAAACAAGATATGAGTAAGCGTGCACAGATGGGCTTTTTTGCTCTTGAGGACTTAGTTCCCCAAGACCATTTATTACGACAAATGGATCAGTTTATTGATTTTTCTTTTATTTACGATTTGGTAAAAGATAAATATGATGAAACCCAAGGACGGCCAAGCTTAGATCCCGTTCTTCTGATTAAGTTACCGATGATTCAATACTTTTTTGGTATTAAAAGCATGAGACAAACCATCAAAGAAATTGAAGTGAACAACGCGTATCGATGGTTTTTGGGGTTAGGGTTAGAAGATGCAGTTCCTCATTTTTCTACATTTGGTAAAAACTATACGAGACGGTTCAAAGGAACCACTACGTTTGAACAAATCTTTTATGAGATTTTAGCACAATGTATGACGGAAGGAATCGTTGATACCTCTGAAATTTTTATTGATGGGACGCATATTAAAGCACATGCGAATCGAAACAAGAAAGAATCCGTCGAAGTGATGGATCAAGCCTTCTTTTATACGGAAAAATTGACAAAAGAAATTGAAAAAGATCGAGAAAAACGCCTAAAAAAGCCCTTAAAAGAAACAAACGCAGGAACTAAAATGGCCATGAAAAAAACAAGTACTACTGATCCCGAAAGTGGTTGGTTTCATAAAGGTGAGCATAAAGAAGTTTTTGCATATAGCGCACAAGTGGCATGTGATAAAAACGGCTGGATACTAGGTTATACGACCCACCCAGGAAACTTACATGATAGTCGTACGTTTATTTCTTTATTTAAAAAGCTCAAAGGAGCTTTTACTTTAGATAAATTGATTATGGATGCTGGGTATAAAACGCCAGCAATCGCACAATTACTTCTCGAAGAAAATCTGACCCCTGTTTTCCCTTATAAGCGACCAATGACGAAAGCGGGCTATTTCAAGAAGAACGACTATGCCTACGATGAATACTATGATTGTTATATCTGTCCTAATGATAAGATCCTCTCTTATTCGACAACCAATCGAAAAGGATATTTAGAATACAAAAGTAATCCAGAAGAATGTAAAAATTGTCCTGTTCTATCTACTTGTACAAATTCAAAAAATCATACAAAAGTCATCACCAGACATATTTGGGCGAAAGCAATCGAACGATGTGAGGAAATACGTCATCAAAGAAGTTTTAAAGACCTATATAGAAAAAGAAAAGAAACAATTGAACGAATTTTTGGTACAGCAAAGGAATTTCATGGATTACGTTATACGAATCAAATAGGAATAGAAAAAATGCACATGAAAATTGGGCTTACTTTTGCCTGTCTAAATATGAAAAAACTAATAAAAATCAAAAAAGGGCGAGCAGGAAAGGTGTGTTTTTCTTTAGAAAAACAAAGAAATTTCTCTTTTATTCTTAAAATCGTACATATAAAAAAGACAAACCTCATTTTTACATAAGGTTTGTCTACAATCTGAAGAGGCTAGGAAACTAGCCTCTTTTTTATCAATGGTGGGTTTGTTATGCTCGCTTTAGATTGTTGTAAGCTTGATGTCGCGAGAAAACATGAAAGCTTCGATGTACAATGTGTTCGTTTTATCTATTGGTTCTATGTGCTTATCTCTATGTTCGAATATGTGCTTCACTAGTTATTGCTTTATGTGTTTGTTCTATGTTCGAATTCAACATTCATCTATGGTGGAACTATGTGCTATTGTGAGTCACAGTAGCCTACTCAAACTACCGTCCCTCAATATTCGTCACCTGATAACATTTGCTTACGCTTTCTAAATGCGGTAGCGCAATTAGTGATGCACGTCGTCAAGCAAGTGAGACCGTTCAACTATTTTTCCCCGAAATAGTTGATGATAATCAAGTGATGTTCTATGTGTGTTTATTATGTTTAGTTATGCCTATTTATTACTTCTTATTTATTGCCAAACGTATCTCCTGAAGTTCAACGCTAGCTTCCTCATCTTCTCCCTATACAGAATCTTATTCCATTTAACGCCTCCTCTTTTGCTGTCGTTCTGTTTGTATCATAACCGATAGGAAACCAAATAAATTCTTTTGTATAGAATTACAACATTTTTTATTTTTATACTAAACTTGAGCAATGCTCATTGGACGTACTACGCACGACTACCTCAGATTTTACAAAATTGTAATTGGTTGGCTTTCGAAGAGGAAAAATATTCGATTTTCAAATTGAATTTTTTGACAATCAAACAGCGAATCAAAAATTTATCCGCAGCAGTCAAAGGCTGTTGATATTCTTCTTCAATATCGCGAAACGAGAAATTCTTTTTCTCTTCACTTAATTTTGTTACGATTTCAATCACCGTTAACTTCGTCAATTCTGATGTATATTGTTTTCTCACAAGGACTCTCCTTTATTCATAGCATTCTTTAATCCAGAATATAGCATGGAATTTTTATTTGTCGGGACAATTTTTTTCCAAAAACAAAAAAAGTTTGTTCGAATCTGTAAAGAACTCTTTCTCTGGTTTTTTGGCAACGAAAGCGTACATAACACAAGACACGCCCCCATACGCGTGTTGGCTCACCCGAAATAACATTTTTGCATTAGATTGTCTATAGCAATAATTGTTATGCCAGAGAAATTATCAATAAAAGAAAAACACATAAAAATGTTATTTTTGTTATGTAGCTAGAAAGATACATAAGGAGAAACCTATGGCACAACTAACAAATAAAGAAGTCATAAAATTTTTAAACGCAGCAATTAAAAATGGATTTTTGGATCAAAAAGCAATTGGACCAGAAAATCTAGCTCGTTTGAAGGCAAATATCATCATCAAAGACCGCACATTGAACTTACGATCAAAAGACCCTAACCTTTCTGAAAGCACCCGTGTTCACGCACAGGATCAATTAGCGATCGTGAAAAAATTTTCACAACAAACCGCAACGATCCAACCAGAGAGACTCAAATTGTCTGTCACGCAAATCAACGAGGATATTGCTCGACTAAACACAGAAAGAAATGGGCTAATTGAACAAATCAAAGACATCCAGGTTGAAGTCACGAAACATTCTGGTCCTCGTGGAGAGCCAGATGCGTATAATAAGGCAACTGATATGCTTAGTGTCTCAAAAAGTGAGCTAAGAAGCACCCTATTTAATATCCACACACAGCAAGCACTTAAACAAGTGATGAAAGAACAATCACTTGAAAAAACAAGTAGTATTCAACGAGAGTCAGTTGACCAGTCGACCAGACGTCATTCCATGCCGCCACAGAGCGCCCCTCGTCGGGAATCCGTTTCCCAACAGAACTCGAACCGTCGACGGTCATCCGAGCAACAAAACTCTACACCCAGACGTTCAATGACCGATCAGAAATCAGCTCGCCGACGATTATCTGCCGTGTTTCGGAAGTCAGTATCACAGCAACCAAAAGGCCCTACGAAAGAAGTAAAATCATTAGTCAGTAAAATCACCAATTTGGAGAATATCATACAAACACTCGCAGAAAAAAGAGATAAACTTGTTAGTCATGATTTAGTAAAAGAAGAATTTGGCTTGTATACTGATAGTATCAAAGACCAACGTTCTCGGGCGAATAGCCTTTACAAGAAGCTTGACACCCTCGATCCAAAAATGGCTGAAAAAGTAAAAGCAACATTTGCTGATTCCCCCTATGGTAAAGTACCTTGTCCGTTAACGCCTAGCGAAATCAAGGTGAATAAAGCCAATGCAAAATTCGATAAAGCTTATCATGACGTACCTTCTGTAGAAAAAACGGACACAAAACTAAAAATAAATACGGATATGCTTTCCCCTGAAACAGTCAGATTAAATGAGAAAAAAATGGTGAGAAACGCGATAAAAAAAGAGTTAGGTGCTACACAGGAAAAATTAAATGTGTACAAAACAAGCAAATGGAATATCGTTGGCAAAGTTTCAAATTTCTTTCATCGAAAAGAAATCCAAGCATTAAAAAATCAAAAAAAAGAATTGGTTGCTAAGCTTGAGCCCCTTAAAAATCCTCCTCAAAAGAGTATTTTAAAACCAACACTGAAAGAAAAAGTAACCGCTGCACATGATAAGCAAGAACAGAAAATGAAGGACCAAAAACCACGTGAAGATCGTGCACCATCACCTAGTTTTGTAAAATCATGAATATTTTTCATGATTTTACAGTTTTTTTGCTCTTTACTTCATATACACGTGCCATTGATAAACTAGTACCAACCCTCTCAATTTATCAGGGGAACCATACAATATCTCTTTTTCTTCAAAGCCTATTTCACTAATTTTCCATAATTAGAAATTATCGGCACGATTCATGAAAAAAAGATGTTATTTTTGTTTATATAAACAATAGGAGAAGGAGATATGTATGGCTGAATCTAAAAAACAAGAGAAAACACCAGGAACACAAGAACAACAGTTCACACCAGATCAAAAGGCTTCAATCCTTAAACTGTCGAATCAAATCATCCACTCTGAAAATAGAATCGAGCAGTTATTAGAACAGCGAGAGAGACTCGGTGACACTTCTAAGTCTTCAGAAGAATATAAGGAATTAACAGCTCTCATGAAAAAACATCGGCAGAGAATTATCGTTTTATATGAAAGACTAGAAAATATTTCACCTGGACATGCGAATCGATTGGAAACAGCTATAAATAATCATTTCGCCCTAGCGAAAAGGGAGCCTCTGACTGAACGTACCTACGAAATGGCTTACGAAGCAAAACAGGAACCAATCTATGCAGAAATCCCTGGCGACAAAAAAGGACACATTGGCAATGAAAAAGCTAGCGTTGGCGACGGAAAAGAGAAAGTTAAAGAAGTTGCTGTTTCCATTGGAGAAAAAAGAGAAGGAACAGAGACTCAAGAGAAATCGATTATCCATGAGGAGAATAAAAAAAAGCTAAAACCATTAACGCTACGTAAAGCCAAGAAAAAGTTAAAGCGAATAGAAAGAAAACTAGCTAAATTCAAAAGAAGGCAAAAGACAGTCACCGGCAGAATCATTAATTTTCTTAGTGGGAAAAATAAGAAAAAGTTGCTCAACAAAAAAAAATTATTGGTTACTCATATTAACACTTTAAAAGGAAAAACTGGAAAATCAATTTCGAAATCTACACTTAAATCTACTCTTAAATCTGATCTTAAACCGCTATTAAATGAGAAGTTAACTAACGCACAAAACAAAGTCAGAATGAACAACCAAGAAAGACCAAATCCAGCATTCAACAAACAAGAGAAAACGAGACAGACGATTTAAAATAAAACAAACGGCTACAAACCACTCAGGACATTGATCAATAATAATGGTCAATGTTCTTTTTTCTATTCCTTAAAAATAGTCTCCTCATCGATGAACCACTCATGTTTCAAGTACACAGCCTATACCACTAATTTCCCTTACTTAGAAATTGTCGGCGTAACACAAGATGGTTAAAATGCTATGTTTGTTTATAGAGATAAAACAAGAGATGAGGAGAGAATCATGGCTAATTCTAGAGAAAATAATCTATCAGTAGAAGAAATGAGAAAGCGATCAAGGGAACTAAGTAAACATCTATCAAAAAGTCATGCTTCAGAAATCAAGAGTCTGGAAAAAAAATTTGGGAATGCGATTACTATGATGCATACTTTAACCGAAAAAAGAGAGAAGCTGAACGACCGTTCTGGGTCTTCAAAAAAATATAAGGAATTAACCGTTGGCATCAACAATAATAAAAATAGAGCGCTGGATATACTTGAAAAAATTCAAACGCTAGATCCACAGCTGGTGGATAAACTACTAAAAAAATACACAAATCTAACTGAGCATACTTATGAAACGATTCCTGAAAATAAGAAAAGCAATGAGAAAGATGAACCTCTTCCCGACATACGTATCCGAACAGAAAAAGAAGTGGTGTCTGCTGTGGTAAAGGCTAATCGTGCGTTCAATGAGCACTATAAAGAACTTCCCCCTGCGAATCGAAAGACGAAACTAAGATTTGATGCGGTAGCACTGGCAGAAGGAAAACATAGAGAAGGCAATATCCAGGAAACACCGCACAAAGCTGACTTTTCTGAACACATCTACGAAACGATTCCTGGAGATACTAAGAAAACCGAGAAAGCTTTCGAGTCTACTCAAAAAAGCGAGCGCACAAAGAGAGAGGATCAAAAAGGGCAGCATAAATTACACACTACTGCATCACAAAAAGGGATTTTTCCTGAGTCTCGGAAAGCTACACTGCGAGATAAGATCAATAGCGCGCAGCAACAAAAAGAAAGCAACAGTCTAAAACAAGGCAACCAATTACGGAGCAATCGACCGCAGCATAGTCCAAGTTTTGGGAGATAAAACAAAAAAATAAAAAACCAGTGATTTCCTTTTCAGTTAGTACTTTAAGGCTTTCACTGGTTTTTTATTGACTCATCTATTCTTGTCGTTCAGCGACATTTCCCCCAAAATGCTAAATAAGCTGACTATCAGAATAAACAAAAATGAATGTTTTAACTACTTGTTTTGTCCATGGTTCACTCTATATTATGTATTATTTCTTATGTGCGTTGATTTCCCTCCTTTATTTTTCCTCCGTCATTTTATGTACTTACGTCCATAAATAAAACGATGTAAGCCCTCTTGTTCGATGAACGGTCCATGTCCATACTATTGCTGGCTCATGGTTTAAGAGCAACAAACTACTGATACGTGCAGTATGCCCAATTCTAAAATCAGCAACCACACGATACCTACTATTTAGCATACCTCTTTCTTTTAGAGGGTGCAAAACCTCTTTTTCTAGGCAAAGAAAAAATGAGCATTACCTAAAAAGTAATACTCATTTTATCTAACCACTAATCTACACGATTTAAAATCTGAGCGGTCAACTTCTCTAATGTCTCTTTTGTTTGCAAGGAAGTGTCTGGCAATTTTTTGATTTCTTTTAATGCTTTTTTAGTATAAGACTCCGCTAATTTCTGTGCGTTCTCTACACCCTTCGCCTCAACGACCAGCTGTTGTACCTTTTCAGCTTCTGCTTGTGTCATTTGTTTTTCTTTTGACAAACATTCAAGCAGTTCAGCTTTTTTCTCTGTTTGTAACGCATAGATCAAAGGCAATGAGTACACCCCTTGACGAATATCTTCCAATACAGGTTTACCGATATCTTCACTTTGTTTCGTGTAGTCTAAAATGTCATCCATGATTTGAAACGCCATGCCGATCGCCAAACCGATATCTCCTGCTTTTTTCGCAAAACGCTCGCTTGTCCCACTTTCATACGCACCGACGAAACAACTCAATTGAAATAACTCAGCGGTTTTGCCAGAAATGTTCTGTAAGTATTCTTCAACAGATAATTGTGCGTTATAGCGATCATCCATTTGACCTAGTTCACCATTCAATACCTTTTCCATACTTCGTGCATTCAGCTGCATGCTTTTTAAGGAAGAGGCGTATTCTGATAGGAGTTTGAAACAACAAACAAATAAATAATCTCCTGCATACACAGCGACACTATTGCCAAAACGGCTGCGTAAGTTCGGCTGTCCTCTTCGTACGTCAGCCTCATCAACGATATCGTCATGGATCAACGTGGCAATGTGCAACATCTCAATGGATGCGGCCAACGAAATGGCTTTTTCACGATCTTGCTCCGGTCCAAATTGAGCGAACAACAATTGATAAGCCGGACGCAAGAGCTTTCCACCCGCATGGATCGTTTCTTTGATTGCTTCTTCTACTGGTTTGTTTTTCAGCCGAACAACACTTTCCATTTTCTTTAGTGTCTGGTTCAATTCCATCTGGATCGTTGGATAGTCCCTCCACATTTGATGTAACTTCATAAAAAAACTCCTTGTATAACGCTTATTTTTTCAGAAATACCGATTGCCATTGACTGTTGGTCTGCCGATCATAATCTGCTTGGAATCGCTGTAATGTTCTTACATGTTTCAATAGATAGTTTGCAGAGATGCCTATCGCAAGTCCGGAAAGTATCCCTAGAAACGACAGAATCGGTAAATAGAGCATGACTGTCCAAGATTGAGCAATAAATGAAGCAGTCAATAGCTGACCGACATTATGCATAAATCCACCAGTCGCACTGATTCCAATGATACTAACTCTTTTAGGTCCTAATTGTTTGACTAAAAGCATACCAACATAACTTAGTAATGCGCCACTCATACTATAGAGAAACGTCGATATGGTTCCGCCTAATAACGTGGTCAAAAACAAACGCAACCAAAGTAATAAGAAGCTATCTCGTTTTTTCATTGTAAAAATTGCCACAATCGTAATCAAATTTGCCAAGCCAAGTTTCGCACCTGGCGCAAAGCCAAAAGGATATGGAATCATATTTTCCAATAAGCCGATGATCACACCTTGGGCAACTAGTAAAGATATATAGATCATTTTTTGTAATTTACTCATGGCGTGAACCGTCTAATAAATCAGACTGTCTTCCCCACTCCCGTCTGTTGATCGTACTTCGATCACTAATTTATGAGGCAAACAAACGATTGTTTCCCCATTATTCGTTGCCCAGCCACGACGAACGCAAATCTGATCATCGCAGTCTGCTTCTTTGATCCGAATTCGTTCTCCATCGATTTCAATCAGGTTCTTATCCCCATGATCGTCTTCATATAAATAGGTGTAGGCTTTAGTTCCATCTACTAAAGGAAAGGATTTGATTTCTGTTCCATCTACTCGCAACACCGCTTCTTTATTGGGCGCTGCATCTACTTGTTGATAACTAAAAAGCACCACTGGCAAGAATGAGAGTAGGATTAGCAAAAGAATAATGGCAATATCCCAAGGCTTCAATAAACTTTTTTGAATAAATTCTTTCAACTACTCACACCCCTTTCTCCCTCATTTGATTGCTCCAATTTTACCATGAATCGCCAAGGTTGTGAATGAAAGGAACAACCTGTCTCCTTAGGATTTGATTGGCTCATCCCTTTTTCAAGAGTCTTTGTAAGAAAAAGACGAGCTTGGAATGTTTGCACACCCCAAGCTCCCCCATATTTCATCTCATGTCATGATTTTATATGCAAAATCATTTCGATTTTTTGAATTTAACTTTATTTATTCGCCGTAACGAGCTTTCGGTTTTCCGTACCACCAATTACCGACTGTTTTTTGTAACCAAGGAATCACCCAACGATCCAAACCAATCGCACGGCCTGAGCCATTCATCAATGCGAACGCCACAAAGATGAACCAGATGTTTACCCAGTAGAACATGCCAGAGATACAGAAAGTGATGACTAAAACAATCGTTGTCGCACTACATAACCAAGTGAATAAACCGGCAATCAATGCCAACGCTAACGCGATTTCAAAGAAGACCATGAATTTTTGGAAGAACATCGCTACGTCGTTGTTTGGCATGATGACTTGCATGATACTGTTGAACCAGTCTGGTGATTTGTCGATCACTGCCATTGGTTCTTCACCATACGCATAACTCAAACCAAAATGCGCCGCTTGTGCTGCTGCTTCACCAGTTGTCGCACCTGCGCCACTCGCAGCTGTCGTTGCATCACCTGCTGCTGAGGCACCACTTGCTACGTCTGCCACATTGTATTCCCATGTCCAAGGGAATACGCTGTTGCCAGTAAACCATGAACCTTCGCCAAACCAAGTGCTTGGTTTTAGTACTTCACCGTTACCGATCATTTTCTTCGAAGCTTCGACTAACCAAACGAGACCGTAGAAGATTCGTAATGGTACACTCCACAAAACATTGCCATAGCGTGAAGAGTGTCCACGAGTCACATTACGATCATCTTTGATATGGAAGAATTCGTGCATCATATATTGGAACATATAATAACCTGAACGGATATCAAAGAAATATTTCAAGTTGACGATGTGTTTCATGATAATTGCTAGAAAGCCACTTAAATGGATCTTGTTAAATAAGTTCGCTACGCCCCATTTTGCGCCAACAGAAACCATAAATCCTTGGTAATTCCCTTTAAATTTATGTTTCTCGCCACCCTTGATCGAAGCAACGATGTTCGCTGCAGCCGTATGCCCTGTTTGCTCTGCCGCTTGAACGATTTGTGGTGTTGGTGTATTCGGGAATTCTTCGTAGTAGACTAAGTCCCCAATGATATAGATATTTTGTTCTTCATATCCTTTTGCCTGCATGTACTCGTTCGCTACTAAACGTTGACCGCGTGCAGTTTCCAATCCGAAGTCAGCAGCATCTGTTGTTCCTTTGACACCTGCTGTCCAAATCAATGTATGTGTTGGTACTTCACGACCATCTTTTAATTTGATATGGTCAGGAGCGACTTCAACGATTGGCGCATTCAACAATAGTTCAACATTCTTTTTATTTAAATAACGTTCTGCTTTCGCTGCATCATTACGATCCAACATATTCAAAATCGTTGGCATTGCTTCAACGACCATTAGTGTAATCTCATTTGGATCTAGTTTGTAGTCTTTTGCTAAACGATCTTTCCAATCAATCAACTCACCGATCATTTCGATCCCAGTAAAGCCAGAACCACAAACCACAAATGTCAACATTGCCTTACGCAATTTTTCATCTGGTTCTAGTGCAGCTTTTTCCACTGTTTTCTCAATGTGTTTACGGATCTTGACAGAATCTTCAAATGACCAAAGAGTGAAGCCATTTTCTTTTACGCCTGGTGTACCGAAGTCATTTGGTTCGCCACCCATCCCTAAAATCAATTGATCGAATGGATAAGCGCCTAATTTTGTCTTGACGATTTTTTTCTCTTTATCGATCCCGATAACTGTGTCAGTGACTAAATCCACGTTTTTCTGTCTTGCAAATAATCGTTGTAAATCGTACTGGATCGCCTCTGGTTCAACACGTCCGCCTGCCACTTCGTGAAGTTCTGTCATCATCGTGTGGTACGAATGACGGTCAATCAATGTGATTGTTACGTCTTCTTTTTTCAGTTTCTTTGCCAAGTGTTTTGTAGCTGAAACACCCGCATAACCAGCACCCACAACGACAATATTTTGCTTTGTCATTGAATATCCGCTCCTTATTTTCTTCTATATAAAATTATTCATAGTTGATCGTTTTTTCAATTTGATAATGATTACACAATCTTTATATATTATATAGATGTTTTGTATATTTGTCTAACACCTTTTTATGTTTTTTTTATTACAAAAAAAACGCCTGTTTTTCACGAAATTTCCAGAAAGAAAACGCTGTATTAAATTACTGTGGTTATTTTTGTAAAACGGTTGACTTATTGATGATATCTATTAGAATGTATAATGAATCACAAAGATTTTGTGGACAAAAAATGAAATGGCGGGGTTATAAAATGAAGAAAAATCGGTTTGTTACGGGGTTTGCGGTATTAGCATTCTCAACATTGATGCTAGGAGCTTGTGGATCAGATAACAATGATAGTTCAAGTAGTACGTCTGAAACTTCTACTGCACAATCTTCTACAACAGAAACTAGTACAACAGAAACATCTAAAGAAATCGTTGCTGGTGGAGAATTACAAGACGGTACATATAAATTAGAAGAGAAAAACTATTCTAATGGTTACCGCTCAGTTTTTGAAATCGTTGTAAAAGACGGCAAGATCACGGAATCAAATTTTGATTACATCGATGCAGATGGCAAATCAAAACAAGATGACACTGAATACAACGAAAACATGGAAGCAAAATCTGGTACAAAACCAGAAACATTCATTCCTGAATTGAACGATCAATTAGTCAGCGCACAAAGCGCAAGCGATGTTGAAGTTGTCACTGGTGCGACACACTCATCAGAAAGCTTCCAAAACTATGCACAACAATTGATCCAAGCAGCGCAAGCAGGCAACACAGAAACAATCGAAATCGACAATGGCGCTGAATTACAAGACGGCACATACAAATTAGAAGAGAAAAACTATTCTAACGGCTACCGTGTACAATTTGAATTAACTGTTGCAGATGGTAAAGTCACTGAATCAAACTTTGATTACATCGATGCAGATGGCAAATCAAAACAAGATGACACTGAATACAACGAAAACATGAAAGCAAAATCTGGTACTGACCCTCAAACTTACATCCCAGAACTAAATGATGAACTTGTTTCAGCAATGGGTGAAGAAGATGGTTCTCCAGCAGATGTTGAAGTAATCACTGGTGCAACACACAGTGCCCATTCATTCATCATGTATGCACAACAATTAGTGAATGCCGCTGAAAAAGGCAATACACAAACAATCGAAGTCGATAACATTGTGACAAAATAAACATTGTCCAGTAAAGGGTTAATCTGACTTTAAGAAAAACAATTTTGGAGATGTGGCAACTGTCACATCTCTTTTTCCATTCTGTTTGTACCAACCCCCGCCCGAAAAAAAGATGTTCATTCTCGCCAGATTATATTAGAATACAAAGCATGAGCTTACTTTTGATTTCGCTTAAAGAATTTCTATATGCGGAACACGAAATAGATAAAATGAAATGAGGAATAGATGTTGAAGAAACGATTACTTCCTTTCGTCTTGCTTTTGTGCCTACTGACCGTCGCTGGTTGCAGCACAGACTCAACGACCGAAAGTAAACAAGAAAACAATACTTCACTGCTTTCTGACCCTTACACTGATGAACAATTTTTACTTGGCACTTATGTACGTATCCGTATCTATGATGAAGGGAAAGAGGACGTATTGAAGCCTGCTTTTGACCGTGTCAAAGAGTTAGGCGATAAGATCACGATCAACCAAGAAGGCTCTGAAGTCGATGAGATCAATCAACAAGCAGGGATCAAACCTGTCAAAGTATCTGATGATGTCTATCGCTTATTGAAACGTGCATATGAGTATAGCGAAGACTCTCATGGCGGTTTTGATATGGCAATCGGTCCAATCACACAGTTATGGCGTATCGGCTTTGATGATGCACGGAAACCATCACAAGCAGAAATCGATGAAGCATTGAAACTGGTAGATTATCATAAAGTCCAATTCAATGATGAAGAAAAGACCGTTTACTTGCAAGAAAAAGGGATGATCCTTGATCTAGGCGCCATTGCGAAAGGGTTCATCACTGATGAAGTCGTCAAAGTCTTGAAAGAAAATGATGTAACGACGGCAATCGTCGATCTAGGTGGGAATGTTTATGTTCTTGGTCATAGCCCTAGAGGTGAAGATCAAGATTGGACAGTCGGTATCCAAGATCCAAATCTTGCCCGTGGATCGATCCTTGGATCAATCAAAGAACGAAATAAAACATTAGTCACATCCGGCATCTATGAGCGCTATTTGGAAGTTGATGGCGTGAAGTATCATCACTTGTTCGATCCAAAAACCGGTTATCCTTTTGACAATGATATCGCTGGCGTCACGATCATCACAGATCAATCGATCGATGGTGATGGCTTATCTACCGCGGTCTTTGCGATGGGCGTGAAAGATGGCTTAGCTTACATTGAAGATAAGCTGAATGACGGAACTGAGGCGATTTTTGTCACAAAAGACGATAAAGTTTACGTGACTGATCCAATCAAGGACACCTTTAAACTCGCTGAAGATTCAAAATATACAATGGGCGATCGTTCTGAATTAAACTAAGGAGTAACTGATATGACACTAAAAATCTTTTTAGAAGTAGTTGAGCTACGAACAAAAGTCGCTAGTGTATTTCCTTTTGCGATAGGGGTTTTATTCTCTATCGCTTTTTTTCACGAAATACAGTGGTTGAACACCTTGCTGTTTTTTATTGGTATGCTTGTCTTTGACTTAGCAACCACCGCCATCAACAATTATATGGATTATGAAAAAGCACATTCGGAAATTTATAAATACGAGGAAAATGTTATTGGACGGACAGGTATCTCACCAAAACTCATACGAAACATGATTCTTGGGATGATCGCATTTGTTTTGATCATCGGCGTGTTACTGACGTTGAGAACTGGCTGGTTACTGTTACTGATGGGCGTCGTATGTTGCTTCATCGGTATTTTCTATACTTTTGGACCAATCCCTTTATCTCGCATGCCGCTAGGAGAGATTTTCAGCGGTTTTACCATGGGTCTAGGAATCTTTGCGATGGTCATCTATATCAATACCCATCGCAGCGATTTATTCGATTTGACTATCTCTTTAACAACCGGCACCTTCAACCTGTCAGGCAATATCTGGGCTGTATCTGCGATCATCTTAGCAGCATTACCGCTTGTTTTTACCATCGCAAATATCATGTTAGCGAATAATCTACGTGACTTAGAACGAGATATAGAAAATCATCGCTATACGTTGGTCTTCTATATCGGCCGTCCAATTGGGATCATGCTTTTCCAACTTTTGATGTATGCGTGTTACCTGATCCTTCTTGTAGGACTGATCAGCGGCATTTTTCAATGGCCGATCCTTCTGGCTTTCTTGTCGTTACCAAAAATCTATCTTAATCTCCAACAGTTTAAAGATAGCTTACCGCAGCCAATCAGTTTTAGCTATTCGATCAAAAATATGATTTTGTTCAACAGTAGCTATGCCCTTGGTTTACTTGCGACGATTCTTATCAATCAATTGTAGACACACAAAAAAAACAGGTGGGAAATCTCCACCTGTTTTTTTGTATATATGGATCTACGTACGTGCTATCGTTGGCGAACCTTTTGTTAATGAATTCCTTGCAAGGCCTTGACCTCTTATTAATTCATTGCGTTCTCTTGCTAGCGTACTCGCTCTATTCGTCACTGCTGATAGCCTTGGCTTGCCATCTGGAGTTCCGCCTCTTTCAGCTGAATTACTTCTATTCAGCAAGGACTTCTCACCAGAATTTCGACCATGAGAGGTTGAGGCAACTCCTTGCTCTCTTGTCAGATGATCTCTACTAATCACAAGTTTTCGCTTTACAAAGTTCCAAGCTTTGGATAAAGTACCTTTTGCTTTTGGATCTTTCTCGATTAGTCGTTCTCTGTCTTCTGCACGACTTCGTTGTAACCCTCTGAATTTTTGTCTTAAAAAATTCAAGGCTCTAGCTAAGATCCCTTTTGATCGTGAATCTTTATTCAGCAGTCTTTCTCGTCTATGGGCACGGTTTCGCTGAAATGATCTGAATTTCTGCTTAAAGAAATTCCGAACTCTAGCTAAAATCCCTTTTTCTTTTAAATCTTTTTCTTTGGAATTTTTCTTTTCCGGATTTTCTTTTGCTTCTTTTCGATGTTTCCGATAGGCTTGGACTTTTCGGTACACTTTAAACACTACTTGAATGGCTTTTTTTGCGAATTTGTAAAGCCAGACTGGTCCTTTTTGAAACAACCTTTTAAAGACATTCTCGAGCTTATCTATTTCTACATCTTTATCCGAATTATTATGCATCTTAGTTCACATCTCTTTCTGTTATGATGACGGTATTTCCATCTTCATCAGTAGTTTCCTGTGTCCTTGATGTATCTGAACGACTAGTTCCATCTTGTGTCATTTGCACAGTTTCATACGGTTTTTCAAAATGAGCGATCCATTGGAAGCTTCCTTCATTACCCATTAACCTATATTGATTTGCTTCTTCTGTGATTCTAAAGGTGATCGTTTTTTGGGTATCCCTACTATCTGTCCGCATAACAACAAAATTAGCACCTTCATGATCAGTGTCAAATGACATAATGCGATACTTAAACGTCGCTTCTTCATCCGCTCTGCCTTCTTCCACTTTTTTCTGAGTAAACGTATCTTCTGTAAACTCTAACGTGAAAGAACGACTATTGTTAGTATTTTCCCAAGTCCCTTGCATCAAAATATCTAGCCACATTTGGGAAACAGCTCGTTGCGCTGCTTCGATCTGCTCAGACATTTCTGCCTCCAACTGTGCTTTCACTTCTTCCGTTGGATAAAGATAAAGATCTTCTCCATCTTCTTTTCGATGCAAGATCGTATTCCCCATCCTAGTCTGCAAGGCGAATTCTTTCGTTCGGTTGTTATCACTTTCCAAAACAACCTCACCACGTGTATTTAAATAGTAAATACCCGATTCAAACCAATCACTTGAAACTTTATAGGTTCCATCAGTAGCCAACTCGATTTCTGTGTCATCTGGCAAATTAGTATACCATGTCCCACTGTAGATAGTGGCATTAAAACGATCTCTTGAGTCTCTCGTTTCTTGTACTGCTGCTGACGTGTCTGTAGCTTCTTTGGTACTTGATTGGGTATTGATCAATGAATACCCCACTAGACCAGCGATCACAACAACAAGCAAGCCAAGACCAATAATGATTTTTTTACCTGATTCCGTTTCTAAAAAATTCTTTAGCATAGTTCCTCCTTTCTAGATATCCTTTAAACCATTCGTTAACTACTTTCGGTTCTACCTCCCCTTTAAGGAAGACCATACCCCGAAATAACGTTACTGCCAATGGCATAAGTTCTTCTTCGCACTAAGTTGTCAGAATTACCCTCAATCACTTGAATAATGTTCCCGCCAGAATATTCAACGATTCCTACATGATCTTTTCCTGTTCTGCCACCAGCCCAATCAAAAAATACAAGATCGCCAGATTGCGGAACATAGCCTTCATCATGCGCTTTGAATTTGTCATTTTCTTCAAACCATTCTTTCATATCTAAAACACTCGATGTATTTGGGACTCGTCCTTGTTCTAAATAACCAGCTTCATTCGCTACCCAGGAAACGAATACTGAAGACCATTCGACTCGATGGGTGAAGCCTGCCCAACTCCAATACTTCTCACCATTTGGATTGCCAAGCTCTCTTCTGGCAAGTTCGGCTAATCGACCGGTATCTGCCATAATATTTCTTGTCACCATAGCGGTGTAAAACATGTTACCAAATACATAGCGCCAGTTATAGCCTAATCCCTGTGCGACGATATGATTAAAAGGTATCGTTTGGTTGTTACTTTTCATTTGTGCATACAGTCGGGCATCCTCAAAGGAATAAGGGGCATTCCTTCGAATCAAATCATCTAGATATTCTTCACCAAAGTTATATGCTTGGACAGCTGCCAGCCCATTAAGATTATTAGTCTGTGCCTTTTTGATGAGGTGAGCAAAATATTCGACCCCTTTTTCAATCGATTCCTCTGGCGTAGTGATCCTATCGGGAGACCCTAATGCCAGTTGCGCATTCATGATATCTGGTTGAATCGTTTCATTCCCACCAGATTCTACCCAAATCATCGATAAAATCGCATTAGTATAGACTTCAATACGATGCTTACGCGTCTGTTCCTCCACTCTGTTTTGCCACTTGGTCACTGAGGCGGGAGGATTGATCAAGTTGCCCCGCAGACCACCGCCATTGCGCATATACGCTAGATTGGTGTCATTACCAAAAACTAGCTTATCAATATAAATTGCTGGATAAATATCAGGATCTCGATGCCAGAAGCGATATTCTTTCATTGCAACCAATAAATTGCCATCAAATTGATTTCTTGTGTAACCAATTAAATCCCCCGCTTCTAATCTTCTCCCTCGTCTTACCACCGGATCAATATTGACATAGTAGGCATAATATAGACCTGTATATGTTTCTAATGCTGTGGTTACCGCTGCAGAGCCATCTGTATGTCCAGCTTGATAAGTATAATCAATACTTTGCACAGTCTCAAAGGTCGTCGCATAAACGGGCGTTCCAGGCTCTGCATCTAGAGCAATTTCAAAGTGGCCAGAATCCGGATTTCGTCTGCGATAGCCAAAATTATCCACAACCGTGGCATAGTTCATCTTGCCAAATGGATTGGCCATAAAGATTTTATCTTCAAAGCGGTCTTTCTCCATAATAGGGTAATATTTGTCGATCTCATCTTCATCAAAAGCAATGACTCGCCCATAACTTTCAGTGTTGCTCGAAATAATTCCATGTGAAAAGACCTCGACTTCAGGATTTGAATCAAACATCTCACCAATTGTTTGCACATTGATTTTAACAGTAGCAACATCTTTTCTCTCACGTCGTACTTCGGTATGTTCTTCTCCTGTTTCTTTATCTACTGTAACCACAACAGTTTCAACTTCTTTATCTTTTTCAATGACCGTCGTATAGTTGTAGACCATATCATGTAACGCATGGATTTCATCTCTTACTCTATAGACTTTGATTGGCTCTGGTGTGATTGGATGAGGCGCATCTTGAAAGACGGCATATGTCCGATAGCGAAAAGACCATGGAATCCAAACTCCAGTTTTTTCTGCGACCCTTCTGCGATATGTAGCAATAGCGATATTATCGATATCATAATCTTCAAATTTTGCATTCAGATAATAGATGTAGTTATCCCCATTAGATACATACATAAACTGCTCTGGATCAGACTGTATCCCGTTCACTTCAAAATAGACTTCATCATGCTCGGGGTTATCAACTAGCCGGTTGTAGGTTTGATAAACCTCTCGATTCTTATAAGTATCCAACCATGTCACGTAATGATACGCTTCAGTGATCATCATCGACTCTGTTTTTACGACAAATAAACTTAAAATCGTCGTCCAAAAAGAAAGGAAGATTGCGATGATCGAGATGATGACTGCCACGATCAGGATAACAACGATCAATTTCAATAGGATGGGCAATTGTAGAATAATCAGCATGGTGATGATAATTCCGACTAAGTTTAAGTTCCCTTCCTCATCTCGACCGATCTTATCAATGATCAAGTCTTTGATTTTATTTTTAAAAGGATTTTTAGGCGAAATTTGATTTTTTAACATGTTGTCTAATTTCGCCCGCATATTCCTCTTACCAGCAACCTTCTTTTTTCCTTCTTTTCGCTTAGTATTTCTCTTCTTTTTTTCCAACTGCTCATTTTTAGAAAGATGTAATGCTTTTTTGTCATTTTTATGACGAATCTTTGATGTGGTAGAGTTGACTTTCTCTTGTTGACTTTGTTTTTTTTCTAGATTTACTTTACTGTCGTATCCTTTGTATTCACTATCTTTCTTTTGTTTCTTACGAATTTTCTCATGACGCTTTTTTTTATTGAAACGTACTTGTGTGTTCTTTTTTTCTTTATTTTGTTCTTCGTTGTTGTTCGTCACAGGAGCAGGAACGCTTGTTGTATTGACTTTAGCAGGGGGTAACATTGACTCGTGTTGTTGCTGCTTTAATTGATCTCTTCGACTCTCTTGTACTCTTTTTCGACGATTGGCGCTCTGACTATTGACAGGTGTGTTCTCGTCAATGTTATTAGAAAATTCTTGCTCTAAATCATTTTTATCGTTTTTGTCTTTTTTACGCTGTTTGCTCTGAAAACTTGCTTGCTGTGATTTTTTTTTGATCCGGAGATTGTTCCCCTTCATCAACTTCATGAATTTTCGTTTTCGAGCGCTACTTATCGACTTATATCTTTTAGAACTTATTTTACTACCATGTACGACCATTTTTCTGTTTTTACTACTACTAGTCGTCGCGTTCTGACCTGCCCTGTTTTTGCCTAAAATTTTTGGATCAGCCACTGTCCTGTTTCCTTTCCCGCGTTCCTATTAAGTTTCTCCAGGTTTCGTTGACATCATCTTATAGAGCTGGGTATCTTTTGGAAAATGATCATAAAACGGTAATGTGGTATCCCCAAATACCATCAGACCATATCCTTCTGGAGAGTTCACTACGTATTTTTCTTGTTCTTCTGAAATATCGAAAAGTCTAACTAATTGTGTACGGTCTGATTTTGCTTGATTCAGCATCATGATGAAATCACTATTCGACAACATCCGGCGAGCTAGATCGGACAATAACAATGTTTCGACGTTCTGAGTAATTCCTGTCGGGATCGCTCCCCATTTCCGCGCACGACTCCACAGTTCAAAGAAGTAATTCTCAGAATATTCATTTGTAAATAAAAGCTGCATCTCATCAATGTATAGCCACGTACGAACGCCTCGTTCACGGTTAGTCGTGATTCGATTCCATACTTGGTCCAACACGATCAGCATGCCCATCGTTTTCAACTGTTTCCCTAAATCCTTGATGTCATAGATCACTAAACGTTTGGTGATATCAACATTCGTTTCAGCTGAAAAGACTGACAAACTTCCTTCAATGTAGATCTCCAGATCCATCACTAATTGTTTCGCTTCATCTTCTTCTTGTTCTTTTAAAATATTATAGAAATCAATGAATGTTGGTGTACGATCGCCCAACACTTCATAAGTACGACGACAAACTCGGTCAATCAGTGTTTTTTGTGTGGAACTGAGTCCTAATGCGCCACCGATGATCAAGTCGAATAATGAAATCAAAAATTCAGATTTTAGTACAACGGGATCGGTGTCATCGCCATAGTTCTCGTTGATATCCATTGGATTGATCGTTGTCGGTGAATCACTGGAAATTTTTATGATCTCGCCATTGAAATTTTGACCGATGACGGAGTACTCTCGCTCGGGATCAATGATGATCACTTCATCTTCTGCATCTCGTAAAAGTACGTTTACGATTTCACGCTTTACCGAGAAACTCTTACCAGACCCCGGCGTTCCTAGAACGAAGCCATTAGGTGCTTTTAATAATTTTCTGTCAAGCGAAAGAATATTTTTTGAAATCGCATTGACACCATAGTATTTTCCGTTTTCTTGAATCAAATCTGAAATCGTGAATGGAATAAAAATGGCGGTACTCGCGGTTGAAAGTGTTCGATCTAATGGAATCGCATTGATTCCTAACGGCAATGTCGCATTCAAGCCATTTTCTTGCATAAACTCTAGTTCAATCAGTTTGAAACCAAAGCGTCGACAAACAGAATTTATTTCATCGTGGACTTCAGCTAATTTTTCTGTTGTTGGTGAATGGAAGTGAATGGAGCCCGTGATCGCATACAATTTTTGTCCTCTATTTTGTAGATCATCCACCAGACCTTTTGCTTCTGTTAAGGAATAAGAGAGTTCATAAGAAAGCATCTCAAAATCATAACCACTTTGTAACGCCTTCTTTTGCTCATCGACTTTTTGTTGTTCCATAAAAGCTAATTTCGTCTTCACTAAATCAAACGCTTCATCTTGATCCATTGGTTCAATATGTATCGATACAACGATTTCCCGTGGAATTTCTAACATTTCAAAAAGAAAAGTATCTGATAATTCAGCAGGGTATTCTTGTAGATATAATGTTTTCGCATAGTGATCATCGATTTTTAAGTAGTTTTTATTCTCCTTAAATTCCATGACTTCAGGCAGTACCTCATTCACTTCTGACTTAGTCGTCTTGTCATTCGTTAATAGGATCTCTGCCATCATATGTAATAATTTTGTTTTTTCTACCTTTTTTGCCTGACTGCCCAAACGACTGGCAAACATTTCAAAACGATCTGCAACCATCTCTAATTCTTTTTGTGCAATCTCTAACGTAGGATGTTGTTGCACAAAGGTAAATAAGATCGTCTTCTTGAACCCATTTTTTTCTTCATCTAACTTCCTTGAAATGACTTGATTCATTTCTTCACGATATGAATCAAGGAAATCATTTTTTGCTTTGTAATAAAGGACCGATTGCAAATCAGCAAGCGGCCGCTTCTTTTTATATACAGTCAATTGCAACTTCGTCTTGCTACTTAATGAATTCAAAAAGTCACAATACTGAGAGAAAATTTCAATTTGATTGTCGTCAGAAGACAATTGATAGTTGATATCTTGTAATTCAAGTGTCAATGAATAGGTAAAGTCATCAATTTTGCAGATGCCACTATCATAAATATCTTCAAACCTAAATGTATCTCTAAAAGGATCGAGGTCTTCTTTCTTCTTAGGTTTAGGTTTACTAATAAATTGTTTCTCATCATCTTTTGATTTTTTTGTTGGTTTTAACGCCTTAAGCGCTTTTAACTTCATCATGCTTCTTGCCCGCCTACATCTTCAATTTCTTTATTTATTTCTTCCTTGGGCTTCTTTTTTCGTGTACCTGGTGCCACGTGATACTTGAAAAATTGTTTAAGATAGACATCAAATGTTAAGCCATTCCTTTTGAACCATCCGAATGAGACGATTGGAATGGACGAAAGGATCATAAACCAGCTCGTGATCTCCATAGGGATTTTTAATCCAGCGATGAATATCAAACTGATCAAGACATTTACTCCAGCTGCAATAGCTAAACAAAGCAGCTGCTTCAAATTCATTCCTGCAATCACTTTTTCCTTATATTCTTTAATATCCTTTGGTATCTTTACCTCAACTGCCATAGTTCCTCCTTACGATGCTGACATCAATGTTTTTGCCCATCCTTTAGTTTTGTTTACAGAAAGCAACAGTGCAATCATGTAAACTGTTAAACCTAAGATGATTCCGAAAATTCCTGATCCGACTTCTTCCATGATTCGATGGAAGATCGTTGGATAAATCACCAATACTAATGAAATAAATGTCCCTTGTAGTCCCAGAGCAGCAAAGTTTTTGAAAAATCCCTTGCTCATTTGAGAAAACTCCTGACTTGGCAAAGCACTCATCGGAATTGGGGCCATTGCACAAAATATATACATCTCCAAAAAGCGGAGATAAATGGTTACTTGAACTAATACGCGAACAACAAGTGATGCTAAAAATAAGATACACATCACGAGCAATACGACTAATTGCGACCACCAACTTAATTGAGATACTGCTTGTCTCACCGCATCTGCTGTATCTCTGACGGCGGAAGCATTTCCTATCTCTAAAATTCTAGTGGTTAAATTACCAGCAATGATCACCATGCCATCCAGAATGTCCTGAATCCTTAAAATAACTATGTAACAAATGACAAATTTAACAAATGCTTTGATGATCATCTCAAATCCTAGCATAGGAGCTCCACCTGCACCTTCAACTTTCGTTGAGATCTTCTGAAACTCTAAAAGAATAAAAATTGCTAGAATGGATAAAGCAAGTGGCCCAACTACGTGTTGCTGTAGTCGTTCCACTAAACTGTACGCATCATATATGTAACTTCGTAGATCCATTCCCAAAACGTTTTTCAAATCATCCCCATTAAGGAATGTCATGATTTGTTCAAAAATAGACATAATTGCAGATTCCATATGCTATACTCCTAATCTTCTCTTTGGCGTTACAATTATGGTAAAAACGAACCAATGTTGAATGAAGTAGCAAACCAACCTGCAGCAACTAGAATCAATCCACCACCAACGATCTGCCAGATCCCTTGTTGTAACTGAGGACCATTCTTATCTTTCAACGCACCGGCTAAGATAATCGTTCCCCAAATCAACCATAGACCGCCACCAATTAATGTAAACTGTGAAACCAAACCAAATACCTGTTCTAATAATTGTGCATTCATAATTTTTTTGATCTCCTTTGTGAAAGTAATTTTTTTATTTTATTTCATAAATTTAGTATATGCGAAATTCTCTATTTATATGTATCAGTTATTTCTATCATAAGAAATTTTAGAATAAAAGCACATGGAATCCTTTAAGAAAATAATGTTAAAAAGCTATTTATCAAGGTGATTTTAATGATATAGATGCGATACACCACTACAATTAACCAGCTATAAAAAAATCGATTAAATGTTATTCTTTTGGTATTGTTTCTACGCTCTTTCTACATACGACGAACTTTTCCCAGTCTGTTCACCTCTATGTACTTTTATTACGAAATAAAAAACACCACACTCTCTGTTTCCCATTCGAATGAAGGTGCTTTTATTCGTTACTATAGAGAAGTCAACCTTCGTTCAGTTAGGCAGATAGATTTCGTTCATACATATAGGAATCTGTTACATCCCCTAACTTCTTATAGTGTTTATGCTTCATGATATCGTATTTCTTTGATAAAAACGGATGAACCCCTCGAATTTTTAGTATACATTCCTGACCTTTAAGACTCGCCACTTCATCCGGGTCCATCAAGTTTCTTCCTAGTTTCTGGAAATTCTCACTAAAGGAACCATTGCTACCTTTCGTAACACTTGTATTTCTTTGTTCGATCGTTTGTTTCCCTAGTAATTTTGAGATATATTCATGAGTACTTTGTTCCATTCCACCTAAATATAAAAAGACATCACTTGTACCAATGATCGTTTCCCAAGTATCTTTATATAAGGTCTTTAACTGACTGATATTTTGTAAAATGACATTCGTCGAGATTTCACGACTTCGAATAACCGAAATCACTTTTTCAAAATCAGGGATTTGCCCAATATTGGCAAACTCATCTAGGATACAACGTACATGGCAAGGCAATCTTCCTTTATAAAAGTTATCTGCTTTGTAAACTAACATATCAAATAATTGCTGATACATCATGCTGGCTAAAAAGTTGAAACTGGTATCTGTATCAGGTAGTAAGATATAGAGAATCGTTTTGACATCGCCGACTGTATCTAGTTCAAGTGTATCTTGTGACACTAGCTCCTTGATACTTGGAATATCAAATGGTGACAACCGCACGCCTAGACTGACTAAGATACTTTTCGTCGTTTTATCACCAGAAAGTTTAAAAATCTTATACTGTGATACGGCAAAGTTCGTCGGATCTTTTTGTTCCAACTCATTGAATAATATATCTAAAGGACTGACATAGCCAGGCACATCTTCTTCGATATCAGCTAAACGTACTAATTCGATCACATTCCCTAGCGTTCGATCTTCTGCGGTCACTTCTTGGATCAGATAACTGAAAATAGCCATTAATAGCGCTGTTTCAGCCTTTTCCCAAAAGTCATCTCCACCTTTTTTATCTGGATTGGTCGTATTTTTGATCAGATTGTTTACGATTTTAAGAATATCATCCTCTGTTTGAATATATTGAAACGGGTTATACTGATGGGTATCTCGTCGGTTGATCAAGTCAAAAATCTTGATTTGATACCCTGCTTCTTCAAACATTTTGCCTGTTTCAGCTAATAATAAACCTTTAGAATCACTGACTACATAAGAGGAATGCATTTGCATCAAGTTCGGTTTCACATAGAAACGTGTCTTACCACTACCTGCTCCTCCAACGACAACGACATTTTTATTACGGTTGAAATTATCGTTGCGTGTGATTTTCATACGGCCAGACAACGATAAGCTCTCGCTCTTCGTCAACAAAATATTGAAGTCTTTTTTCTTATCAAGAAATGCACGGATATCGCTGTACTTCCCCCAACGCGCACTTCCGTATTCTTCATTAGGACGTGTATTCTTTTCGTCAAACGTCTTATATAAAACAAAGAGTATATAGGAAATAGCAGCCACAGCTGCTATCCCTAATGACCTCAATTCATATTCAAATCTTGGGGAAAATCTGGAAATTTCTTCAAATGTTCGGTTAAATGCTGTTAGTAAATTATCTGCAAATGATAAATTCCCAGTATTTTCTGCTAAAAATAAATAACCAACGCGATTACCAAAATAAAGCAGAATACTAATTACTAACACATGCACTACCATAAGCTGCCGGGAATTTTTCAAATTTTTTTGTTTCCTTTCTGTTGAAGTTATTTTTATAATTGTGTGGTTCTAGTTTTCTTATTATTCTGAACTTTGGCTTGATTCTGAGCTTGTTGAGTACGTGCTAAGCTATTTCGTTGAGCGGACATATCCAATGAGTTTCTTCTTACTACTTCAAAGCTTGCCTGACGCCTCTCGTTTGGAATTGTACCTGGGAAACTTGCACGACGTTCGATCGTCGGATTCCCCCTGTTTGTCAGTGTCACTGATTCTTTCGATCCAGATGGTGTTGGGTCCACCTTCGCCTGTGATGTGCTCGGCTGAGGTTGATTGCTCTCTCTTGGTTTCATCTCAATGACTTTCGAATCTTTTGTTATCTCCGAAGTTCGTTCAGATCTTTCTGTTGTTTTTTGTTGCTCAATGGTCTGGACATGTTCAGGTGCTTTCGCTTTTTCATCAAGACCAGCAATCGCAGTTACCTTATCCCGAAATTCTTTTGAGTCTAAGGTTACACATTTCCCTTTCTCCTGGACATCTAATCCTCGCTCGTTGATCTTTTCTGCATGTTCTAAATTCTCTTTTTTGGCTACTCTACTTTCAATTCGTTTGAAAACAAACTTGTCTAATAACTGGACACCTATTCCGATGGCAACACCAATCAATGCTACCGCACCTAATTGTAGTAAGAATGGTGCAGCCATAGTAGTCGCGAGTGCTGGTACAAGAGCGGCTACGGCAAACATGCCCCCTACCCCTAGAGCGAGCGGTACTGCCAACATGATGAATAAGGACATTTTATTTTTCATCACATAATCGAACGCACGTTTAGGCGCACGTTTCGTATATTCCCACGCACGTTTTAACCTTGATTGTTTCTCTTCGATTTCGACTGTGTTTGGCCCTTCTTTCGTTGCGCCTTCTTTGGTTACCCCGTCTTTAGTTGGTGCTTCCATTGTTACAACTTTGTCTTTGCCTTTTTGTTCCTTAGAATCGATTCCCTCTTTTGTTACTTCAGATTTCTCTATACCTTCTACCAATTTCTCATTTACTGGTGTGGCATCTTTCGTTTGTTCTGCCGGCTGTTTTTGCTTTACAAAAGGCATCTTTTCTCGGAATTTCTGCCGAGCGATCGTCAACCCACGAGCAATTGGACCAAATACTCTCGGGTATTTTTGGACTAATTTATTGAATAATTGAGGAATTTTCTTTTTCGCATAAATAATTGCTTTTGAACCAAAAAAACTGGCAGCAACAAAACCCACGATCGCGTTCACAAACTGCTGACCAAAGATAGCCAAGGAAGTCGACGGTAAGATAGAACTTATCCAAGACATACCAAATGGTAACATTGCAATTGGCCAAAGATTCAATAACCAACGCGCAGCTCTGATTTTGTGTGAATTACGGAAAAAAGATTGTTTCAACTTTGAATGATCTAATCCATTCAATTCTTTCGTTTGTTCTTTTATCCCACGCGTTTCTTCTTGCAAACTTTTGATATCGGCGTCCATCTGTTTGATACTTTTAGTAGGAAGGTCTTTCATCATTTCTTGCGTTTTTGCCGGATCACTTAAATTTATTTGGATTGCATTTAGTGTTAGTTTATCGTTTTCAAGGCGTTGCTTTATACCGGCGTGTTGCTCGGGTGAGATCCTATCGCTTTTCCGTGCACGCTTTAGCAATTCTTCATAATTCTTTATTCTTGCCTTTAATAGTTCCTCTTTTGATTGTAAATTTTCAATATAGGCTTGAGCAAGTTCCGCTTTTTTGCTATCAAGATTCTCAGTGACAACAGGTTCTTTTTTCGGTTCTTCAACCACTGGTTTTTTTGGTAATTCTGGTGTTGGTTCTTTGACGATTGCGTTGACATCGATCGGATGGGGTGGCTTTTCAGCAACCGGGCGATCGATTTGATCCTTGCTGGCTTCCTTTTTTGGTTCTTCGACGATGATCGGCGTCGGTTCACGCTCAACCTTTGGTGAAGCAATCGTTGCTTCTTGGGTAGTCTGACTGGGAGCCGTTGTTTCCTTCGCTTGCTCTGCTTTTTCAAGTATCGGCTTGATGATTTCCGTATCAACTTTCTCGCTGTAGGCAATCAGTCCTTTCATCTCAGCAATTTCCGTTTTGTATCCTTCTTTGATTGCGTCAATCCCTTGCCATTTTGAGACTAATACTGCTGGTGAATCATTTAGTGTTCCTGCAAATTTAGTGAACGATTCTGCACGTTGTATTGTTGGCTGTGAAACAGGTACCAATTGTTCCACAATTACACCAGCATTAGTTAATTGTACTCGCAAATCTTTCTGGATATCCTCAATTTGGTTTACTTTCTCTTGCGCTGACTTAACCTTCTGACCCAGTACTTTTTTATTGTGATTTTTTAAAGAAGTTCTCTCTGTTCTTAGTTCGTTAACCTTATCGTCTTTTTCTTTCAGTTCCTTAGCCTGATTATTCATATCTAGTCTATATTCTTCTTTATAGAGCCTTCTAAGATAAATCAAGGGATCAAGTTCCTTAGAATTCTTTGTTGACTCGAATACCTTCTGCTTAAGTTCAGGATCCATTAACTGGCTCTGGTACATTTGCATGTTTTTTTGTTCAGTGAGCAATGTTCCTTGTTTCGTAGCATAATCAACATCAATTTTCTTTTGTTTCTCAGGAGCAATCGCACCGATTACTTTGAGTACCTCTATATCGCGTTCCAAACGAGCAATTTCTTGTTCAATATTGTTACGCTTCAGACCTTTAGTGAAGTTCTCTAGTTTCTTTGTGAACACTTCATCAAATACATCATCGAATTTGAGCCCTCGGCTTTCTTGTCTGATTATTTCATTATTAGGAGAACTAATGATTTTGTTGATTGCATTGGAATTATTGTATGCAAAGATGTTCAGAAATGTTTCATTGAGCTTACTAATATTTTTGCTGCTATCTATAAGCGGTTTTTCTTCTGGCTGCTGACCTTCTACTGGCTGACCTTCTGTAGACTTATTTTCTGTAGCCATCTCTTAACCCCCCTCTTCCACATTTTTTTGATTCGTCATCTTGCGTGTCCTGTCGCTAGAGAATGACTGGACTGGCTACCACGTAGACTCGCTCGTTCTTGCGCTTGTGCCATTCGTGTATTCAACCGGCTTTCTTGTGAGTTGTTTGAACGAACTGCTGAACGCTCTAGCTTGTTTTCCTGTTGAAGTGGTATAGTTTCTTCAAGTGAATTTTTGATCGCTTTTTTTACTCTTAGTTTGTTTACTCCCTTTTTGACCATCTTAACAATCAATTTAGCTAGAGTCTTACTAATCAACCAAAGTGCTTTAAAAGCCAATTCTGCTGCTTTGAATGCTGCACCATAAACAGCAAATAATAAACAAATACCTAACTTATTCATATCACTTTCAGCTCCCTTTATCCAAATATACCTCACTTAATCAACGCTAAACGGCGTGTGTATTAAGCGTACCTGAGTTTTAACTTCTCCTATTATCTATTTTTTCAAAATTGATAAAAAGATGAAACAACCTCCCAACATAACGATTCTTGTCAAGAAGAATACAAACACTGCTCGAAGTTGTTCCAAAAAATAGATGTCGGTACTTTCGAAATCTTTAATATTTCGGAAGTAATCCGATCAAAATTCAAGGATAGATCGGTTAAAATCAAGTCATATTGATTGATCAACTGATAATCGATCGAAAAAACGTCTTTTTCATAGATATCAATATTTTTTAAAAACGGATGCTTATGTAAAATCAAATTTTTATATAGAAGGGATAAGCCCATCTCTTGAGAGCTTAATAATAAAATCGACTTTTCTTGTATTTTGGGTTCGATCATTCGTAACAATTCATTGGAAGAAATAATCAATTCCAGTAATAATTCTTTATGTAATAGTTTGCTTTGTTCGACAAAATCTAGTTGGGCGATCCGCAATGATTTTTGATAGGCTTGCCAGATCTTAGGATTGTTCTCCATCATTTTTTTATAAAAAATATCGGCATAGCTTACTTTAAAGATTGCTAGTTCTTTATAAAAATTGATAAAGTCAAAAAAGTATTCGATCTGACCAGAATCGATCGTCATATCAATTGCTAATAAACTGTAAAAGCTTTGAAGAAAACTTTTGATATTCTGTACTAATACTTGGTCGCGATGTTGCACCTCTGTAAACATCAAACCAAAGTAAGAGGTAAGGATATTTGAAACATTTTTATGTGTGACATTGAACTTATATTTTTGATTCATCAGTGTACAAAAGACCCGATCACTTTGGATAATTTCTAAGATCGTCTCTACGATCTGCTCATTGTCAATCAAATCCTTCTCAGGAATAATATGGTTATTTCCAATGCGGATAATCGATGAGTAGATATAATACACCGAATAAATTACTTTAGGTGTACTAACTGTCCTTTTTTGTGCTTTTAGACAACGGCGGAGCATCTGATAGATCGTATCAAAGTAAGGGAATTCCTTGACTTTATAAATTTCCTTGAACATACTAGCAAATAATCGCCGGATCTCAATTTCATTTCCAGTGATCGTTAATTTGTTCTCTAAATTGATTTGGATATTGATTTTTTCTTTCAAGAAATATGTATTGATTTTCGCGACGATTCTGCGAATACTCGTTTTGCTTAAAAATAATTTCGTCGCGATCTCAGAAAGCGAAGGTTCTGAAATAAATATGTACTTTAAAATTTTTACATTTGTCGAATTATTAAGTATCCTTACAAATATATCATCTAAATTCAACTTCTTAGGTATCGAAAGCGACACCTCTTTATACTGATTCGTTTCAATCCGAGCAGGAAAACAAGCGGTATTGAAACTATCGATATCTGCAGCAATCGTTTTGTCTGTAATACTCAATTCCTTAGCCAAATCACTAATATTAGATGATTCGATATTGAGTAAGTAAAGCAATGAAATTTGCCTTTCTAATTGTTTTTCAAGTACACCCATAGTCAACAAGCTCCTTTCTTTTAAAAAACCTATAATGTATCGTACAGCTTTTTCGATAATTTCATAATATTAGTTTTTCTGTTTTACAAAAAACAAGTTCAAATATCAGATTTTTAAAATGATATAATGTAGGTTTAATAAATAATACAACCAGACGACCAAAGACGTCTATGTTATCCTTAATTCTCTTCTGATTGGTTCATAAAAAGCGTTACGTGGAAATAAAAAAACATCGATCGGAAATATTCATTTTTATGGCTAACAATAGTGAACTTTAGTTATTTATCCTACCATCTTCCGTTTTTTTATAGAAAAAGGAATTATTAAATAAAAAGAACAATTTCACTTTTAAATAATCAACTATTATTATAAAAAGAAAAAACTCGAATAATTAGAAAAGTATGATAAAATAATGTTTATAAAATGAACAAAGGATGTGAAATAACAGATTTTCTAATTTTAGAAGATCTGAAAAGTATGATAAAACGAACAAATATGCTTGAAAAGACTTCTGAAAGACAAATCAAATTAGCTTTACTCCTAGGGATGGCTGCCATTGACTGTACGACATTAGCGGAGCAACTCGAGGTTACAAAAAAAACATTATTGACTGATATTGTGTTTTTTAACCATACATATGCACCAGTGTGTATCAATACGGATCAGTATCAAGTGGCTTCTTTATTATTGCCACCTGAGATCAATTTAGAAGATTTGATCAAACAAATCCTCAACCAATCGACGAATGTCCAAATATTACAGATGATCTTTGAAGTAGAGCCAACGTTATCCAAATTGGCAAATAAATTATACCTAAGCGAAACAAGTATTCGCCGGATCATCGCAAATATCAATAGTTATTTCTGTGAGATCAATGCGCCTTTATCGATCCAGATCTCATCGAAACTCCAAATCATTGGGGATGAACAATATATCAGGCAATTCTTCTGTAGTATGTTTCGCGAGCAATTTACACCACAGCAATTGCCACATTTTTATCACATATTCGATGTTTTGCAGCGTTACTATAAGAAACAGGCAACGCCTAAAACAATTAGTACATATAAAATCATCATCAATAGTTTTTATCTTTACACAGCAATCATTCGTATTGGACAAGGTCATCTAATCTCAGAGAGTAAGGGAAATCCAATCAATGATCCTTCTTTTTACGATTTAATAAAAAATAATACGGTATTTTGTTCGATCATTGAAAAAGAATATGGGTTCAATGTGACATCAACGAATGTATCGAATCTATTAGATCCAAAAATCTATTATCCTTGCATTCAATCAACAACTGGCAATCATGAAGAGTACCAACGTATTCAGCGATTCTCGGAATACTTCTATCGTTCGTTGTCTCAAGACTTTTCTTTGAACTCGGAAGGTATCCAGCAATTGAGTGAGCTCATCAATTACAATAAAAACCGACAATTTTTTAAAACAACCTATATACAGATTTTATCTGAAATTCTATTTACACATTCACCACAGATATTAAAGGCATACAATCAAGCCATTGATCATGCTGGGTTATTGACGATCAGACGAAATCAATTACTCTATGAAGAGTTATTACTCGAATTGATTTCTTTATCGCCTTCGTTGTTGACAACCGTTTTTCCTTACAAGAAAAAGGTATCTATTTTGATTGTTTCCTATCAGGAAGAACGAACGCTTGCATTGTATAAGCAATTGTTATTCAAAAAAATTCCTGCAATCCATATGATCCATACATATACTGACAACATCTTTCAAGTGAACTACGATACAGTAAACCAATATGACTTAGTTTTAACAGATATCGAATTGAATCAAGCAAAAACCAAAGCAAAAACAATTAAAATCTCTAAAATACCAACGACTTCTTTTTGGAACAATATTGAAACAGTACTTTATCCATAGTTTTACTCACTAAAAAAAGCAGACGGCTTGCGTCTGCTTTCAGATTGTAGACAAACCTTATGTAAAAATGAGGTTTGTCTTTTTTATATGTACGATTTTAAGAATAAAAGAGAAATTTCTTTGTTTTTCTAAAGAAAAACACACCTTTCCTGCTCGCCCTTTTTTGATTTTTATTAGTTTTTTCATATTTAGACAGGCAAAAGTAAGCCCAATTTTCATGTGCATTTTTTCTATTCCTATTTGATTCGTATAACGTAATCCATGAAATTCCTTTGCTGTACCAAAAATTCGTTCAATTGTTTCTTTTCTTTTTCTATATAGGTCTTTAAAACTTCTTTGATGACGTATTTCCTCACATCGTTCGATTGCTTTCGCCCAAATATGTCTGGTGATGACTTTTGTATGATTTTTTGAATTTGTACAAGTAGATAGAACAGGACAATTTTTACATTCTTCTGGATTACTTTTGTATTCTAAATATCCTTTTCGATTGGTTGTCGAATAAGAGAGGATCTTATCATTAGGACAGATATAACAATCATAGTATTCATCGTAGGCATAGTCGTTCTTCTTGAAATAGCCCGCTTTCGTCATTGGTCGCTTATAAGGGAAAACAGGGGTCAGATTTTCTTCGAGAAGTAATTGTGCGATTGCTGGCGTTTTATACCCAGCATCCATAATCAATTTATCTAAAGTAAAAGCTCCTTTGAGCTTTTTAAATAAAGAAATAAACGTACGACTATCATGTAAGTTTCCTGGGTGGGTCGTATAACCTAGTATCCAGCCGTTTTTATCACATGCCACTTGTGCGCTATATGCAAAAACTTCTTTATGCTCACCTTTATGAAACCAACCACTTTCGGGATCAGTAGTACTTGTTTTTTTCATGGCCATTTTAGTTCCTGCGTTTGTTTCTTTTAAGGGCTTTTTTAGGCGTTTTTCTCGATCTTTTTCAATTTCTTTTGTCAATTTTTCCGTATAAAAGAAGGCTTGATCCATCACTTCGACGGATTCTTTCTTGTTTCGATTCGCATGTGCTTTAATATGCGTCCCATCAATAAAAATTTCAGAGGTATCAACGATTCCTTCCGTCATACATTGTGCTAAAATCTCATAAAAGATTTGTTCAAACGTAGTGGTTCCTTTGAACCGTCTCGTATAGTTTTTACCAAATGTAGAAAAATGAGGAACTGCATCTTCTAACCCTAACCCCAAAAACCATCGATACGCGTTGTTCACTTCAATTTCTTTGATGGTTTGTCTCATGCTTTTAATACCAAAAAAGTATTGAATCATCGGTAACTTAATCAGAAGAACGGGATCTAAGCTTGGCCGTCCTTGGGTTTCATCATATTTATCTTTTACCAAATCGTAAATAAAAGAAAAATCAATAAACTGATCCATTTGTCGTAATAAATGGTCTTGGGGAACTAAGTCCTCAAGAGCAAAAAAGCCCATCTGTGCACGCTTACTCATATCTTGTTTTGAGAGCATCGGGTTACACCTCCAATTCATAGTTTTATTTTAACGTATAAAAAAAGACAAAGCACTATAAATAAGTACTTTGTCTACAATCTGAAAGCAGACGGCTTGCGTCTGCTTTTTTCTATTTTGCTTATTCTTTTTATTGGATTGCCCGTTAGCGCATCGTTACAAACTCTTCTGCACCCGTTGGATGAATCGCTACTGTATTATCGAAATCTGCTTTTGTTGCGCCCATTTTGATTGCTACTGCAAAGCCTTGTAACATTTCATCAACGCCTACACCGATGGCATGTAGCCCAACGATTTTTTCTTCTTCACCAACACAGATCAATTTCATCTCACATTTTTGACGATAATCGTTTAAAGCAAAGTACATCGGCGTGAATCGTGAACGATAGATTTTTAATTGTCCTTCACCATACGTCGTCAATGCTTGCTCTTCTGTCAGTCCGATCGTTGCAATCGGTGGATGAGTAAAGACAACTGTTGGTATGAGATCATAATCTAAATAAGAATTTTCTTTTCCGTTGAACAGTCGCTCGGATAAACGACGACCTGCGGCAATTGCTACTGGTGTCAAATCGATTTTGCCAATCACATCACCGATTGCATAGATGTGTGCATCGGTTGTATTTTGGAATTTATCCACTTTGATAAATCCTTTTTCATCTAACTCGACATTCGTTTTTTCGATACCTAATGTGTCTGTATTAGGTACACGTCCGCCAGCAAATAACACGCAATCTGCCGTCAACGTTTCGCCATTCTCAAAAGTAACTGTGTAGACATCTTCATTTTTTGTTATTTCACGAGCCGTAAAGTTTGCATAAGTATGGATTCCTGCGTCTTGATACATCTCAATCAAGTTGTCAGATAACATTTTATCAAACGTACGTAACGGACGTTCTTTACGATAAGCCCACATGACTTCACTTCCCAAGCCATTCAACACACCCGAAAGTTCGGCTGCGATATAGCCAGCACCTAATACGATCGTGCGCTTTGGCAATTCCGTCAATGCAAAAAAGCCGTTTGAATCAATGGCATATTCTCCGCCAGGAATCGTCATTTTGCTTGGCTTACCACCGGTTGCGATCAAAATATGATCCGCTTGATAGCTTTCCCCATTTACCTCGACTGTTTGGCTATCCACAAAGCGAGCGTAGCCCTTGATTGCTTCAACATGATTACTATCTAACCCTCTTTGATAAGCCCCATGAAGGAAATCAATGTATTTCTCACGTTTCTCTACTAGTTCTTTAAAGTCAACCTGTTTGACGTCTGCTTGGATACCATAGCTTGAAGCATCACGTTCGATCGTTTCTAAGATCGTGCTTGCTTGCCACATGACTTTTTTAGGAACACATCCGACATTGACGCAAGTTCCACCTAGTTCATTGCCTTCAATCAATAATACTTTCGCTCCATGCATACCGGCACGATTTGCTGAAGCAATTCCTCCAGATCCTCCGCCAATGACAATATAATCATATGTTTTCATCTTGTTCCTCCTTTTAGCAGCTGATGACACATTCTACCTCTGTTTTTTCAATAAACTTTTTATCAGCTCTTACAAAAAATAAGTGTAGCATGTTTCTAGACAATCTGTTGACAAGATGCTCATTTCGCTTCATTGTTTAAAAAATTATTTTCTTTTTCTAATCATATCTCCAGGTTTAACAGGTTGTGCCACCGGCATCGTCAAAATCATCATAGGATTTGGTGCCCGATCGATGGATTCCCCTTCTTCATTGTACATCACGTCGACCATTTGACTAAAATGAGTAAATCCTGGACCATAAAATTCGATTTCATCCCCTACAGAAAAGAGATTTCTCTGACGGATCGTCGCAATTTTCGTTTCCTCATCATACGACAAGACTTCTCCGACAAATTTATAAACAGGGATCTTACGTCGTTCACCAAACAACTGCTCATTTTCACTAGGTGTATTGTAATAAAATCCTGTTGCTAGTTCTCGTTGCGCTACTTTCCATAATTCATCGATCCATTCTTGTTTGCAAACATAGTTTTCAGGATCTTCCATATAACTATCAACGGCTGCTTTATAGACATTGGCGACTGTTGACACATAATGGATCGACTTCATGCGACCTTCGATTTTAAAACTATCGACACCATTTTCGATCAAATCAGGAATATGTTCGATCATTGACATATCCACCGCACTCATCGAAAACTCTTCTTCGACTTCACCTGCATCCGTCAATGTATGTCTTTCTTGACCAAACGGTAAGTCGTATAATTCATATTTCCAACGGCAAGATTGTGAACAGCCACCACGATTGGCATCACGCATCGACATATGATTCGACAAAGTACACCGTCCTGAATAAGAGATACACATTGCGCCGTGAATGAACGCTTCGATCTCTACATCAGTATGACGGCGAATCTCAGCAACTTCTTCCATCGAAACTTCCCGAGCTAAAACGACACGTTCTAAGCCTTCTTCTTTCCAGAATTCCAATGTTTCGTAGTTCGTAGCAGAAGCCTGGGTCGATAGATGGATCGGTAAACCTGGTGCTTCCGTTGCACAGATCTCGATCAATGCTGGGTCAGACACGATCACCGCAGAAATCCCTACATCCCGTAGGTTACGGAAAAATTCTCCTGCCCCTTCATCGTTTCCTTCATGTGTGACCATATTCGCTGCCACATAGACTTTCGCTTGATGTTCCTTTGCGAATGCCACGCCTTCTGCCATTTCTTCATAAGTAAAGTTGCCCGCACGGCTACGCAAACCATAGGCATTACCACCAATATAAACAGCATCTGCCCCATAATGGATCGCTGTCTTTAGTTTTTCAAGTGTGCCTGCCGGAGCTAAAACTTCCGGACGCTTTAGTTTTCTTTTTGTTGTCATTTTCTTTCACCATACTCCTTACTTGATAGATTCAGGATCAATATAAAAGAAACCTGTATCAAGTCCTCGATTCGCTGGATGTAATCCATTGATCTTATTCGTCATTTCTTGTGCCATGTCCTCTGTCCATGTGTCTGCTAGTAACGCTTGTTTTGCTTTGACAAATAATTTAGTGATCGCAACAAATGCTTCACCTGGTGTAAACACGCCATCTAATTTCCACGTACGGAAATGATGCGCATAAAGTTGGGCAAGTTCATTGCTTAAATTAATGTCATTATTGGCAAAAATATGCGTGCCATGTGAATCTTCATAAATTGAATAATGCGTGTCTTCTTTTTTAGGTTCAGCGAGAAAGAGCCCTCTTTCACGATCTTTCTTTTCGTCCTGTTGCGTGTAGTTATAGTAATTCTGTAACAACGGACGCTTCGATTGATGGATGCATGTAGCTCCGTACACAAGCGTTTCGACAGGTATCAGCAATTTGCTTTCCATTTCTTTCATCTCATCAAATGGGACTTCACGTGCCAACACAGCAGAAATCGCCCCTTTTTTTGCCCAAAAATTGATTTGTCTTGCACTAGTGACTAATGTTTCTGCATCAAAAACATAAGGAAGACTCAATTCTGGATTTTTTCGCATAGTATAGATGATCCCAGTATCACCAACTGTGATCATATCCGCATTGATCTCTTTTAAAAACAGCAGATACTCTGGAATTTTTTTCATTTTTTCAGGGTGAATGATCCCATTGACAGCTATATTTACTTTTTTACCGTAACGATGTGCAAGCTCGACTAATTCGCGTTGCTCTTCTCTTGTAAAAGAAGCTGGTAAGCGCAGGCCAAAGCGTTCTTCCCCAAAATACAGGGTGTCAGTGCCTGCCTCAAGCAATGCTTCTGCTTGTTTCATTGACTCTATAGTAGTTATGATTTCGATCATCATTTCCTCCTCCTACAACTCCATAATAGTAGCACAGCTCTGAAAACTTTCCAATACTTCTTACATTTATTATTGATTGTAACGCGATTGTAAAATAAGCACATCAACCTAAGCAAAACATGCTGTTTAACAGCCTAGTTAAACAACGGACAGAAGGATCTGATAGCGGAAATAAACCAGAAAGCCCAAAAATCAGACGATTTCTGGGCTTTCTGGTTTATTGAGGTGGCACAATTTCACAACCTATAATTTTATCATCATACTTTAGCAGTCACTTTTTTAGGTTCACGTACATTTACCGTGATTTTACCTTTCGAAGCGCCGACAGTGATTTGATCTCCTAAATGGATCTCACCGCCAAGTAATGCTTCGCTCAAGCGATCTTCTACTTCTTTTTGCAATGCCCGTCTTAGAGGACGTGCGCCATACTCTGGATCAAAACCGACTTTGCCGATCACATCAACTGCCGCTGGTGTGATTTTCACTTGGATATCTTGTTCTTTCAATCGCTTGACGATCGATTGGCTCATGATTTGAACAATCGCATGGACCTCGTCTTTTGTTAATGAATGGAACACAACTGTTTCATCGATACGGTTCAAGAATTCAGGACGAAAAGCTTTCTTCAACTCTTCAAGTATCCGTTTTTGCATCGCTTGATGATCCTTTGTAATATCTTGTACATTGAAGCCAACATTTTTTTCTTCTCGAATTTGTGTTGCTCCAATATTAGAAGTCATAATCATGATCGTATTTCTAAAGTCGACTTTTCTTCCTTTAGCATCGGTTAAATGACCATCATCTAATACTTGTAACAATAGATTGAAGACATCTGGATGAGCTTTTTCCACTTCGTCTAGCAAGATAACTGAGTAAGGTTTTTGACGGATTTTTTCTGTCAATTGTCCGCCTTCATCATATCCCACATAACCTGGCGGTGAACCAATCAAGCGGCTCGTACTATATTTTTCCATGAACTCGGACATATCAACACGAATCAAGGCATCCTCTTCACCAAACATCACTTCCGACAATGCTTTCGCAAGCTCTGTTTTCCCTACCCCTGTTGGGCCTAAAAACATGAAGGAACCAATTGGACGATTTGGATCTTTTAAGCCACTACGCGCCCGACGAATGGCACGAGACACAGCTTTAACTGCTTCATCTTGTCCAACGACACGTTCGTGAAGTAAGGCTTCTAGCTCCAACAATCGTTGACTTTCTTTCTTCTCTAACTGTTGCAATGGCACACCTGTCCATTCAGAAACAACAGTAGCCACATCTTCTTCAGTGACACGATCTGCAAAGCCATTTTTATGTTTTGCTTCGATCGCTAATCGTTTTTCTAATTTCTTCATTAAGCTTTTTTCTTGTCTACGTAGATGCGCAGCAGTTTCAAAATCTTGCTTTTGAATGGCACGCTCTTTGTCTTTGTTCAATTGTTCGATCTCTTGCTTCAAGATCGCCGTTTCTGACAAATCATCTGCTTGCTCCAATCGAACTTTTGCTGCCGATTCATCGATCAAGTCGATTGCTTTATCCGGTAATTGTCTAGAAGTGATATAACGAACAGACAGATTGACCGCTGCTCGCACGGCTTCATCTGTGATCTCCACATGATGATGTTCTTCATAGCGTGAACGTAGGCCACGTAAGATTTCTTCTGCTTCATCCGCTGTCGGTTCATCTACTTGGATACGTGCAAAACGTCGCTCTAATGCAGAATCTTTTTCAATATATTTTTGGTATTCATCTAATGTGGTTGCACCGATCGTCTGTAACTCACCACGCGCTAATGCCGGCTTCAAAATATTCGAGGCATCGATCGCACCTTCTGCCCCACCTGCGCCGATCAACGTGTGTAGCTCATCAATAAAGAGGATCACTTGACCGTCATGATAAATTTCATCAATTACTTTTTTCATTCGATCTTCAAATTCACCACGATACTTCGTTCCAGCGACCAATGCACCCATGTCTAACATCATCAAACGTTTTGTTCGCATTTCTTCAGGGACTTCACCTAAAATAATTTTTTGAGCTAAACCTTCCGCAATCGCTGTTTTACCAACACCAGGTTCCCCCACCAATACGGGATTGTTTTTTGTTCGACGACTAAGGATTTGGATCAAGCGTTTGACTTCTCTTGAACGTCCTACGACTGGATCTAGTCTGTTTTCTTTTGCTAACTTTGTTAAATCTCTAGCTAAAGAATCCAATGTCGGGGTTCCTTGTGTCATTGCACGTTTTTCTTGGGGATTACGACGGCGAATACCACCACTGTTCGAGTCTGTACCCATCGTACGCTTCAATGACTGACGAACTTTACTCAAACTGATGCCAAGGTTGATCATGATACGTGTAGCCATGATACTTTCATCTTTTAATAGACTAAGTAAAATATGTTCAGTGCCTACCTTTTGTGCGCCCATTTTATTCACTTCGCTATTTGCCAAAGCAAAAATTTGTTTCATCCGAGGGGAATAAGGTAGTAATGCACCTTTTGCATAAGTTTTCACTGTCCCATAACCGACTAAATGTTCGATTTCTTCGTAAATATCTTTTTCATTTAATTTCATTTCTCGTAATACTTTTCCAGCAATCCCATCAGGTTCGATCACTAAAGCCAACAATATATGTTCTGAACTTACCGCTTGATGTTTGAAGCGTTTTGCTTCTTCTTGGGCAATTTCTAAGACACGTTGCGCTCTTTCTGTAAATATCTCTGCCATTTAATCTTCACTTCCCGTCTTCATAGCTTAATCGTTCTAAAAATGCTCGTAGAATGCGAGCACGCGTATAATCTTCTGTCTCATTGATGTTCAACGTATTTTTAGCAATGGCGCTCAACATCAAGTTTCCTTCTTTTTTGGTAATGATTTGGTCTTCATATAATTTCTGAATAATGGCATAGGCGTTTTTTTCATTGATGGTTTCACCAAACAACAAATTGATTCGTTCAAGCATTTGTTTCTTATCCGACATTCTCACTTTAGCAATCCGGATATACCCACCGCCACCACGTTTACTCTCTACAAGATAGCCTCGTTGGATCGTAAAGCGTGTATTGATCACGTAATTGATTTGCGAAGGAACGCAGTTAAAAAGGTCTGCCAATTCAATCCTTCGAAGCTCGATCATCTCATTTTTTTCTAGGATCTTTTTTATATATGATTCAATTAGATCCGAAGTATTTTGTTGTGCCATCCCACTCATTCCTTTGACTAATATTGACCTTAATTATAGCGAATTTACAGATAGAAAGAAAGGAGAACGCTTGTTAGGTGTTTGATTCGAAGATAACGATAAGAGACGATTTTTTTTATGTAAATAAAAAAAACTAGGAATTCAATGAAGTCCCAGTTTTTCCAACGCGCCCAAGAGGAGTCGAACCCCTAACCTTTTGATCCGTAGTCAAACACTCTATCCAATTGAGCTATGGGCGCATATTCAGTTAACAATGATAATCATACGATAAATTTTAGAATAAAGCAAGCTGTTATAAGACTTTATAATAATTATTTTCAAGTTTTTATTTATCCGCTTCATTTCATATCTTTAGTTTTCGTACGAGCAATTCCTATTAGCTTATCACCAATATCACAATATTAGATGAAGAATTTCGAATAAAACTACAAAATCTTCTCAGCTATGAAGAAGGGATTCGTCATTTCTTGATCTACCTTACTCTAATGGAAAAATAGAAGCAAAGAACACACCAACATCAAGCACTCAAACGAGTGTCTTATGGCTTTAAATCATTTGAGAACATGCGCATCCGAATCTTTTTGACGAATCAAGTCATTCACGTAAAATAACGAAGAAAATCCGGAGAAGAAGTGTTCACTTCCTCTTCCGGATTTCACTTGATTGAACTCATCAGTCCTTATTGACAAAGAGCCAAAAAAAGACCGAAACAGAAAGTAACCCTTCTGTTTCGGACATCTCATTACTAATTAAAATCGGGAAGACAGGATTCGAACCTGCGACCCCTTGGTCCCAAACCAAGTGCTCTACCAAGCTGAGCTACTTCCCGTAAAAAATAAAAAGACTACGCGCCCAAGAGGAGTCGAACCCCTAACCTTTTGATCCGTAGTCAAACACTCTATCCAATTGAGCTATGGGCGCATATTTGTAATGCCGAGGACCGGAATCGAACCGGTACGGTGATCACTCACCGCAGGATTTTAAGTCCTGTGCGTCTGCCAGTTCCGCCACCCCGGCGCGTAGTACGTAGTACTTTGGCAAAGCGGAAAACGGGGTTCGAACCCGCGACCCCCACCTTGGCAAGGTGGTGCTCTACCACTGAGCTATTTCCGCGTATTTACGATGCCGGCTAAAGGACTTGAACCCTCGACCCTCTGATTACAAATCAGATGCTCTACCAACTGAGCTAAGCCGGCGTAAAAAAATAGAATAAATCATATGATGCGGGTGAAGGGACTTGAACCCCCACGCCGTAAGGCGCTAGATCCTAAATCTAGTGCGTCTGCCAATTCCGCCACACCCGCAAAAATATGAGCCGTACAGGGCTCGAACCTGTGACCCTCTGATTAAAAGTCAGATGCTCTACCAACTGAGCTAACGGCTCATATGGAGGTTAACGGGATCGAACCGCTGACCCTCTGCTTGTAAGGCAGATGCTCTCCCAGCTGAGCTAAACCTCCAAAGATAACAAAGCGTGGCGGCGTCCTACTCTCACAAGGGGCAACCCCTCACTACAATCGGCGCTAAGAAGCTTAACTTCTGTGTTCGGCATGGTTACAGGTGTATCCTTCTCGCCATCGCCACCACACTTGGTGTTATCTATTTCTGAGTAAATCTTGTTCACTCAAAACTGGATTTGAAGTATCAGTAAGAAACTCTCCGAGTTTTTCATTTTATTTTGGTTAAGTCCTCGATCGATTAGTATCAGTCCGCTCCATACATCACTGTACTTCCACTTCTGACCTATCTACCTGATCATCTCTCAGGGATCTTACTTTCTTAAAGAAATGGGAAATCTCATCTTGAGGTGGGCTTCACACTTAGATGCTTTCAGCGTTTATCCCTTCCCTACATAGCTACCCAGCAATGCCCTTGGCAGAACAACTGGTACACCAGCGGTAAGTCCATCCCGGTCCTCTCGTACTAAGGACAGCTCCTCTCAAATTTCCAACGCCCGCGACGGATAGGGACCGAACTGTCTCACGACGTTCTGAACCCAGCTCGCGTGCCGCTTTAATGGGCGAACAGCCCAACCCTTGGGACCGACTACAGCCCCAGGATGCGACGAGCCGACATCGAGGTGCCAAACCTCCCCGTCGATGTGGACTCTTGGGGGAGATAAGCCTGTTATCCCCAGGGTAGCTTTTATCCGTTGAGCGATGGCCCTTCCATGCGGAACCACCGGATCACTAAGCCCGACTTTCGTCCCTGCTCGACTTGTAGGTCTCGCAGTCAAGCTCCCTTCTGCCTTTACACTCTTCGAATGATTTCCAACCATTCTGAGGGAACCTTTGGGCGCCTCCGTTACTCTTTAGGAGGCGACCGCCCCAGTCAAACTGCCCATCTGACACTGTCTCCCACCACGATCAGTGGTGCGGGTTAGAGTGGCCATAACGCAGGGGTAGTATCCCACCAGCGCCTCCATCGAAACTAGCGTTCCGATTTCTACGGCTCCTACCTATCCTGTACATGCGGTACAGACACTCAATATCAAACTACAGTAAAGCTCCATGGGGTCTTTCCGTCCTGTCGCGGGTAACCTGCATCTTCACAGGTACTAAAATTTCACCGAGTCTCTCGTTGAGACAGTGCCCAAATCGTTACGCCTTTCGTGCGGGTCGGAACTTACCCGACAAGGAATTTCGCTACCTTAGGACCGTTATAGTTACGGCCGCCGTTTACTGGGGCTTCAATTCGTACCTTCGCTTACGCTAAGCACTCCTCTTAACCTTCCAGCACCGGGCAGGCGTCAGCCCCTATACTTCATCTTACGATTTTGCAGAGACCTGTGTTTTTGATAAACAGTCGCTTGGGCCTATTCACTGCGGCTGATCTGACGATCAGCACCCCTTCTCCCGAAGTTACGGGGTCATTTTGCCGAGTTCCTTAACGAGAGTTCTCTCGCTCACCTTAGGATTCTCTCCTCGACTACCTGTGTCGGTTTGCGGTACGGGTCGTTGTTTTCTCACTAGAAGCTTTTCTCGGCAGTGTGACGTCAGGAACTTCGGTACTATTATTTCCCTCCCCATCACAGCTTGTCCTTAAAGTTAGAAGCATTTGACTCCTATCAAGACTTACTGCTTGGACAGACATTTCCGATCGTCTGCATTCCTTAGCCTCCTGCGTCCCTCCATTGCTCAAACAAAAACAACGAGTACAGGAATATCAACCTGTTGTCCATCGCCTACGCCTGTCGGCCTCGGCTTAGGTCCCGACTAACCCTGGGCGGACGAGCCTTCCCCAGGAAACCTTAGTCATTCGGTGGACAGGATTCTCACCTGTCTTTCGCTACTCATACCGGCATTCTCACTTCTAAGCGCTCCAGCAGTCCTCACGATCTACCTTCAACGCCCTTAGAACGCTCTCCTACCAATGCACCTAATGGTGCACTCCACAGCTTCGGTAATATGTTTAGCCCCGGTACATTTTCGGCGCAGGGTCACTCGACTAGTGAGCTATTACGCACTCTTTAAATGGTGGCTGCTTCTAAGCCAACATCCTAGTTGTCTGTGCAACCCCACATCCTTTTCCACTTAACATATATTTTGGGACCTTAGCTGGTGGTCTGGGCTGTTTCCCTTTCGACTATGGATCTTATCACTCACAGTCTGACTCCCGGATATGAATGAATGGCATTCGGAGTTTATCTGAATTCGGTAACCCGAGATGGGCCCCTAGTCCAAACAGTGCTCTACCTCCATCATTCTCAAATCCGAGGCTAGCCCTAAAGCTATTTCGGAGAGAACCAGCTATCTCCAAGTTCGTTTGGAATTTCTCCGCTACCCACACCTCATCCCCGCACTTTTCAACGTACGTGGGTTCGGTCCTCCAGTGCGTTTTACCGCACCTTCAACCTGGACATGGGTAGATCACATGGTTTCGGGTCTACGACTACATACTCAAACGCCCTATTCAGACTCGCTTTCGCTGCGGCTCCGTCTCTTCAACTTAACCTCGCATGCAATCGTAACTCGCCGGTTCATTCTACAAAAGGCACGCCATCACCCATTAACGGGCTTTGACTTGTTGTAGGCACACGGTTTCAGGTTCTATTTCACTCCCCTTCCGGGGTGCTTTTCACCTTTCCCTCACGGTACTGGTTCACTATCGGTCACTAGGGAGTATTTAGCCTTGGGAGATGGTCCTCCCGGATTCCGACGGAATTCCTCGTGTTCCGCCGTACTCAGGATCCTCCTAGGTGCCTTCCAAATTTCGTCTACGGGGCTTTCACCCTCTTTGACTGACTTTTCCAAGTCATTCGACTATCTGAAAGAACTACCAGATCGGAGTCCTACAACCCCAATGAGCAAGCTCATTGGTTTGGGCTTTTCCCGTTTCGCTCGCCGCTACTCAGGGAATCGAATTTTCTTTCTCTTCCTGCAGGTACTTAGATGTTTCAGTTCTCTGCGTCTACCTCGTATACGCTATGTATTCACGTATACGTAACATCCTATAAAAGATGCTGGGTTCCCCCATTCGGAAATCTCTGGATCATAGCTTACGTACAGCTCCCCAAAGCATATCGGTGTTAGTCCCGTCCTTCATCGGCTCCTAGTGCCAAGGCATCCACCGTGCGCCCTTATTCACTTAACCTTATCAACCTTACGGTTGGGTTTTGATCTTTCTTCTAGCGATAGAAGTCCGATCAAGAAAAATAAGCAATTGAACTTATTAAAAAACTCATTCAACGCGGTGTTCTCGGTTTGTATTACTTACATTTTTACTTCAATATCCAGTTTTCAATGAACAAGTATATAACAACAAATGTTGTTAATGGAGCCTAGCGGGATCGAACCGCTGACCTCCTGCGTGCAAAGCAGGCGCTCTCCCAGCTGAGCTAAGGCCCCGGGTTAAATTTTGAGTAGACCTCTCAAAACTGAACAAAGTATAAACAAACGTGTGTAGTCTCCGTAATATTCCTTAGAAAGGAGGTGATCCAGCCGCACCTTCCGATACGGCTACCTTGTTACGACTTCACCCCAATCATCTATCCCACCTTAGGCGGCTGGCTCCAAAAGGTTACCTCACCGACTTCGGGTGTTACAAACTCTCGTGGTGTGACGGGCGGTGTGTACAAGGCCCGGGAACGTATTCACCGCGGCGTGCTGATCCGCGATTACTAGCGATTCCGGCTTCATGTAGGCGAGTTGCAGCCTACAATCCGAACTGAGAGAAGCTTTAAGAGATTAGCTTAGCCTCGCGACTTCGCGACTCGTTGTACTTCCCATTGTAGCACGTGTGTAGCCCAGGTCATAAGGGGCATGATGATTTGACGTCATCCCCACCTTCCTCCGGTTTGTCACCGGCAGTCTTGCTAGAGTGCCCAACTAAATGATGGCAACTAACAATAAGGGTTGCGCTCGTTGCGGGACTTAACCCAACATCTCACGACACGAGCTGACGACAACCATGCACCACCTGTCACTTTGCCCCCGAAGGGGAAGCTCTATCTCTAGAGTGGTCAAAGGATGTCAAGACCTGGTAAGGTTCTTCGCGTTGCTTCGAATTAAACCACATGCTCCACCGCTTGTGCGGGCCCCCGTCAATTCCTTTGAGTTTCAACCTTGCGGTCGTACTCCCCAGGCGGAGTGCTTAATGCGTTAGCTGCAGCACTGAAGGGCGGAAACCCTCCAACACTTAGCACTCATCGTTTACGGCGTGGACTACCAGGGTATCTAATCCTGTTTGCTCCCCACGCTTTCGAGCCTCAGCGTCAGTTACAGACCAGAGAGCCGCCTTCGCCACTGGTGTTCCTCCATATATCTACGCATTTCACCGCTACACATGGAATTCCACTCTCCTCTTCTGCACTCAAGTCTCCCAGTTTCCAATGACCCTCCCCGGTTGAGCCGGGGGCTTTCACATCAGACTTAAGAAACCGCCTGCGCTCGCTTTACGCCCAATAAATCCGGACAACGCTTGCCACCTACGTATTACCGCGGCTGCTGGCACGTAGTTAGCCGTGGCTTTCTGGTTAGATACCGTCAAGGGGTGAACAGTTACTCTCACCCTTGTTCTTCTCTAACAACAGAGTTTTACGATCCGAAAACCTTCTTCACTCACGCGGCGTTGCTCGGTCAGACTTTCGTCCATTGCCGAAGATTCCCTACTGCTGCCTCCCGTAGGAGTTTGGGCCGTGTCTCAGTCCCAATGTGGCCGATCACCCTCTCAGGTCGGCTATGCATCGTGGCCTTGGTGAGCCGTTACCTCACCAACTAGCTAATGCACCGCGGGTCCATCCATCAGCGGCACCGTAAAGCGCCTTTCAAACCGAAACCATGCGGTTTCGATTGTTATACGGTATTAGCACCTGTTTCCAAGTGTTATCCCCTTCTGATGGGCAGGTTACCCACGTGTTACTCACCCGTTCGCCACTCCTCTTTTTCCGGTGGAGCAAGCTCCGGTGGAAAAAGAAGCGTTCGACTTGCATGTATTAGGCACGCCGCCAGCGTTCGTCCTGAGCCAGGATCAAACTCTCATAATAAAAGTTAGAACAATCTTTCGATTGTTAAGCTCAATTTGTTTGCTAGCATATTGCTTGCTTGTTAAAAATGTTTGTTGTCTTGAATTGAATCAAGACGCCCTACACATTTGGTTTGTCTTACTTTGTTCAGTTTTCAAAGGTCTACGTGATAAATGAAACACAACTGCTTCGTTCATCGTTTGTGATTGCCGTAGCAACTTTTATATCTTAGCAAACCATTAATTGATTGTCAACTATTTTTTAAAAGTTTTTCGAACTCGTTTTTCACGAGGTCGTTTTAGCAACTCACTTATAATAACTTGTTGTTTGTTATTTGTCAATCACTTTTTTTGTTTTTTTCTTTGCGAAACTAACTTCAATCAGTGAATCACTCAAAATCAACTTCGTTATCTTATCATGTGTCAACAAACATGTCAATCACTAATTTTAAGAATCGATTTGTTTGTTTCCGTTCTTTCGAACAAATAATAATATACCAACATCAATTTTGAAAGTCAACTAAAAAAAGGCTGATTTATCAACATTTTTAAGATAGTCGATCGTTAAAAAGAAGAACTACAAAATCATTCGTTTTTTACGAGTTATTCTACTATTTTAACTAGATAAACCACAAGAATGTTCATCTTTTAACTTAACGAATAAATACGCGCTTTTCCCCCCACGATTGCGTAAGCGTTCTTATCCTTCGTTCTTTTTTAATTTATCATTTTTCATTGCATTTTTTTGCCGCTTTTCGTTCCATTCCCCTCTATACATTTCACGCCGCTTCACTCTCCTCTTCTAAAATTTTCCTTAACAAAGCGCTGCTTTTATCTATTTATCATTTTTTTTGCTAAAATATTAAGAGTAAACACATTAATCGATGGAGGATTTATAGATGAAAATATTAATCGCAGATGATGACAAGGAAATTGTTGAACTACTTAGTATCTACGTACACAATGAAGGCTACGAAGCAGTAAAAGCCTATGATGGAAAAGAAGCGTTATCGAAAGTAAGAACGATTCCTGATATTGAACTACTTATCTTAGATATCATGATGCCTGAGATGGACGGTATGCAAGTGGTCAAAGAGTTAAGAAAAGAATCACAGATCCCTATCATCATGTTGACGGCAAAAACAACAGATATGGATAAAATCAAGGGCTTGGTAGCTGGCGCAGATGATTATGTGACAAAACCATTTAATCCTCTTGAAGTCATGGCTCGTGTGAAGTCTTTGTTACGTCGCACAAAAATGCAAGTCACACCGGATCAACCGGATGTATTGGAAGTAAATGCGTTGATCATCAATAAAGACTCACATGAAGTCAAAACGATCGATGGAAAAGAGATCCAATTAACTGCCTTAGAATTTGGGATTCTTTACTTACTTGCCAGCCATCCTAATCATGTATTCAGTGCCGACGAGATCTTTGAGCGTGTATGGAAACAAGAAAGTATTGTTTCAGCTAAAACAGTAATGGTCCATGTTAGCCATTTAAGAGATAAGATCGAAGAAGCAACTGGTGGAGAAAAAGTCATTCAAACCGTTTGGGGAGTGGGCTATAAAATTGATGCAAGATAAAAAAGTGATCGAAAAACGACGCCGGATCAATCTGACATCTAAAGAAATAAGTGAATTATTAGCAGAAGGAATCATTACGATCATCCTTCTGCTTCTATTAAATGTTGCCATGTTAGTGATTATCAGCTCGATCATCAGCAGCTCGCCTTCTTTAACGAACGCCATTTGGGATTCAAAAAATATTTTTGCCCAACGTTTAGATAGCGATTTGTTTTGGAACGGGCGAAATTTCATTTTTCCTATTTTCTTTCTATTAGATGTCGGTGTATTGTACTGGCGTCTGATTCGTCGTTACCGACAAATGCAGTTGCGTCATATCATTAGTGAATTGCATTATATCGCGAATGGAAATTATGACCATCGTATCCCTTTTGAATTAAGTGGCGATCTCAGTCGTGTAGTCAAAAGTATCAATGGCTTAGTGGATAGTACAGTGGCAGCGATCGAAGATGAACGTAAAATCGAAAAATCAAAGGATGAACTGATTACGAACGTCAGTCATGATATCCGTACACCTTTGACTTCGATCATTGGCTATTTAGGCCTGATTGAAGATGGCCAGTACCAAACAGAAGAAGATCTGTTGAAGTACACGCATACAGCTTATATCAAAGCCAAGCAAATGAAATCTTTAGTAGAAGATTTATTTGAATATACAAAAGTCCGGCAACCAGCTGTACCTGTTAATTTTTCTGCATTTGATCTGATTCAATTAACGGAACAATTGGCTGCTGATTTTGAACTTGAAGCTTCGAAAAAGGACATCCAGATTTTTGTTGAATCGCCTATCAATTCTCTGATCATGGATGGTGATACTGAAAAGTTAGTCCGCGTATTCAATAATCTACTGACCAATGCACTAAAATATGGCAAAGGCGCTACAAAAATCATCATTGGCATTGAAAAACTTGGTTCAGAAGTCGTTGTTGTCGTCAAAAACAATGGCGCCATGATTCCACAGCAAGCACTTGATAATCTCTTCGATCGATTTTATCGTGTAGAAGAATCTCGTTCACAGGAAACTGGTGGAACAGGGCTTGGTCTAGCGATTGCACAAAGTATCGTTGCGCTACACGGAGGCTACATCTATGCGAAGTCAGATCAAGATTGGACTTCCTTTATCATGCATTTTCCACTTAAAAAGAATGAAAAGTTAGCGGCTAATCCAGTAGAACATATTGACGGCAACTAAATTTTTCGCTATTCTTAGAATACCAATAAAAGAAAACAGTGAACCCAGTACATTTTATTTTTTTCAAGAGAGCTGATGGTCGGTGCAAATCAGTAAAGAATAATTTAGAAGTTCCAGTTCACCAACATGTGCCTTTCGAAATAAGAAAGGTCGGCAACAGCCGTTATCTGTTTACAAGTGCAGTCTTTTTTAGGCTGAACTTGGGTGGTACCGCGAAACTCAAACCAGTTCGTCCCAAGATATTTCTTTGGATGAGCTGGTTTTTTTTATATAAAAAAGGAGGAAAAGAAATGTTAGATATTAAAATGATCCGTCAAAATGTTGATTATGTACAAGAGAAATTGACGTCACGTGGCGTTAATAAAGAAATCTTAGCTGAATTTGTAGCGCTAGATGAAGCTCGTCGAAAATTGTTGGTGGAAAGTGAAGAATTGAAAAAATACCGCAACGATGTATCTACTGAAATCGCTCAATTAAAGCGTAATAAAGAAGATGACACTGATAAGATCACTGAAATGAAAGAAGTCGGTGGAAAAATCAAAGCATTAGATGAAGAAGTAGCAGAAGTCGATGAAAAATTACAACAAATCGCTACAACGTTACCTAACTTGCCTCATGATTCTGTGCCAGTCGGTAAAGATGAAGACGACAATGTGGAAGCTCGTCGTTGGAGTGAACCTCGTCAATTTGCTTTTGAACCAAAGCCTCACTGGGAAATTGCTGAAAATCTAGGTATTCTTGACTTTGAACGTGGTGCAAAAGTATCAGGCAGTCGCTTTGTTTATTATAAAGGACTAGGTGCTCGCTTAGAACGCGCGCTTTATAATTTTATGTTAGATCAACACGTCTATGAACATGGCTATACTGAAATGATGACACCTTATGCTGTAAACAGCCAAGCCATGTTTGGTACTGGTCAATTTCCTAAATTTAAAGAAGATGTTTTCCAATTAGCTGAAACTGACCTAACATTGATCCCAACAGCAGAAGTGCCTTTAACGAACTACTACAGTAATGAAATCTTAGCGAATGAAGATCTTCCTATTTACTTTACTGCACTTAGCCCAGCTTTCCGTTCTGAAGCAGGTAGTGCGGGTCGTGATACCCGTGGATTGATTCGTCTTCATCAATTCAATAAAGTAGAAATGGTAAAATTTGCTGATGCGGAACATTCATATGAAGAACTTGAAAAAATGACTGCTGATGCAGAGGATATTTTGAAAAAACTACATCTACCATACCGCGTCATGACATTATCAACTGGAGATATGGGCTTCTCAGCAGCGAAAACGTACGATTTGGAAGTATGGATTCCTGCGCAAGATACGTATCGTGAAATCAGTTCTTGCTCAAACTGTGAAGATTTCCAAGCACGTCGAGCAATGATCCGTTACCGAGATGCAGATGGAAAAATCCATTATGCGCATACATTGAATGGTTCTGGACTTGCTGTTGGACGTACCGTTGCGGCAATCCTTGAAAACTATCAAAACGAAGATGGTTCTGTTACAGTTCCAGAAGTACTTGTTCCTTACATGGGGAATCTAAAAGTAATCAAATAAACAATAAAGCAGCTAAGTGATTCGTTTATACGAATGCTTAGCTGCTTTTTTCGATTCAAGAAATTGCTTATGATTCTACAGAGTAGTTTGGTGCTTCTTTAGTGATTTGTACATCATGTGGATGAGATTCTTTCAGACCACTGCCACTCATTTGAATGAACTGTGCGTCATCTCTTAATTGTTTTAAGGTTGCTGAACCAACATACCCCATCCCTGATTTTAAGCCGCCGATCATTTGGAAGAGAATGTCCGCTACACTTCCTTTGTAAGCTACGCGACCTTCAATACCTTCTGGAACTAACTTGTTCGCTTCATTCGTACCACCTTGGAAGTAACGGTCTTTTGAACCTTTTTCCATTGCGCCTAATGAACCCATTCCACGATATGTTTTGAAACGACGACCTTGATAGATCTCAAATTCACCTGGTGATTCATCTGTCCCTGCCAACATACTACCTAACATGACCGCATGTCCACCAGCTGCTAAAGCTTTGACGATATCACCAGAATACTTGATCCCGCCATCTGCAATAATGGTTTTTCCATATTGACGTGCAACTGAAGCGGCATCGTAAATCGCTGTTAATTGAGGAACACCTACACCCGCAACGACACGTGTCGTACAAATCGAACCAGGTCCGATACCTACTTTCACAACGTCCACGCCGACATCGTATAACGCTTTTGTTGCTTCTGCTGTTGCCACATTACCGGCAATCAATGTTGCATCTTTGAAGGTTGTACGGATCTCTTGGATTTTACGGATCACGCCCGCACTATGTCCATGAGCTGTATCGATGACGATTGCATCGGCACCAGCATCAAGTAAAGCTTGCGCACGCTCAAATGTGTCACTCGTCACACCAACTGCTGCAGCTACCAATAAACGGCCATGTTCATCTTTCGCTGCATTTGGAAACTCGATTACTTTTTCGATATCTTTGATCGTGATCAAACCACTTAATCGGCCTGCGTCATCAACGATCGGTAATTTTTCAATTTTATGTTGTTGCAAGATTTTTTCTGCATCTTTTAGAGAAGTACCTACTGGGGCTGTTACTAAGTTTTCTTTTGTCATGACTTCACTGATTTCGATATGGAAGTCTGTAACAAAACGCATATCACGGTTTGTAATAATTCCTACTAATTTGCGGTTTTCCAATGTTTCAACGATTGGCACACCACTGATACGGTATCTGCTCATCAACTCTTCTGCATCTGCAACTAAATGTTGTGGCGTCAAGAAGAATGGGTCAATGATCACGCCACTTTCAGAACGTTTCACTTTACGTACTTCGTCTGCTTGTTCGCTGATTGTCATATTTTTATGGATTACACCTAGACCGCCTTGTCTTGCCATAGCGATCGCCATTTTACTGTCAGTAACGGTATCCATACTTGCACTGATGATAGGAATATTCAATTTGATATTTTTTGCTAATTGTACACTCATATCCACTTCGTTTGGTAACACGTGACTTTCTGCTGGTATCAATAAGACATCATCAAAAGTAAATCCTTTTTTCGTGAACTTTGTTTCCCAGTTGGACATTTTTAGTACCACTCCTCTTGTTTAGTTTATCTACTAAAATAATCGATTTTCTTTTGTAAGTCAACAACTTCTACTAATCCCATGACTTTTCTAAGGAACTACTCAGTGAATCCTAAAAAAAGAGAACGTTCCAGTATTATCTGAACATTCTCTCGTTTTGCTGTTGATTCCTATTTCGTTCGTTTTTGGACTGTTTAGACTCAAGAAAAAGTTTGTTTCAAACGTTTGCTTCAATCGATTCTTTGATTTTTTCAATCTCATTCAAATAATAGAGTTTATATGGAATACTTAACCCCTTTTTCTTTGTCTCTTCATCAAGATACTTTTCATCGACATCTGTGTACACAATTAAATCAGCAGACGGTGCCTCAGAGTTTCTTGTATTATAGCTAATAAATTCTAATTCGATTTCTGGTCCCAATAAAGACGTTAGTTCTTGTTGGAAAGCTCTTACATGCCCAAGAACAAACTGTCCAGTTTTGATTCCTGCATAACCAAAAGGAAACACTCCGTCAGCATTGATTGAAAATATCCACTTTACTTTTTTCATCTACGCTCCCCCTTTATCGTTTGACTACATTCTATAACACAAGTAATATTTCTAATCGATTATAACACTAGTAATTTGTATTTCGTTATTCTCGTAAAAAAAGAGTGTTTTGATCGCATAATCGTCATTGTAAGGTTGCTAGAAATAAAAGTAAAAAAAGAATGTGCCAGCATTACGCTGCACATTCTTTTCTATATCTATTTTCGTAAACGAATCAATGGCTAAGTCCAACGAATTATCTTCTTGGAACAGAGAGGCTGCCAACGATGCCATATTTTTTCTTTAAGTAGTAACGTAACGCAAGAGCTGCTGCACCAATGATGATGATCACTACTGGATCTAACAATGGATTAACGATTGGTGGCAATAGCGTCGTTGCTGAAAAGGCAATGACCCAAATCAACGTTGTTCCACCTAAGATCAACAAAGTTTTACCCATTCCAGGTTTTTTACTACGATCAGCACCTGGGTACTCATATTGATAAATATACTTATACATCAAGTAAAACACCCAGCCACCAATAGCCGAACCTAGGACAAGCGTAGTGATGCCGTAAGCGGGCGTTGTTTCACGTGAAAACAATCCAGTGATTGCGATCATCACACTTAATAATCCAAGTAAGAGTAACGTATTATCTAACCACATCAACATTGGCGTCGAAGAAGTTTTCACTTCGACTGGTTTATTGATGATTGCTTCTGTTCTTTCAGATACCGTTCCAAATAATTGGCGGGCGGTTTTCCCACCTTTTTGCTCAGATACTAAAACGGGTAACATATCATGCAAAGCCGTTACTTTTTCTTCTTCTGATAAATTCGCTGCTTCTAGCGACTTCTTTAAGTCAAAAATATATTGTTGATTACGTTTTGTTAGTTGCTCTTCTAACTGCGCATTTTCTTTTACGACTTCTCGTAACTGTTCTGCTTCCATTATTTACAGTCCTCCTTAGACGCTGACGGTTGTCACAAAAGACATTTTAACATATCACATACACCGTATGATAGCCTTTTTATACATTAAAACGGAATAACATAACATCGCCATCTTGAACGACATAATCTTTCCCTTCCAATCGTACACGTCCAGCTTCTTTCGCTGCGTGCATCGTACCGTATTGGTCTAAATCTTCAAAAGAGACTGTTTCTGCACGGATAAAGCCACGTTCAAAATCGGTATGGATGATTCCAGCAGCTTGTGGTGCTTTGATTCCTTTTTTGAATGTCCACGCACGGACTTCTTGTTCACCTGCTGTAAAATAGGTCGCTAATCCTAATAGATCATATGCAGCGCGAATCAATTGATCCAAACCTGATTCTTCAATTCCTAATGCTTCAAGGAACTCTGCTTTATCTTCGTCGTCCAACTCTGCAATTTCTTCTTCTGCTCTGGCGCTAACGACAATCACTTCTGCATTTTCTTCCGCTGCAAAATCACGAACTGCTTGAACATATTTGTTTGCATCTGCATCTGCTACTTCATCTTCTGCCACGTTAGCCACATATAAAATAGGCTTTGTCGTTAATAAGAATAAAGATTTAACGATTTTTTGTTCTTCTTCCGTAAATTCGATGGAACGTGCAGAACGTCCGTCTTCTAAAACTGGTTTGATTTTATCTAACACAGCTAATTCAGCAACTGCTTCTTTATCTTTTGTTTTGGCAATTTTTGCCACACGTGTGTAACGCTTTGTTACGGATTCTAGATCAGCTAAAACAAGTTCTAGATTGATCGTATCGATATCGGCTAAGGGATCAACACGTCCTTCTACGTGAGTGATATTGTCATCGTCAAAACAACGTACCACATGACAAATCGCATCTACTTGACGAATATGACTTAAAAATTGATTTCCTAGTCCTTCACCTTTACTTGCACCCTTTACGATTCCTGCAATATCGGTAAACTCAAAAGTTGTTGGTACAGTCTTCTTTGGTTTTACTAACTCTGTTAGACGTTGTAAACGCCAATCAGGTACTTCGACCATCCCGATATTTGGATCGATCGTTGCAAAAGGATAGTTGGCAGCTTCTGCCCCCGCCTTTGTAATTGCATTGAATAAAGTTGATTTTCCTACGTTGGGTAAGCCCACAATTCCAGCAGTTAATGCCATAAATTCATTCACTCTTTCTCTACATTTTTTTCAAGTACTTTTTTCATCTTTTTCTCAAATTCTCGACGGGTCATCATCACGATATGACCACAATTCATACATTTGATCTTAATATCAGCGCCCATTCGGATGATCTCCCAACGGTTCGTTTGACAAGCATGAGGTTTTTTCATTTCTACGATATCATGTAAGTCGTACATAACATGCCCTCCTCTGTTTATTCTTCATCAAATTGAATATTTAGAATATCAAGAATCCTAGTCAAATCATTTTGTGAAAGGTATTCAATTTCAATCTTACCTTTACCATTCTTTTCTTGGATCGCAACACTTGTTCCAAATTTATCCATCAAGCGATCTTCACTCTCACGGATATAGTACGGTTTTTCCTTAGCTAAACGTGGGATTTTTTTCTTTTCTTGTCCGTCATTTTGATTCAGTTCTGAAACAAGTTGTTCTAATTGACGAACCGTTAGATTCTCTGTCACAACACGATTTGCTAACTTTAATATCAGCTGTTTATTTTTCAATCCAAGTAATGTCCGAGCTTGCCCCATAGACAATCGTTGATCTTGGACCATTTCTTTCACTAAATCAGGCAACGTCAATAATCGTAAATAGTTTGCGATGTAAGGACGGCTTTTTCCTAAGCGACTTGCGACTTCAGCTTGAGTCAATTTCAAGTTCTTCATCAACATCTCGTAAGCTTCTGCTTCTTCTAAAGGATTCAAGTCCTCGCGTTGTAAGTTTTCTAACACAGCAACTTGCATCATTGCCTCTTCGTCGAAATCTCTTACGATTGCGGGAATCGTTTCTTTTCCAGCTAACTTAGACGCACGGAAGCGTCGTTCACCTGCGATGATCTCATAACCTTTCACCGAAGAACGACGAACGATGATTGGTTGGAAGACACCAGAGTACTCGATCGAATTTGCTAATTCTTGCAATGATACTTCTTCAAATGTTTTACGTGGTTGATATGGATTAGGACGCAATTCATTTAGTGGCAACTGAATGACGGTCTCATCTTTCACGTTCACTGTCTCTAGATTTTCTAAATCTTGAAACAGCGCATCGATTCCCCGACCTAGTCCTTTACTTTTCTTCACGATCGACCACTTCCTTTGCTAATGCTTGATACACTTCAGCCCCTCTGGAACGCGGATCATAATCAATGATTGGTTTTCCGTGACTTGGTGCTTCTGACAAACGGATATTCCGAGGAATCACTGTGTCATACACTTTTTCACGGAAATATTTCCGTACTTCTTCTACCACTTCATTGCCTAGATTTGTACGGGCATCGTACATCGTTAATAGTACCCCTTCGATTTCTAACTCAGGGTTGAAATGCTTTTGTACTAAGCGAACGGTATTCAGTAGTTGACTTAATCCTTCTAACGCATAGTATTCACACTGTACAGGAATCAAAATCGAATCACTGGCAGTAAATGAGTTGATCGTAAGGTGTCCTAAAGAAGGTGGGCAATCGATTAAAATATAATCGTATTGCTCGTTGACTTCAGCCAATGAACTTTTTAGACGTGATTCTCTTGCCATCATTGAAGTCAATTCAATCTCTGCTCCTGCTAATTGAAGAGTGGCAGGCACAATACTCAAGTTTTCATGTTCAGTAGCAATTGTCGCTTCGGCAATTGGCAACTCATTGACTAATACATCATAGATATCTTGTGTCACATCAGGTTTACGAATGCCTACTCCGCTTGTTGCATTTCCTTGTGCATCCATATCCACTAACAACACTTGTTTGCCTAAACTGGCTAAACAAGCGCCTAGATTTACAGTTGTCGTTGTCTTACCAACGCCGCCTTTTTGATTTGCAACGGATATAATTTGTGCCATCTCTTCTCCTCCTACTTGATTGGTTGCTTATTCGGCAAGCCAGGTTTTCTTGGATACTTCTTCGGTGTTGGTTTCTTTTTCTGGATGATCAAAATGTGGCGTTTATCGGAGGTTTTAGGTAATTCAATCGCTTGTTCTCCAATGAATTTACCACCTAATTGAGCAATCGCCGGTTTTGCTTCTGCTAGTTCTTCTTCGCTTTTCGCAGCTTTCAATGCATAGAAATAGCCCTCTTGTTTTACTAACGGTAAGCACAGCTCCGTCAATACGTTCAAACGAGCCACTGCACGAGCGGTTACAAAATCAAACGATGCACGAAATTGCGGATTTTGTCCGAATGTTTCTGCTCGATCATGGTAAAGAGACGCATCGATTTCTAATTGATTGGTCAGTTCAGTCAAAAAGGTGATTCGCTTATTCAAGGAATCAACAATCGTTATTTGTAGCTCAGGAAAAGCGATTTTTAAAGGAATACTCGGAAATCCAGCGCCGGAACCAACGTCACATAAAGACAGGCCAGTTGAAAAATCAACATCAAACGCCAACGTCAACGAATCGTAAAAGTGTTTTAAATAGACTTCTTCTCGTTCAGTGATCGCCGTCAAATTCATTTTTTCATTCCACTCAACTAATAAATGAAAATAACGGTCGAACTGCGCCATTTGTTTATCGGATAAATGAATGTCTTTTTCTGCCAAGACTTGGCGAAATTCTTCTGGTGTCATAATTTGTCCTTTCATTGTGAAACAGCTAATTGTTTCACAGAATCTCTTCCTACTTTAACGCAAAATGAGCCGAGTTGCAATCTTTCCATATATAAATTTAAAGGAGGTTATGAAAAATTTGTATAGAGCGTAAATCAGCTTCTAAAATAGAAAAATGATTACGAATCAGGCAAAACAAAAAAGAGTGTTTTGCCTAGCATTTATACATCTTTCTTTTCATTTATTCTGCAAACACATTCTAATACAGAGTTATTTTATGTATACTCAAATAGAGAAGAATAATTATTCTCATCCGATAATTGTTTCCCTACGGTTCATTAAAACTGATTAGATCAAAAACAAGGAGGAGTTTCAAATCAAACTTGAAATAAAAACGTTATTTTTAAATTTTCTTTTGCTGCTTTCTTGCCTACTTTTTTCTCGCTGGTTTTTCATGCGTTACCTCTACTACTATTCTATTACGCTTTTTCCACCTTCTGGTTCTGTCGATTTTTGGTTTCCTTTTTTCTTAGTGATAATTATTGCGCTCTCCCTTTATGTCAGTATCCAGTGCCTTTTTACTAGAAAAATCTATCGGGAATGGCTGATCTTTTTTTCTTTTCTCTATCTCTCTTTTCTCGTTTATCTACTTTTCTTGAAAAATATTGGGATACGAGGGATGGAACTCCAACTTTTTTCGTGGGTAAAGGATTTGATTTCCGGCGATCCAATGATTGTTCTGTTTAATTTTTTGATGTTTCTCCCGCTAGGCTGGATGTTACCATTAAGTTGGAAGAGTAGTTTTTTGGTCATTTTATCTGTTTTAGGAGTTGAATGGATTCAATATTTCTTTTACCTAGGAATCTTTGATATGGGCGATGTTTTTGTAAATACTTGTGGGTTTCTTTTAGGTGCTTGTATACATAGGTTTCTGATCAGTCGATTGGATATTCAGGTTTCTTCTTTTTTACATAAGTGAATCAATTTATGTTCTTTCTAAAAAAATAACAGCGAACGAATCAGATGATTCATTAGCTGTTATTTTTATATTTCTTATTTAAGCAGACGTTTCTACTTTCGCAATCTTGCCTTGGTCAAAGAAAAAAAGCCGGACGCATCCGACTTTTTTAGGTGCATACCGAAGTAATACACCGCTATTTAGTATACTTATAGTACCACGAGCAATATACAGAGTAAAGCAAAAAAATTCTAACCATTTGAAATATACTCTTTTAACCCCTCTATTTTCTTTCTAGCATCTGTTCCTAGTATCTCACTGTAGGCTTTCATTGGAATAGAGGTATATAGAAGTTCTCTCTTCTTATCAAACTGTGATACCACACGGTTTAGTTCTGTTTTTGTCGTATATTGCTTCTTCATTAAAAATATAAGCAATACTAAAAAATCTACTATGCTTTCAAAATCAATGTTTTTAATCCCTGTACAATTTTCTAAATATTTTATAAGTTGAGAAGAGAAATTACTGTTATTAAATCTGCAATCAAAAATCATAGAATTATGCATTGTTGCATTTCTAATACCTGTTAAACAGAAAATTATATTTTCTAACATTCTACCATTCTGATTAAAACCAGTATGATGCATATTCATATCTTGAGTAAATTCAATTCTATATGAAATATTCATACAAGAGATAAAATTTCCAAACTCACCCATAGTTGTTACTTCAAAGTATGCCCATAATGGAAGTGGTTTACTGCTATGGAAAAAATGCTGAATACACGGATGTCCTTTAGAGTAGTTATACGCAATAGTACTGTCTATTTTGTTCCGTAACTCCAATTTTTTATTTAAATATTTTTTATATTCTTTATTACCTACAGGTTTTGCCTCATAATCATTTAATTTATTTTGATAAATACTTTCCATATCAGAATTGTCATCCTTGACTAAATAATCAATTAAACGATTTTTTAATGATGTTTCAATTCTTACTAGTAATGGATAAAATATTGTTTTTACTTCTATATCAAAATCATAGATAGCTTTCACTTCCTGAAAATTATTATAATTTTGCAAATTAGAACTCTTTTTTTATGTATCTACTCGCCTTGTAGCCATGATAATATCCCATGTTTAGTAGAGCTTGTTTCTCAGTGCTTCCATTGATCTCTACTCCATGAGAATTTCTAATATGTCTCATTAAACCATCGGTGCTTTTTCCTTTTTCTACCACTCACTACAACTCCTTTAGATTTAAATTGTTAGAATATTATAGCATTTGGCATTACTCCTTTACAATGCAGTCATGTCATCATTGGTCAGTCAGCACCTGTATTGTGAAATTATCCATTATTATTCTTTTATTTATTAAGGCGTATCTAAAAACTCATAAAAATATACCCAATTAGCTCATTCACAGTTAACAGAAGTGTGAAAATGCAATAAAAAGGAACTTCCTCTACAAAGGCTACCCTGATAAGGTAGCTAGGAAGTTCCCTAAATATGAAAATAATCAAAGTCCATGGCTTTAGAAATACCCACGCTACCTTGATCTTTGAGGCTAGTTCATAAGTAAAAGATGTAAAAGATAGACTAGAACATTCTTTACATGAATAGCTGAGAAATCGAGCCAGTCTACACGTTAAGAATTCATTTAGTATCATGAATTCTTAACGTATCACTGCTTTACGCTTCTACTTTCGCAATCTTCCCTTGTTCAATATACACCATCAAGATGCTTAGATCTGCTGGATTGACACCGCTGATGCGGCTTGCTTGGGCGATGGTTTCTGGACGGATTTTTTGAAGTTTTTGTTTTGCTTCAGTTGCTAATCCGTTGATCGCAGCATAATCAATATTTTCTGGGATGCGTTTTGCTTCCATCCGTTTTAGTTTTTCTACTTTTTCTAATGCTTTTTTGATATAGCCTTCGTATTTCAATTGGATTTCGACTTGCTCGATTTCTTTGCGTGTTAATTCCTCATTTTCAGGAATGAATCGTAAGAGATCTGCATAAGAGATTTCCGGACGACGCAAGAAGTCACTGGCTAATACGCCATCTTTTAATGGAGCAGCATTCAAGCTTGCTAAAAAGGCTTGAACTTCTTCTGTTGGTTTGATCCGAACGTTCATCAATCGTTTGATTTCTTGTTCTACTGCTGCTTTCTTTTTCAAATAAGCGGCGTACTGCTCTTCTTTTACCAAACCAATGTGGTGACCCATTTCCGTTAAGCGTAGGTCAGCGTTGTCATGACGAAGAAGTAAACGATATTCTGCCCGAGATGTCAGTAAACGGTACGGTTCATTCGTTCCTTTTGTCACTAAATCATCGATCATGACACCGATATAGCCATCGCTCCGTTTGATGACTAATGGCTCTTTGCCTTGGACTTTCAATGCCGCATTGATTCCTGCGATCAATCCTTGTCCTGCCGCTTCTTCGTACCCGCTTGTGCCATTTGTTTGGCCAGCTGTGTAAAGATTTTCTACGACTTTGGTTTCTAATGTAGGACGTAACTGATGTGGTTCAACGACATCATACTCAATAGCATAACCTGTACGCATCATTTCTGCTTTTTCTAAGCCAGCAATCGAATGCAGCATATCCACTTGGACATCTTCTGGAAGTGAAGTTGAAAGCCCTTGAACATAAACTTCTTCCGTATTCAATCCTTCTGGTTCTAAAAATAATTGATGACGTGGTTTATCCGCAAAACGAACGATTTTATCTTCGATTGACGGGCAGTAACGCGCACCGACACCTTCAACGATTCCTGTAAACATTGGTGCACGATGAAGATTGTCACGAATGATTTGATGGGTCGTTTCACCAGTATAAGTTAACCAACATGGTTCTTGGTTTAAGTTATAGGCACTGTCGGGTGTCGCAAAGCTAAAATGATTTGGCTCCTTGTCACCAGGTTGTTCTTCTGTGACAGAGTAATCGATCGTACTTGATTTCACACGTGGCGGAGTCCCAGTTTTAAAACGATCAATCGCAAAACCTAATTCTTTTAAGTGATTCGCTAAACCAATCGATGGTTGTGAGTTATTGGGACCGGATGAATATTTTAATTCACCGATGATGATCTCCCCACGCAATGCTGTACCCGCAGTGATAACGACTGCTTTTGAACGATAACTCGCTCCTGTTGAAGTTACTACACCACGACAAACACCATCTTCAACGATCAATTCTTCAACGATTCCTTGTCTTAATGTCAAATTCTCTTCTTTTTCAATCGTATGTTTCATTTCATTGGCATAGGCGTGCTTGTCTGCTTGCGCACGTAATGCTCGGACAGCAGGGCCTTTTCCAGTGTTCAACATTCTCATTTGAATGTATGTTTTATCAATGTTTTTACCCATTTCACCACCTAGTGCGTCGATCTCACGAACAACAACACCTTTGGCTGGACCGCCGACGGAAGGGTTACATGGCATAAATGCCACCATGTCTAAATTGATCGTTAACAGTAACGTTTTTGACCCCATGCGTGCAGCAGCCAAAGCGGCTTCTGAACCAGCATGTCCTGCTCCGACAACGATCACATCATATTCTTCTGCTTGATAATGATTCAAGAACTGTTCCTCCTTTATTATTTTCCGAGACAGAATTGACTGAACAATTGTGTGATCAATTCATCTTGGACACTATCTCCTACGACTTCACCGAGGTAATCCCAGCATCGTGTCATATCCATTTGGACTAGGTCGACGGGCATTCCTGCATCGATTCCCGCGATTACTTCTTGTAACGAAATAGCCGCTTTTTCTAGTAAGGCAATATGTCGTGTGTTGGATACATAAGTTGCATCTCTTTCTCCCGTTTGCCCACCGAAAAACAACTCAGAAATTGCTGTTTCTAATCGATCTAATCCTTCATTCTTAGCAACCGATACAGCGAATACCGGCTCATCTTCAATTAATGAGGCAAGCTTTTCTTCCTCTAGTTGTTTCGGTAAATCTGTTTTATTCAATAAAATAATCCGTTTCAAGCCTTTTGTTGCTTCCAATAACTGTTCATCTTCAATCGTTAATGGCTCGCTTTGATTCAAGACAAGTAAGATCAATTCAGATTCAGCTAAAGCTTTACGGCTGCGAGCGACACCGATTTGTTCGACGATATCTTCTGTTTCCCGAATACCTGCTGTATCGATCAACTTCAATGGTACGCCGCGAACATTGACGTATTCTTCGATCACATCTCTTGTCGTTCCCGCAATATCCGTCACGATCGCTTTTTCTTCACGTAACAAATGGTTCAATAAACTTGATTTCCCAACGTTTGGGCGACCAATGATAGCTGTGCTTAACCCTTCTCGTAAGACCTTCCCTTGTTGTGAAGTCGCTAAAAGAACTTCAATACGTTGTTGGATCATTTGTGCTTTTTCTAATAGAAGTTTTGTTGTCAATTCTTCGACATCATCATATTCAGGGTAATCGATATTCACTTCGACTTGTGCCAATGTTTCTAAAATCTCTTGTCGAAGAGAACGGATCAGCGCAGAAAGATTTCCGTCTAATTGGTTCAATGCCACGCCCATCGCCTTATCTGTTTTTGCACGGATCAAATCCATGACTGCCTCTGCTTGAGACAAATCAACACGGCCATTTAGAAATGCGCGTTTCGTAAATTCTCCTGGTTCTGCTAAACGTGCACCTTCTCTTAATAGAAGCTGTAAAATTTGATTGACGACGACGATTCCGCCATGACAATTGATTTCCACGACATCTTCACGGGTGAACGTTTTTGGTGCGCGCATCACAGATACCATCACTTCATCCACTAATTGTTCACTTTTGGGATCAACGATATGCCCATAGTGAATCGTATGACTAGGAACATCCAACAACTGCTTATTGCCGCTTTGATAGACTTTATTGGCGATGGTTAGTGCTTGATCACCGCTTAAACGCACAATGCTTATCGCTCCTTCACCAGGTGGCGTAGAGATTGCTGCGATCGTATCAAATTCTAAGGTTATTTCAGCCATTTTTTCACTTCCTTTTTCATTTTACGCACAAAAAAAGTGCCCACTTCACCCTTTGCAATAAATGGTGAACTTCGCACTTTGACTGCTTGTTCTGTTTAAATTCTGGTCATAGACTATCATATCTATTTCTAGTAATCAAGCTTTTTTGTCTATTTTTACGAGAGTGATTACTCATTCTTAAACTTTTTCTGCGCAAGATTGTTTTGGTTAGATGTATTCATTAGATAACGCGCTATAGAAGTAAATCTACTCTTATATCTTTATCTTTGTTCCAAAAAACGTTACACTTAAATTGTAACGGTATCTACATACTTTTTCTTTACCGAAAGGAGCAAAAAATATGGCCCAATTTAAACCAAGTGCAGTGGACGGGATAGATGATCCAAGGATCAATGAAGTCGTACTATCAACGGGGAATATCAATCAAAAATATATCGTCAGAGACATCGTATTTGTCGCGGAATGTATTGAAGCGGACTTATTCGATCCTACATTCAATAGTGATGATATGTTTTTAACGACGAAACAGAAATTGAAAAAGAAAGTGTTAGATTATGGCGCAAATGCTGTCATCAATTGCCACTTTGAGTATCAGCAAAAATCGCGAGATGGAAAACAGGTCATTGAGCTTTTTGCCTATGGTACCGTGATCCAATTTGTTCAAACAACGATTGGCTGATCAACAAAAAAACGTGCAGAGCGAATGCTCTGCACGTTTTTTCTACCAAAGTAAAGACTACCATCGTATACTCCGATAAGAATGATTTCTAATAAAATATACTTTGTTTGAAAAAGTTTGTCAATCTGATCGTACGATTTCGAATCATTTGATGCGTAGTAGTTATCTGACTGGCTCGACAACTAAGTAACGATATGGTTCATCACCTTCTGAGTGAGTTTGCACTCCTTCATGTTTACTTAACGCCGCATGGATCTGTTTACGCTCAAAGGCGGGCATTGGTTCTAAAAACACGGGTTGTCCTGTACGTAAGACTTTTTCTGCCGTACGCTCAGCTAGACGTTGAATGATTTCTTGTCTTTTCTCACGATAATTTCCAACATTTACCACTACGGATAGTTTGTTACCGGCAACTCGGTGAATAAACACTTGTGCTAAATATTGTAAGGCATTCAGCGTTTTTCCATGTTTACCGATCAACAAACCTTGTTTATCCGTTTCTAGATGGAAAACGATCGAATTTGCTTCTCTTGTCATTTTTACTACAGCTGGCGCATTCAGTTGTTGGGAGATCTCCGTGAGATAGGTTGCTAATTCCGATAAAGCTGCTTCGTCACCTAATTCACTTTTCTCTTCAATCGATTCCTCAGGTTCGATTTCATCCGTAATCTCTGTTTGAACAGATGTTTCTTCCAATACTTCTTCTACGGTTTCTTCAATCGTTTCAGATACAGCCTCGCTGATATTCGGTTCGATTGAAAGTTTGGCATTTCTTTTTCCCATTCCGAGAAATCCTTTTTTTCCTTCATCAAGTATCTCAATAGCGACTTGCTCTTTTGCTAGTCCTAATTCATTCAATCCAATTTCAACAGCTTCATCTACGGTTGCAGCTTCATAAATCGGCATTTGCATTCCCTCCCTTATTTTTTACGTTTTTTCTTAGGATTTTGTGCTTTACGCAATGCGCGTTCTTTTTCACGGATGCGTTGCGCTTCTTCTTCGCGCTCACGTTTGATTTTAAATGGATTATTGATCAATAGTGTTTGGAACACTTGGAAAGCATTGGATACTACCCAGTATAATGAAAGACCACTGGCTAAGTTGACACCCATAACTAAGATCATCACTGGCATCGCAAAGTTCATGACTTTCAAGGAAGCATTCGATTCTACTTGGCTCATACTTGATAGATAAGTACTTGCAAAAGTAAAGATCGCAGCCAAGACTGGTAAAATAAAGGTTGGGTCAGAGTTCCCTAAGTTCAACCATAAGAAGTGACCTTGACTTAACTCAGGAACACGAGAGATCGATTGCCACAAAGCCATCAAGATTGGCATTTGTACTAATAATGGAAGACATCCCGCATAAGGATTCACACCATTTTCGGCATATAATCGTTGTTGTGCTTCTCTTAACTTGCTTTGTGTTTCAGGGTCTTTTGAACTATATTCTTGTTGGATCGCTTTTAGTTTTGGTTGAAGTTCTTGGGTCTTACGCATGCTTTTTGTTTGGAAATGCATCAATGGTAATAAAATCACTCGAATGATGATCGTGAATAAGATGATCCCGATGCCGACATTCCCAAATGACAATGCTTTAATCGCTTCTGCAAAATAATAAACAATGTAGCGATCCCAAATTCCTGTACTTTGTGCGCTGACTTCTCCAGTTCCACAACCGGATAAGACGATGATCAGACCGACAAGCCCGGCCATCAAAAGTAAACGTTTGTATTTCTTCACTTACTCTTTTCCTCTCTGTCGATTATTTTTGCAAGCTTTAAGACGTGGACTAAGTTGGAGCGAATCTCATCGTAAGTCAATCCTTTAATGCTTGGTCTAGCAATCACAATAAAATCTAATTCCGGCTCGATCTCTTCTTTTAATGAATAAATCGCTGCACGGATCTTTCGTTTTACTTCATTGCGACATACAGCGTTTCCGACTTTCTTACCTACAGATAAGCCAACACGAAAATGCGGTTGCTCGTTCTTTTCTAAGCGGTACACGACAAACTTACGGTTAGCAAAGGAAGCGCCAGTTTGAAACACCGCTTGGAACTCTCGTTCTTTTTTCACTCGATACGCTTTTCTCATTCGTTTTCTTTCCTTTTCTATCTCTCACTTACGTTCCCAATCATACCATATTTACTATAAGTCTTTCACCCTTTCCCCTAAAAAAGGGCATAAAAAAAACCACTGTAACCCCAGTGGTCTAAGCTGAAAGAACTTTTCTTCCTTTACGACGACGGCTAGCTAAAACACGACGTCCATTTTTAGTACTCATACGTTTACGGAATCCGTGAACTTTTTGACGTTTACGTTTATTTGGTTGGTATGTTCTTTTCATCTTGTTCCACCTCCAGAAATTCTTATCTACATGTACATGAATTAAACACAGACATACTTTGATAGTATAACGAGTACATAGGGGATTTGTCAATATAAAAAAAGCTTTTATCTATAAAATAATTCTTCGCTTTATCCACAATAGGTATTTTTCTCTCTGTGTTTTCGTTGTGGATAAAGTTATGCACAAAAGTTTTCCACAGCATTTTGACCTCAGTTTTTACACAGAATAAACAGCTGAAAATAAGAAATCCACAAATGCTTTATTTTCTGTGTATTAATTTCTGTATCTATTGTCCTTATTACATTTTTTATCCACAACACGTTGGGGAAATCGTTACTTATCCAGCAGTTATCCACCTGTTGATTACTCTTGTGGATATCTTTTTTTCCTCTCTGTGATTTTCTTCTTTTTTTTCCTTCTGGATAATGTGGATAATTGTTATAAAAAATATTTTTCTTTTCTTTCTGTGGAAAACTTTTGTAAAAAATGCTAAATTAGTACTAGCTATTTACTTTTAATGAAGGAGGAGGCCTTGTATGGTATCCCTCGATGCTTTATGGACAGAATTAAAAACGACTTATCAAAAAGAACTGTCGCCAGCAAGTTACAATACTTGGATCGAGACAGCACAACCTAAATCATTAGAACAAAGCCAATTAGTGGTAACTGTTCCAAGTAAGATCCATAAGGAATATTGGGAAAAAAATCTCGCGACAAAGATTGTTGAGGTCGGCTACATGTTAACGGGAAAAGAGATCATTCCACGTTTTGTGACCGGTGAAGAAGCGGAACAAGAAGAAGTAGAAGAAATCAAAACAATGAAAGTTCCCCCTATCACACCAATCAAAAAAGCGATGTTGAATCCTAAGTATACCTTCGACACATTTGTGATCGGGAAAGGCAACCAGATGGCACATGCTGCTGCTTTGGTCGTCGCGGAAGACCCTGGTTCCATCTATAATCCATTGTTCTTCTATGGGGGCGTCGGACTTGGTAAGACTCACTTGATGCACGCGATTGGTCATCAAATGTTGTTGAGTCAGCCAAATGCAAAAGTCAAATATGTCAGCAGTGAAACGTTTGCCAATGATTTTATCAATTCGATCCAAAACAAAACGGCCGAAGAATTCCGCCAAGAATATCGTAATGTGGACTTACTATTAGTCGATGATATTCAATTTTTTGCTGAGAAAGAAGCGACTCAGGAAGAATTTTTCCATACATTCAATGCGCTTTACAATGAAGGAAAACAAATCGTATTAACAAGTGATCGTTTACCAAACGAGATCCCTAAATTGCAAGAACGACTCGTTTCTCGCTTTGCTTGGGGACTTTCAGTAGATATTACGCCGCCGGATCTAGAAACAAGAACAGCTATTTTAAGAAAAAAAGCCGCAGCAGAGCGCCTAGAGATCCCCGACGATACATTAAGTTATATTGCCGGACAGATCGATTCCAACATTCGTGAACTCGAAGGCGCACTTGTACGTGTCCAAGCGTTTGCTACGATGAATAGTGAAGATATATCAACTAGTTTAGCTGCTGATGCGCTTAAAACATTGAAATCTGGTAAAGGCCATCCGCAACTCTCGATTTTGCAGATCCAAGAGGAAGTTGCGAAGTATTATCATATCCAATTAAAAGATCTAAAAGGAAAGAAACGTGTCAAATCGATCGTTGTCCCTCGTCAAATCGCAATGTACTTGGCTCGGGAATTGACTGATAGCTCTCTTCCTAAAATCGGCGCTGAATTTGGCGGTAAAGACCATACCACAGTCATCCATGCGCACGAAAAAATCCAGCAGCTGATCGATTCAAGTGTCAGCATGCAAAATGAAGTGTCAGAAATCAAAAATTTCTTATTAAATTAAAACAGATGCTCGATAGAAAGAAAAAATGTATTGTGGATAAAAACAGAAATCATTCAAAAGTTATACACATATTTTCCACAGCTGTTTTTTCTTTTCTCTTCTAGCATTTTTATAGTTTTCCACAGTATCAACAGTACCTAATACTTTTATTACTTTATTTAACTAATAATAAAATAAATATACGGCAAAGGAGATCCACAATGAAAGTAACCTTAAACCGCGCAACATTTATGCAAGAATTGCAAACTGTTCAGCGTGCGATTTCAAGCAAAACGACAATCCCTATTTTGACTGGGGTCAAGATCACCCTTAATCAAGAAGGTCTGACTTTGACAGGAAGTAATGCAGATATTTCGATTGAAACATTTCTATCTGTTGAAAATGAAAAAGCTCAAATGCAAATCGAAGCAACTGGAGCGATCGTCCTACAAGCTCGTTTCTTCAGTGAAATCATTCGTCGATTACCCGAAGAAACTTTTACACTAGAAGTATTAGAAAACAAACAAGTAGCCATCACTTCAGGCAAAGCGAATTTCCTAGTCAATGGGTTAGATGCAGATAACTATCCTCATCTTCCTGTTGTTGAAAGCCATAACCAAATGAAATTACCTGTACACGTCTTGACAAAATTGATCAATGAAACCGTGTTTGCCGTTTCACAACATGAAAGTCGTCCGATCCTTACCGGTGTTCATTTCATTTTGAAAGACAACTCATTATTGGCAGTAGCAACTGACTCTCATCGTTTGAGCCAACGAGTGATCCCGATCGAACAATCCGCTGATCAATTTGATATCGTGATCCCTGGAAAAAGTTTGACTGAATTATCTCGTTCTTTGACAAATGAAGAAGAAATCGTCGAAATCAGTATTATGGAAAACCAAGTACTATTCAAAACGGAAAATATGTATTTTTATTCACGTCTGTTAGAAGGAAACTATCCTGACACGAATCGTTTGATTCCTTCAAGCTTCAATACAGAAGTTGAATTTTCTGTCCCAAGCTTTTTAGCAGCGATTGAGCGTGCTTCTTTGCTATCACATGAAGGCCGTAACAATATCGTTCGCTTATCGATCCAGCCTGATTCGGTTGTTCTCTATGGAAACTCTCCTGAAATCGGGAAAGTAGAAGAAAGCTTGAACTATACGACTAGCACGGGTGATCCATTGGATATTTCATTCAACCCAGACTATATGAAAGCCGCATTACGTGCATTTGGTGACATGAGTATCAAAGTGAAATTCATTTCTGCCATTCGTCCATTTACGTTAGAACCGACAGAAGATGGGGTCCAATTTATCCAATTGATCACCCCTGTACGTACAAACTAAAATTATCATTGAAAATAAACTGAAAAAATAATCCATTTTTAACAGAAGGCCCTAAAATCAATTTTAAGGCTTTCTGTTTCTTTTTGTTTAAAACACCTTTTTTCATTTAAATCCGCTCATATGGAAAAATATATGGATAAATTTGTTTTCTTGCGAAAAAAAGGGTATAATAAAGTATACTTTTAATAATGAAAATGAGGGATGAAGAGTGAAACAACAAGTCATTCTAAAAACTGAGTTTATGACGTTGGGTCAAATGCTTAAAGAAGTCACAGTCATCGGCAGTGGCGGACAAGCAAAATGGTATTTAGCAGAAAACACGGTTTTGGTTGATGGCGAGCCAGAAAATCGTCGTGGACGAAAGCTTTATCCCGGTATGATGATCGAAGTTCCAGAAGCAGGAACTTTTTTTATGGTAAAAAAAGGGAATAACGATAATGAGGCTGAATAAGCTGCACCTCAAAAATTATCGGAACTATCAAGAGTTACAGATTGATTTTTCCAAAAATCTCGTCATTTTTTTAGGGGAAAATGCCCAAGGAAAGACGAATCTTTTGGAAAGTATTTATGTGCTTGCAATGACAAGAAGCCACCGGACGAATAGTGAACAAGAATTGATTGGATGGAACGACGAACAGTCGATGATCCAAGGGGAGATCACACGAGGGACCTCTAAGATCCCTTTAGAGATCCAATTGTCTAAAAAAGGCCGCAAAACAAAGATCAATCATATCGAACAAAAGAAACTAAGTAGTTACGTTGGACAATTGAATGTCATCTTATTTGCTCCTGAGGATCTATCTTTAGTCAAAGGAAGCCCACAGATCCGACGCAAATTTTTAGATATGGAATTAGGTCAGATCAACCCGATCTATCTGTATGATCTTGTCCAATATCAAGCGATCTTAAAACAAAGAAATCAATATTTGAAACAATTGAATGAGAAAAAACAAACGGATTTACTTTATCTAGATATTTTATCCGAACAACTAGCAGAATTTGGCAGCAAAGTTTTAAAGGCAAGGGCGCAATTTATCAAGCGTTTAGAATATTGGGCAAATTCTTTGCATCAACAAATCACGCATCAAAGAGAACAGTTGGCAATCGAATATGTCACGTCCCTCTCTTCTTTAGACACTCTGACAGTTCAAGAGATCCAATCACAATTTTTAACGTTGCTCGAACAAAATAAAAAGAAGGATCTCTTTCGAGGGACAACAACTGTCGGTCCTCATCGAGATGACCTTTCTTTTTTTGTCAATGAAAAAAACGTACAAAATTTTGGTTCTCAAGGCCAACAACGAACGACAGCATTAAGTGTCAAATTAGCAGAAATCGATTTGATCAAAGAAGAAACAGGCGAATATCCGATTCTATTACTAGATGATGTGATGAGTGAGTTAGACGATCAACGTCAACTCCATTTGCTAGAAACGATCGAAGGGAAAGTCCAAACGTTCTTAACGACTACCACCCTTGATCACGTTAAAAATAAAATGACTGTTGAACCTGAGATTTTTTATGTTCAGCAGGGGGAAATAAAAGGAGAATAATCATACATGACAGAAGAAAGAAGTTTAGTCGAGCGCGCAAAAGAATATGATGCCAGTCAGATTCAAGTGCTTGAAGGTCTTGAAGCCGTTCGAAAACGTCCGGGAATGTACATTGGTTCAACAAGTTCAGAAGGACTCCACCACTTAGTTTGGGAAATCGTCGACAATTCGATCGATGAAGTCTTGGCAGGATTTGCGACAAAGATCCAAGTGATCATTGAAGAAGACAACAGTATCACTGTAGTCGATGATGGTCGTGGGATTCCGGTCGATATCCAAGCGAAGACTGGTCGCCCAGCTGTTGAGACTGTCTTCACTGTCTTACATGCAGGTGGTAAATTTGGCGGAGGCGGCTACAAAGTATCCGGTGGTCTGCATGGGGTTGGATCTTCCGTTGTTAATGCATTATCGACATTGTTAGATGTCAAAGTCTACAAAGACGGCAAGATTTACTATCAAGAGTATCGTCGTGGTGCAGTCGTCGATGATTTAAAAGTCATCGGTGACACTGATTTGAGCGGAACGACTGTCCATTTTATCCCAGATCCAGAAATTTTTACGGAAACGACAACTTTCGATTTCAACAAATTAGCGACTCGTATTCGTGAGTTAGCTTTCTTGAATCGTGGCATGAAAATCTCGATTGAAGATCGTCGCGAAGAAACGCCTGTCTTGAAAGAATACCACTATGACGGCGGAATCAAGAGTTATGTCGAATATTTAAATGCAAGTAAAACAGTCATCTTCCCTGAACCTGTTTATTTAGAAGGGGAGCAACAAGAAATCACTGTTGAAGTTTCGATGCAATATACAGATGGTTATCATTCCAATATCATGAGTTTTGCCAATAATATCCATACGTATGAAGGCGGAACCCATGAATCAGGATTTAAGACAGCTTTGACACGTGTCATCAATGATTACGCGCGTAAGCAAAAATTGATGAAAGAAAATGATGATAATTTGACCGGTGAAGATGTCCGTGAGGGATTGACAGCAGTCATTTCGATCAAGCATCCAGATCCGCAGTTTGAAGGACAAACGAAGACAAAACTAGGAAATTCAGAAGTACGTACCGTTACTGATCGTTTGTTCAGTGAGCATTTTATGAAGTTCTTATTGGAAAATCCAAGTGTTGGCCGTCAAATCGTCGAAAAAGGTCTCCTGGCTTCTAGAGCCCGCTTAGCAGCGAAACGTGCGCGTGAAGTGACTCGAAGAAAAGGCGCACTAGAAATCAGTAATTTACCTGGTAAATTAGCCGATTGCTCAAGTAATGATCCGGAAAAATGCGAATTATTCATCGTCGAAGGAGATTCTGCCGGCGGTTCAGCGAAACAAGGACGAAGCCGTGAATTCCAAGCGATTTTACCGATTCGTGGGAAAATCCTGAACGTGGAAAAAGCAAGTATGGATAAAATTTTAGCGAACGAAGAAATTCGCTCATTGTTTACAGCGATGGGAACAGGTTTTGGTGAAGATTTTGACGTGTCTAAGGCACGATATCATAAATTAGTTATCATGACCGATGCCGATGTCGATGGTGCGCACATCCGTACGTTGCTATTGACACTCTTTTATCGTTACATGCGCCCAATCGTGGAGGCTGGCTATGTTTATATCGCGCAACCACCACTATATGGTGTCAAACAAGGAAAGAAAATCACGTATGTCCAACCAGGGAAAAATGCAGAAGAAGATTTGAGAAAAGTCATCGAATCACTACCAGCAACACCAAAACCAAGTGTCCAACGATACAAAGGGCTTGGTGAAATGGATGATCATCAACTATGGGAAACGACAATGGACCCAAGCAAACGGATGATGGCTCGTGTCAGCGTTGATGATGCGATTGCTGCCGATGAAGTATTTGAAATGTTGATGGGCGATCGAGTGGAACCTCGTCGTGCATTTATTGAAGAAAATGCGCATTATGTTAAAAATCTAGATATTTGATCATGAAGGAGGAAGAAAAATGAGTGAAGAAATCAGAGAAAACATCCATGATGTCAATCTAACCAGCGAAATGAAAGACTCCTTCATTGATTACGCCATGAGTGTCATCGTTGCTCGGGCTTTACCAGATGTTAGAGATGGATTGAAACCAGTTCACCGCCGTATTTTATACGGCATGAACGAACTCGGTGTCACACCGGATAAAGCGCACAAGAAATCAGCCAGAATCGTTGGGGACGTTATGGGTAAATACCATCCCCACGGTGATAGTGCGATCTATGAATCAATGGTCCGTATGGCACAGCCATTTAGTTACCGTTACATGTTAGTTGATGGTCATGGAAACTTTGGCTCAGTGGATGGCGATGGCGCAGCTGCGATGCGTTATACGGAAGCAAGAATGAGTAAAATCGCGACAGAAATGTTACGAGATATCAATAAAAATACCGTTGATTTCCAAAGCAACTACGATGATACGGAAAAAGAACCGGTTGTTTTACCGGCACGTTTCCCTAACTTATTAGTCAATGGTACGACAGGGATCGCGGTCGGGATGGCGACGAATATCCCGCCACATAACCTGACAGAAGTGGTAGCAGCGATTGATCTATTGATGGAAAATCCCGATGTCACAACAAATGAATTGATGGAAGTCTTACCTGGACCTGATTTTCCTACAGGCGGATTAGTGATGGGTAAATCTGGTATTCGTCGTGCGTACGAAACGGGTAAAGGTTCGATCACTGTTCGAGCAAAAGTAGAAATCACAGAAATGCCAAACGGAAAAGAGCGGATCTTAGTCACTGAATTGCCTTATATGGTCAATAAAGCGAAATTGATCGAGCGAATTTCAGAGTTGCACCGTGATAAACGAATCGAAGGTATCACTGATCTAAGAGACGAGTCTTCTCGTGAAGGAATGCGTATCGTGATCGATGTACGTCGAGATGCAAGTGCTTCTGTCATTTTAAACAATCTCTACAAACTGACATCCTTGCAAAACTCATTTGGTTTCAATATGTTAGCAATCGAAAAAGGTGTGCCGAAAGTTCTTAGCTTGAAGCAGATCCTTGAAAATTATATCGAACACCAACGCGAAGTAATCACACGTCGTACCGTGTTTGAAAAGGACAAAGCAGAAGCAAGAGCGCACATCTTGGAAGGGTTGCGAATCGCTTTAGACCATATCGATGAGATCATCGCGATCATTCGTGGGTCTAAATCTGATGAAGAAGCGAAAAATACGATGATCGAACGCTTTGAGCTTTCTGATCGCCAATCACAAGCGATCTTAGACATGCGTTTACGTCGTTTGACTGGTTTGGAAAGAGAAAAAATCGAAAATGAGTACCAAGAATTATTGAAACTCATTGAAGATTTAGCTGATATTCTTGCTCGTCCTGAACGAGTAACGGAAATCATCCAAACTGAACTTGCTGAATTAAGCCAACGATTTGGTGACAAACGTCGTACAGAATTATTAGTCGGCGAAGTCTTGAGTCTAGAAGACGAAGACTTGATTGAAGAAGAAGAAATCGTGATCACGTTGACGAATAACGGCTATATCAAGCGTTTAGCCAACAATGAATTCCGCGCACAACGTCGTGGCGGTCGCGGGATCCAAGGAATGGGCGTCCATAACGATGATTTCGTGAAAAATCTCGTTTCTTGCTCGACACATGACACATTGTTGTTCTTTACAAATAACGGAAAAGTGTATCGTGCGAAAGGATATGAGATTCCAGAATACGGACGTACAGCTAAAGGTATCCCGATCATCAACTTGCTTGGGATTGATTCAAGCGAGAAGATCCAGGCCATCATTGCAGTGACTGGCGAAGCAGAAGAAGGACATTATTTATTCTTCACAACACGCCAAGGAACAGTCAAACGTACAACTGTCACTGCATTTGCGAATATCCGCAGTAATGGGTTGATTGCGATTGGCTTGAAAGAAAATGATGAATTGGTGAATGTATTATTGACGGATGGCAAATCAAACATCATCATTGGCACGCACGATGGGTATTCTGTGACATTTGCAGAAGATGCCGTTCGTGATATGGGACGTACAGCCTCTGGTGTTCGTGGTGTTCGTTTGAGAGAAGACGATTATGTCGTAGGTGCAGCCTTGATGAATGACGACCATGAAGTCTTGATCATCACAGAAAAAGGTTACGGTAAACGAACGAAAGTTTCTGAGTATCCAGTCAAAGGCCGTGGTGGTAAAGGGATCAAGACGGCCAATATCACTGAGAAAAATGGGCCATTAGCTGGATTGACGACTGTGACCGGTGAAGAGGATATCATGTTGATCACAGACAAAGGCGTGATCATCCGCTTCAACGTTTCAACTGTTTCTCAAACAGGTCGTGCAACGCTAGGCGTACGTTTGATCAAGATGGAAGCAGAAACAAAAGTTGTGACGATGGCAGCGGTAGAACCAGAACCCGCAGAAGAAGCAACTGTTGAAGCAGACACAACGGATGTAGAAACAGACAACACAGAAGAATAGAAAATAGACGTAAACGAGTAGTGAATGTCTTAACTATCAGAGCCTCCGAGACTAGGTAAAACGGCTCTTTGTCAATAAGGACTGATGAGTGCAATCAAGTGAAATCCGGAAGAAGAAGTGAACACTTCTTCTCCGGATTTTCTTCGTTATTTGACGTGAATGACTTGATTCGTCAAAAAGATTCGGATGCGCATGTTCTCAAATGATTTAAAGCCATAAGACACTCGTTTGAGTGTTTTGATGTGGGTGTTTTTTGCTTCAATTTTCCCATTAGAGTAAGGATAAATCAAAGAATGACGAATCCCTTCTTCATAGCTCAGAAGATTTTGTAGTTTTAGCCGAAATTCTTTATCTAATGTTTCTGGTAACTGATGCAAGAGAGTGAAAAATGACTCGTGGTCTTTGTCACGAAAGGCATCCGCTAGTTCATGGAACGCTTGATAGGCGACTTTCAAGGCAGTTGAAGCACTTAATAAACGGTCAAGCACCATGGCTTCTGTCAGGTAAGGATACTTTGGGGCACGAAAGCTACGCCAAGTTTTATATTCTGTGTGGTTGATATTCTTCCGATTTTTGGTGAGTAAGCGCCAATGGCTTTTTAATTTCCTTGGCATTGTCCGATTGCCCGAAGCAATCAGGCGTTTCATTTCACGGACACGAAAATCTTGGAACGCTTGATTCATGTGTTTGATCACATGAAAACGATCAATGACCAGTTTGGCATGAGGAAATACTTTTTTTGTTAGTTGAAAATACGCCGCATTCATATCAGTAACTAAATAGTCGACGTCAGATGGATTCACACATGTCTGGAAATAAGTGGTCAACCGAGACAATTTTCGAGTGGGTAAGATATCAACTAATTGCCCGGTTTCCCCATCGGCACAAATAAAACTCATCTTATCTTCTGAGGATACATGGGAACGAAATTCATCGACCATCAATACTTTGGGCAGGTGGCGCTTGGCTTGTTTTGGTAAATAGGTTTTTAACGACTTCAAAATACGCGTCACCGTTGGAATAGACACCTGGCAATGCTTTGCGATAAAAGATAAGGAGACCTTTTCGGTGAGTAAAGCAATGATTTTCATTTTTACATGCTCGGCAATCGAATGATTTGGCCGAACAAAATAGCTTTGGGCTGTCCAATGGGTATGGCAGTTTCTACAGTGATAACGTTGTTTCTTCAGCCGCATGATTAGCGGTAAATGGTTGAATTGATCGAAACGAATGCAGGTCATTTTCTTGCCATTTTTGACAATGACCGTTTTCCCCTTCGAATCTCTCACGGCAGAGCCACAAGTCAAACAAGCAGAAGTAGGAGGAGCTAACACTGCGTCAATAACTAAAGTATTGGTTTGATGGAACGTTTCGTAAGAAACATCTTGGATGGTTAAATATTTATCTGTTAATCGGAGCATTTTTTTGATAGAATTTTCCATAGAGCATATCGTCCTCTCAGTTGTTTATTTTGTGGTGATTTAATCATACTAGAGAACGATATGTTTTTTAATACCCAAAAAGAAAAAGTGGACTGACGAATCAGAATTGATTCATCAGTCCACTTTATTATAGAGCCGGTAAAACTAGCTTCGGAGGTTTTTGCTCGTGGCAAAAGAAAACTTTATAAAAAGCAGAACACTCGCTTGCTTTTCTAGTGCGTTGCGTGTATAATTGAGGATTGTGAGTAGTCTAATTTATTAGAAAACTCTCCTTGCTCTCGGGAAAGCTGAGGGCCGAAAGTCCATAGGGAGGTGAAAAATCAATGGAAAACACGAAATACGAAATCATGTATATTATTCGTCCTAACATTGATGAAGAAGCAAAAACTGCTTTAATCGAACGTTTCGATTCAATCTTGAAAGATAACGGAGCTGAAGTTATCGAATCAAAAGATTGGGAAAAACGCCGTTTAGCATACGAAATGAACGGTTACCGTGAAGGTATCTATCACATCGTTAAAGTATCTTCTCCATCATCAGCAGATGCAATCAACGAGTTTGATCGTCTTGCTAAAATCAATGACGATATCGTTCGTCACATGATCATTAAAGAAGAAGCTTAATTATTGTTTCACGTGAAACAGTAACACAACGATGAGAGGAGATGACCATTTTGATTAATAACGTTGTACTAGTTGGACGTCTAACAAAAGATCCAGATTTACGATATACATCAAGTGGCACTGCTGTAGCAACGTTCACTTTAGCTGTCAATCGTAACTTCACGAGCCAAAACGGCAACCGTGAGGCGGATTTTATTAATTGTGTGATTTGGCGAAAATCAGCAGAAACACTAGCAAACTATGCACATAAAGGAACTCTTTTAGGTGTAACTGGTCGTATTCAAACGCGTTCTTATGATAATCAACAAGGACAACGTGTGTACGTAACAGAAGTAGTTGCTGAAAACTTCCAATTATTGGAAAGTCGTGCAGCATCTGAAAACCGTCAACAAAGCGGTGGCTACCAAGACACTGGTCAATCGACAAATAATTTTGGCGGAAACAATAACTATAATCAAACATCTCAATCATCCAACGGTATGCCTGATTTTGATCGTGATTCTTCTGATCCATTTGGGTCAAGTTCAACGATCGACATTTCAGACGATGATTTACCATTCTAAACGAATTTGATAGGAGGGAAATAGAATGGCACAACAAAGAAGAGGCGGACGTAAACGTCGTAAAGTAGACTATATTGCTGCTAACCATATTGAATATATCGATTATAAAGATATCGAATTACTAAAAAGATTTATCTCAGAACGCGGTAAAATCTTGCCACGTCGTGTAACAGGTACAGGCGCTAAAAACCAACGTAAAATTACGATTGCAATCAAACGTGCACGTATCATGGGATTACTACCATTCGTTGGCGAAGAATAATTCGCTTTAGGAATGATTTTGTAGGAATACCTAATCGTTTCAACCATTACAGAGGAAGTTATGACTACTGTCGTGACTTCCTCTTTTTGTTCCATTCAGGTGTTTAGTCGCTTACATGACATGAGTTATGGTAAAATTAGGCTAATCAGTTACGGGAGGAAAGACATGGATAAAGAAAAAATAAAAGTAAGCCCGAGCCCTCTGCTCATTCTTTTATTGATCCTTGCAGAAGTTTTGGTTGTATTAGTGATGCCATTTCGGCCGATCAGTGCATTGTTCATACTGTTCGTGAACATCTTTTGTATTCGTTATGGTTTAAAGGTGAAACGGTGGTTGACTTTGAGGAATCGTGAGAAGATCCAACAAGCTTCAACCGTCGCAGAATCCAATTTGAATTATGTTTCTGAAATCATGCCAGTAGGGATCATCTCTTATCAACCAGCGACACAAACCGTTGATTGGCTGAATCCTTTCGCATTGAACGTGAAAGATCAAAGTTCACTCTTAGATGCAGACTTGTTAGAAACCTTTTTTTCAGCAAAAGAAAAAAAGAAAAATCAAGTCTATTTAGCCGACAAAACGTTTCAATTCGAATTGGATACGGTAAAAGGTGTTGTTTATTTTATTGATGTGACACAGAATCAGTTACTGAAGATCCATCAAGTAAACAGCCAACCGATCATCGGTATTCTTTCAATTGATAATTATGCAGATACAGTGGATAAATTGGATGAAAAAGAAGTTTCTTATTTGAACTCCTTTATTACGACATTGATCTCTGACTGGATGAATGAATATCACGTATTTTTTAAACGCATCAATTCAGAGCGCTTTTTCTTCTTTGGACAGATGAGCGACTTGAAGAAAATGATGGATAAGAAATTTGATCTTTTAGATCGCTTACGATCAGAAGCAGAAAGACAAAACCATCCGTTGACGCTTAGCATGGGGATCGCCTATGGGCAACAGTCACTAGAAGAGATTGGTAGTGAAGCTCAAAACAACCTAGATATTGCCTTAGTTCGTGGTGGGGATCAAGTCGTGGTGAAAGAAGTTCGCGAAGGCGCAAAACCCACTTATTATGGGGGGAAATCAGCGACAACGATCAAGCGTACGCGCGTTCGTTCAAGAGCCATGAGTACTGCCTTACGGAAAATATTTGATGAAACAGGCGATGTATTTATTATGGGGCATCGATTCCCTGATATGGATGCGATTGGTTCAGCCGTTGGTGTCAGTTGCCTGGCACGCTTCAATCAGAAAAAAGCATATATCGTCATCGATGAAAAAGAAATCATTCCAGATGTGGAACGCTGTTTGGAAGAAATTCATAAAGAACCAGAGTTGGAGATGCAATTGATTACGCCAGAACGCGCGATGGAGCTTAAGAAAGCAAAGGATCTACTCGTAATGGTCGATTACCATAAACCTTCGCTATCGATCTCTCAGAGCCTTTATGAGCAATTTGATAAGATCGTGATCATCGACCATCATCGTCGAGGAGAAGAGTTTCCAAGTAAGCCACTTTTGACGTATATTGAGTCCTCTGCCTCTTCTGCCTCTGAATTAGTCACAGAATTGATTCAATACCAAAGCAGTCGAACCAATCGGATCAGCCGTTTAGAGGCTACCTTGTTGTTGGCAGGGATGACCGTGGATACGAATAACTTCAATGTCCGAACCACAGCACGCACTTTTGATGTGGCAAGCTATTTAAAGACTTGTAGTGCAGACGCATCCTTAGTACAATATTTATTGAGCTCTGATTTAGCCACTTATCTCGAAATCAGCCACTTGATCGCACACAATGAACAAGTGACGGAGGATATAGTGGTGGCAGCAGGGACGGATGAAAAAGAGTATAATAGTGTTATCGCAGCAAAAACAGCAGATACGTTGCTTTCAATGGTCAATATCAACGGCGCTTTCGTGATTACCAAACGAACAGATGGCTTAGTTGGTATCAGCGCTCGCAGCACAGGAACGATCAATGTCCAACTCATCATGGAATCTCTAGGTGGTGGCGGACATTTCACCAATGCCGCAACACAATTGGAAAATGTGACTGTCGAAGAAGCAAAACAACAACTGCTCGCTGCTATCCAAGAAAATATGCAACAATTATATAAAAAGGAGTAGATGAAATGAAAGTCATTTTCTTACAAGATGTCAAAGGCAAAGGCAAAAAAGGCGATGTCAAAGAAGTGCCTACAGGCTATGCACAAAACTATTTGATCAAGAACAACCTAGCAAAAGAAGCAAATAAAAGTAGTATCAGTCAGTTAGAAGGACAGAAAAAAGCGCAAGAAAAACAAGAAGCAGAAATCCTTGAAGAAGCAAAAAAACTAAAAGAATTTCTTGAAAAAGAAGAAACAGTCGTTGAATTAAAAGCCAAAGCAGGAGAAGATAGCCGCTTGTTCGGTTCAATCCCATCGAAACAAATCGCTGAAGGTCTGAATAAACAATACAAAGTAAAATTGGACAAACGTAAAATCGAATTGAATAACCCGATCCGTACATTAGGTTACACGAACGTACCAGTGAAGTTGCATCATGAAGTAACGGCAACGATCAAAGTGCATGTTGTTTCTGAATAAACGAAAAGAACCTGTGACGAAAGGTCATCACTTCAAAAAACAGCCGCAGAGGTCAAAAATAGCTTTTGATTATTTTTGGCCTCTGTGGTCTATTTTCGAAGGCACAGCTTTTGGAACAGATGTTCATTTTAGGGATGACTTTTCTGCCATTTTCTTGTAAAATGAAGCAATTGAAAGCAAGGAGCGATAGAATATGAGTGAAGTGTGGCAGGATCGAATTCCACCGCAAAATATTGAAGCTGAACAAGCGGTTCTAGGTTCTGTGTTTCTAGACGCTGAAACGATCATTGATGCCATGGAGTACATAGAACCGAAAGACTTTTATCGTCGGGGACATCAAATCATTTTTGAGATCATGATCGAATTGAATGACCGTAGTGAAGCCATTGATGTTGTGACAGTCAAAGATCGTTTAGAGCAACGAAATCTACTGGAAGATGCTGGTGGCGTCAGCTATTTATCTGACCTAGCCTTAGCAGTACCAACGGCAGCAAACATCGTGTACTATGCAAAAATCGTGGAAGAAAAATCGTTACTTCGTAATTTGATCCAAACAGCAACAGGCATTGTCACGAGAGGATTTGAACAAGGAGAAGAAGTCCAATCGATCTTGGACGATGCGGAACGTAGTATCCTTGAAGTATCAGAAAAACGTAATCGCAGCGGATTCTTATCCATTGCGGACGTCTTGAATTCAACGATTGAAAATATCGACCAGTTAGCACAAAACAATGAAGAAATCACCGGTTTACCTACGGGTTACCAAGGATTAGATAAAATGACTGCTGGATTCCAAGCAGAAGAGCTGATTATTTTAGCTGCTCGTCCGGCGGTAGGTAAAACAGCCTTTGCCTTGAATATTGCCCAAAATGTCGGTACAAAAACGGATCGTTCCGTAGCGATCTTCAGTTTGGAGATGGGGGCAGAATCACTAGTCAATCGGATGCTTTGTGCGGAAGGGTCGATCGAAGCGAGTCACCTACGTACAGGTCAGCTTTCAGAAGAAGAATGGTCGAATTTGATCGTTGCGATGGGAAGCTTATCTAAAGCCAATATCTTTATCGATGATACCCCAGGGATCAAAATCTCTGAGATACGTGCAAAATGCCGAAAACTTGCGCAAGAAAAAGGAAATCTAGGCTTGATCCTTATCGATTACTTGCAGTTGATCGAAGGAAACGGCAAAGAAAACCGCCAACAAGAAGTCTCTGATATTTCTCGTCAGTTAAAGAAACTGGCAAAAGAATTAAAAGTACCCGTCATTGCCCTTTCACAGCTTTCTCGTGGGGTAGAACAACGTCAGGATAAACGCCCTGTATTGAGTGATATCCGGGAATCTGGGTCAATCGAGCAGGATGCCGATATCGTTGCTTTCTTATATCGTGATGATTACTACGAACGTGAAGGCGGCGAGGACAGCGATGCACCAGAACCGCAAAATGACAATGTCATCGAAGTCATAATCGAAAAAAACCGTAGTGGTGCAAGGGGAACAGTCGAGTTGCTCTTCATCAAAGAATACAATAAATTTTCTTCCCTTTCACCGCGAGAAGAATATTAATCAGAATCAATCAAAAATACATCCGAGAAACGAAGGAAGGACTACTTTCGTTTCTCGGATTTTTTTTGAAATACCCCTTAATTGAGCTTTTTCTTCGCGAGGGTGAGTTTGAAGAAATTACACTATATTGTTCGTTTTTCAATCGTTTTCACTAAATTATTCCAAATATCATTCGATTTTAGTTGAATAAAGTGTCAATCATTGTTACAATAATTCAGGATTAAATAATATTAAATGAGGTGTTCAAATGTCATCTGTAGTAGTAGTGGGTACACAATGGGGCGACGAAGGGAAAGGAAAAATTACTGACTTTCTTAGTGAAAATGCTGAAGTGATCGCACGGTACCAAGGTGGCGACAATGCGGGACACACAATTAAATTCGATGGTGTTACGTATAAACTGCACTTGATTCCTTCGGGGATTTTTTACAAAGATAAAATCAGCGTGATCGGGAATGGTGTGGTAGTCAATCCGAAATCTTTAGTCAAAGAATTGGCTTATTTACACGAAAAAAATGTGACGACAGATAATTTACGTATCTCTGATCGCGCACATGTCATCTTGCCGTATCATATCAAATTAGACCAATTGCAAGAAGATGCAAAAGGGGAAAACAAAATCGGAACGACCATCAAAGGGATCGGACCTGCTTATATGGATAAAGCAGCACGTGTCGGTATTCGTGTAGCCGATTTATTGGACAAAGAAATTTTTGAAGAACGTTTACGCATGAATTTAGACGATAAAAATCGTCAATTTGTGAAAATGTTCGATTCAGAGCCAATCGATTTTGAAGAAATCTTTGAAGAATACTATGAGTATGGTCAACAAATCAAACAATATGTGACAGATACATCTGTCATTTTAAATGATGCGCTAGATGCAGGAAAACGTGTGCTATTTGAAGGCGCACAAGGAGTTATGTTGGATATCGATCAAGGAACCTATCCTTTTGTTACTTCATCCAATCCAGTTGCTGGAGGCGTGACGATCGGTAGTGGTGTCGGCCCTTCTAAAATCAATAAAGTGGTCGGTGTATGTAAAGCCTATACGTCACGTGTGGGTGATGGCCCATTCCCAACAGAATTATTTGACGAAACAGGTCAACGAATCCGTGATATCGGTCGTGAGTATGGTACAACGACAGGGCGTCCTCGTCGTGTCGGCTGGTTTGATACAGTCGTGATGCGTCACTCAAAACGTGTATCAGGTATCACGAATCTATCTTTGAATTCGATCGATGTCTTGAGCGGCTTAGAAACAGTGAAGATCTGTACAGCGTACGAATTAGACGGTGAACGAATCTATCATTACCCAGCGAGTCTGAAAGAATTGAATCGTTGCAAGCCAATCTATGAAGAATTACCAGGCTGGTCAGAGGACATTACTGCTTGCCGTACGTTAGCAGAACTACCAGAAAATGCGCGTAACTATGTAAGACGTATCTCAGAGCTTGTAGGCGTGCGTATTTCAACATTTTCAGTCGGTCCTGACCGAAACCAAACAAATATCCTAGAAAGCGTGTGGGCGCAAATCTAGGCCTTTCAGTGACTATTCGCTAACAGGAACATTCTTTCAAGAATGAGTGAAACACTGGAATCACGATAAACAGATAAGAGGGGAAAACGGGGAATCGAACGTTTTTCCCTCTTATCGTATCTATTCACCCTTTCGTTTGAACAGTTCATGCCAAGTAGAATGTCTACAAGGGTTGAAGTTATTTAAAATTCTAGGAGTTTGCTATAATAGACAACGATGAAAAGTGGAGAAAAAAGGAGTTGGAACGAATGTATCAAATAGTCACAGATTCATGTTGCGATCTGCCATATCAGGTATTAGCAAATGCAAATGTTGATTTTTTATCTATGGAAATCCAGATAGGTGAGGAGATCCTGATCGATGATCTAGGAAAAACATTTGATTATGAAGGGTACATCCAACAGTTACGTGAAGGCGCAATGCCTACGACCTCACAAATCAATGTTGGTCGTTATTTAGAATTCTTTCGTAGCTATGTAGAAAAAGGAATCCCTGTTTTGTACATTGCTTTTTCGAGTGGGATGAGTGGTTCTTACAGCAGTGCCTTACAAGCAGTGGAATTATTGAAGGAATCATACGAAGACCCACAAGTTTATGTATTTGATACAAAAGCCGCAAGCATCGGTGAGGGATTGTTGGTATTAGAAGCAGTTCGCTTGAAACAAGCAGGCTCTTCTCTAGAAGAAACACTGACTTGGCTAGAAAACAATTACCTCAAGGTTCATTCTTGGGTAACAGTCGATGATTTAAAACATTTAGAACGTGGTGGCCGTATTTCTAAAGCAAGTGCCACTATTGGTAGTCTTTTAAGCGTAAAACCAATCATTACCGTTGAACCAGGTGGTCATCTATCAAATGTCGATAAAGTACGCGGTAGAAATAAATCCATTCAAAAAATCGTGGATGAAACCGTCAAATCGATTGTCGCGCCACTTGAACAAACGGTGTATATCGCTTATGCAGGTGATCTAGAAAGTGCTGAGAAAGCCAAAAAGCTGCTGGAAGAAAGCATCAAAACAAAAGAAATCAAGCTCTATCCCTTAGGACCAACGATCGCAAGTCATACAGGCTATGGCTGTATCGCGATATTCTCAATGGGCGTCAGCCGATAAAAAGAAAAACAGGTGTATCACGTAAGAATACTTACGCTGTACACCTGTTTTTTTGTTGATGTTGAAAGGCTTAGTTCCAAAGTTGTTCTAATTGTTTTTGTATGTCTTTGTTCTCTAAGAATTCATCATAAGTCGTATCTGCACGGTCGATCACGCCTTTATCAGAAACAGCAATGATGCGATTTGCTAACGTTTGGATGAATTGGTGGTCATGAGAAGCAAATAGGATCGAACCTGAAAATGCCATCAAACCATCATTCAATGCAGTAATCGATTCTAAGTCTAAATGGTTCGTTGGATCATCTAAGACAAGGACATTTGCTTTTGAAAGCATCAATTTAGAAAGCATACAACGAACTTTTTCGCCCCCAGAAAGGACATTTACTGGTTTTAATACTTCTTCACCAGAAAACAACATGCGACCTAAGAAGCTTCGTAAGAAGGTGTTATCATCTTCTTCTTTACTTGCATATTGGCGTAACCAGTCAAGGATCGTTAAGTCTGTATCAAATTCTTTTGTTGTATCCTTTGGTAGATAAGCATTGCTTGTTGTTACACCCCAACGGACAGTACCCGTATCCGGTGTTAAATCGCCCATGATCACTTTGAATAGCGTTGTAGTTGTTATATCATTTTCGGCAACGAATGCTACCTTGTCTTCTTTGTTCAAAGTGAATGATATATCATCTAAAATCTTCTTACCATCAATCGTTACACTGACATTTTCAACTTGTAGTAAGTCATTTCCGATTTCACGCTCCGGTTTGAATCCAACAAAAGGATAACGACGTGAAGATGGTTGGATATCGTCCAACGTGATTTTTTCTAACATTTTCTTACGAGATGTCGCTTGTTTTGATTTTGACGCATTTGCACTGAAACGTGCGATAAAGTCTTGTAATTCTTTGATTTGTTCTTCTTTTTTCGCATTGGCATTCGCTTGTAACTTAGTCGCTAATTGGCTTGATTCTAACCAGAAGTCGTAATTTCCTACATAAAGTTTGATTTTACCAAAGTCTAAATCTGCCATGTGGGTACATACTTTGTTCAAGAAGTGACGGTCATGGGAAACAACGATCACTGTATTCTCAAATTCAATCAAAAATTCTTCTAACCAGTTGATCGACTGGATATCTAGTCCGTTGGTCGGCTCATCTAGAAGTAATACATCTGGTTTACCAAATAGTGTTTGTGCAAGCAACACTTTCACTTTTTGTCCACCTGTTAGTTCGCTCATCAATTGATGGTGTAACTCTTCAGGAATATTCAATCCTTGAAGTAAAACAGCTGCTTCTGGCTCTGCTTCCCAACCATTTAATTCTGCGAACTCGCCTTCTAATTCTGCGGCACGAATCCCATCTTCATCTGTAAAATCTTCTTTCATATAGATGGCATCTTTTTCTTTCATTACTTCATACAAACGTTTATGCCCCATGATCACTGTTTCCATTACAGTATATTCTTCATAGTCAAAGTGGTTTTGTTTCAAAACAGCCATACGTTCATCAGGGCCTAATGTAACAGAACCTGTTGAAGGTTGTAAGTCTCCAGATAATACTTTAAGGAATGTTGATTTACCTGCGCCATTTGCTCCAATTAAGCCATAACAATTGCCGGGAGTGAATTTTATATTAACATCATCAAATAGTTTGCGATCTGAAAAGTGCAAACTTACATCATTTACAGTAATCAATTTTTTTCCTCACTTTATGTTTATAATATTTGCCAAGTCTTCTAGAATTATATAGGGGAATGTTGAAAGTTTCAAGGAAATCAGTGATTCTTTACGTTTCACGTGAAACAATTAAAGGAATAAAAGATGGTAAACGTTTTTTTACCACTAAAGCATTTTCATAGGTGCTAAATTTTTGAAGTTATTTTAATGGGGGCGTAAGATAGAAATAGATAAAGAAGAAAGTAGGGATAAAAAATGAAAGAAAGTAGAAAAGTAGATTGGGGTTCACTGATATTAGGGATATTATTTGTTTTAGTTTCCTTGATTTCTTTTCGTGATCCAGTAGGTAACTTGGTTGCCATCGTTATTGTATTTGCTGTTTTTGCTATTATAAAAGGGTTATTTGAGTTATTTATGCGCAAACAAGTAAAAGAGCTGACAGGTTATAAAGGCAAGATGCCATTGGTCGTCGGGATCATTGATATTTTGATTGGGATCTTTTTCATCTTCAATATTGGCGCCGGTGTTGTAGCATTACCATTTGTCTTCGCTATTTGGTTCATTATTGATTCTGTTTTAGCTTTAGTTACGGCTGATTTATTTAGAGGAATCAGTGAAGGTCATTATTGGTTCACCGTAGTCATCAACATCTTGGGTATCTTATTAGGGATCATTTTATTATTCAATCCTTTATCCTCTGCGTTGACGCTAAGTTTTTTAGTTGGTTTTTACTTTATGGTGGTTGGGATCAATCAGATCGTTTATGCGTTTAGATGATTTCTAGAAATATAAGAATAAAATCAATTAAATTTAAGTTGTTAGAAGTGATTGGCAGATGATCTTAATCATGAACTAAGTTTACACTTAAAAAAGTGCAATAGCTGACCAAGTGATTCAATCATTGAGTTACTTGGTTGGCTTTTTTATTGATTAAGAGAAGGTGTGTATAGATTTTTTGTAAATTAACAATTATATTACAATTAGTTGAATAGAAGGGGAGGGATCAATAGTATGGGTATAATAACGATAAGATTGAATGATCAGGAAGAAGCTTTCTTTCAAAGCTATGCAGAATTAACGGGTCAACCTTTATCTACTTTGATGAAACAAGCATTGACTGAAAAAATTGAAGATTATCTTGATTTGCAAGACGGATATGAAGTATTGAAAAATCTAACTAATGAATCAGCTAGTCTCCAAAATATGTTGAAAGAAGAAGGCTTATGACTTAACTTGTGGAATTTTACTCTGGCGTTACCGTATAGGTAAATACAGACTTATTTGCATCATCCATGATGATTGTGCTCTTGTGCTTGTTATCAAGTCAGGAAAGCGTGAGACAATTTATAGTATTTAGTCGATGTAATTATTACATATTTTTATAGTAATATTCAGCTTTCATGTTTTTAAAAGCCTATCCTTTGGGAAAAACCTCATAAAGCCAAAATAGTTTCCATATTTTGGCTTTATGAGGTTTTTAAATTTTTTGTTCTGCTAACTTTGGGATTTTCTTGATTCACTTGGAAGAACTTTTACAACTGTTTAGAAAGATGTTGCGTATATATTTCATGAAGCACAGGCATATCATGGACCTTATATTTTTCTTTGAAGGCCTCGATTTCTTCTTCGCTATATTTTCTTGGATCTAAGTGTAAGTCTTCGACAGGTAAGGGACGTTTATTGGGGATTTTCACATCGATTACGACTGGGCGATCGGATGCCGCCGCAGCGTCGAAAGCAGGGCGTAATTGCTCGTAGTGTGTAATCGTGAATCCATCCGCACCTAAGGCTTCAGAAGCTTTTCCAAAATCAGCTTGTTCAAGTAAGACGCCAAATTTTTGTTGTTCAGTGTCTTCTTGTTCGGCTTCGATAAAGCCAAATGAATCATTTGAGAAAACGACATTGATGACTGGTAACTGATAGTTGACTTGGGTCAAGATATCTTGCATCACCATAGCAAAGCCACCGTCACCGCTCAAAGTAAAGACTTGTCGATCGGGAAAACTTAATTGAGCAGCAATTCCGCCTGGTACACCATTTCCCATCGTCGCAAACCAACCAGAAGTGGTGTGTAGCTGCTCGCCGTTCATATTCAATAAGCGAATCGAGTGAATGGTCGTGTTTCCAACATCTGTCACAAAAACAGCATCGTGTTCGGCAATCCGGTTGATTTCTTTGTAGACTGCTTCTGGGCGAATCGATTGCTCAGTCGGTTCTTCAAACGATTGTAACCAACGCCGCCAATTTTGGACATTTTCTTGGTTGGCTAAATACCAAGCATCTTCTGCTCGTTCTTTTCCCAGTTCAACTAATTTCTCTAATGTGAATTTTCCATCGCCTAAAATGGCTAAATCTGCGTGATGACGGCGGCCAAACTTGGCTGCATCAATATCGACTTGGATAAAAGCTGCCTCAGGATTGAAGAACGTCCGCCCAAAAGGAAAGTCACTTCCTACGAATAAAATCAAATCGGCTTCTGCCAACGCTTCATTTGCAGGTTTTGTCGCTACCCGCCCCGCAAAACCAAGAAAGTTTTTGTCTTCATCTGGCACAATTCCTTTAGCTAAAACAGAAGCAACTATCGGCATCTTAAAATATTCGGAAAATCGCTTGATTTGCTCATACCCATGACGGACACCTTGTCCGATGAATAAGACAGGTTTTTGAGCTTGTTTGAGATATGGTAAAGCTGCGTTTACGTCTTCTGTGTCAGGTAAGATCACTCCTGTTTTGTAAGTATGAGCGTTGGACACCTCTTGCCACTCAATTTCTTCAAAACCAAAATCAACAGGGATCGTCACGACTGCGACGCCTTGATGCGCATATGCCGCCTTGATGGCTTCATCAACCACATGGGGTAAACTTTCAGGTGTCATGACTGTGCGGTTGTAGACACTCACATCAGCGAAAATCGGATTTTCATTTAACTCTTGAAAAGCAGTATAATTCATTGAAGTCGAAGCCACTTGTCCTAAAAGAGCGACGACTGGGACATGGTCCATTTGAGCATCGTAAAGTCCATTGATCAAATGTGTTGCGCCAGGCCCAGCAGAACCAAAGACAGCACCTACTTTCCCTGTTAATTTGGCATCAGCAGCCGCAGCTAACGCGCCGACTTCTTCATGACGTACTTGGATATAATCGATTTTTTCTTTTTCTTTGTACAACGCATCCATAATGGAATTGAACGAACCACCTGGAATCCCATAAATATGATCGATTCCCCAGCTTTCAAGCACTTTTACCATTGCAATACCGGCATTTATTGTTGACATTTTGACACACTCCTTAAAAAAACGAATTATATTTATTGTTTAAAGTATAAATCTTCCTTTTCAAAAGCCCAACTAAAGCGACTTTTCAGCTGTACGACTTGCAAGTAAATCATGAAACTGTGGTATAGTGAGGTCAAAAAGTGAGGAGGAAGCGTATGCTAAAAATCGGTATCATGAGTGGCGCGTCGATCGTGCCACGTTTTGTTGAGGGGATCAAAGAAAGTGGTGTGGCGCAAGCTGCAGCGATTGCTACACGTCGCTTAGAAAAGGCACAGCAGTTAGCAACAGAATTAGGGATTCCAAAGGCTTATGGCAGTTATGAAGCATTGCTTGCTGACAACGAGGTAGAATTGATTTATATTCCACTGATCAATCATCTTCATTTTTCCGCAGCGAAAGCCGCCATTCAAGCGAAGAAGCATGTGCTTTTAGAGAAACCTTTCACATTGCATTCAGAAGAGGCACAAGAACTCTATGCGCTGGCGCAACAACACGATGTTTTTCTTATGGAAGCACAAAAAGCAGTGTTTCTCCCAGCAATCGAAGACGTGAAAAAAACGATTGATTCAGGAAAAATCGGTCAAGTGCAATTAGTAGATATTCGTGATGCTCGCCCGGGGTCTGAAAAGATTCCTTGGTTCTGGGATATGGAAAAAGGGGGAGGCGTATTGATCTCTAATGCTTCCTACCCGTTAAGTGTCAGTCAATATTTCTTTGGAACAGGCTTTGATGGCTATAACGGTATATGTGTTGAACACGGCTCAGGTCAAACAGACGAGCAATGTATGATCAACTTGAAACAGAAAGATCTTTTGATCAGTTTATTTCTAACAACAAAAATGTCTTTTACTAGTACGTACTCAATCATTGGCGAAAAAGGGACGATCATTATTCCTAATTATTGGAAAACGGACCATTATACGATCCAAATGAACGATGGAGAAGTAGTGAAAAAAGATTTTCCGATGAATAGTGAATTCGTCTTTGAGATCCGTCATGTCGCCGATTTACTTTCCTCAGGCAAGAAGCAAGGGACAGTGGTAGATCCGAACATGACGATCACAAATGTTCAAGTCGTTGACGATCTTTACTACAAGTGGTTTGGGGATGCTTGGCGAAAGGGATCATCAGATAAATAGTAGTCACATTTTTGCCAATATGCTAGAGTAAGAATAAAAGGTTGAAAGGAGATTTGTATGGTTGATTGGCTGCTGAAGCTAGAACCTTGGCAGCAAGCGTTGACGGGTACAGCGTTTACTTATTTTATGACTGCGCTTGGGGCTGGCTTAGTTTTTTTCTTTAAAGAAATCAAAAAAGATGTACTTAATCTGATGTTAGGATTTGCTTCTGGTGTGATGATCGCTGCCAGTTTTTGGTCTTTGTTAGATCCGGCAATCACAAAAGCAGAAGAAAATGGCGACATTGCTTGGCTTGTCGTTAGTATTGGTTTTGGGCTAGGTGGATTATTCTTATATCTTGCGGACAAAACTTTACCACATATGCATTTTGGTCCAGCACATGAAAAAGAAGGATTACCGACACATTTAAAACGAACGATTTTACTTGTTTTTTCGATTACTTTGCATAATATTCCAGAGGGCTTAGCCGTAGGGGTGGCATTTGGTGCGGCAGCCACTTCGGAGAACCCAACGACTGCGGTGCTGGCAGCGATCTCTGTTGCGCTAGGGATCGGTATTCAAAACTTCCCAGAAGGAGCAGCTGTTTCGATTCCTCTTCGCCAAGAAGGATTGAGTCGGACAAAAGCTTTCGTCTATGGACAAGCATCAGGTGTCGTTGAACCGATTGCAGGAGTCATCGGAGCAATCTTGGTGACGAAAGTTTCGGTCTTGTTGCCGTATGCGTTAGCTTTTGCAGCGGGTGCAATGATTTATGTCGTAGTGGAGGAATTGATTCCAGAAGCGCAACAAACACTTTCCAGTAAACGACACTATGCCGTTTTCGGTGTCATGTCTGGCTTTATTATCATGATGATTTTAGATGTAGCACTCGGATGAAATGATATATCATTTAGTAAAACAAAAAAAGAGGCAGAAAATTTCTGTCTCTTTTTGTTTTTGTTGAAAGGGAATTAGTAGTATTTTCTTTGTTGCGTTGCGCGAGTGATCCAACGGACTAACCAAATCGCAATGGCTGCTGGAATCAATAATTTGATACCTAACCATAGCAAGCTGCTGATTACGCTAACGAATAGGCTGAGGACAAAGCTAGCTACGACTAAACCGATAACCAATAGGATGATCGTTTGGAACGTATTTCTTTTTTGCATGTTGATCGCCTCTTTTCTCTATTTGGTAAACTTCTCACTAGAAGCTTCACTTGTTCTTTTCGATAAAATAAGTATAGCAAGGATTTTTTATGATGACCTCCACCTAGAGGCCGATTTCTACTTGCTACTTTGGTGTGAAAAGGTTGCTTTTTTATCCTTTTTACGAATAAAATGAAGCGAAAGGAGAGGAAAGTCATGCCGAAAAATCGACTAGAAGCCTTTACAGATGCAGTAATCGCCATCATCATGACGATTTTAGTACTGGAGCTACATGAACCACATTCAGATACCTTTCAAGCATTGATGACACTTGCTCCACGCTTTCTTATCTATATCATTAGTTTTTTCACTTTAGGTATTTACTGGAATAACCATCATCACTTGTTTCAAGCCGTTCATAAGGTCAATGGCCGAGTGCTGTGGGTGAATAGCTTTTTTATTTTTTTCCTATCGCTGTTTCCTTTTGTTACATCATGGATCAGCGAATACAGTAACAGCCTTGTCCCTGAAATCACCTATGGCGTGGTGATATTAGGTGCTAATCTCACCTATTACGTGTTAGCACGGACATTAGTGGCCTCAGAAGAAGACGAAAAAGCATCCATCAAAGAGCTGTTCGGTAATTACCGTAAATCATATTTATCGATAGGCTTGAACGTTGTAGGACTGATACTGGGAGTTTTGGTTGCGCCAATTGCTGTACTATTGGTCAATGTCGTGATCTTGATCGCTTGGTTGATCCCAAGTCGTAAAATTGAAGCCTACTATCGTTAACTACCTAGCTAAAACGTACAACAAAAGACATGTAAGAGTGAAAGGCGTAATTCCTCACTCTTACATGTCTTTTGTTGTATAAACGTCGAACTGGTTTATCAGTCATTTGGAGGAAATTTAATAGAAAAATAAGTAAAATACAAAAAAACAATCGAAATTTTAAGGCATACTAGTGGTTAAAGAGGGATGTCGTATGAGAAAAAGGGAAAAATTTTATCCAGCCATCGTGACAAGTGTCATTACCATACTTATTTATGTAGAGCAATCGAGAGGGAGTCTGCTAGTTCTCTTATTGTCAATTTTACTTACGTTAATCGTCACGCTCAAAGGATGATCAGCCATTCAAAGAACATCTACAGTTTTCTGTGGACAAGCAGAGAGAAACGGTAAGTTATCCACTGTGGATAACTTGGTGGGACACTCAAATTTCAGGAATAACAATAACTTTTGTTAGGTTCTGTTATTTTAAATAACGCAAGAGAAAATAAACACATAAACTGGTTAATAATTTATTGGAAACAATGCAAAAAAACAAACTGAAACAAGAGAATGAACGCTCGTTTCAGTTTGTTAACTGGTGTCCATAGATCAATATCAATGTACCCTGGGAGGGTATGAGAAAGATCAATATCAACGTGTGTTGTAAGGATCTCCTTCTGGGGGTACATTATTTTTATAGGCAAAGTAATGATCATTTTTCTTAGCAATGCCAAATGTATCAGAGACATGAATGTTTTGTGGAGAGAATTTTATTGCTGGAATCGAGAACGATTGTTCTTTTGGATCAGTCACTCTGATTTCAAAAGATAGTTCGTCTTCCTCTTCTTTTGTTAGTATGATATGTGGTGTATCATTAAAATTGATTTCTGTAACTTCGTAGATGCCTAAAAAATCGACTGAATCACCAATGCTTTTCAATAACTGCTTTTTTGTTGGAACATATTCCATTTTAATTTCGTCATTTTGGGTCATTTCAGCTTTGGAGGTAACATCTCGAACAGGAGAATTCAAAAAATGAACAAAAGAAAATAAGCCGACACATCCAAATAAACTACTAATGATCAAAATAATTTTCTTCATTTCCTTACTTCTATCCTTTCTAGATTCTCCAACTTATGTGTTTGATTTAAAATCAATAAAACTTTATGTAACAATAAATTTGTATCTTTTTTTGTTATTAAAAATGATTTCTTTCATAGTATAAATTTAAAATACAAAAAAATAAAGTAGATTTCCTAAATTCTTTGCGTAGATGAAAAGCTTTTAATTTTAGATAGTGAAAACTCGCTTGTTTATTACAAATAATGGTGGTTATTATTAATTAACTATAATAATATGATCGTTATTTAATAATTTATAATAAATTCTGCTTGTTTAACCTATGAAAATTGGTGTTATACTAGACAAAGTAAACTCGTTTTGATTTTTCTTTGAAAAAACTCCTTTCACATCCAATAGTTGATCGATTTCTTTGATCTTCATCTAAATAGACAAGACATCCTTAAGGCGAAAACGATTTTTATACACATTTCAAAATAAGGAGGTTTTTTATGGTTAAATCCTATTTTACATTTAACAAAATCCAAGATAATCCATATCGTATCATGAACTTGATGGTGTTGATCTTTCTCGTTTTATGGATTGGCTACATCAATCACAATTTTTTGATATCAAGTTTCTCCTCTCTAGGGATCTTTACATTCTTTTACTACCAGAACATTCCAATGAAGCAATTATTAAAGCGCATGTTTTTGATTGGCTGTGGCTTATTACTGGCATTTACATTAGGGTTGTTGTCTACTTATGTCATCTGGCTTGAACCCTTTGCTGTTGGCGCCGTGGCGTTTTTCAGCCGTTTTATTTTACGTTTGTTTCATATTTCTAAACCCGGAGGCTTATTCTTTGCGATGTTAGCGGCGATGGGTACGAGTATGTCGATTCCGCTTTCCCATTTGCCGACAGCAGCTACTTTTTTCTTCATGGGTGTTGTATTCTCCTTGATTGCCGCATTTCTTACGAAGAAATTGGATTCACGTCCAGAACAGGAAGTGATCAAGGTATCACTGAAGGAACGGTTTCATCAAGAACCTTTAGTGATCATTGATTCGATTTTTTATAGCGCGGCATTGTTTCTTTCAGTCTACGTAAGTCATGGCTTGAATATGAAAAACCCTTATTGGCTGACACTGTCTTGTGCCTCGATTTTATTAGCGGAGAATTTAGATGCCATGAAACATCGACAAGTTCAATATTTGATCGGCTCGATGCTAGGATTATGTTTATCTGCGGTGCTATCATTGATCCCATTTACGCAGCTTGAAACAATAGGTTTGATTACTCTTCTTTATGGCATTTCACAATTTCTAGTCGCTAGAAACTACGCAGTAGCGAATATCTTCTTGAATCCCATGGCCTTGATGCTTTCGACACTGGTCAGGAACACCTATTTGATCTCATTGATCGAGTATCGTTTTATCGGTATCGTCATAGGCAGTTTCATCGGTCTAGGTGTAGCTTGGGTGATGAATATCGGTTTACAACATTATTTAGCAGTTGTCAAAGAAAAATACGAAGCATAAAAAAAGAAAGGCGGTCACGACACTGAGGTCGGATCGCTTTTCTTTTTTTGATTGTTAAAGCTGTTCGCCATTCGTTTCAATCACTTTTTGGTACCAAGCAAAAGAATCTTTTTTCAGACGTTGCAAAGTTCCTTTGCCGGTATTATCTTTATCGACATAGATCATGCCGTAGCGTTTTTCCATTTCACCGCTGCCAAAGCTGACGATATCGATGATTCCCCAAGGCGTATAGCCTAATAAAGGAACACCATCTTCGATCACTGCTTTTTTCATTTGTTCGATATGTTCTTTTAAATAATTGATTCGGTAGTCATCATGGATCTCATTTGAATCCGTCAACTGGTCGTATGCGCCGAAACCATTCTCAACGATAAATAGCGGAAGATCGTAGCGTTGATATACGGTATTCAATACATAGCGCAACCCGACAGGATCAATGGGCCATCCCCAATCAGAAGCAGTGATATAAGGATTTTTAACAAGTTTAGCGGAAGGAATATCTTCTGTTTGATTGCCCTCTACGTCAGGAAGTGTTGTGATCGTTCCCGACATATAGTAGCTAAAACCGATATAGTCAACTGTTCCTTCACGTAAGAGTTGTCGTTCGTTTTCACTGATATCGATCGTGATCCCTTTTTGTTCCCAGTATTTCGTCGTGTAGGTAGGGATTTCGCCACGGACATGAACATCACTGTAGAAGAAGCGACGTTCGTTCGCTTTGACTGAAGCGATCATATCTTCTGGCGCACAAGAATAAGGATAGATTGGGACATAAGCCATCATACAGCCGATCTGAAAATCAGGATTGATCTTTTTCCCTTCGTTGACAGCCCAAGTACTGGCAATCAGTTCGTTGACTCCTGCTTGGAAGACTAACGCTTCTTTATCTTGACCCTCTTCGATGATCATCGCAGAATTGGTCCAAACATGTACTGGTTCTTGCCCATCTGCCTGGTTATTGATTTCATTGAAGGTCATCCAATAAGTGACTTTGTCTTTGTAACGTTCAAAGACACACTTGGCAAATTTTACAAATAAAGGAATAACCGCTTTATTGGTAAAGCCACCGAAATCTTCATAAATGGCATAAGGAATCTCAAAATGAGACAACGTAACGACTGGCTCAATTCCATTTTTTAAACACTCATCGAAAAGATCATCATAAAATTTTAACCCTTGTTCATTTGGTGTTTCTTCTTGACCAGTAGGAAAAATGCGACTCCATGAAATCGAGGTACGTAGACATTTTAATCCTAGTTCTTTAAATAATTGGATGTCTTCTTTGTAGCGATGATAAAAATCAATCGCTTCGTGATTTGGATAATATTCTCCTTCAAGGATGCCTTTAGTGATTTTTCGAGGAATCCCATTTCCGCCAGCAGTCATAACGTCAGCGATACTTGGGCCCCGTCCATCAATATTCCAAGCGCCTTCTGCCTGGTGAGCAGCGATCGCGCCACCCCATAAAAAATCTTTTGGTAATTCTCTAAGCATAATAAATCCTCCTACGATTATTCTGTACGCTGTGCGCGGTTCGAAGCAATGACAAAAGGTAGATAGATCAAAATGGAGATGGCTAAACATAGAATCCCGATAACGATCCCCATGATGTTACCACCCGTTCCTAAAAACAAATTGATGATTCCGGGTGTGGTCCACGGTAAACCAATCGCCGGTGAGGGCATGATCGGCCATACTACTGTAACGAAATAACCAACAAGAATATTGACCATTGGTGTTAGAACAAAAGGAATGATCATGATTGGATTCAAGACGATCGGTAAACCAAAGATCATTGGTTCATTGATTTGGAAAATACCTGGTACGAAAGACAGTTTGGCAATTTCTCGATGTTCGGGTCTTCTTGACGCAATAAAAATCGCAATGATCAAGCCTAGGGTCATACCAGTACCACCCATATTCGCAAACATATCGTTCAAGATGCCCCAAGTTTCTTTGAAAGGGACGTCCCACAGTGAACCGCCATCATTGATAAATTGTAGATTGGCTAAGTCTTGTTCGGTAAAGATCGCTGAACGAACAGCATTCAACGTGTTTGGACCATGGATACCGATAGAAAATAGCAGCGTTTGAATAAACGCTAAAAGGAGTACGCCAACCACATTTCCACCTAGATCGCGCAAAGGCGTCTGAATACCGGCATAAATCAACTCGTTGATCCCTTCTGGTGCAATCATCAAGACGAAGAAATTGATCAAAGCTGCCATAGCAACGATGATGATGATCGGAATCATACCAGAAAAAGAACGAGAAACAGCTGGTGGAACAAGTTCTGGCATCTTGATTTGTAATTTTTTGACTTTGAATAATTTCGGTAAGAATTCTCCAACTAAGCAAGCGACAATCATCGCCACAAACAAACCTTGAGCCCCTAAATATTGGGTGCTGATAACGTTCATTTCGTCGACCGAAAAAGAAGTAGGATAGAAGATCATAAAGCAAGCGACACTCGTTAATCCAACTAAGGTGGCATCCGCTTCAAAGTGCTTCGCCAAAAGCTGAGCGACTAAAAACGCAATAAACAAGCTCATGATGTTGATCGTTCCGTTGGCTACAGAAGCAAGGACTTGTTGCGCACTTTCTAAATTTGGAAAGATACGTGAAAGTTGAAATAATTGCACGATAAAGCTATCTTTTGAAAATAAAATATTATTGACTAAAATCACTAATGATGAAGAAATCGTCAATGGAAAAATAAGCATAAATGCATCTCGTACGGCTGCAATGTGTCGCTGGTTGTTTAACCGTGTTGCAATCGGAACAAGACTTCGATCTAATAAATCATTAAATTTTTGCATAAGAATAACACCTTTCGCTATATGATGCATTCATTATAGCGAAAGGTGCAAAAGAAAAGTAAGCGCATTCTTATTTAGGATAAAAATTTGGAACAATGAAAATTATTTCGTGGGAGGAACGTAGTGTTCCAAGTCGGTTCTATTGGCAGGTTGATTCCTCTAGGTAACCGATCAGTGTTTCAAGAATCGCCATGGCAGGCAGTTGGCTAGTCAAATCAAGAAAGATATCTTTGCGTTCTTCTTTAATGGCATAGTCGATCGAATAATCACATAACTGTGCCAATGAACTTTCCTTATGCGCAGTAATACAATATTTATGCACACTATCAGCATGAGCTAATCCTGAAATGACTTCGATCAGTTCTTTTGTTTCACCTGAAACACTCAAAAAGACCAATGCATTTTTTTGATCCTTACGCAAAAAACTACGAATGGGATAAGTCAGTTCATCTAAACTGATACAAAAATAACCAATATTTGCTAATTTTCGTGCGACATATTGTGCTAATGCCCCTGAAGCCCCCATGCCCATAAACAGAATAAAATCCGCTTGCTGCAATGTTTTTGCCATTTTTTTGATTTGATATTCAATGTCGGGATGAAAAATCGTCATGTTCAACTGACCGATTCGTTCCTCTAGCTTGACTTGTTTTTCATCTGTTTCATAGTGGGCTTTTTCTAAATGATTTTTGATATAAAAACGAAACTCCGGAAATGAATCAAAGCCAACTTTTTGGATAAAGCGAAAGACTGAGGTCGAAGAAACATGCGCATCTGTCGCGATGTCTCGTACCCGCATATAAGGTATTTTCTCGAGGTTATTAACGATAAATCGATAAATCTCTTGTTCGACAGAAGACAATTTATTTAAGCTGAGATTTTCAAAGATAGCCATGTGTTCACCTCAAGATTCTTTTTCTTTAGAGTATAGCATGATGAGAAGGGATTTTGTAAGAATTCTTGAAAGGAGATAAGACCTATTCACTAAATCGATTCTCTAATTTCTGTTGATGGTGATGAATGATTTCTTCAAAGGTCAGTCCATATTTATCAGCAAGAATCAGCACATTATCCAGCACATCGCCCAATTCCTCCATCAGATTTTCTTTGTAAAATTCGGTTGTTTGTACAGACTCATCCGGGCGATCTCTGCCGATTTCGAGGCTTCGAACCGCTCTTGATACTTCGCCAACTTCTTCTGTTAAAAAGCCGATACGGATAAATGGATCATAGTCGTACCAATTTCTTTTTTTATAAAATTCAACTACCCATTTATTATAATCTTTGATGTTCATGTTGAGGATAACCACCTTTCAATTATATAATAGCATAAGCTGGAAAAAACTTGGGAGGGGTCACAGAGATGAACGTTGCAGTATATTGCGGAGCAAGTAAGGGGAATTCCCCAGAGTATGAACGAGTGACGAGAAAATTAGGTGAGTGGATCGGCAGTAATGAGTATCAGTTAGTTTATGGCGGTGGCAATGCGGGCTTGATGGGGATCATTGCTGATTCAGTGCTTGAATCTGGTGGGAAAGTAACAGGGATCATGCCGGACTTTCTAGCAAAACGAGAACTCGCTAAAAAAGATGTCACCTCTTTGATGATCGTTTCGACCATGCACGAACGGAAACAAAAGATGATTGAATTATCAGATGTCTATATCGCTTTACCCGGTGGACCTGGAACGGTTGAAGAGATTACGGAAGTGATTTCTTGGGGAAGGATTGGACAGCATGTCAATCCATGTGTGTTGATGAATCATCAAGGTTTTTTCGATCCACTGAAGCAACAGTATCAAGCCATGGTCAATCAAGGCTTTTTGACTAAAGAAGATTTCGATAAAATTTTGTTTGCGAACACACTGACAGAGATTCAGCCGTTTGTGGATCAGTATGTTCCACCGAAAATCAGGGAGTATAAATAGATATAGGAAAGTATTCAGCGCACAGTGGACAAAAGAAACAGTAGAAGGCTATACACGACTCGTCAATCGTTGGAAACCAAACCAAGTCATTCACACAGAAAATGATTTAGGCTATTTAGAAGCTAGTGCGATTCATTCTGGCGCATGGAAAAGCCAATGGTCACTAAAGTAAGCGAACAATCGAGATCGTTTTAGTCAAAACAGCTAGGATCAACGTGTTTTTGTCACGGTGATCCTAGCTGTTTTTTTAGCAACAAGGTTTTTATGTGTAGCGATGGATCAAGAACTCCATTAAATTTAAAGTATTTCCAAAAAAGTAGTTCAGAGTTTGATTTTCATAATCAACGCCCGTGTTTTCACGATCCACAATAAAAGATAAGTCACTCTGTTTCGCATAACTGCTATTCTTTGTGGCGGTTATTGCAATAACATTTCCACCATAATTTTTACATTCTTTCATTTTGATCAATCCTCGTTTGTTCTCTCCAGATTGGGAAAAGATAATCAGAGTATGTGGTGTTTCGTCCGAAACGAGGCTGATTTCTACTCCTTCAAGATCAATGGCATAAACTTTTTTCAGCAGTAATTTTCTATACGTATAGTCAACTAAAAATTGACAGAAACCTTCTCCAAATAAGTAAATTTTTTTTGACTCGAAAGCTTTTTCGAAGTAATGGTCGATGACATCCCAATCTTGAAGTGTCTGAACAAAAGGTAATGGCGTTTCTTGCTTTTTTTCAACGATAGAAAATTCAGTTTTTAAGAAAAAGATCAGTTCTTTGTAATTATTGAAACCCGCTCGTTTTGCTAAACGGCTAATGGATGATTGGGAGGTAAAATTTTCTTCGGCAATTGTTTTTATTTCACTGTTTTTTTTGTTTTTCACTCGCTCGATCATACTTTCGATGATTTGTTCATCTTCACTTCGTAAATTGCTATTGGGAAATAAACGATTACAGTAATAAATATTCGCCATAATTCTCCTCCTTATCTGAAAGTACTTTCAAAGTAAGAAAGTTCAATCATCTTGTCTTAAAAGCGTTGTATGCGCTATCTTGGTAAATTATACTACATACATAAATAAAGTAAATAACTTAGTGAAAGTAATTTCTTTAATGAAAGAGGATTGACGATGAAAAAAATTATTATCAACGCCGATGATTTTGGTTACTCGCCAGCGGTGAACTTGGGTATTATTGAAGCTTTTCAAAATGGCGTACTAACTTCCACTACCTTGATGGCCAACATGCCTGGTAGCGATGAAGCGATTCAATTAGCCAAGAAGCATGCTGGGCTTGGTGTGGGTGGGCATCTTGTGTTAACTTGCGGAAAACCTATGCTTTCAAGTAACTCTCTTATTGATGAGCAAGGAAACTTTTTTAATTTGAACGAATACCAAGAGAAGCGAAATGAAATGGAGGATGCGGAAATATTCGAGGAATGGTGTGCACAAATCGACTATCTTCTGAATAACGGCGTGAACTTGACCCATTTGGATAGCCATCACCATGTGCATACGTTTCGTGAGAACTACGAAATTACAACAAAAATTGCAGAGAAATATCAATTGTGTTTTAGAAACGCATTTGGACTGGAAGAACAGCTAGCACTTCCTTGTCAAAAAGCAATCACTGGCTTTTTGGACTTAATGGATCATCAAGAAATCCGAAATTTAGACGCTACCTTTGCCTCGAGAAAGAAAGAATGCCTAGCTGAGATACAAGGCGTTTTAAATCAAGTTGAAGAAGGACAAGTAACAGAGCTGATGGTCCACCCAGCTTATGTGGACGAGATCCTTTATTTTCATTCTTCTTTCAATGTGCAACGAGTGAAGGAAGTGGCGATTCTCTGCTCAACTGAGTTAAAGCAGGTATTAGAGACACAAGATTTTACCATGTATCACTATGGCAACATCCAGTCTTGATGATACATGTTCGATTGGCTGAAAGCTGTAAATTATTCGATAAAGGAGTAGAAAAAGATGCGGGAAAAGTTTATGAAATCAGCAAGTATATTTTCAAAAGCAATTATCCAACCAGTCATGTTTATGGCTGTCACAGGTATCATCCTTTCGGTCTGTGCCATTCTTAGTCTGGAGATGATGCCGACGTTCTCAAAAAATGTGGGCAATTTTGTTTATAGTATTTTGTCCGGAGGGATGATTGGTCAGTTAAGTGCCATCTTCTGTGTGGGCATAGCAGCGGCTTTGGCAAAACCAAAATACAAAACAGATGCGGCGATTTTAGGGATCATCACTTACTTATTGTTTCTTTATGCAAACAATGCTTGGCTGACAGTGACCAATACATTAGCTGAGGCGGGGGATCAAGGGTTATACGGAACCGGACAAGGAATGGTGTTTGGTATTCAAGTCACAGATATGGGCGTTTTTCTAGGGATTCTTCTTGGCGTTTTTGTTGGCTTTATGGTGAATCGATTTGGCGAGATCAAACTACATAAATATCTTTCGCCTTATTCAGGTACAAAGTCAGTCTATATCTTGATTCTCTTTGCGACGATCTTATTTGCAATGGGTATCACTTACATTTGGCCGATCATCAATCATCTGGTTGAGGCAGTGGTAGGCACAACGACTACCGCGGGTGCTCTTGGCTTTTTCTTCTATGGGTTCTTAAATCGGATGTTGTTACCTTTAGGATTACATCATTTTCTATGGATGCCGCTATTTTATACACCGCTGGGGGGAACAGCAGAAATTGCTGGAGAAATGTACAATGGGGCATTCAATATCTGGTTAGCTGAACTAGGAAACGCAAGTCAGATTACGTCGATGCATCCATCAATTGGTTACTTAGCCAACTTTGGTTCGATTTCCTTACCGATTGGTATTGCCTTTGCTTTATGGAAAACAGCGAAACCGGAGAATAAAAAGAAAGTTGCCGGCATTTTGATTCCAACAGTCACTACGGCTTTTCTAGCTGGTGTAACAGAACCATTGGAGTTTCTATTCTTGTTTTTATCACCTGTTCTATGGTTCGCTCATTCCGTTGTCTATGGGCTAAGTATGTTGATCACGAACTTAGTAGGTATCAGTATTCAATTTGATACAGGAATCAATATGATTATCAATAGCTTCGCCTTTCCAGCACATTTAGGGCGACAATATTTGATTCCGCTCGTATTTATTGTCACAGCAGCATTGGAATATTTTGTATTCAAAACACTTATTGTAAAACTGGATATTCCGACATTAGGGCGAGAAAAATCCGAAGATGTAGAAGAATCGTCTGAAGAGGGGGACGTTGAACAAACGATGGATCTACCAGTGGTAGCTAACACTTTCGATCCACAAATCCAATACATCGTTGCAGGTCTAGGTGGGCCTGAAAATATCGCAAGTATGATGAATTGCTATACTCGTCTGCGGGTAGATGTGAAGGATGAGACAAAGGTAGACATGGCTATTTTAAATAATAAAGTGAAATCATCGGGAATTGTCGATAAAGGCAAACATATACAAATCGTCATTGGTATGGGCGTCGAAAAAGAGCGAGAAAAAGTCGAAGATTATTTAAATTATTTAACTACTACGCAAGCACAGTAAAAGAAAGTTGGAGGAACAAATCAATGGGAAATAAATTTGTCATGATCGGTGGCGGTTCCACGCAGTCACCAGGTATTTTAGAAGTATTGCGAAAACGTGCGGAAGAATTGAATTTAAGTGAGTTGGTCTTATACGATAATGATGAAGAACGCGTATCATTATTGGGACAATACACAAAAATGTACTATTATGAAACGGGTTCAAAAGTAAACGTCTCTTTTACTACGGACATTGACGAGGCGTTACAAGGTGCAGATTTTCTATTTATGCAGATTCGTCCAGGTTTGAATAAGCAGCGAGCAATTGATGAAAAAATCTGCTTACGCAATGGAGTCGTGGGGCAAGAAACTTGTGGCTTAGGCGGTTTTTCATTTGCGTTACGTGTGATACCTGCCGTTTTGGAGATTATTCGCAAAGTGAAAGAAATTTGTCCAGAAGCTTGGATCTTAAATTATACAAATCCTGAAGCGATTTTGTCTGAAGCGATTTATCGCGAGTTTCCTGATGCGAAAGTATTGTGTATTTGTGATATGCCGATTTCGATCGAGGGAGCGATTGCCAAGTACTTCAATAAAGATTTGCGAGATCTGACATTCAAGTATTTTGGACTTAACCATTTTGGTTGGTGGACGAATGTCATCGATGAAAAGGGGCAAGATCTATTACCAAAACTACGAGAAGATGTACTAAGTGGAAAAATCGATACGTTATTGATGTCTAATGATGAGACGGTCGGTGATCAATATTGGATCGACACCTACAAACAGATGATTCGTTTATTCAAACGGTTCCCTGATTATTTCCCGAATTGCTACTTACAGTACTATTTGACACCCGATGAAATGGTGTCACATGATGATCCTACGTTTACTCGTGGTGATTATGTGATGCAAGGACGTGAGAAGCGTATTTATGAGGAATGTCGTAGAGTAATTGCTGCGGGAACAGCTAAAGATTCCTCCTTACATGCGGGGGTCCATGGTAATTATATTGTTGATATTGCCTATGCGATCATCCATAATACGAGAGAACGTTTTACAGTCAATAAAAAGAATCACGGGGCGATTTCAAATTTTGATGCTGAAGCGGTGATCGAGACACCCGCTTATGTTGGCGCAATGGGTGCTGAAACAATCAATATCGGTGAGATTCCGACGATGCAAAAAGGCTTGATGGAGATGCAGAAAGCTTACGAAAAATTGACAGTTGATGCCGCACTTTCTGGTTCTTATCAAACAGCATTAGAAGCAGTGATGCTGAATAAAACCATTCCTGATTATCAGACAGGTAAAAAAGTATTGGATGAATTGTATGAAGCGAATACAGCGTTCTGGCCGACTTTGAAATAAATGATAAAAGCAGAAAATAGTTTGTTATATTTTCTGCTTTCATTTTTGACTAAAAGAGTTCTATTAGTTCTTATTTAGTTGATATTTATAAATCTTTTAATAGTAAATACGATGTCACCATAGTAAAATATCGTGACATTTCTGGTTATTCTTGGTAAGCTATATTTATCAATTCAACAGAAAAAGGTGATGAATCCGGCATATCAGATGTTATAAAATCAGTAACATGGATATGACTGGAAGCGAGTAAATAAAATCAATTCAATAGGTAAAAAATTGAGCTGAGATCCAGCTTTATTTAGCGTACCTATGTATTTGATTTTATTTTACTCGCATCTTCGCCTTATGCAGGGAAGCCGTAGAGTAAAATCTACGGCTTTTTTCTTTTGTTTGAATTTATAAAAAAGAATGAGGAGATGGATACAATGATTGAAACACTTTTAAGCAAACCAACACTTTATCAACAAACGAAAGGAGCTTTTTGGGATGATCGGCACATCTCGAAGCAAATGCTTCAAGCACACCTTGATCCTGAATTTGAAGGGGCAAGTCGAAAAGCCCAATTCATCGATGAATCTGTTCGTTGGATCAATCAAATGCTCAAACCAGAAGACTATCCGACATTACTGGATATCGGCTGTGGTCCAGGGATCTATGCAGAAAAATTTAGTCAGTTAGGTTATCAAGTGACGGGGCTTGATTTTTCTAAACGATCCATTTCTTACGGTAGAAAATCTGCGGAAAGCCAACACTTACCGATCACTTACCATTATGCGGACTATTTAAAGATGGATTTAGGCAAACAATACGACATCATCACGATGATCTATTGTGACTTTGGCGCATTATCAACGAGTGATAGAAAAAAATTATTGGAAAAGATTTATCAGCATCTAAAACCAACCGGAAAAGTTTTATTGGATGTCTTTTCTATGGCAAGCTATCAACTGTTTGAAGAAAAACAAGTATGGGATACTTGTCCAGACGGAGGTTTTTGGACAGCAGAACCTCACGTTGCATTGCAGTATAATACAAAATACAATGAACGAGTCACTTTAGAACAGACAACGATTCTTACTGCAAATGAATTCAAAAATTATTATTTGTGGATGACGTATTTTACAAAGGAAACGTTGCAAGCCGAAATGGCGGCTTCGGGTTTTGCTGTCTGTGGTTTTTTTGGTGATGTAAAAGGGACTGACTATGAAGAGGATTCGCCAACGTTAGCAGTATTGTTAGAAAAGAAAGGGTAACGAATTTCTTTTGAATTTGAAATAGCAAAGATCGTCCTTAAGAGGCAAGTAGAAATCCCCAAAAATCTTTAGTTTGATTTTTGGGGATTTCTTTTTTGCGGAGATTTGTGATCAGCATGATTCGATCGTCTCAACATGAGAGGAGATTTGAATGAATTTATTGGCAAAATTTTTATTCTCCTTATCATGGGAGGTGAATAAAATGATTTTATTCTTACGTACGTCAATGAGTGTTTTGAAGATAGCATCCGCAGAGTCTTTATCAATACTACTCGTGCTTTCATCTAGAATCCAGATCCTGCTGTCTTGGAGCATCATACGGGCAATGAACACGCGTTGTTTTTCTCCGCCAGAAAGATTTGCGCCATTGTCAATGATCAAAGAATCCCAGTCTTTATTTTTAAAAATCGGTGCAAGCAGGGATGAATTTCTCAGTTCTTCTTTTTTTTCATCTGAAATCGGCTGACCGAGAGTGATGTTGTATTCAAGTGTATTTGAAAAGAGCAGCGTGGTTTGAGAAAGATAAGTCATCTGTTCTCTGATGAAACTCAAGTCCAGTTGTTCAATCGGCAACTCATTGATAAAGAGATCCTTGCTTTCATAAAAACCTAAGATTGCTTTTATGAGGGTCGATTTTCCAGAACCTGAAGGACCTTCGATATAACAAATATCGCCTAAATGCAACGTTTCAGTTAACGATAAATGGATTCTTTTGGCATTTGATGCCATCGTGATTTGCGGATTGGCAAATCTGATGCTGGTGATCTGATCGATGGCTGTGCCAGAGGACCTCTCTTGGTGTAATTCTAAGTTTTCTTGAACAAATTGTTGATTCGCTACGACCGTTCGATAATCGACATTGATCTTTGATAAATCAGAAAGTGCCGTGAAGAAAATAGGCATCAAAATACTGACGACCATCATATTGTTCAACTGAAGTTGCTGATTATAGACTAAGTAGCTGATCGTGATAAAAATAATATTTTGTGAAAGCTGATTGATAAATGAAACCGTGTAACTAGTGATTTGAGCGAATTTATTTGTTGCTGCCAAGCTTGTATACATATTTTTGAGTGTATTTGAAGTTAGTTGTTTGACGGTATCAAAGCTAGGTAACATCTTAAATTGTTCTGGATTACCTAAGAGCAAAATCAAATCTTTTTGCGCATGAGCATTTTCATCTTGCATCGTTTTGATTCTTACATTCAGTGTTTTATTAATAAAGAGATAAGAAAAAAGATTAATTGGGATCAAAAGAAGAGTGATTAGGAAGATAACTGAATCGAGTGAAAAAAAGATACCTAACACAATGAGAATAGAGATGGCCGATTTCAGTACTAAAAAGAAACTTGTTGTCATAAACAGATAAGTCGTATCCACAATTCGAAACATTCGACTGACTAGATTTCCTGATTCTAACTTGATGTATTTCTCAAATTTCAAGGTATATATGTTAGCTAATAAATCAAAAAATGAGTTCAAATTGAATTTTTTTGCAAAATTTTCTCGATAAATAATCAAACCAACTTGAAAAATATAAGAGAGTGACATGGCACCGATTATTAGGAAAATAATAGGAAAAATAGCATTAATTTCATAACTATTGATACTATTTAAGATAAATGGCGCAATCAAAGTGGTTAGTACGGTTACTAAGACTAATAACATTGATATAAATAGGTAATTATAACCTTTTCTTGTGAGAAACTTCATTTTTTATTACACTCCTTGAGTACATGATTGACAAATGATTATAAAGAAGATTATACTTTATTTAGGAAAAAAAGTGAATATCCCGTTTTCTCTTTTTTTCATAGTTTGAGGTTATGTAATGTACAGAGAAACTGTTATAAAACTTAATGGATTATCTGTTGTTCCATGATCTTTTGCTGACGTTCGTCATCAATACATAAAATAAAGGAGGGGTGCAAATGTTTAAAAAACCTGAGTTGAAGAAAATTACAGGTACTTATGCCGCACCATGTTCTTGTGGTATTATCGCAGGTCAAGGATCGTAAGTGAGAATGAGACAAGGTCAACCTGTCTTGTCTCGAGAAATAAGCTGAGGATTACGAGAATTGTTTGTGCAATTTTTGTAGTTCTCAGCTTTTTTGAAAGGGTTTTTATTTCCAGTGTTCGCCGTTTTTAGAAAGGAAAAAGCGGGTGAGTACTTATTTTACGTGGTAGAAATGAGTTTTTCGGCTTAAAAAATGAGGTGATCTTATTCGAATCAATGATAATCTTTATGCCTATCAGTTCAATGAAGAATTTATTGTACATAATGTCTCGCGAAGTACGTGGATATTAGTGGATCAAGAAGAATTAAGCAAAATAAGAAAGCAAGATTACATGAATTTAAGAACAGCAACTCAAAAAAAGATGAATCTTTTTCAAATCCTTTTAGATGACCCATTAGAAGTAGAAAAAGCTACCTATACGATACCGGAAACCGCTTATTTGGTGATGACACATCGTTGCAATTTGAAATGTGTTTACTGCTATGCGGAAGCCAGTCCTGAAAAGGAGTACGAAGATAGTTTAAGTTTTATTGAATGGATCGATGTACTCAATCAATTGAAAGATTGTGGCGTGAAGAATATTGTCTTCACTGGAGGGGAGGTCGGTTTAAGTAAAGATGCATTAAAATATATCGACTATGCCAAAAAAATTGGTCTATCTATCGGCTTGATCACCAATGGCACATTGTTACGAAATGCCAATGATGCAGCATTTTTAGCGGAACGATGTGATTCGATCACCATCAGTTTAGATTCGATCGATCAAGTGGAAAATGACAAAAATAGAGGAAAAGGCTGTTATCGCCTCGCAATGAGAGGAATCCAAAATCTATTGAACTTGAAATATCCTAACATTTCAGTCAATACGATTATTACAAATAACAATTTTGAGAAGATTGACGAAACCATTCACTTTTTAAAGAAGAATCATATCAATTATAAATTAGGAGGCTTCAGCGAGCTAGGACGTGCAAAAATGGCAGAGATTTCCTTGACTGAGAAGGAAAGAGTGGCAATCGAGTTAAAAGAAAAGAACGAGACCCGCTCTCCTTTTTTAAAACCTTTTTCAATCAAGGAGTCATGCGGTCTGGGTGTTGGAGAATTTGCAATCAATCCTGTAGGCGATATCTTTGCCTGTAAGCTTTTAGAAACCGCTGATTACAAACTGGGAAATATCAGGGAAAAGCAACTTAGTGCTATTTTTGATGAAGAGAACATTGAATTGATTCGCTCTCAAAGCATTGATCGATTATCAAAATGCACCGACTGCTCATTCCGATATTTATGTGGTGGCGGATGTCGAGCGCATCATTATTATGCAACGAACGATATCCATGGTGTAGATGATGCGGAATGTACCTTGATCAAGGAAACCTTAAAGCATCAAATGGTTCGCAGCTGTACCAATGAATAACGAAAAGAGTGAGAGATATGAAACTTAGCGAGAATATCACTTATGAAAAAATGGGTAATGATCTATATATCATGATTGAAGATGAACGTTTTATATTGGACAATGAGGTATCAATCGACGTGTTTGATTTGCTAAAGGATGAGTGTACAAAAGAGAAAATAAAAGCCTTTGTGCGAAATAAATATCGTCTAGATCAAGAATTTACAGATGCTGAAAAAGATGGGTATGTAGAAGAATTTTTAGCTGTACTCAAGATGAATGGAATCATTACAGAAACTTGACCATCGTTTAATCGAAAAAAATAAGCAGAAGCCCATAAAATCGTTGGGCCTCTGCTTATTTTTTTCGAGGCAGAACAGTTTTGCTCTGACCTCTCTTGTGGCTACTAAATGTGGCACGTCATGCACATTATATGGATGCCATACACTAGAATTACTTCCCCAAATAATTTTTAGTGCTACTTCTTTTCATCCATATTAGTTGTATTCGGATAGTCTTCATTCGCTCGTTTATCAACAACCTGTTTTTTTGTTACAATATAAGATAACGAATAAATCAATATTTTATAACTTATGTAACTATCCGTTATCCAGAGTATAGCATCTTTCGCTGATGTACATTTACTTATTTTTTTCTAATTGAATAAAAATAGGATAGGGAAAAATTCTTTTTGTAAAAAAATATTTATATGTTAACGATACAAAAAACGAAAACAAATGAGTAGAAGGTTTGCGATCTGTTTGTGACAAGCATCATCGTATTTTTCAATTTTTAATGGTACAGAAATAAAAACAGATTATATTTATTGGTGAGTAAAAAAGTTGCTTTTTGCTTCCATTTAATGGATTATAAAAACAGAAGATTTTGCATTTGCCTTGCTTTTTTATAAAAGTAAAGCAATCTTTGGTAAACAGTGGAATTGATACAGTTTTTTTCTTTGTATTAATTTTGGGAATTGCTTTATAGACTGGAGGAAAAATGTGATTGAGCTAGTAAATGTGTCGAAGCAATATGATAAGACCAAGTCGCTGCATCAAATCAGTTTTACAGTAGAACAAGGAGAAGTGATCGGGATCGTTGGTAAAAGCGGTTCTGGCAAATCGACTTTATTACGCTTATTGAATTTGATGGAAACGCCTACTGAAGGCACGATCAAGCTAAATGGTGTAGACGTCCAGTCGTTATCAAAAAAAGAATTACGGCAACAGCAACAAAAAATAGGCATGATTTTTCAACATCATAATTTGCTTGAAAACCTACGTGTCTATCAGAATGTCGCACTTCCTTTAAAACTGCAAAAAAAGAAAAACCCTAAAAAAATCAATGACTTATTAGATTTTGTTGGGATGAGTCATAAAGCAGATAGCTATCCGGTCAAACTCTCTGGTGGCGAAAGACAACGGGTTTCGATCGCAAGAGCATTGAGTAGAGATCCGCATTTGTTACTTTGTGATGAGGCCACCAGTTCTTTAGATGAAGAAAATACAGAGAGTGTCGTTCGTTTACTACATAAAACACACGAAGAGTTCCAACCGACTATTTTTTTTGTTAGTCATGAACTTGAAACCGTTAAACGCTTATGTAAACGAATCTTGGTCATGGAGAATGGCCATCTGATCGGTGAATTGACGAATGACCCGCAACAGTATGAGGAAGAGGATCTAACCTATTTTGAAAAAATAAAAAGGAGTTTGTCTGATGAACCTACCAACAGCACTTATTGAATATTGGCCGTCTTTAATCAATAGTTTGAAAGAAACTGGCATCATGATGGCTATTTCCATGTTCGTTTGTGTGTTGGGAGGATTGCCAGCCGGCTTGGGCTTGTACTTGACGAATCCTAAGGTCAGAAGGACAAAAGGGGCCCATCCTTGGTTATACTGGTTACTCAACTTCATCGTGACTGTCGTTCGCTCGTTTCCTTACCTCCTGTTAGTGATTGCTTTGATCCCAGTGACACGCGCGATTTTAGGAAGGGCGTTTGGTCCAGTTCCTTCATCCATTCCTCTGAGCATTGTCGCAGTAGCGATTTTTGCTCGTTTAGTTGAACAAGTATTGTTAGATGTACCTGAAGAAATCTATGCGCTGTCAAATTCATTAGGTGCCTCTCGTTTTCAATATATCTGGCATTTTTTATTTGTGGAAGCACGAAGCGGCTTAGTGTTAGCTTATACCACGACGACAGTCAGTATGATTTCTTTTTCCACTGTCATGGGCGTCGTAGGTGGCGGCGGAATTGGGGATTTTGCTGTACGTGTTGGTTATCAACGGTATGAATATGGTGTGATGTATGTTGCCATTGTGATCATGATCGCTTTGGTCTTCATTTTGCAAATGTTAGGAAATTTTGTTGCACAATCATTAGATAAACGAAAGTAGGAGAAAAATCATGAAAAAGTTTTATTTATTCACGTTAGCTTTAGCAAGTGTCCTTGTCTTAGCAGCCTGTGGGGGAAGCAATGAGACAGAAGAAAGCAAGAAAGAAATCACTGTAGCCGTGCAATTGGAATCATCAAAAGATATTTTAGAAATTGCCAAAAAAGAAGTAGAAAAATCAGGCTATACGATCAATATCATGGAAGTCAGTGATAACGTTGCTTATAATGATGCGGTGCAACATAATGAAGCAGATGCAAACTTTGCACAACATGAGCCATTTATGGAACGCTTCAATCAAGAAAAAGATGCGGATCTAGTAGCCGTTCAACCAATTTATTATTTTGCCGGCGGGTTTTATTCCAAAGAATATGATGATGTGAATGATTTGCCAGAAAATGCGAAAGTGGGCATCCCTAGCGATCCAACAAATGAAGGTCGTGCGTTAGCGATTTTGAATGAGAATGGCATTATTACATTGAAAGATGGTGTCGGCTTTGATGGGACAGTAGCAGACATTGTAGAGAATCCTAAAAATCTTAATTTTGAAAGTATTGATCTTTTGAATTTGGTCAAAGCTTATGATGAGAGTGATATCGCTATGGTTTTCTGTTATCCAGCTTATCTAGAACCAGCAAACTTGACGACAGCAGATGCTTTATTACTAGAGGATGAAGAAGCAAGCAAACATTATGCATTGCAATTAGTTACTCGAGAAGAAGAAAAAGACAGCGAGAAAATCAAGGTATTGAAAGAAGCAATGACAACACCAGAAGTCGCTGACTATATCAAGAACAATACAAAAGGTTCAAATATCCCAGCATTTTAAACAACGTGCGAACTATAACAAATAATGATGTAAGTAACAGCGTGGCTTGTTATGTACAAATGAATCGTCCTTATTGGGTGATTTCTATAATCAAAGTGAAAAAGATACGACATTCGGTCGTATCTTTTTATTTTATCTGAAAAAATATATGGACCAATTTACATGATAAATCCGCATTCTTTTGGTCAGTACGCATTGTTTCTTCAAGTTATTTTACAGTAGGCGTTTTTATTTTTTTGTTATGTATCCAAAAATATATTTTTTCAGAAAAAAATGTTTTTTTATTGTCTAATTTTTCAGTTAGTATTTTTAGAGGGCGAGATAGATTATGTTTTACAGTTCACTGTATAACGAACTATTCGCTACAAAAAAATCTATAAGGAGCTTGAGATGAAAAAAAACAATTTGAAAAAAATTGCAGCAGCAAGCATGTTACTACTTACATTAGGAGGACCAGCGGTAACATTTGCGACAAGTCAATCAACAGGTGACTTGGCCAGTATCAGTAGTCAGGTAGAAGAGCAGTTAGCAATTAAAAACGGCGATTTCAATGATGGATTGAACAACTGGATCGTATCGAATCCAGGGACACAAAATCCGAAGATCGAAGAATTAAATGGAAATAAGTACGTGGTCGCAACATATGGAGAAAACATTCATCAATATTTGACATTGAAGCCAAACACGACCTATACATTTGGTTATGATGTCGCAGGAAGTGCTGATTTCCCAGCGAAAGTTGAATTCGGTACGATGAATCATGATGAAGGATTCGTTTCATTAGAAGAAACAGCCCACAACAACGAGAACTGGACACGTAGAGAATTTACGTTTACGACACCTGCAACAGAAAATACATACATTCTTCGTTTTTCTTCAACAGGAAACGGTTGGGCAAAATTTGACAATATCCAAGTAGAACCAGAAAAAACAGAAACGAACTTATTGACTTTAGGTACACAAGATCGTGAAGCGTATGCGTATTTAAACTTAGATTCAGAACGTTTTAATAGCTCAGAAAGATTGATGGTCTACGTGGATGGCCGCTATCATTTTGAAACATACAAAGGCAAAGCTTACTATTCCTTCACAAGTAAAAAGGATGGCGGAACTCAAGTCCGTCGTAGTATTTCCGGAGTCAAAGGACAAGTGATCGAAGTATATACTGCACCAAACTCACCTGGTCATAGTTCAACAGGCAAGCGTTTATTAGAGTCGATCACGTTAGAAGAAGATTTAGCAGTTGACACTTCTTTATTAGATCATGCGGTAAAGAACATCAAATTATCAGGAAGCCGACTAGATATTGATTTCGATCGTGCAAGTTTTGAAGGAAAAAATCGAATGATGATCTATAAAAATGGCAAATACATTGCTGAAGTCTACAAAGGCAAAGCATACTATTCATCTGTACGTGAGAAGTTAACTGATAGTATCAAAGTAAGTAAATCTTCTGATTTTAAATCCGGAGATGTGATTTCAGTGGAACTACGCAGCGGCACTCCTGGTGGTTCGGCTAAGTTGATCCAAGTATTAGCAACATTTGAAGTAGAATAGAGAAAGAGTAGTGTCTTGTCCTGAGCCGTAAGCTAGAAAATTGAAAAGTATGTTTATCTTTTATCATTTTTTCGTTTAGTGTTGAAGGTCAACTTCTGGCACACCGTTTATTCGGTGTTAGGTGGGTGAAACATATTCTTAAAATAAGGCGGTAGCTATGAATTCTTTCATGGTTACTGCCTTATTTTTTGATTACTTAGGAGAAAATGTAGCCGTCATGTAATTTTCAGAGAATACCTCATTTACTCGTGCGTTTACCTGAGATACGTTACAATGTTATTGTAATGAAAAAGGAGGGCGTATGGTTATGAAATCTTCAATGGTATTAATTATGGTAGCTGTATTTATTCTTACTGGATGCGGTGGAAAAACAAATGATGAGAAAAGTGCTTCTTCAGACTATTCGACAGAGGAAACACAGGAAACACAGGAAACAGCTTCGTCGTCTCAAGCAGCAACGAGTGAATCTAGCAGTCAATCGGCTGAAATTTCTACTAGCACTAGTTCAACCATCACGACAACAACCTCTTCTGAAATGATCGAAGAGACAAATCCCTTAGCCGGTTATACGGATGATCAAATCGAGTATGCCAGAGTTTGGTTGACGATCATGGGAACCAACTACAAGTCTGATCTCGCGAACAATGAATTTGAGCTTAATGTCCGACGTGCGCCAGCAGGATCACCGATCAATCCTTATGATGAAAGTAGTTTGACGTTTCCGAATGAGACAGTCATGATATCAGGAAAATATGGCTATCAAAGTGGTATCGTTTACTCCAGTAATCACGATGGCTCAATCACCTACTATCCTGTACCAAGTCATTTCCAACAGCCAGATGATCAAGCTATTTTGAAGGAAGAAGAACAAAATATACTCAATAATGCACAACGGATAAATATCCCTACCGGTAATCCTGAAGATATCAAGGAATTGATCCGTGTGATGAACATCGAAAATTAATGTGTCACTGGAAGCTTGAATTTGATTGAACGAAAATCTTGACTATTCGGGTTAAGTAAATCACGTAGATAATAGTATTCGATATTAATTGTTTGAACGTTAGTGTTTTTCATCTCTTCGTCTAATACAAAGTAAGCTTGGACAACTCCTGTAGAGCCTATTTCCAAAGCATCAGTTGCCGGCTGATCATCTGGTTGGTTCTGTAATGTAGGATCGACATGGATATTATCTTCTGTAGTGATCTCAAAGTTTCTGTAAAACTTCGAACCATTATTAAAATCTTTTACTGAGTGATTGGTCATGCGAATATCAAGTCTAATGATAGTATCCATAGGGTAAGCTAAGTACTCTTGTTCTTGAATGATATCATTAGCTTGGGCACTGGCTTTGATAATTTCGATCGTAACTGCAGGTTTTCCATTTAAAGATATCGTGGCTGGATCGTTTAGTCCGTGAATCGTTGTCGTATCGTTTGATGGTTCGCTCTTTGAGTCCGAGGGATCAGACGATGGTGTAGATGATTCCGTGGCAGTCGTTTTGGTAGTAGTCATTACTGAAGATTTTGTGTGTGGCATCGTGTCATTTATTGAATGGCAACTTGCTAACGTAAACAAAAAAAACAAGCTACTAACTGCTAAAAAAGCTTTATTTTCCATATACACATTAACTCCTAATTGATAAATATAGTATGAACACACATTATTATAACAACCGATATTTTAAAGTAAAGAAGAATCTAGAACGTTATTTATGGTAAGAAATAGCAACAAAATAAATAGCGACTCAAAAACTTGAAAAAAGTTTTGAGTCGCTATTTTTTGTATTCAGCAACCATTTGTGAGATTTATCCTAGTTTCTTCTACTGCATAAATAGAAAATAATCTCACATACTAGTGAACTCGCGCATTTTTTTCCGATAATTTGACGGAGTCATTTGTGTTTCTCGTTTAAATAGGCTAGTGAAGTAATTAGGATCATCGAAACCGGCTTCCAATGCAATATCGATAATTTTCAAATCTGAATGCAGCAGTAAGTACTCTGCCTTTTTGATTCGCATTTGATTTAAATACGTAAAGAAGGTCATGCGAAAATGTTTTTTAAAAAAGCGACAGAAATGTTCTTTACTGTAGCCGATATGACTACTGATTGCTTCAAGGGTGATCGTACTTTGATAATTTTCTTCAATGTATAGAATGATTTTTTTGCAGCGATACGTATTGAGTTTCTTTTTACTGTCAACTAATTTTGCAGGAGTTACTTGTGTGCTGTAACGCGAAAAATGTTTGATCAGTAGTAACAATTGGGCTTTGATCGTCAGTTCAAATCGTGATTCTTTCAAGGCAAAAGTATCGATGATCGTGATAATGAGTTGTTGGATAGCTAAAATATCAGAGCAATTATTTGTAAAATGGATGGTTGATTGCTCCATTGAATGAAGTAACGGATCAAGATAGGTTTGTTGGATATGGTCAGAAATCCGACTTTCGATGAATGACGCATCAAACACGATTGCAAAAAAAGCACAGGCATTCATTTGATAATTGAGAGCTTCATGTAATTGGTTCGCAGGTATAAACAAAATATCCCCTTCTCGAACAACGTAAGATAAACCTTCTACTTTTACTTCCATGAGTCCGCGGTAGACGTAAAGAATCTCCAGCTCTCGATGCCAATGGGGATGGATCATATTTTCCTGGTGTACCGGGTGGTTCGTATAGTGAACAGCTACTGGAAACAAACTATCACCATGTTCGGTCATTTCCTTTAGCGTTGTATCAATATCTTGTTGACTAGGATTGGGGGTAAAAATATCGTTTGGTCTAAACATCACATTTCCTCCATTTTGATCAATATTACAAGGTATTTCGACTAAGATAGCGATTACATACCGTTGTAGATATCAATATAATCAATTTATGAATAAGTTGAGGAGGACAGATCATGAAGAAACAACGAGGATTTTTGGTACTTGCTTTTGCCATGTTGTTAGGAATTGCCGGCTGTGGCACGACACAAAGCGGGCGTTCAGATGATGGTAGTGTAACATTAGAGATTTTCAATATCAAGACAGAAACGGCCGAGCAAATGGATGCATTAGTGGAAGCGTTCGAGAACGATCATCCGGAAATCAAGATCAATTTGACCACAGTCGGTGGAGGGACAGATGCGACAGCAGCATTGCAATCGAAGTTTTCCTCTGGAGATGAACCAGATATTTTTATGTTAGGTGGCTTAGCAGATACACAGATATGGCAACATAAACTCTATGATCTTGGGGAAACAACATTAGCAAAACAAGCAATCGAAGGCACATTGGAAGGCGCGACTCTCGATGGAACGATTTATGGTGTCCCGATGAATATCGAAGGATATGGCTGGTTGATCAATCAAGAGATTTTTAAAGAAGCAGGCATTGATAATGATTCAATCAATACATTTGAAGCATTTGAAGAAGCTGTTCAATTATTAGATAGCAAAAAAGAAGAACTAGGGCTACAAGGCGTATTTGGTTTTAGTGGGGCAGAAACATGGGTGTCCAGTCAATATAGTTCGAATTTTTTTGCTCCAGAGTTTGATGATAGCTTAGAAAAGACCTATGAAGCGCCTGAATTAAGCGTGGATTATGCAGAACAAATGAAAAACTACACGGATCTAGTCATTGAATACAACGCACAGCCAATGGAAGCAATGGATTACAGTACGTCTGTTGAGGAGCTATTTGCGAGTGGAAAAGTCGCTATCATCCATCAAGGCAATTGGATCGTTCCAACCTTGGATAGCTTAGATGAGACTTTTACAAAAGAAAAACTAGGCATCATCCCGATGCAGATCGAATCTCCAGAAGAAAGTAAAATCGTCGCAGGTCCAGCCTGGTATTGGGGGGTCAATAAAGACAAGGACCAAGAAATCATTGACGCTTCGATCGAATTTCTAACGTGGATGTATACCGATGAACAAGCGATGACGGCAATCATTGATGAGTTTCAATTCATTCCAGCTTATACTAATTTCTCAAGTGAAGCGATCCATGATCCTTTATCTAAGGAAATCTACACCTATTTAAGTGAAGGACAAACTGTTCCGTGGGTCCACAATTCCTATCCAGACGGATATGGGCAAAATATTTTTGGTGTGCAGATCCAAGCATATGCAGCTGGACGAATCTCTTGGGAGGAATTTATCGATACGTTGCAAACCAGTTGGGCACAAGAGCGGGAGTAAGAAACAAGGAGGATTTTTATGTTAACAAATCGCACAAAAGCTTTTTGGTTATTACTTGCACCCGCGTTATTGGCGCTATCGATCGTTTTGTTCATTCCGCTACTGACAGGTGGCTATTATTCCCTGACCAACTGGAATGGCAATACGGTGGGCGAATTCGTTGGATTCGAAAACTATCTTCGCGCATTTAGTGACCAAGGATTTATCGACAGTTTACTGTTTACCGCGAAATTCTCATTTTTCAGTGTGCTTTTGATCAACGTCGTGGCGTTAGGACTCGCGATGTTCGTGACTCAAAAATTAGGCAGATGGACGACTTTTTTCCGTACGATCTTTTTTATGCCAAATCTGATCGGTGGGATCATCCTAGGATTTATTTAGCAGTTCATCTTTAATAAAGCATTTGAAAGTCTGGCAGCCATGACAGGTATCGAATTTTTTGCCGGTTGGTTGAACACGCCAGAAACGGGTTTTTGGGGACTGATTATTTTATTTGTTTGGCAAATGAGTGGCTATATGATGCTGATCTACATCTCATTTCTCAATAATATTCCAGAAGAGATTTTGGAAGCGGCGGATATGGATGGGGCGAATCCTTTACAAGTCTTTTTCCGTATCAAATTGCCGATGTTGATGCCGGCTTTCACCGTCACGTTGTTCTTGACGTTGTCCAACGCATTTAAAATCTATGATCAAAACTTAGCCCTGACACAAGGTGGCCCATTCAATTCCACACAAATGGTAGCGATGAACATCTACAATGAAGCATTTGGAATGCGAAAAATGGGGTATGCTCAGGCGAAAGCAGTGATTTTTCTCGTCATTATCGTGATCATCTCAGTGGTTCAAATCTCACTGACACGTAAAAAGGAGGTCAGCGCATGAAGCAATCAAATGTGAAACATTCACGACAGTTTAAGAAGACTTTGCTGATTTTGGGCGGGTTGTTGCTTGCTAGCTTGTGGTTTTATCCTTTTTTCTTGGTGGTGATCAATTCGTTCAAAACCAAAGCGGAGATTTTTCAAAACACGCTCACTTTACCAGCGGAACTGACACTGGAAAATTATATTGATTCATTTGCGCACTTAGATTTTTTGAAAAGCGCAGCCAATTCATTATTGGTAACAGTCGGGTCCTTAGTGTTGATCGTGTTCGTTTCTTCGATGGCGGCGTATGCCTTATCAAGAAATACGAGTCGTTTAAGTTCGTTTCTCTATTTTATTGTAGCGATCGGTTTATTGATTCCATTTCAAGGGATCATGATCCCTTTGATTTCACTTTTTGGGCAAGTCAGTATGTTGAATCAGCCTGGTTTGATGGTGATGTATCTAGGGTTAGCAACAAGTATGTCGACCTTTTTGTATTATGGTGCTTTAAGAGGTATTCCGAAATCATTAGATGAAGCGGCATTGATCGATGGGGCAAATACCTTCCAAATCTACTGGAAAGTCATTTTTCCTTTATTAAAACCTACGACGGTGACTGTGATCGTGTTGAACGCTTTGTGGTTTTGGAATGACTATCTGTTGCCTTCATTAAGTATCAATAAAGCGGGCATGTACACGATCCCTTTACGAATGTTTTATTTCTTCGGCGAATTCAACAAGCAGTGGCACTTAGCACTGGCTGCGCTAGTGATCGTCGTTTTACCAATTATTATTTTATTTGTTGTCTTGCAAAAACATGTCGTAAAAGGCATTTCAGATGGCGCAGTGAAGTAGGAGGAAAAAAATGAAATTTACAAATGGCTATTGGTTGGCAAAAGAAGGGTTTCATCTTGAACACCCGAACCATGTATATGAGGCTCAAGTGGATGAGGAAAAGCTGACGCTGTACTTACCATATAAACCGATCCACACAAGAGGAGATACCTTGAATCTAGGGATGACAACGTTGACTTTTGAGTCACCAAGAGAAGATATCATCAAAGTACAACTGGTGCATCATGACAAAGCACAAACAGCTCCTCATTTTCATCTTAATAAGCAATCGCCTTCTGTCATGATCGATACAGAAAATGAGGAAACTTACATCTTCAAATCAGGTAAGCTAGAAGCACGAGTAACAAAAAATGCAGCGTTCCAAATCGATTTTCTGGCAGAGGGGAAGTGTTTGACGTCTTCTATGCCAAAAGCGCAAGCATTGATTCAAAGCAGTGACGGTACGCAATACATGCGTGAACAGTTGTCACTAGATCCTTACGAATACGTCTATGGTTTAGGGGAACGATTCACCCCTTTTATCAAGAATGGACAAGTCGTTGATTGCTGGAATCAAGACGGTGGCACGGGGAGTGAACAGGCATATAAAAATATTCCTTTTTATTTAACGAATCAAGGCTATGGCGTGTTCGTCAATCATCCTGAAAAGGTATCATTTGAAGTCGGTTCGGAAAATGTCTCTCGGACACAATTCAGTGTCGCCGGTGAACGGCTGGAATACTATATCATCTATGGGCCAGATATGAAAACGATCCTAAAGAAATACACCGATTTAACTGGCAAACCTGCATTGCCTCCTGCATGGTCATTTGGGTTGTGGTTATCGACTTCCTTTACGACGGATTATCGCGAGGAAACAGTCATGCGATTTATTGAAGAAATGCAGACACGAGAGATTCCTTTTGATGTCTTCCATTTTGATTGTTTTTGGATGAAAGAATTTGAGTGGTGTGGTTTTGAATGGAATCATGAGCTATTCCCAGATCCCCAACAATTGATTGAAAAAATCCACCAGAAAGGGTTGAAAGTCTGTGTATGGATCAATCCTTACATCGGACAAAAAGCGGCGGCCTTTCAAGTGTGTAAAGAAAAAGGGTATTTCATCAAAGATACAAACGGTGAAGTATGGCAATGGGATCTTTGGCAAGCGGGTCAAGGGATCATTGACTTTACCAATCCAAAAGCTCGTGACTGGTACAAAGAACGGCTGAAGGAACTCATAGAAATCGGTGTCGATTCCTTCAAGACGGATTTTGGTGAACGCATACCAACTGATGTGAAGTACCACGATGGTTCTGATCCGAAAAAAATGCACAATTATTATGCGTATCTTTATAACGAAGTCGTCTTTGAATTATTAGCAGAATTACGTCCAGATGAAGCGGTCGTCTTTGCTCGTTCCGCTTCGGTCGGTTCACAAAAATTCCCAGTCCATTGGGGTGGTGATAATCTATCGGAATATCCATCTATGGCAGAATCATTAAGAGGTGGACTCTCATTTGTTTTATCCGGTTTCGGCTTTTGGAGTCATGATATCGGTGGGTTTGAAGAAAATGCTTCAGAAGACATCTATAAACGCTGGACTCAATTTGGACTGCTATCGACGCATAGCCGTTATCATGGAAACATCGAATACCGTGTGCCATGGAACTTTGGCGAAGAAGCAGCCTTAGTCAGTCAACGATTTTCAAAATTAAAAAATCGCCTGATGCCTTATATTTATGAGCAAGCAGTAGAAACAGCGCAAACAGGCATACCAATGATGCGCCCAGTGATGCTGGAATTTCCAGAAGATTATACGACACATACGATCGATAAACAGTACATGTTTGGTGAACGTTTGTTGATTGCACCGATTTTCAATGCACAAGGGCAGGTCTCTTTTTATTTACCAGAAGGACGTTGGACGAATTATTTAGATAATCGGGTATATGAAGGACGACAATGGCACACACAGACCTATGATTATTTTAATCTACCGCTTATGGTTCGCCCTAATTCACTGATCATTGAAGGTTCCGTCGACACGACCGCTGCATATGATTATACAAAAGACTTGACCGTACACGTTTTTGAACTAACGGAAGAAGTGACACAGCGAGTGGTGGATCAACACGGGATGCCAGTTAGGGCGATCACCGTTACTCCTGAAGATGATAGCTATCAGATCAAAACAGAAGGGTTAATAAATGTTCAAGTAGTATTTAGAAATCGGCAAATACCAGGAGCAAACGATCATCCGCTGGGGTCTTCAATCGTCGTTGAACACTAGAAGAGTCGTTTGGCTCAGACGACAAAAAAGACGAAACTGCAGCCTTACATCAACCAATAGGAGTCGGGAGAGTGTGCGTGTGGTTTCGTCTGTTTTGTCTAGCTATCAATGGTGGGTTAGGAATGAATGGGAAACCCCGCGGAAGAAAATTATTCTCCCATCACCATGACGTGACATGTTCGGTTTCTTACACGATTTTGATCAAAGTCTACGAAGTAAATATAGCCAACAGAACCGATCTCTAATTTTCCTTCGCTCAAAATAAAGCTTTCGCTTGCGCCGAAAAAGGAAGAGCGGATGTGAGCATCGCCATTTAAAATCGTCGCAGGGTCCGTTGGATAATTAGGATCGTCGAGGCTCATCAGAAATTCCAAATGCTTCGGTCCTGGATAACGGTAATTCGTATTTTCAGATAGTTCTCGGGGGATGATTTTATCCAAGATACGATTTAAATCTACTTGAAGAAACTCATCACCATTAAAATCGGTATCGTGCATATACTCTTCAAAAATCACCGAGCAAGTGGTGTGGGGCGATTGGACTAAACAAATACCATTCTTGATCTGGCTTTTCTCAACGATTGCTTTAACTTGTTCGGTAATATTATGATAAGACACGCGATTACCGTTTGAAGTTAAAGTTAATTGGTCTTTTGCAAATTTCATCTATTTGAACTCCTTCTTCAATTCCGCTACTTTATGGATCATATCCGTCAACGTTTGGGCAGGATCATCAGCTGCCACGATACCGCTTGTTCCCCCAGTACCATCTGCACCAGATAATAACGCTTTTTCTACGTCTTCCACCGTAGAGATTCCCGCAGCTTGTAAGATTTGGATCGTTGGATTGATCGCACGAACCGCATCATTGGTTGCTTTCATATAAGAGAGATCACTGGATTGCCCCGTTCCAATCAATTCTGTCGGCTCACAGACCATCACGTCAGGATCAAGCGTTGCTACTGCTTGCGCTTCTGCAATGGAATCTGCACAGACGATCGTCAGGATACCTAGTTCATCTGCACGTTTTACGGCTTTCGTCAGTTCGTTGACGGTCATTGGGTGTTCCGCATGATTTAAAAATGTAGCGGTCACTCCAACTTCAGCCACTGCTTCAGGAAGGATATATCCCATGCCACGTCCTACTTGAAGTCCGTCTAAATGTTGGACAGTAATGAATAAATGATTCGTTTCGTTTTTGATCCGTGCAGCATCAACATGCTGAACAGTGAATAAGATGTCGATATCGTGCGTGCCAGATAGCTCATCGGCTACTTTAGCTAAAGCAAGTGCTTGGTCGCCGTATAAATAAGCTTTTGGATTAACCACAAAGAATGGGGCACGTAAGGTTCTTTTTTGCATAATTACCCTCCTTTATTCATGAGAAGCTGTGTGGAAGACATTGAAATAATGTTCCAAAGTTTCAGCAATCGCATCATTTGTATCATGGATCAAGTCAAAGTAATTTTCTGGTTGCTCTTTACGGATCTTATCCATGGCTGCTGTGATAAAGTCAGTAAAGATATTGATTTTACGAATCCCATTCAGCGCACACTTCTCAAGGTTTTCATCGCCAGAAGAAGAGCCGCCGTGTAAAACTAAAGGAATAGCCAAAGCATCATAAATCTGTTGCAAGACAGCGAAGTTGATTTTTGGGGTTCCTGTGTAGTGTCCATGTGCGGTACCGATCGATACTGCCAATGAATCCACCCCAGTTGCTTCTGCAAATTTCACTGCTTCGCTAAACTCTGTGTAGATGGAATCACTCTCTTCTGATTCTAAGCTATCACCAGCACCGACATGGCCGATTTCTGCCTCCACAACGACACCAAAAGGATGCGCATAATCAGCGATTGCTTTCGAGCGGCGAACGTTCTCTTCAAATGAATCTTCGGATGCGTCGATCATGACAGAAGTAAACCCTAGATCGATTGCTTGTTTGATGATTTTTTCGTCTTGACCATGGTCTAAATGCAAAGCGACAGGAGAAGTACTTTGTTCTGCTAAGAATTTACCGATCAAAGCAGCTTCCTCTAGTGACATCATGTCCATATGTGATTGGGCAAACGCGAGAATCAATGGTTTTTTTAAACGCTCAGCTGTTTTAACGTACGTTCTTGCGCTATCTAAATCGAAGAAATTGGCAGCAGGGATCGCATAATTGTTTTTATCCGCCTGTTCAAATAATTCTTTTGTAGTAACCAGCATGTGGATTCTCCTTTATTCGTTGATTTTCTTCTCGATTTCAGCATACATCGCTTCTGTACCGATACCTGTCAATAAAGGCAGACCCATGATCACACGATCTTTGATTGAATCTGGGACAACTGTCGTGCTGACAACAATATCGTATTCATCGATTTTATTCATTTCATCCGCTACTTTTGATTGATACAATTTCACTTGATCAGTTAGTCCTTTTTCTTTCAACCATTCTTTCACTTTATTCGTTACAACAGTCGAAGTTGCGACACCTGTGCCACACATGATCAATAATTTTTTCATCCTAGTTTCCTCCTATTCAGCTGCTTTAGCTGCTTGTTTTTTGGGTAAAATTTTGTTGACGTAAATCAAGCCGATCAGAACAACTGCGCCGATGATCGCTAAACCACCCCAGCTTAAAACTTTTGTTAAGCCGACATACATCCAAGTTGTCCAGAGGCCACCTTCTGCCATTGCAGTGATCGTTGAGTTTCCTTGTAAATCAAAGTTTGCTGAACGAGCAGCTGTTGTTACTAGCGGAGCAACCCAAGAAGTAATGTAAAGAATACTTACCATGTAGACTGTTCCAGCAATCACTGTTCGAATGATGTTTCCTGCAAAGACAGCCGCCATCAAACAGATCAAGAAAGGAATCGTTGCTAAATCGCCAAAAGGTAAGGTCGTATTTCCTGGTAGAATGACTGCCAATAAAATAGTGATCGGCACGAGCAATAAGGAAGAAGAAAGCACAGCTGGATGACCGACAGATAATGCCGCATCCATTCCGATATAAAGTTCTCTTCCTGGGAAACGTTTTTTAACAAATTCATTCGCAGCTTCTGATATCGGCGTAAGCCCTTCCATTAATAAAGCAACCATTTTAGGCATGATCACCATAACGGCACCTGTTTGAACCGCCAATTGACCTGTACCAGCGACATCATAACCAGCCAAAATCCCCATCACTAAACCAATCAAGAAGCCCATTACGGTTGAATCACCGAAAACCCCAAATTTCTTTTGAATCGTTTCAGGGTCAGCTTTCCAATCTCTCAATCCTGGTATACGATCAAAAATCCAATTCATTGGTAATGCAAAGACAAATCCCGGAGCAGCTGTTCCATGTGGGAAAGTAATATTCGGGAATCCATAAAATTTATTGATGATCGGTCCTAGGATATCGCCCATCAAAAGAATCATCATCAAGTAGATCACAGTTGCAGCGATCCCCATAGCGAAGTCACCAGTCAAAGCAAAAATAAGAGATGAAATAAATGCAGCATGCCAGATATTCCAAATATCGACATTCAATACTTTCGTCAAGCCGAGTAAAATAAGAACGACATTCAACACCACACCAATTGGAATGGCTAGACTTCCCAAGATCGTTCCATAAGAAATCGCCGCTGCGGCTGGCCAACCGACATCGATCGTAGTCAAGTTCAACCCTAAACGCTCGACCATATGCTGTGCCGCTGGTCCTAAGCTGTTTCCTAGTAAGTCGATCACTAAATTCAAACCGACAAAACCAACGCCAACTGTCAATGCTGAAGTAAATGCTTTTCCTGGCTTTGTGCCTAAAATGATCCCAAAAATAAAGATCAAGATAGGAAGAACAACGATCGAACCTAAATCAACAAACCATTGTAATGCATCTAACATAAATTTTCCTCCTTATTGCAAGCCGTATTTTTTTATGATCGTTAGATATTCTGTTTCTGTAGTGAGTGTTAAGAGTCCCTCTAAAACACCAGGTTTTTGGAACATCTCAATCAATTGTTGCAACATCTCTAATTGTTCATGTGGTTCTTTCAAAGCAAGCATGAATAATAGCGAAACGTTTATTTCTTTGTCATTGGTGCCCATTTCAATAAACGATAAAGGCTTTTTAAGCGACATGAACGCTACTTGAGATTCATTGACATACTGACTATCTGTATGTGGAATCGCGACGCCAATCCCGTTGATCGCTAAGCCTGTTGGAAATACTTCTTCACGGCGGATGATATTTTGATAGAAATCATCCGTGACACATTGTTTTTTTCGCAGTTCTTCTGATAATTTTTGCAATGCTTCTTCTTTTGTTTCAAATGATTGATTCAATAATGCAAGTTGATGATCAAAAAACAAGCTCATTCCCTCCTCGTAAAAGTCTGTGATAAAGTTCATCTGGCGTTTGACTCGCTACAATCCACTGGATTTCCTCTGAGGAATTGAATAAGTCATAAATGGAAGCAATCAATTCTTTTGCTTCGCTCATATTTTCCTCGGCGATCGCTAATAAGACGATCAATTGGATTTTCGTATCTCCCCAAGCAATCGGGGAAGCAAGTGTGACGAATGCCAATTTTGTTTCTTTCACTGTATGCGGATCAGCATGAGGGATCGCAACCCCTGTTTTTAATCCGGTACTACCTAATTCTTCTCGATCAAATAAAGAGCGTTTAAAACCGTGCGTCACTAAATCTTTTTCAAGATAATCATTAGCTAAAAAAGACAAGATTGCTTCTTTTGTAGAAAAAGGCTTTTGTATATAAATGAAAGCTGGATCAAGGTATTTTTTTAGTAAAGTGGGTGATTGATATTTTTTTGAATGGAATTTTTTTTCGTTTTCGTTCAAATTAGAGATCCTCGCTGAAATGTTTGTGATGTCCTCTGTAGTGGGTAGAGCAGATACGTACATAACAGGTGTTTCTATTTCTTCTAAAGGAATCGTTGAAATAATCATATCAACCATTTCTAAAGAGGTGTGGGGCAGTCTATTCGATTGAATGATTTCTAAAACGGTATTTGCTGAGATCGTCTGCTTGATTCGATTGAAAATCAATTCGGACGTAGCAAGCCCAGAACGGCATACGATGAGAATATGATTCGTCATCTTCCGCTTTTCAAAAGCCAATTGGAAATGGATCGTAAGAAAAGAGACTTCATCTTCCGTTAAAGAGCAGTGGAACTCTTTTTCTAATTCACCAATCGCATACTTGGTCAATGTGAACATCGTCGAATATTGTGTTTTGATACTTTTAAGCAAAGGATTCTTGATCAACATCCCCGTTTTCAGACGATGGATCATCGGGACGATATGTGAGAGCAAGGCTTGAAACAACAGTTCATCTTGAGTCAAATCGATTTTCAATAAAGTCGACATTTTGCCAATAATCTGTTTAGTAGAAACCGTGATCACTGAATCGGGTTTATCCGTGCTTTGAACATAAGGCTCGATTCCATGCGCAAGTAAAAGCGAGCAGATATATTGGATATCTGATTCCTGTAACGAAATTGCCATGTAGTCATTGACCATTTCAGCAAATGAGCGCGCGATCATATAGAGCTTCATCCGTTTTAGTTCATCAAAGACTAGCTGTTCTTGTTTTTCGATGTGATGATCTAAAAGAAGCCTAGATAAAAAAATCTGTAAGGATAAAGACAATGATTCCACAAAATAATTATTGATTTGTCGTCCGGTTTGCTGGATCATCCCAGAGATGAACGCCTCCGTCAGTTCGATGATTCGCTCATCAAATAAAGAGGGGATGGAAGTATGTTGACTGCCTTCCGTTTCCATATATGGTTCTAAGAATGACTTGAACACATGCTGTTGTACCGATTCATCTGCGAGCAATTGCAGGCCATTTGATGTTACCTTTCCTGTGATCTGCTTGGCTTGGCAAAATCTCACGATGTCATCGACATCATTTTTGATCGACTGTTGACTCACGAAAAAATATTCAGCAAACTCTTGATAGCGCATGGCTTTTTTTGAAAATAGATAGTTTCCAAATATGAACAAGCGACGATACTCTGGCGAATATTCATCAAGAATGAGTTGCTCATACACCAAAAGACAGCGTGCTTTTTGTTTTGCTGATTCATTACCTTCCAAACGAATCCCTTTACGTGGCAACTTAGTAATCGTAGTGCCTGTTTCTTTTATTTTTTCTTCCAAACTTGTTAAGTCGTTGTAGACAGTCTTAGGAGAGACATACAACTGTTTTTGGAAAAAAGCTGCTGGTTGATACTTCTGCTGTTCTAAAAGTAGACGGAGCAACAGCTTTTCCCTTTTACTTAAAATCATCAAACCCACCTCCGGAAGCGCTTCCTTAAATCTATCTTAATGAAACTTTGTTATGTAGTAAATGATAACTAATTACCACATTAATGTGGTAGTCCTTGGTATAACAATGTTTTGTCCATTTCAATGGACAGTTTATAAGGTGGGAAAAGTAATGATAAAAAATGAATATAATCCATATTTAATTTTTTGCGGTGAGAAGGTAAGTGAGGGTTCTAAAATAGTATATACACAATATAGATGACTTATTTAAAATAAAAGTAAGCAAACGAAACAAGCCACCAAAACAAGAAATAGGCAATCCCTTTTGTTTTAGTAGCTTGTTATTAAAAAATTATTTTAGTACATTTCAGAATGTCAGAAGAATGCGTTATAGGGTTCAATTATCCTTATTTTCGACTAGGTGAAAAATGGATAATATTTGAATAATCATCAAGATAGTGTAAGTATCCTTTCAAAGTGCCATCAAAGATTGCTTGATAAATGACTTCACTTAACTTGAATTCGAGCACCTTTGCCCCAACCTCATGGACGATTATGACCCCAAAAAGGTATTTTCTGACTAATATGGGAAATCATCGGCAGAAAATGATATAAGTGATGTATATCTATTTGTGAAGAAGTTAAATAGTTAGTCTATGTAAAACATCTATTTTGGAGTTGATACGAACATGAAAATCATACTAAGCAATATATTAAGAAACGTGATACTTGCGTTATATGCGAGTGTAATGGCTATTGGCATCGCAAAAATATTGTCAAAACAAGAGTTAGTTATATTGCACCCAAGTACTATCGGATTGATTTTAGGATTAGCTACACTAGGAGAACAAACTATTCAACAAAAACTTGGCAAACTCAAAGTATTTTTACTGTTGTTTCTTCTGTCATATACATTTGAAAAGACATTGGAATACCTGGATAGTATAAAAATCAGTGTACCACTTCATGAGTATCTATGGATCATGTCCATCGCTTCTTTAGGGGCTTGTTTTTATTATCTAAGGCATTACTTTGTAAAAAAAGAGCAGAAATCTTAACTTACTTTTAGACACATCTAGTCAAAGATAATAAAAGGACTGTAGAATCATGTTAGATTCCGCAGTCCTTTTATTCTGTCAACAGCAGAGTAAGCGCTTAAAATTTACGAACTTGATGTTTCTGCTTCATTTGTTTATCTAGATAGGTTTCTTGAATCAGGAAGAGTAGTTCTTTCCATCTTGTTGCATTATCTAGTGAATCTAAATAAAAAATCTTCTTATTCGATGTAGGCCGTTCTAGCATATCTGTGATGACGATGTCTGATAGAGAATAATTATCTGTGATCATAATTTGCTTTTCATTAAATAAATGTCTAAGCTGATTTTCAACAAAAAAGCTTGCAGTAAAGTCTTTGGATAGGTGCAAATAGATTTTCACTTCTGACTTCATTTCAGAGGTGAAAAGAGTATATAGTTGATTTGCTAAGTAATGTTTGTGCTTTTCATTCATAGTAAGGGGAGATAGGTTCGTCTCAATGATCGACATGTATTCATTTTTTACCTCGGAATGAAACGACCAAGAAGGGATAAATAAATCAGAAAAGCAATCTAATGTATCGCCAACTAGAAAATAAAAAGTATTGAATAATGTTATATAGTAGTTAAATAAACATCGTTCTTCCTCTAGAATACCCTCTTCGATCAACATCGTGTTCATTCTAAGGACATCATTAGACAGCGTACAGTAAGGATGGATTTCATTCACGAAAGCTTTTCCTAAATTGATTTTTTCCTTTGTTTGAATGACATCTGAAATAAAAATACGTGCAAGAAAGTTAAAATATTGAATTTCCGTTTTCTCCACATTTCTTTCGAGAGTGCCAAAGGTGTCCTGTTCAAAAATTGAAGCTACACCAACAATCTCATGAATAAGTGTGAAGAGCGTTTGGATCAATTGGTCTTTTGGTTGGGGAACGTAATTCTGGTTCCTGATCCTGATTTGCAAAATAGCATAGAGAATACATAGCGATCTATTTTTTATATTTGACCGTTGATGCGAGTAAATCAAAATGTCTTCTGGAATATTCTCTAGAATACTTTCGAGGGGCATGTCGTAGAATGGCCATTCGATATCTTGAAAAGAATCTTGCAAGAATAAATAAGAAAATAAGCGTATATTCATTTCATTTCCCTTTAAAGAAAAATTTCCTTTTGAAATAGTGATCATGAAATCAAAAGATGAAAAGAAGTTATTTAAATGTTGTGTGATTTTATTCAAATAACTGTTCGAGATAAAAAGTTCATTTAGAATGGTAGCCTTGTCCAGTGAAGTTCGAGTAAGTATTAGAACAGTATAATTAAAAATCGTATTTGTTTTAAGTAATTGCAGCTTTAAATTGTATGCTACATCGATTGCTTCTGATTTAAACGTGGGATGGATGTGAATCATGCCAGATTTTTTTATTACGATAAAGTCTTTAAGTCCTTGATGCTCTTCCAAATGTTTTTTTATCGTTGAAATTGTTTCTCTAATGGTTCTTTTAGATAACTTCAAATCTCGTGAAATCTCATCAGTCGTTGTTTGATCTTTATTTACAATGAAAAATAGAACTGCCAATTCTTTTCTTAAATAGTCCGGTATCATTTGCTAACTTACTCCATTTCTTGAATACAATTTTTGTTGTTTGTTCTACAAAAATTGTGGATAGTAGTCGTTTTTTCGTCATGTTATTATATCACTGTTGGTATAGATATGTAAAATGATATAATGTTATTTTTTAAAATATTAACCTTGAATTTCAAGCTTTTTTATTTTTATTAACGTTATTTTTGGAGTGGTTGAAAAATACATTTATCAAATTTACATACCTGAATTGAGAGATATGGTTGAAAAAGAAATGGAGAGAAGCAATGAAAAAGAAATGGATAGCTATTTTTAGTGCCGTGTTGTTAGTAAGCCCTTCCTTAATAGGGACAGGACAAGTAGTGGCGGAGACTATTGAAACAGAGCAGTCACAGGAACTAGAGACACAAGAGAGTAGTGAAGGGGATATAGCTACTGGTAGTGCTGAAAGAACTCTTGAAGATAGCACAACTAGTGAACCAATTGAAAGTATCGTAGAAGATTCTACCGATCAATCCGGTCGTCCTGAGGGAATAAATGAGTCACCAATTTTAAGTGAAGATCCAACTTCCATGACAGAAACGGTAGATAGTTCCTTGGCTAACGCAGTTGAAGAGGATTTAGTGTCGCAAGAAGACACAACAACTGGAGAAGTCAGTTTAACAGCTAATACAGTTGCATCTGGTCACTTGGGTACAGTTGATTGGGAAATTGACGCCGATGGAACTTTACACATTGGGGCGGGTCAACTATCTTCATCGGTTATGTCGAATGGTAGTTCACCGTTTTTTTTCTATAGTGATCAAATTACTTCAATCATTTTTGACGGAAAGGTAACAGCAGGGGATTCTTTAGAAATGCTATTTTATGGTTTGAACAAAGTGACAAAAATAGAAAACCTAAGCTATCTTGATACGAGTCAAACGACTAGTATGCATTATATGTTTTGCAATATGTCTGCGCTAACTTCCATTGATGTATCAAGGTTTGACACAAGTAAAGTAACGGATATGAGACAGATGTTTTCTGGGGCAAGTAGTTTGTCGACCCTTGATGTATCAAAATTTGATACAAGTTCTGTCATATATATGGGGCAAATGTTCTATGACATGAGAAGTTTAACATTCCTTGATTTATCAAATTTTGAAACACCTAATCTGACGAATATGATGGGCATGTTTTCCTATGCAAGTATAAAATCACTGGACATATCAAATTTTAATACCTTACAAGCAGCTATGGGGCCAGATACTTTTTGGCAAACACCGCTCGAACATATCAAGTTAGGAGAAAATTTTGTATTTAAAGATTCTTTATTAGGCGAACCACCAATTGATACTACTTATATTGGCAAATGGCAGAAAGATCAGTCTGGTCCTCTTTACACTTCTTTAGAGTTAGCAACTAATTATATGGGTGCGACTATGAAGGGAGATTGGTATTGGGCAACTTCACAAGAAAGTATTGAGGTGATTGATTCCTCTATTTATGAAGGTGATAAATGGGAAGCAAAAGATAATTTTATTGATGCAAAAGATAAAGACGGGAATCCAGTGGCTTTCGAAGATTTAACAGTGGAAGGCACAGTGGATACAACGAAAGCCGGCACATATGAAGTGAAGTACAGCTATGACGAAGTGACTAGTATTGCTACAATCACAGTCAAAGCAATCCAAACGGCAGTGAATATCCATGATTCCATCGTGTATATCGGTTCAAATTGGCGTGCAGAAGATAATTTTGACAGTGCGGTCGATAAAGACGGCGGCCTAGTAGATTTCGCAGCTGTGACAGTGGAAGGCACAGTGGATACAACGAAAGCCGGCACATATGAAGTAAAATACAGCTATGACGGAGTGACAAGTATTGCCAAAATCACAGTGCAAGCGAACCAAACAGTAGTGAATGTCCACGATTCCACGCTTTATATCGGTACAGATTGGAAAGCAGAAGACAACTTTGACAGTGCATTTGATGGAAATGGCGATTCTGTAGATTTCGGAGCTGTGACGGTTGAAGGCACAGTAGACACTACGAAAGTCGGAATATATGAAGTAAAATACACTTATGACGGAGTGACGAGTATTGCTACAATCACAGTGCAGGCGAACCAAACGGCAGTAAATGTCCACGACTCTACACTCTATATCGGAACGGATTGGAAAGCAGAAGACAACTTTGATAGTGCAGTGGATAAAGATGGCAACTCAGTAGATTTCGGAGCTGTGATAGTCGAAGGTAGTGTAGATACAGCGAAAGTCGGCACGTATGAAGTAAAATACAGCTATGACGGAGTGACAAGTAGTGCTACAATCACAGTCAAAGAAATCGGTACGACAGCAGTAAATGTCCATGACTCCACAGTTTATATTGGATCCAATTGGAAAGCAGAAGATAATTTTGACAGTGCGGTTGATGAAAATGGTGACCCAGTAGGTTTCGAAGCTGTAACAGTCGAAGGTATGGTGGATACAACAAAAGTCGGCACGTATGAAGTAAAATACAGCTATGACGGAGTGACAAGTAGTGCTACGATCACAGTCAAAGAAGTCGGTACGACGGCAGTAAATGTTCATGATTCCACGCTTTATATCGGAACGAATTGGAAAGCAGAAGACAATTTTGACAGTGCAGTTGATGAATACGGCAACCCAGTAGGTTTCGAAGCTGTGACAGTCGAAGGTAGTGTGGATACAACGAAAGTCGGTACGTATAGAGTAACCTATAGCTATGCCGGTGTAACGAGTACCGCTGCAATCACTGTGAGAGATAAACAGAAAACTGGAACTACAAATAATGGTAATAAAGGTCAAAATTCTCAAAATATTAGCAATGCTAGCAATACAAACGACAATAAAACTAGCAATAAAAATTTTCCTCATACCGGAGAGCAAACAAACAATATATGGCAACTCGCTGGAGTATTCACGCTTCTTTTTTCATTGTTCTATTTAGCAAGAAGGAAGAAAGTAAGATGATTTAATGTAAAAGTATTCTTAAATTATCCGCGAACATATTGATAAAGTATGATTGCTTTACTATCTTCTCATGTTGGTCTTTTTACTCAAAAAATACCAGCGTGAGAACGAATTATAAAAAATTCAATGTTGGTTGAGCTGATTAAGTGGTACTACTACTATGTATAGATTCGCTTTTTATACTAAAAAATTTAATAATATTGTTGAAGTGATCTAGATACTCAGTGAACAAAAGGCTAGGTATTATCAACAATGTATATGATTGTTTTAAAATATTTTCAACATTCCCTTATCTTTTTTAGGGTGTTTAGTAATGATAGTATGCTCACATACAGAATATGTTTATATAAAATGAAAAAGAAACTGCGGATCTTTTTACAAATAAAAGATTCACGGTTTCTTTGATTACTCTCAGTCTGTAATAATATTCGAAAATATACGAGAGTAACTCTTATTTATCTATATTAACTACGATTATGATTCTAAAAAACTATTTTCTGATTAATTAAAAAAAAAACAATACATAATGTTATATTGATGATAAATGATAAAAACTTTTTATAGTAATGGCAAGTGATATTTCATTAGGAGGTGTATTAATGTAGGATAATTTATTATTATAAACAACGAAGACTATTTGTTATATGTTTTCAAGAGAACTTGAACTTTAGAATAGAAAGTAGGTATTATAATGGTAAAATCACAGGTTGGAACTCAAAAATTGTCTATATTTTTACATGAAGAAGAAGTTGAAAGTTTTGATGAATGTATAAAAAAACATTCTAGAGATAACTCAAATATATATGAAGTTAAATCTGAAATTGGGTTATCTGGTAAGATATATGTTCATCAATCAACAGTAAATATCCCAGATTGGAAAACAACCTTAGAAAAATTAACAAATAAAACTATTGATATTTCAAGTAATTCATCAAATAAAGCTGTCGTTGTATTTAAATATAGTAAACGTTACTTTAGTGTAGTGTATGGATACGGAAGATCAATGCTAGAAGAGGAAAATATTGAACGGAACTTTGGATTGGTAGTTGCTGCAAATTTGATTGATCCCAAGAAAATTAGAAGTTTAAATTCAATGACACTTGAAGATACGATAATTGATACGCAAAAACAATCAATATTTTATTCGAGACAATCTGATTTACAAGTTAATGCCAATAGAGAAATTTTAAAATCGGTATCAGGTGCTCCTAAATTAGAAAGCACTGCACATTTTTTAGTAGGAACAGACTCTCTAACAGCCACTAGAAAAATGAAAATTGAAGATATAAAAGAATCAATTATATTTTATTATGATACATATAAAAAACAAGATTATAAAGATAATGGCTTTGCATGGTTAGATAATGTTAAAAAAGAAAAGGATAAAAAAACTATAAGTAAATTGGACAGTGAATTAGTTTATAGTATCTTGAATCAAAGTAATAGGATTACAATTGGTCCCAATCGTATAATGGATTGGGAAAATATCGCAGGTCTATTTTTCAAAGGAATCGGAAAGATTAATCTTGAAAATTTAGATATGACACTTGACTATGAGAAATATATAGAATTTATTAAAACAAAACCAGATATAAATATACTTTCCAAGATTAAAAGAGATAGAATTATGGCTCGAACTATTACAGATGAGGAGATTGTTATTTCTAAGGTATACGACGGCATTATCTATGAACTAGTTTTTGAAGAAAAGAAATATTTACTTTGTAATGGGAATTGGTTTACAGTAGATAAAAATTTTTATGAAGAAATAAAAGAAAAAATATCTGCTTGCCCAATTTGCTCTATCCAGCTATCGGAATTAAATGTAGGAGAAAGGGAAGATGATTACAACAAAAGAATATGTGATTCAAGTGATGATTATGAGCTCTTAGATAGTAAAAATTATCGCGTTCCAGGTTATTCTTATAGCCAAATAGAACCTTGCGACATTCTTACTAGAGATAAAAAATTTATTCATGTTAAGAAGAGTGATTCTTCATCTAAATTGAGTCATCTTTTTTCTCAGGGTACTGTGTCTGCTCAATTATTAAGTAGCGATTCAGAGTTCAGAAACCATATAAATAAACAAGTAAAAGAAAAACTAGGAAAGACTTTTTTAAAAGCGAATGCTCAGAACCAAGACTATGAGGTGGTTTATGCGATTGTTGATAAGAGAGAAAAAGAAATTTTTGAAATACTTCCTTTCTTTTCTATGGTTAGTTTGGCTCAAAGTTTGGATCAACTAAAGCAAATGCAGTACAAATATTCTTTAATGAAGATAGAGGTAAAGTAATTTTCACTTAGATATTGTGTAATTGAGTTTGTGTAGCTACATAAAAAATAGTGTTTTGTAAGCCGATGTTTAAGTTTGGACAAATTTAATCAAATAAGTCAGCTAATGGGAAAGTTAAACCCTGCTAAGAGTAAACTTGGCAGGGGATTTTTGATTCTATGTGTTTTTTCGGTTTAATCACCATCAAAAAGTTTAATTAATTAAGTGTGTTTATTTCATTCTATTCACTTCGTACTAGTTTTAGTATTGTAAGGATAGAAGTTGATTAAACAAAGGTTTATAATAGGGGGAAATACTTATTTTTAGAATATTTAACTATCGTTGTGTAGGTGTAGATATTTGTCTATCGTATTCTTTTAAAAACATTTTTAGTATACCTGCGATAGTCGCAACGTTAAATTCAGGATTTCCAAAATGGATACTTGCATTTTTAAACTGATCCTTGAATATGTCAGCAACAATTCTATCCTCAATATTTCTGTTAATTAATTCTTGTTGGAAAGAAATCCCATAGATTTTTTTATACTCAATCATACCTTGAAATGCCCAAAACGTATCATAAAAATCAGCTTTATAAGCTTTTAACCAATCCCACATTATTTCTGGATCAGAAACATTAGGATTATCAATGTGGCATCTTTTACATAATAATACGTAGTTAGAAGGAATGTCTTTCCCACCTAGAGAATGTGGGATAATATGACATCGTTCCAATTTTTTTTGATATCCACATCTCCAGCATCGTTCATGAGCCTCACTAAAATCTACGCTTAAATCTCCCTCATAAACTTTTGTTACCCAATACGACACAATATCATCAATTGGAGTTTTAATATTCGATCTTTTAGCCATAGTATCTCCCATTCAGAATTTTATTAATCTAATATAGTTTTATAATTTTTAATAATAATAATTTTGTTTGATATTTTTCATTTATTATCAAAAAAATATTTGCTCTGATATGAAGCCATAATTATGTAGCTTATTTCATTATATAATTTCTTGATACTTTCACGAGGTGATTTTTGATGTTGAATACTTTTATGTAAATTAGTACTATGCTCTATATCTATATATTGAGACTAAACAAAATTAGTGATGTCATATGCTTCAGCTTTTACGGAAATTCTTTACAGTTTATTATGTACTATCAATCATTAAATAGTCAATTCTCTATGTACAAAGGTTATTGTTTGCAATAACAAATAAAACCGTGAATCCCTTCATTAACAAAGGTTTCACGGTTTCTTTGATTATCCTATTCCCACTCCACAGTTGCTGGTGGTTTAGAGGTAATATCGTACACGATACGGTTCACGTGTGCGACTTCATTGACGATACGTACAGAGATTTTTTGTAGTACATCCCATGGGATACGCGCAAAGTCAGCTGTCATGCCGTCGATCGAAGTGACTGCACGGATGCCGACTGTGTAGTCATACGTACGTCCATCGCCCATTACACCCACAGAACGGATGCCTGGTAAGACAGTGAAGTATTGCCAGATGTCACGGTCAAGACCGGCAGCGGCGATTTCTTCACGTAAGATCATATCTGATTCACGGACGATCTCAAGTTTTTCTTCAGTGATTTCACCTAAGACACGGATACCAAGACCTGGTCCAGGGAAAGGTTGACGCCAAACGATTGAATCAGGCATACCAAGCTGTGTACCTAATTCACGGACTTCGTCTTTGAATAGTGTATTCAATGGTTCGATCAATTCAAATTGCATATCCTCAGGCAAGCCACCTACGTTGTGGTGTGATTTGATCGTTTGGGCAGTTTCTGTTCCACTTTCGATTACGTCTGTGTAAAGTGTTCCTTGTGCTAAGAAAGATACGCCTTCTTCGCCAGCAAGTTTTGTTGCTTCGTCGTCAAACAAGTAGACAAACTCATTACCGATAATTTTACGTTTTTGTTCAGGATCAGAGACACCTGCAAGTTTATCTAAGAAACGCTCTCTTGCGTCTACTTTGATAATGTTCAAGCCGAATTTTCCGCCTAAGCTTTCCATGACTTGATCTGCTTCACCTTTACGCAATAGACCGTGGTCAACGAAAATCGATGTTAATTGATCACCGATTGCTTTTTGTAAAAGGACACCAACGACACTTGAATCCACTCCGCCAGATAAACCAAGTAGGACTTTTTTATCGCCGACTTGTTCACGGATTTTTTCGATTTGCATGTCGATGAAATTGTTCATTGTCCAATTTCCTTCACACTGACAAATGTCAAAAGCAAAATGACGTAATAATTCGATTCCGTATTCTGAATGACGAACTTCTGCGTGGAATTGGATACCGTAGAAGTTACGTTCTTTGTTTTGGATCGATGCGATCGGGCAGTCGTTACTTGTAGCAACAGTTTCAAAACCTTCTGGTACTTTCGTCACTAGATCTCCATGGCTCATCCAAACGGTTTGTTGTTTTGGTGTTTGGCTGAATAGCGCCGCATCATCTGCTGTTACTTCAAGTAATGCTTTTCCGTATTCACGGTTTTTCGCTGGCTCAACAGAACCACCAAGTTTGTACGTGATCAATTGCATACCATAACAAATCCCTAACACTGGAATCCCTAAATTGAAGATTTCAGGATCAATGCCAAAAGCATTTTCGTCATAGACACTGTTTGGACCTCCAGAAAGGATGATCCCTTTCGGATTCATGGCTTTCACTTCTTCAGCTGTAATGCGGTGGCTCAATAATTCAGAAAAAACACCTAAATCACGGATGCGTCGTGTAATCAATTGATTATATTGACTACCGTAATCTAGTACGATGATTTTTTCAACGTTTGTCATATCGGCAACGTTCGTCACATTTATTACCCCTATCCCTTTAAAATTTATCTCAAAATAGTTGAACTATTTTAAAATGCTAATATTTTCGCATGAAAATCGAATCGATGATATGATTTTCAGTTTTATGGAGAATTATATCGGCTCTTCCACGAGTAGGCAAGATATATTCGTTTAAATTCTTCAAATTCACATTTTTCCATACATCTCTTGCCATTTTGAATGCATCTTCACGATTGCCAATGGCAAATTGATAGTAATAGTTTTGTGGATGTTGAAAAGCTGTATCAAGTAACGCACCAAAGCGATCCAAATACCATTTTTCGATCAATTCAGAATCTGCATCCACATAAACAGAGAAATCAAAAAAATCACTGACGTAAATTTGTTGATTGGCTGGCAGTTGGAGCGTATTGATTCCTTCGACGATCAAAATGTCCGGTTGTTGGATCAGTTCATATTCATCGGGAATAATATCATAAACATCGTGGGAATAGACCGGTACTTTTGTTGTTTCTTGACCAGATTTTACTTGGTTAAGAAAGTCGATCAGCATTTCCATGTCATAGCTTTCTGGAAATCCTTTCCGATCCATGATGCCACGTTCTTTTAAGACTTTATTCGGATACAAGAAGCCGTCGGTGGTGATCAACTGGACATTTCTTCGTTTGAATGTCCGAGATAAGATCATTTGTAACAAGCGTGCAGTCGTACTTTTACCAACTGCGACACTTCCGGCAATCCCAATGATAAACGGTGGAACTTGGACGTACTTGTGTAGGAATAACCCTTTGCTCAGAGAGAGGGATTCAAACTCTTTCATATGAAGAAAGATCAAGTGTGCAAGTGGTACATAGATGTCGCGAACATCTTGCATGGAAATACGGTCGTTCAAACTTTTTATACTATTTAGTTCATCTTGTGTCAATGGAGCTTGACCATTTCGGTAAAATTCGCGCCACTCTTCTCTTGCCACACGGTAATAATTCATTGGATCATTCATACATAGCCTCCTGGATTCTCCCATCAATGGACCTATTTTAACATAAAAGAGCATCAAACCCTACCACTTAGGCGAGAAACTCATTGGTTTTTCTCAAATCAAAGGATGGAAGAATAAGTATTTCGTTTTTTTTCATAACAGAAAGGCGGGGAGGGCATAGATGGGATTTCAGTAAATAAAAAAGAAACATCCACAAAATTTTGAAGGGTAGATTTCGTGGATGTTTACTTATTTTATGAAGTTAAATATTTCTGTGTTGGCTTCTTGCCTGCATTTATTTTTGATCTTTGGTTCCTTGTCTTAGTTTGACAGTAAGGCTTATCGTTTTGACAAGTAAGAGGGGTGATTCTCTATCGAGGTTCTTTCTAAAGTTTTGTGACATTTTTGAGTAAAGATTGCTTGGATTTCTTTTTCAACTTCTGGATAGAAGTAAAAGTTTTTTGATTCACTATTTTTATAAAGATAAAAATGAATGGTCGGAAATGTTGGTAAAGAGACAAAACAAACGGGTTCAATGGTTAAGAGTTCTTGTGCAAAGGGATTGACTAATAACATTCCTTTGCCTTCTGTGATCATCTTCATTGCCCCTAAGCTATCTGGACAAACGATATATTTTGGTTCGCTCGTCAGCTGTTGTGCTACTTTTTTTGTGATCACTTGATGTTCGACATGATCGAGTAAAAAGATAAAAGGTAATTCTTCAAGTATCTCCGTGGACAATGCACCATCTGGTTTTAGTAAATATTCACTGACTGCTACTTTGAGTTCTAAAGTTGCCAACCTTGTTTGAACAAATTTCGGGTGATCTAAGGTGGCAGAAGTAATCGCAAAATCGATTTCTTTCTGGCTTAGTTTATTCAATAAGTCCAATGAAGGAACATAGCGGTAGTCGATCGTAAAGCTTTGATGATGAGTTGGATACTTGTCTGCTTCAAAGATAAACGATGCATCACTTGTGCCAACACGCAAAGAAGGATAGTCCACTGATTCATTTAATGAGATATTCAATTTCTTCGCTTCCGACAAAATCAATTCTACGGAAGGAAGAATCGATTTCCCATGGCTACTCAACTTGATTTTTTTGCCATGACGTTCGAATAGTTCAGTCCCGATTTCTTGTTCTAAACTTTTTAACGAACTACTTAATGAGGAAATACTGACATGGAGCTCTTTTGAAGCTTGTGAAAGACTATTGAAACGGGCAATCATATAGAAATACTCTAATTTTTCGATCGACATACACCTATGCCTCCTTTAACATTTTATTCTCCCCCTAAATTTCTCATGCGCCTTTTTAAAAAACAAGGGTTATATAGCAGGGCGCATAGAGATTAAACATTCCTTAATAAATGTGAAACGAATCACTATTACTTTTAATAGGAAATGAAACATGACAGTTTTATCGGTTGCTAGTTGATTTTTATGCGAGTCAATGATTTATAGACTCTTGATCGAAGGCTAGTGATTGATAGGTTGCAATGGATGAAGTGAATCTCAACTAGGAAAGGGAATCAACACACCTAGGAAAGCAAAAGAATGTGGAATAAGACACGCTTACTTAAAGCGGTTTTCTACTGATTTTTTGGTGGCGTGAGGTTTACTGACAACATAAAAAAGCCTCCTTAATACATAAAGGGCGGCGTACTCAAATAAACATTGGATAGTGTAATTTGCAATTGTAAGGCGCAATTGTAATCACGTTAATTGAGCTTTGGCTTTCTGAGACGTAAGAAACAAGTTCTAGTTATCTTGGAAAAGCCTTAATCCGACAATCCCTGCTTTACTCGTTACTGTCTCTCGACATTTCCGAGCGATAACCTATGTTCTTCAGAGTAACCTCACCTAATATGATTATTTTTTCATCCATATCATAAAGGGCAGTGGAAGTAATAGTCAATCATGCGCGTTTCATGAATAGAGATATCATGGAGATATTTGTCTTCTTAAAAACGATAATAGTAGGGTTTATGGGACTTCTATTGATATTTTCTCTACTTTCACGAAACAGATTACGCAAATACCGAAAAAGGAGAAGAGTGAGCAGCTAAGAAAAGTTTTTTCTTCCGTATCGCGATTAAATGGTTTTATTTATAAAAGAAAACCGAAGAAAAGGTGTTCCAGAAGCAACTCCTTCGGAAATAAGCCAGGAAACCCAAAAATTTGAAGAACAATTTTCGGGTTTCCTGGCTTATTTCTCGAAGCTGGACACTTCTGTCACACCCTCGAAGAAACACAATTTCGCTTGCACCTTCTCAAGGAACACGATAGACTATGAACATCTAATAGATGAGAAGGATGGAAACTATGACGAATCATTATTATTCCGAACACCCAGAGACTGCTCATGAGTTTGATGAATGGTCATTTGAGTTAAGAGGAAAAAACTTTCAGTTCGTAACAGACTCGGGCGTGTTTTCACGTGAAACAGTCGACTATGGCTCACGCGTATTGATTGATGCCTTTGAATGGACGCAGTTACCTGAAGGCAAAATTTTGGATGTTGGTTGTGGCTATGGTCCAATCGGGCTTTCTCTTGCATATGCGAGTGAACGTTTTGTGGAGATGGTAGACATCAATGCTCGAGCGGTGGACTTAGCACAAGGAAATGCGAAGCGCAATCAAATCAAAAATGTAGCGATCTACCAGTCAAACATTTATGATGAGGTGGCAGAAACAGACTATGCTGCAATCGTCAGCAATCCGCCGATCCGTGCAGGCAAAAAAGTCGTACATGAAATCCTGACTGGTGCCTATGCCCGTTTGCGTACAGGTGGTACTTTAACGATCGTCATTCAGAAAAAACAAGGCGCACCTAGCGCGCAAAAGAAAATGCAGGAAACATTTGGTAACGCAGAAATCGTGATCAAAGATAAAGGATATTATATTATCCGAAGCGTGAAAGAAGATTAAAAATAATCGCATAAAAACAAAGAAACAGTCAAAGGAATGAGTAGTCATTTCTTTGGCTGTTTTGTTTATTCTTACAGGAAGCTGGTAAATGGGTATGTGAGAGGAACTAGAATACAAAGAAAGTAAAAAACAAGAAACAAAAAATAAAAAATATGGAAATAAAATAACTTGCTTATGAGTTTTTGTCGTTTTAAAATTAACTTGAAAAAAGATATTATATTTGAGTTTTGCTTCTTTTAAAATAACAAATTATCGTTGTTGGGATAGGTGCTTGATTATGGACACCGTGCAAACGACAGGTGAATGGCGCTCAAAATCGAAATCTAAAGAGCAATTTCAAGGGTGTTTGTGGGGCTAGGATGCGTATGCTGGAGTTTTTATAATGATAAAAATATGTTAACCATTTTTTGAGAGTTACAGCGGGAAGTTAGTTAAGAAGTAATGGAGGAGGAAAGAGAATGGAGTTTTTAAACGAAGAAGAAATGGAAAAACTTATCCATAAATGGAGCAATAGAATGGGAAAGTACCAAATTCTATATTTGGATCATGCTTTTTTTCGTGTGACGAATTATCAAGAAGAAGAGAGTCATAAACAAGCAATTTTGCAATTTTTGAATAATAAGGATCATCATTCCTACAAAAAAGATAGCCGTTCAACAAATAATATCATTTTCAGCGAACTTTTATCATTTGATCACCTAGAGCAGTACCCGATTTTAGTCAATCCTGCGTTGATGCGAGGATCTAACCTTAGCTACAGCGATTTTTTTGGTGATTATGGACATTATACTCATGGTTTTCTTTATGGTAGAGGGGATCGTTCTAGTGAAGAGAAGGATTTTTATCGCTTAAATAAAGAATTATTTCCAGAACAAGAGCGCTTAGTTATTAGAGAATGGAATGATGATTGGTCGACATTTTTTTGTATGGGTAGAAGGCATAAAGGAAATCGCTTATTCACAGTATACGATCCACAACAAAAACGTATAACTGTCATTTACATTCCGCTAGTAGAGGAGGAGCCATATGAAATTATTGGATAAGGAGACGAATCGCTTTGTATTGACCATGGTTGAAAAAAATATTTGGATGAAAGATGTAGCGATCAACTATGTATTTTTCCAAGAAAAGAATCATCAAGGATACGAAAGCCATAGAAAAGCAGCTCTGGCATTTGTTACATCCATCAATGAGAGACGAGGGCATGATCGAATTGAGTATACAGATAAACTTGATTTCCCAGTCAATATAACAGCACCTTATTCCATAAATCCTAATGTAATGGAAGCCAAAAGGATTCCATTTGATGCTTTTTTTTCTACATATAGTAACTTGAAAGGTCAATATATTTCAGATTATGCCTACGCTTTTTTTAAAATTCCTTTTTTCTATAGAGGAGGCAAGAAAGATTTCATTGAACTAAATGATTACTTGTTTCCTAGGAAAGAAACATTAGTCATTTACCAATGGAACAACATATGGTCAGATTATTTTGCTTATGGAAAACATTCCGAAAAAGGAGCGTATCTGTGGACGATTTATGATCCAACAAGAAAAAGATTTACGGTATGTGGGGCATCGAGGTTAAAATGAATGAGGAGGAACAAATGAAATATTTAAAAGAGGAGACGTGTCAGTTTGAAAAGAAGCTTTGTTCAAAAAAATTTCCAAGATCTAGGCTTGGGCTCGATTATGTTTTTTTTGAAGAAACAGATTATCGTGGATATTCCAGTCATCGTAAAGCTGCCCTCGAATTCATCAAAGTGAAGAATGATGAAAGAGGTGTTCCAGGGATTCTCTATACAGATTTACGTTACTTTGATGATTTACCTATCATACACGATCCGATCAAATTGATATATGCAGTGAATCCAGAGTTAATGTATGGGAAACCGATAGAGGCAGATGCTTTCTTTTCAGTTGAAAAAACAGATAAAAACAACTATGTTTCTGGTTACGCTCAAACATTTCTTGATTCTCTGTATTCTAATATTGGGGATGAAGCAGATTTTCTTTTTTGGAATGATGTATTATTCCCTGATAAAACTGCGTTAACGATATACAAGTGGAATGATAATTGGTCGAATTATTTTTCTGCGGGTAGGGAATGGATGGGTACTTTCTTTTGGACAATTTATGACATTACATCAAATAAACTGATTGTTATCGGTTGTTCTTTGACCGATTAAGTGTACCAGGATGTCAAAACACCAATTAGCTCAGAAATATTGAGTTTAATTGGTGTTTTATTGTATGGTTACAATTTGCAAAAGGGTGTGTGGGCCAGTGTGCATGATTCGCACCTATATCAAGTGGTTGAGTCATTGGAGGAAGGCAAATAAAGTTAACTGACGGAAAGTGAGAGGTAACCTTGAAAAAGAACACGTCGTTTATCAAGTTTACCTAGCAAATAGTTATAGGTTACTGATTTACTTTTGGACAAGCCCTTTTTTCCTCTATCCATTTCGAAAACCATTTGGTACACTGTTAAGGAATTTACATATAAAAAGGGGGAACAAAGGTGAAACTGACAATTCGGGATATTGCTGAGATGGCGGGGGTTTCAGTGACGACTGTGTCACAAATCTTAAACAATAAAGGTAGTCGTTTTAGTGAAAAGACACGAAAAAAAGTATTAGCGATCGTGAACGAGCATCATTATAAACCAGATTATTTTGCTTCTAATGTGATCAATCGTCACTCAAAAACAATTGGCATGATCGTGCCAGATGTGACGGATTTCTTCTTTTCAAAAGTGATCGAAGGAGTCGAAAGCTATTTGAATCCACTTGGATATGTCATCATTCTTTGTAACTCCAGACATAGTCAAGAAAATGAGTTGAAATACTTGAGAGAGCTTTCTCATCGAGCGGTGGATGGCTTGTTACTGGCTACGCCAAATGTGTTGCCCCAAGAGTATGCACTGGATAGTGGTTTTTATAACAATATGCCGATCATCCTGATCGATCGTGGATTGAATCGTCGGGATAATGGTCGTTTGATCGTGAAAGAATATGAAGGCGCTTATCAAGCAGTCTCATTGTTGATCAAAAACGGTCATACGAAAATTGGTATGCTAAAGGAAACAACTGGGTATTATCAATTAGAGGAGCGATTTAACGGTTATCGTCATGCGCTGAAAGATCATGAGTTAGCGTTTAACGGGAAGTTTGTCGAAGAAGGCGACCTGACTGTTCAAGGTGGATATGAAGCAAGTAAGCGTTTGTTACGTCACAAAGATGTAACGGCGGTATTTTGTGGGAACGATGCAATGGCAATCGGTTGTTACCAAGCCATCCATGAGATGGGCAAGCGTATTCCAGAAGATATTTCAGTGATTGGCTTTGATGGATTAAAATTGTCTGAGTATATGATCCCTAAGCTGACAACGGTCAAACAACCAAGTTTTGATATCGGTTTTTATGCGGCTCGCTTTTTGATTGATACGATTGAATTTCCACAAAGAAAAGTTCCGAACAAAGTATTCGAAACAAAATTAATTATTCGTGAGAGCGTAAAAACATTGACAAAGGTCTAGTTGGGCGTTATATTGCTTATGTAAGTGTTTACAAAGCTGGTAAGATACAATGCGAGAAACTAGTAAACCGGTTTACTAAAGTGGTTTACCTTTTCCGAATTTCCTGTATAATACCGAATGAAGACGAGGAGGATTACGTCATGCGGATGGTCGATTTGATTGAAAAAAAGAGAGATGGGCACCAGTTATCTAAGGAAGAAATCTCGTACATTATCACGAATTACACAAATGATAAAATCCCTGATTATCAAATCAGTGCATTATTGATGGCTATCTTTTATCAAGATATGACCGATGAAGAAATTACTGAGCTAACATTAGCAATCGCTCATTCTGGCGATGTGATCGATTTAAGTTCATTAGAAGGAATAAAAGTCGACAAACATTCTACCGGAGGCGTGGGAGATACTACTACATTGATCTTAGCACCTTTAGTAGCAAGTGTTGGCGCCACAGTGGCAAAAATGTCAGGACGTGGGCTTGGTTATACAGGCGGTACATTAGACAAATTGGAAGCTATTCCTGGATTTCGTATCGAGCTGTCTGACGAAGAATTTATACGTACGGTGAATGAAAGCAAAGTCGCTGTCATTGGGCAATCAGGTAATCTTGCTCCAGCAGATAAAAAATTATATGCCTTGCGTGATGTGACCGCAACGGTTAACTCGATCCCATTGATCGCTAGCTCGATCATGAGTAAGAAAATTGCTGCGGGTGCGGATGCGATCGTGTTGGATGTGACTACAGGTGACGGTGCCTTCATGAAAAATATTGATGATGCGAGACGTTTGGCGAAGACCATGACAAGAATCGGCAAGTTGGCGGATCGCCAAACAGTGGCAGTGATTTCTGATATGTCTGAACCGTTGGGCGAAGCAATCGGCAATAGCTTAGAAGTCGTTGAAGCAATCGAGACACTTCAGGGGAACGGACCGGAAGATTTAGTCGAAATGTGCTATGCTTTAGGTAGTCAAATGGTTGTGCTAGCAGGTAAAGCAACAACGATCGAAGAGGCACGTGCGTTGCTTAAAGAAGCGCTTGAATCTGGAAAAGCTTTGGCGAAATTCAAAGAGATGATCAAAAACCAAGGGGGAGACCCGACGATCGTCGATCAACCAGAACGTTTGTTGACTGCTCGTTATACCTATGAATTGCCGGCAAAAGCGTCAGGTGTCGTTACAAAAATCGTAGCGAACGAATTAGGGATCGCGGCAATGATGCTTGGTGCAGGACGTAAAACGAAAGAAGACTCGATCGACCATGCTGTAGGGTTGCGATTGAATAAAAAAATCGGCGACAAGATAGAAGAAGGGGAATCCTTATTGACGATCTACAGTAATGAAGAAGAAATCTCTTCAGTGATCGACTTATTATATAAAAATATTGAAATTGGAAATAAGGCTGAGAAGCCAATATTGATACACGACATTATCACAGAGTAGAAGGAGAAGAGACATGGAATTAAATCGAATGATCGACCACACAATTCTAAAAGCAGATGCTACAAAGGCTGATGTAATGCGTATTATTGAGGAAGCAAAAAAACATCATTTCTATTCAGTATGTATTAATCCAACATGGGTTGCCTTAGCAAAAGAAGAATTAAAAGGTGAGCCAGTTGCCGTTTGTACCGTAATCGGTTTTCCTTTGGGAGCGAACACAGCTGAAACAAAGGCATTTGAAACAGCGAATGCGATTGAAAATGGTGCGGATGAAGTAGATATGGTCATCAATATCGGTGCATTGAAATCTGAGCAAGACGATGTCGTGAAAAAGGATATCGAAGCAGTAGTTGAAGCAGCAAAAGATCGCGCGTTAGTGAAAGTGATTATCGAAACAGCATTGTTGGAACAAGCAGAGATCATCAAAGCTTGCGAATTGGCGAAAGCTGCGGGCGCTGATTTTGTGAAGACTTCTACTGGGTTCTCAACAGGTGGAGCAAGAGTGGAAGATATTCGCTTGATGCGTGAAACGGTTGGGCCAGAGATGGGTGTCAAAGCTTCTGGCGGTATCCATAATGAAGCGGAAGCTGTTGCGATGGTCGAAGCTGGTGCGACAAGAATCGGCACAAGTGCAGGTGTAGCAATCATGTCCGGTTCAACTGGCGAAGGCTATTAATTTCTAAGGAGAAAAAGATGTCAGAAATCAAACAAGAATGGATCGATATCGCGATCGACGCTTTGGATAAAGCGTATGTTCCTTACTCCAAATTTCCAGTCGGTGCTTGTTTAGTGACAGCCTCTGGGAAAACCTATCAAGGATTGAATATCGAAAATGCGTCATTTGGTTTAACGAATTGCGCAGAACGTACCGCATTTTTTAAGGCAGTATCCGAAAAAGAAATGGATTTTGCTCATCTAGTCGTTGCAGGACACACGCCTGAGCCAATTTCTCCATGTGGCGCCTGTCGCCAAGTCATGGCAGAATTTTGTGACGCAGAGATGCCAGTCACGTTGGTAGGCGACCACGGTGTGACGAAAACAATGACCGTGAGAGAGTTATTACCTTACGCATTTTCAGAAAAAGATTTATAAACTATGTTCAATTCAGTCAGCTGACTGTTGAAAAAACAACTACTTTAGGGGGCTTTACAGAAATGAAAAAAGCAAAATTATTTGGTTTAGGTGCTATCGCACTATCAGCCGGCTTACTTTTAAGCGCATGCGGTAACGGCGGTTCAGATTCTACTGATTCAACAGGTGGAAACAGTGCATCAGGAACAGCAACTGCAGCATTGATTACAGATACTGGTGGCGTCGATGACCGTTCATTCAACCAGTCAGCTTGGGAAGGGTTAGAAGATTGGGGTAAAGAACAAGGCTTGTCTCGCGGAAATGACGGCTTCCAATATTTCCAATCATCAAATGAATCAGATTATATCCCAAATATCGATCAAGCGTTGAACGCAGGCTTCAAAACAATTTTTGGGATCGGGTTTAAATTAAAACCAGCGATCGAAGAACAAGCAACAAGTAATCCTGAAACAAATTTTGCGATCATTGATGATGTCATTGAAGGAAAAGACAACGTAGTTTCAGCAACATTTAAAGACAACGAAGCTTCTTACCTTGCAGGAATCGCAGCAGCTTACACAACTGAAACAAATGTTGTTGGCTTTATCGGTGGAGTTAAAGGTGAAGTAATCGACCGCTTTGAAGCTGGTTTCAATGCAGGTGTGAAAGCCGGCGCTGAAGCGTTGAACAAAGAAATCGAAGTATTGAACCAATACGCTGGTGACTTCTCAGCTCCAGATAAAGGACGTTCAATTGCACAAGGTATGTACGCACAAAATGCCGACATCATTTTCCATGCTTCAGGTGGTACCGGTAACGGTGTCTTCCAAGAAGCAAAATCATTGAATGAATCAGGCGACAAAAAAGTTTGGGTAATTGGTGTTGACCGTGACCAATCTGACGAAGGTAACTACACATTAGATGGTGAAGACAAGAACTTCACATTGACATCAACACTTAAAGGTGTAGGAACAGTTGTAAAAGATTTAGCGCAACAATCAGCAGATGGTAATTTCCCTGGTGGCGAACACACTGTTTATGGTTTGAAAGAAGACGGTGTAGGTATCACTGAAGGACAACTTTCTGATGAAGCGAAAAAAGCAGTAGACGAAGCGAAAGAAAAAATCATTTCAGGCGATATCGAAGTTCCAGAAACTCCTGAAAGCTAATAAATTCCATTTCTATAGCCTTGTTGGACAATTGTTTAACAGGGCTATCGTTTAGTTATTATCTATTGTTGTTTTTTTATTCAAGTTGTTAGCTACCCCGATTTGGATAAGGGAACAACTCGTTTCAAGTAGCTGAACTCCTTGGATTTTGGTTATTCGATCGTAGGCGTTTTTGTGAACGAATATGATCGTCCCTTTTATTTTTTAGACAATGTCGCCTGGATATAAATTGTTAGGATGTGAAAAATGTGGATCAAGAAAATATTGTCATCGAAATGCGAAATATCACGAAACAATTCGGTACTTTCAAAGCAAATGACAACATCAACCTTCAAGTAAAAGCAGGAGAAATCCATGCCTTGCTTGGTGAAAATGGTGCAGGTAAATCAACGTTAATGAATGTTTTATCAGGTCTTTTAGAGCCAACATCTGGTGAGATTTTGATGCACGGCAAAGAAGTAAACATCACGAGCCCAACGAAAGCGAATCAATTAGGGATCGGAATGGTGCATCAACACTTTATGTTAGTCGATGCATTCACAGTAACAGAAAATATCGTATTGGGAAGTGAGCCAAGTGCAGGCGGTATCTTGAATCGCAAAAAAGCCCGTGAAGAAATCAAACGATTGTCTGAACAATATGGCTTAGCAGTGAATCCAGATGCATACGTTCGTGATATTTCTGTCGGTATGGAACAACGTGTTGAGATTTTGAAAACACTCTATCGTGGTGCAGATGTATTGATTTTTGACGAGCCGACAGCTGTATTGACGCCGCAAGAAATCGATGAATTGATCGTGATCATGAAAGAATTAGTTAAAGAAGGAAAATCGATCATTTTGATCACACATAAATTAGATGAAATCAAAGCAGTTGCTGATCGTTGTACCGTTATCCGACGTGGACAAGGTATCGGAACTGTCAATGTGAAAGATGTTTCTTCTCAGCAGTTAGCTGATATGATGGTCGGAAGAACCGTTTCATTCAAAACAATGAAAAAAGAAGCACGTCCGCAAGAAGTCGTACTTTCTGTCGAAAATCTTGTAGTCAAAGAAAACCGTGGATTAGAAGCGGTAAAAGACTTGAGCTTAGAAGTGCGAGCAGGTGAAGTGTTGGGGATAGCTGGTATCGATGGCAATGGACAGTCGGAATTGATCCAAGCGTTGACCGGTTTACGTAAAGTGGAAAGTGGCACGGTTCGCCTGAAAGACGAAGACGTGACAAATAAAAAACCACGTAAAATCACAGAAGCTGGGCTAGGACATGTACCGGAGGATCGTCATAAATATGGCTTAGTCCTTGATATGACTTTATCTGAAAATATTGCGATGCAAACGTACTATCAAAAACCATATAGCAAAAATGGCTTATTGAATTACGGCGTGATGAATGAACATGCCAGAGACTTGATCGATGAGTACGATGTACGAACGACGAGCGAATTAGTACCAGCGAAAGCATTATCCGGTGGGAATCAACAAAAAGCCATCATTGCACGTGAAATCGATCGTGACCCTGATCTATTGATCGTTGCGAATCCGACACGTGGGTTAGATGTTGGGGCGATCGAGTTTATTCATAAACGCTTGATTGAACAACGGGATAAATTCAAAGCAGTCTTATTGATCAGTTTTGAATTAGAAGAAATTTTAAATGTGTCAGATCGTATTGCGGTAATCCATGAAGGAAAAATCGTAGGGATCGTTGATCCAAAAGAAACATCTGAAAATGAGCTAGGTCTATTGATGGCGGGCTATACTTTAGAAGAAGCACGAAGAGAGTTAGAAAAGGTGGGTGACGCACATGAATGATCGTAGCGAAAGGTTTCGTAATCTGCTAGTACCTATATTTTCAGTTATTTTAGGTTTGATTTTAGGTGCGATTTTGATGGTTGCCTTTGGTTACCATCCAATTCAAGGATATTCTTCGATGTTGAATGCTTCGTTAGGTTCTCAAAGAAGTATCGGTGAAACATTAAGAGAAGCAACTCCTTTGATTTTTACAGCATTAGGTTTTTCTGTTGCCAATTCAGCTGGATTCTTTAATATCGGGCTTTCTGGGCAAGCATTGTGTGGTTGGATCGTGAGTATCTGGACTGCATTAGCGTTTCCTGATTTACCCAAAGCTATTTTGTTACCAATGTGTGTGATCTTAGGCGCACTTGCTGGAGCCATGGCTGCAGCGATTCCAGGATTGTTGCGAGCGTTCTTCGGCACAAGTGAAGTAATCGTGACGATCATGATGAACTATATTTTGCTTTATTTAAGTACGTATACACTTCATGAAGTTATGCCGGAATCTTATCGTTCTAGTTTAGACTCTTCAAATATGATCAGTCAGAATGCTTCGTTACGTATTCCTTGGTTGACCCAGATGTTTGGCGGTTCCCGCGTGAATGGTGGACTGTTCTTGGCGTTGATCGCGTTAGTAGTGGTATGGATCGTTATGAAGAAAACAACATTAGGATTTGAGATCCGTTCCGTTGGATTGAATCCTTTTGCCTCTGAATATGCAGGGATGAGCAGTAAACGAACAATTATCTTATCAATGGTCATTTCTGGTGGTTTAGCTGGCTTAGGTGGTGTGGTAGAAGGTCTAGGAACGTATCAAAACTTCTTTGTCCAAACGACTTCTCTATCCATTGGTTTTGACGGTATGGCCGTTTCATTATTAGGTTCTGGCTCTGCCATCGGTATTTTACTATCTGCGCTATTATTCAGTGTTCTAAAAATTGGTGGATTGGGGATGCAAACAGGTGCTGGTGTACCGTTTGAGATCGTCAACGTGTCGATTGCCTTGATCATCTTCTTCGTTGGTATCAACTTCTTGATTCGTTTCCTTATGGCGAAATTCTTCCAAGGGAAAAAACAAGAAGAGATCGTTGCAACGATTGAAACGGAACCGAATCATCAAAATCAAGAAGGAGGAGAGCTGTAATGTCAACAGTAGAACTGATCTCTTTGATCCTTACATCGACACTCGTTTATTCGACACCGTTGATCTTAACTTCATTAGGCGGAACGTTTTCTGAACGAAGCGGAATCGTCAACGTTGGGTTAGAAGGCATTATGGTAATGGGTGCGTTTAGTGCAGTCGTCTTTAACTTGACGATGAGTGATACCCTAGGCTCAATGACTCCTTGGATCGCTATTTTAGTCGGCGGTGTGGTCGGTGTCCTCTTTTCATTGATTCATGCAGTCGCTACAGTCAGCTTACGAGCAGATCATATCATCAGTGGAACGGTCATCAATTTGATGGCACCTGCTTTAGGTGTATTTTTGATCAAAGCGTGGTATGGTAAAGGTCAAACAGACAATATCTCACAAAACTTAGGTTACTTTTCATTCCCTGGGTTGGCAGATATTCCAGTAATTGGACAAATTTTCTTTAGAAGTACATTTCTACCAGCATATTGTGCAATTTTGATTGCTGTTATTGCATGGTTCATTATCTTCAAAACAAAATTTGGTTTACGTTTACGTTCTGTTGGGGAAAATCCGCAAGCTGCGGATACATTAGGAATCAATGTTTACGCGATGCGCTATTCAGGTGTAATGATTTCTGGTCTTCTTGGAGGAATGGGTGGTGCTGTTTTTGCTCAATCAATCTCTGGGAACTTTTCAGCAGGAACGATTGTCGGTCAAGGGTTCATCTCGATGGCTGCCATGATTTTTGGTAAATGGAATCCTTTAGGTGCGATGGGCGCTTCATTATTCTTTGGATTTGCGCAAAGTTTAAGTATTATCGGTGCGCAATTACCAGTAATCTCATCGATTCCACCAGTGTTACTACAAATTGCGCCTTATCTATTGACGATCATCGTTTTAGTGGCGTTCTTAGGTAAAGCATCTGGACCAAAAGCAAACGGTAAGAATTATATAAAATCCAAATAATCGTTTAGTGATTAAAAAGGGCGGGTTACGGGAAGTTTTTTTCGTCTCGCCCTTTTTACTTTATAAAGAAAATAAATAGAAAGAAGGAATACTCATGTTTAAACGCGTACATTTGATCGTCATGGATTCAGTCGGAATCGGAGAAGCACCTGATGCTGAAAAATTCGGAGATAAAGGCTCGGATACGTTAGGTCATATTGCCAAAGAAGCTGGGTTGACGATACCGAATTTGGAGCAACTTGGATTAGGGACGATCCGTCCATTAGAAGGTGTTCAAGCGATAGAAGACCACCAAGGCTATGCAACGAAATTAGAAGAAGTTTCTGTCGGTAAAGACACAATGACTGGTCACTGGGAAATCATGGGTTTGAATATCAAAACGCCATTTCGTGTTTTTCCAAACGGCTTCCCCGACGAATTACTGAAGAAAATCGAAGACTTCTCTGGACGTAAAATCGTTTGTAATGAACCGTATAGCGGAACAGCCGTCATTGACGACTTTGGTGAGCATCAAATGAAAACAGGTGACTTGATCGTTTATACGTCAGCTGATCCAGTATTACAAATTGCTGCACATGAAGAAATTATTCCTTTAGAAGAACTGTATCGAATTTGTGAATATGTTCGTGAGATTACAAAAGATGATCCTTATATGATCGGTCGAATCATTGCACGCCCGTATGTGGGAGAACCCGGCAACTTTACACGAACAAGCAACCGTCACGATTACGCATTAGATCCATTTGGTCATACAGTTTTAGACTCATTGAAAGAAGCAGGCAAAGATGTCATCGCGGTAGGTAAGATCAATGATATTTTCAATGGTCAAGGCATCACTGACTCTGTTCGTACGAAGAGTAATATGGATGGCGTCGATCAATTATTGAACGTGATGAAACAAGACTTCACTGGTTTGAGTTTCACTAACTTAGTTGACTTTGATGCGTTATACGGTCACCGCCGAGATGTGGTTGGTTACGCGCGTGCGATCGAAGATTTTGACTTGCGTCTTCCAGAATTATTCGATGCAATGGCAGACGATGACTTATTGTTGATCACCGCTGACCATGGGAATGATCCGACCTTTACTGGTACTGATCATACTCGGGAATACGTGCCGCTACTTGCTTATAGTAAACAGATGAACGAGCAAGGCAGTTTACCACAAGGCTATTATGCGGATATCTCTGCAACGATTGCCGAAAACTTTGACGTAGCAGCTACTGAAAATGGCGAAAGCTTCTTGAAATTATTGAAATAAGCAACAGCAGCATCCACTTGTGAATCATCATTGGCTTTATTATGTAAGATCGAACAATCAAAATTTTATATATAGGAGAAAAACAATGAAATTAAATGAGATGTTACAAGAAACGACAGCGTTTATCAAAAGTAAAGGGGTAGGCACCATCGATTTCGGGATGATCCTCGGTTCAGGCTTAGGAGAATTAGCAGAAGAAATCGAAGAAGCAATCGTGATTCCTTATGACAAGATTCCTTTCTTCCCAACTTCGACAGTTGTTGGGCATGCAGGACAGCTTGTCTACGGGACCCTTTCAGGGAAAAAAGTATTGGCGATGCAAGGACGCTTCCATTTTTATGAAGGTCATTCCATGCAAACCGTCACTTATCCAGTACGTGTAATGGCTGCATTAGACGCTCATTCAGTTGTCGTGACGAATGCGTGTGGTGGAGTGAATGAATCATTTGCACCAGGAGATTTGATGTTGATCACCGATCATATCAACTTTACAGGCCAAAATCCATTGATTGGACCAAATGAAGAAGAAATGGGGCCTCGTTTCCCTGATATGAGTGAAGCCTATACAAAAGCCTATCGTGAAATTGCAAAAGCAGCAGCGGCCTCATTAGATGTAGAATTAAAAGAAGGTGTGTATATGGGTTATTCTGGTCCAACGTACGAAACACCAGCTGAGATTCGGATGTCTCGAGTGATGGGGGCAGACGCAGTCGGTATGTCGACTGTACCAGAAGTCATTGTTGCAGCACATAGCGGTTTGAAAGTCTTAGGTATCTCTTGTATCACCAACTTGGCTGCGGGTATGCAAGCGAACTTGAATCACGAAGAAGTCGTTGAAACAACTGAGAGAGTCAAACAAACATTTAAATCATTGATCAAAGAAACACTTTCTTTACTATAAAAAATTGATTGCGAGGTTTGAAAATGAGTGTTCATATTGAAGCAAAGCCAGGAGAGATTGCAGATAAGATTTTACTTCCTGGAGATCCACTAAGAGCAAAATATATTGCAGAAACTTTTTTAGAGAATCCGGTTTGTTACAACCAAGTACGCGGTATGCTTGGGTATACTGGAACGTATAAAGGAGAAAGAGTCTCTGTTCAAGGAACAGGGATGGGGATGCCATCAGCGATGATCTATGCCCATGAGTTGGTAAATTCCTATGATGTAAAAAAATTGATTCGTGTAGGAACATGCGGTGCCTTGTCAAAAGACGTACACGTTCGTGACCTAGTATTAGCACAAGGAGCTGCGACAAGTTCTTCTATGATCGAAAAGAATTTCAATGCATTCCACTTCCCACCAATCTGTGATTTTGACTTGTTGTTAAAAGCATACGAAGTGGCAAAAGAAAAAGGCTTTACTACCCACGTTGGTAACGTGCTATCAGAAGATTCTTTCTACAAAGACGATTTGACAGAAACATTCAAGTTAGCAGAACTTGGCGTGATGGGCGTTGAAATGGAAGCTGCTGCGCTGTACTATCTAGGTGCAAAATACAAAGTACAGACACTAGCAATCATGACAGTCAGTGACCATCTGATCACAGGCGAAGAAACAACAGCCAGCGAACGCCAAACAACATTCAATGATATGATCGAAGTTGGATTGGAAACAGCGATTCAAGGGTAAATAAGAGTTAAATAGCAAGAAAAAATGACTGCCTAACTTTCTTTTAAGAGAAATTGGCAGTCATTTTTTTAACAATTTAAAAAGACTAGAAAGAAGAAAGTTTCTTTCTAGTCCAAAAAAGTTAGGTTTGCTATCAACAGTAGTTGCTAATTATTTGAAAATTAAATATCAGTATCTAAAGTCAGTGATTCTAATAATACTCGTCCTGTTGTGCTTTGTCCTGGATGCCCAGGTACTCTATAAACTCGGATGACTTGACCTGAAGTACCAGCAATAGTTTGTCGTACTTGGATGTTTCCATCAACTGTTCTTCTAGAAGAATAGTAGTTGGTTCCATTATATGTTTCAAAAAGATATCTTCCATTAACAGTAACCATTAATCTTTCTCGACTGTTAAAACGTTCAGGTGTCAATGTTAAATAAGCAAGCGCTCGGCTTCCTTCTCTTCCTACAGACAGCAATCTTGTTTCCGTCACGTCTGACTCAGTCGTAACTTCGATATTGTCATATGTCGCCCACCCATTCCATGTAGAAGCAAAGCGCACAAGGTATGTATTTTCAGCGTCTGGCGTCGTAAATGTAAGTTTGCCACGTTCCCAGTCCTCATTATTATGTTCACTACGTTCTAATACATCAAACCCTACACCATGAGTCATGATTCCTAATTCAACACGACCTGGAGAAGATTCGCTTGCGGCAACATCATAACTAAATGTATAAGTCGTATTTGGTTTTAGTGTGACATACTGGTGAACGTTTTCGCCATTTTTTGCTAATGCAAAGTTATTTCCATTAACTGTTTGAAGTGTTGGATTATTTGTGGCTGGGTCACTAACGATCCAACGATCAAACCCTGCATCAAAGTTCCCATTATGGATATATAGCTCTTGTTCAATTGCCTGTTTACTTGTGCTAACTAAGTCAGTTGTGGATAGACTTGTTGCGAATGTTGAAACAGATCCTCCTAAACTCAAAAATACCATACCTGCTACCATCATTGTTTTTAAATTGTTTTTGATCATCTTGTCTCTCCTCTATCTATATGAATTTTTTTATTTTTTATTTCGTTTGTAAGATGCAATCATTTGATCTGTTTGTATCTCACAAATTAATAATAACCTGGAAAATAACATTTATGTAACCGCTTTTTTCCAGATAACCATCGTTTTTAGAAAAAAGTGGTAAAATAAGAAGGATTATGGTTGAGTTGGTCTCAGTTTGTTTTATTTTTGAATAACGAAAGGGTAGTGGGGGAATACATCCGTTTGTGATTTTTGCGAATCGATCATTTAGAAAAACATGTAAATATTGTATGGATAAAAATTATCGTATGAGTTTACTTTTCTGGTATCTTGCTATACTAAAAAAAAGAAAAGGTATAATCATTAAGTAAGGATTAGCATTTTGAGATGATTGAGAAAGTTGGTGGTGAAAGCAATAAACAGTATTTTTACATAGTAAGATGATCATGTGGAGGGGCGATATGAAGAAGAATGCAAGATGGCCAATCGTCCGATTGATTGGTGTTTCAGATGAAGGCAGATAAAATTCAGCTAACTCTAAAAAAAAGTATCATTCTGACTATATGGGTAATCATTTTTTCTATAATAAACTTTGGAATCATAAGAAGTAAGGCCATTCTCATGCTATTAGAAAATAATCAATTGGGTCTAAATTTGCTAATGATCCTATTTATTTACGTACTTTGCATGCCCGAATTAAATCGAGCCTTAAAAGGTCTGAATCTGTCAATGATGAAACAAGTAGGATTCACTTTGCTACTTTTGTTAGTGACGAATTTCATATATATGATACTTGTATTTGGCAGTTTTGAAGTAGTCTCACAAAATTTCGATAGTGTTGTTCTATTTTCTGTCATCGTGATTGCCCCAATAAGAGAAGAATTAGTTTACCGTTACCTATTTTTGAGTATAACTGATTCTAGTTGGTTAAAAATAGTTTTGGGTTTGGTTTCAACAGGATTCTTTTTCTATGGGCATAGCTTTACATATGGTGGAAATCTATTCGCAATGGTCCAAGTTCTATTTTTGACTTTAGCTACAACATATCTATACGTGAAAACCAACAATATATTCCCTGCTATTATGTTACATAGCTCGTATAATCTATTTGTTCTCTTGCTGTCGCTGGTCCAATTAATGTGTAAACAACTAAACCAATTCTAGTTAATTTTGTTTCTTTCGAACGATTTTTACTAGTACATTCATATAGGTAGTATGTAATTTAGTACCATTAGTATTAAGCAGCGAAGTCTGCATCCACCCAATATCTAAAAAAACAGCCCCATCATCTCTTATAATAATAAAAGATGATGAGGCTGTCTTACTTATAATAGAGTATCTATTATAAGTAGTATTTTTTGATAACAGTCAAGTCGTCGTTTAATTCATAAACAAGTGGTTGACCTGTTGGGATTTCAAGATCCATGATGTCTTCATCAGAGATTCCTTCGATGTGTTTTGCTAATGCGCGTAAAGAGTTACCGTGTGCAGCAACTAAGACAGTTTTGTTGTCTAACAAAGCTGGTGCAATTTCGTCTTGCCAGAATGGCAATGCGCGTTCTAAAGTAACTTTCAAGTTTTCGCCACCAGGTACGTCGCGTTTGTCTAACATTGCATAACGACGATCGTTTGCTGCTGAACCTTCATCAGTTGCTTCCATTAATGGAGGAAGAGTGTCATATGAACGACGCCAGATGTGAACTTGTTCGTCACCGTATTTTTCTGCTGTTTCTTTTTTATTTAGACCTTGTAATTTACCATAATGACGTTCGTTTAAGCGCCATGATTTGATTTGTGGTACCCAAAGTTGATCTGAGTATTCTAAAATCAAGTTACAAGTTTTGATAGCACGAGTTAATACAGAAGTATAAGCAACATCAAATTCAATTCCAGCTTCTTTGATTTTACGTCCGCCTTCTTTTGCTTCTTCGATTCCTTCTGGTGCTAGGTTTACATCAGCCCAACCAGTAAATTGGTTCAATGCATTCCATTCGCTAAGACCGTGACGAGAAAAAACTAATTTTGGCATGTTTAACTCTCCTTTTAAAAATAAGTGATATTTCTGAAAATTTCAGTTCTGCCTTATTGTACAATGTTTTTCATAAGATTTCCATTGTAAAATGAAAGCAGTTTGTCCAAAAGGTCACAGGATAACTAAAAAAAAGGCTGTGAAACAAGCGTTATTACAGAGCTTTGCTCATAAAACTTGTCTAACAACCTTTTTTATAAATAAGTAAAATAATTTCTGTTTGGTGAGTGGGTGTAGCTTCTAGCTATCAGATGATGAAATCCTCGAAATTCCACTCGCTCACTAGTTGAATAATTGCTGAATCTCTTTTTCAGGTAGATTGATGTATTTGTAGCAAGTGCCGACTGAAACGCCGCATTTGGAAGAAATAAATTGGATCGTTTCTTTCTTTTCATAGTAAAGTCGACGAATTTTTTTGATTGTTTTGGCATCGATTTTTGGTCGACCGCCGATTTTTCCTTTTTTACGTGCTTCTTCTAATCCAATCAGTGTGCGTTCTTTGATCAATGCACACTCCATCTCAGCTAATCCTTCCATCAACTGGAAGTAGACCGTCCCCATAGGTTCGCGAGTATCGATTTTTTCTGTGATGCTGACTAGATGTAACCCACGGTCTTTGAATAATTTCGTGAATTCTGTTAATTGTCTTGTCGATTTTCCTAAATGGTGAAGTTGGCAAATAACCAATGTATCGCCTTGCTCCATTTTATCGATGACTTTCTCTAAGCAAATTGTGTCAGATAAAGTATCTTTTTGACCATAAGTTTCGTGAAAAATTTCGTGACAACCAAAATCAGAGAGTTTTTGCATTTGAGCCGTCAAATCGACATCATTGATAGTTGTACGTGCATAACCGATAATCTTCATGGTGATTCCTTTCTAGCAAAGTTTTCTAAGTGTTTGAGACAAGTAAAAATGTAGCATAAAGTAACTGAAAAAGATAGTTTTTTTAGGTATTTTCAACGAATCTCTTTACCATTATTTTTGAAAGGGAGTATCAAGTACATCCACGCCATTTTCAGAGGCAACGACTACCTTTGAAACCATATTTAAAAACAAGCCGTGTTCGACCACACCGACTAATTGATCCAAGTAAGCCGCTAATTTTTCAGGGTCTTCGATTCGTTCTAAATGAAGGTCAATAATATAATGACCGCTATCTGTTAATACGGTCTCTCCAGCTTCCGTTTGGCGTAAGACAGGTTGATAGTTTTTTTCTTCAAAAAGACGCATCAATTGTTGAGAACCATAAGGGATGACTTCGACAGGGAGTGGGAAGCGTCCTAATTGATCGACCATTTTTGACCCATCAACGATCCAGATCGTTTGTTTGGAATACGTTGCAACGATCTTTTCAAACAATAGGGCAGCACCGCCACCTTTGATTCCTTGGAAATCCGCGCTGATCTCATCGGCACCATCGATCGTCAAATCGACCATCGAAACTTCATCGATACTTTTCAAAGGGATACCTAAGCCTTCTGCTTGTGCTTTTGTGCCGCTAGAAGTAGTGACCCCAGTGATTTTCAATCCTTCTTCACGCATGCGACGTCCGATTTCTTCTACCATATAATAAGCAGTTGATCCAGTTCCTAGTCCAACGATCATCCCGTCTTCAACAAATTCTGCTGCTTTGATACCTACTAATTGTTTTAAGTTCATTCCTATCCCTCCAGCAATTTTGTAGCTCTTTACTTGCTATTTTAGCTTGATTTCAGCGAAAAAGATAGGGAGCATACCAGAAATTTTATGGGACAGAAAAAAATGTATATGTTTGGTTGACAATCTTTTTTATCCATGATATTCTAACCAAGGTGCTTTATCTACAGGTCTCTGTTTAGGGACGTGCTGACTGTTTATCAAAGCATATTTGATAAAGATGCATAACTTGCATTTATTTTTTATCGCAAAAAAAGAACCACCTGGATGTGTGGAACTAGATGTGAATCGTGGGAAGGAGGAACTAGGAATGCCTACAATTAACCAATTAGTACGTAAACCTCGTAAATCAAAGGTGGAAAAATCTAATTCACCTGCTTTGAACAAAGGATATAACAGCTTTAAGAAAACTCAAACAAACGTGAACTCTCCTCAAAAACGTGGGGTAGCTACACGTGTGGGTACAATGACACCTAAAAAACCGAACTCAGCTTTACGTAAATATGCTCGTGTTCGTTTGTCAAACTTAATTGAAGTTACTGCTTATATCCCAGGGATTGGTCACAATTTACAAGAACACAGCGTGGTACTATTACGCGGTGGACGTGTAAAAGACTTACCAGGGGTACGTTACCATATCGTTCGTGGTGCACTTGATACTGCTGGTGTAAACGATCGTAAACAAAGCCGTTCTAAATACGGTACGAAAAGACCTAAAGCTTAATTTTAATTATTTACTACAAATGAAATTCGAACTTACTATATAATAGTCGTTCGATCAACTATGAAGAATATTTCGGAAGGAGGAGTTACGGATGCCACGTAAAGGTCCTGTTGCAAAACGTGATGTTTTACCAGATCCTATTTATAACTCAAAATTAGTAACTCGCTTGATCAACCGTGTAATGGTTGACGGAAAACGCGGTGTTGCTGCTAATATTATCTATAATGCCTTTGATTTGATCAAAGAATCTACAGGTAACGATCCATTAGAAGTGTTTGAACAAGCAATGAACAATGTTATGCCTGTTCTTGAAGTTAAAGCACGTCGTGTTGGGGGTTCAAACTATCAAGTACCAGTTGAAGTTCGCCCTGAACGTCGTACGACTTTAGCGCTACGTTGGGTAGTTAACTACGCTCGCTTGCGCGGTGAACACACAATGGAAGAACGCTTAGCGAAAGAAATCATGGACGCTGCAAACAACACTGGAGCTTCTGTTAAAAAACGCGAAGACACACACAAAATGGCAGACGCGAACCGCGCATTTGCTCATTATCGTTGGTAAGATCCTCTCTGTCTGTCGGCTAACCCCGCAGCAGAAAGTCAATTTACAATCGATTTAAATAAAGAGAGGAGTAAGAAAATGGCAAGAGAATTTTCGCTAGAAAAAACTCGTAATATTGGTATCATGGCTCACGTTGATGCAGGTAAAACTACAACAACAGAGCGTATCTTGTACTATACTGGTAAAATCCATAAAATCGGTGAAACTCACGAAGGAGCTTCACAGATGGACTGGATGGAGCAAGAACAAGAACGTGGTATCACAATTACATCTGCTGCCACTACTGCGCAGTGGAAAGGTTACCGCGTAAATATCATCGATACACCAGGACACGTAGACTTCACAATCGAAGTTCAACGTTCTCTACGTGTATTGGATGGTGCTGTAACTGTACTTGATGCACAATCAGGTGTTGAACCTCAAACAGAAACTGTTTGGCGTCAAGCAACTGAGTACCGAGTGCCTCGTATCGTATTCTGTAACAAAATGGATAAAATCGGTGCAGACTTCTTATACTCAGTAAAATCATTGCACGATCGCTTACAAGCGAACGCGCATCCAATCCAATTGCCAATCGGTTCTGAAGATAACTTCACAGGTATCATTGACTTGGTAACGATGAAAGCAGAGATCTACACAAACGATCTAGGCACAGACATCCAAGAAACTGAAATCCCTGAAGAATATGCAGAACAAGCACAAGAATGGCGTGAAAAATTAGTCGAAGCTGTTGCTGAAACAGACGAAGAACTAATGATGAAATATCTTGAAGGTGAAGAAATCACTCAAGAAGAATTAGTTGCTGGTATCCGCCGTGCAACAATCAACGTTGAGTTCTTCCCTGTATTGGCTGGTTCAGCATTCAAGAATAAAGGGGTCCAATTGATGTTGGATGCTGTTCTTGATTACTTGCCATCACCATTAGATATCGAAGCAATTAAAGGTATTGACTCAAAAACAGACGAAGAAACAACTCGTCCTGCAGATGACGAAGCTCCTTTTGCTTCATTAGCATTTAAAGTAATGACTGACCCATTCGTAGGTCGTCTAACTTTCTTCCGTGTCTATTCTGGTGTCCTTGAAAGTGGTTCATACGTATTGAACGCATCTAAAGGCAAAAAAGAACGTATCGGTCGTATTCTACAAATGCACGCAAACACTCGTCAAGAAATCGACAAAGTGTATTCAGGTGATATCGCCGCTGCTGTTGGATTGAAAGATACAACAACAGGGGACACATTGTGTGCGTTAGACGCGCCAGTTATCCTTGAATCAATCGAATTCCCAGAACCAGTTATCCAAGTCGCTGTTGAGCCTAAATCAAAAGCTGACCAAGATAAAATGGGTATTGCGTTGCAAAAACTTGCAGAAGAAGATCCTTCATTCCGTGTTGAAACAAACGTTGAAACAGGTGAAACAGTTATCTCAGGTATGGGTGAGTTGCACTTGGACGTATTAGTAGACCGTATGAAACGCGAATTTAAAGTTGAAGCAAACGTTGGTGCGCCTCAAGTTTCTTACCGCGAAACATTCCGTGAAGCAACTAAAGCGGAAGGTAAATTCGTACGTCAGTCTGGTGGTAAAGGTCAATACGGTCACGTATGGGTTGAATTTACACCAAACGAAGAAGGAAAAGGCTTCGAATTCGAAAACGCAATCGTTGGTGGTGTGGTTCCACGTGAATACATCCCAGCAGTTGAAAAAGGATTAGAAGAATCAATGAATAACGGTGTTCTTGCTGGTTATCCATTAGTGGATATCAAAGCAAAACTTTACGATGGTTCATACCATGACGTCGATTCAAATGAAACAGCGTTCCGTGTTGCTGCATCTATGTCTCTAAGAGCTGCTGCAAAACACGCACGCCCTGTGATCCTTGAACCAATGATGAAAGTTACGATCACTGTACCAGAAGATTACTTAGGTGATATCATGGGACACGTAACAAGCCGTCGCGGACGTGTTGAAGGAATGGAAGCACACGGTAACTCACAAATCGTTAATGCAATCGTTCCATTGGCAGAAATGTTCGGATATGCAACAACATTGCGTTCAGCAACTCAAGGACGTGGTACATTCATGATGGTATTTGACCACTACGAAGACGTACCAAAATCTGTTCAAGAAGAAATCATTAAGAAAAACGGCGGAAAAGCTGAATAATTTCTTAAGGCAAGGTAGTCTCGTGAAGAGATTTATCTAGAGACTGTATTTTTTATGCAGTTTCGTGTAAAATAACTTTTGATGATACGGGCATGTGATTGGCAGTTTTGTCCATCACATACCTATCAGACAAATAAAAAATTAAACTGTAATTTTAGGGAGGATATTTTAAAATGGCAAAAGAAAAATTTGACCGTTCGAAACCACACGTTAACATTGGTACTATCGGACACGTTGACCATGGTAAAACAACTTTAACAGCTGCAATCACAACTGTACTATCTAAGAAAAACGGCGGCCAAGCAATGGCTTACGATCAAATCGATGGTGCTCCAGAAGAACGCGAACGCGGAATCACTATCTCAACAGCTCACGTTGAGTACGAAACTGACGCACGTCACTACGCTCACGTTGACTGCCCAGGACACGCGGACTACGTTAAAAACATGATCACTGGTGCTGCTCAAATGGACGGAGCAATCTTAGTTGTTTCTGCTGCTGACGGCCCTATGCCTCAAACTCGTGAACACATCCTATTATCTCGTCAAGTTGGTGTACCATACATCGTTGTATTCTTGAACAAAGTAGATATGGTTGATGATGAAGAATTACTAGAATTAGTTGAAATGGAAGTTCGTGACCTATTAACAGAATACGAATTCCCTGGTGACGATGTTCCTGTAATCGCTGGTTCAGCTTTAAGAGCTTTAGAAGGCGACGCTTCATACGAAGAAAAAATTCTTGAATTGATGGCTGCAGTTGACGAATATATCCCAACTCCAGAACGTGACAACGACAAACCATTCATGATGCCAGTTGAGGACGTATTCTCAATCACTGGTCGTGGTACTGTTGCTACAGGACGTGTTGAACGTGGACAAGTTCGTGTTGGTGACGTTATCGATATCGTTGGTATCGCAGAAGAAACAGCTCAAACAACAGTAACTGGTGTTGAAATGTTCCGTAAATTATTAGACTACGCTGAAGCAGGCGATAACATTGGTGCGTTACTACGTGGTGTTTCACGTGAAGACATCCAACGTGGTCAAGTTTTAGCTAAACCAGGTACAATTACACCTCATACAAAATTCTCTGCAGAAGTATACGTGTTGACTAAAGAAGAAGGTGGACGTCATACTCCATTCTTCACTAACTACCGTCCACAATTCTACTTCCGTACGACTGACGTAACTGGTGTTGTTGAATTACCAGAAGGAACTGAAATGGTTATGCCTGGCGACAACGTAACAATGGAAGTTGAATTAATCCACCCAATCGCTATCGAAAACGGTACTAAATTCTCAATCCGTGAAGGCGGACGTACAGTTGGTGCCGGTGTCGTTACAGAAATCAAAGCTTAATTCATTTTAAGCCTAATGAAGTAACATCTATTCGGACGTTAAAGTTCGAGGTAAGGATCTTGATCCTTTGCCTCGAACTTTTTTTATGTAAAAGATGCGTGTCTTGTTTTGGCGAGCGTTTCCTCTTAATTAAATCGCGTGATCATGTGTGTGCTGTCCCCACCCAAACAATGACATAGATGAAAACAACACAAGCATTCACCTCCTTGTTCGTTTATAATTGATTTTATGAAAGGGAACATTCTACTATAAAATATATACCATCATGCTTTTTCTAGGAGGCTGTCGTTTGATGAAAATATTTAGAGAATACAAGGCTACAAAACAACCGACAGATGATTTTCTCTCATGGCTATTTATTAGAAGAATAAATCTAAGAGTAAAATTGTTGTTTATTGCAATTTTATGGATAGGGTGGCTAAGATTTGCTTTCGACTTAGTATTCATGGTTCGTGTCTTTCAATTTGTCTTTATAGGATTTCTTATTTATTTAATGTATCTTTTGGTACTGCTTATCAAAAAAATAGCAAAGTTCATTGTTCGCCGTTGATCCTTCACTTTTGCAAGTAATACATAAAGAAATGTTTTGAGCCAACTCTCCATGTTGAGGGTTGGCTTTTTCTGGCATAGTTGGAAGAAACTAAAAGAAAAACAGCAAATTCACTTGTACATAGAGAAGGATTTCTCTTTTCTCAATAAAATGAAAACTTATGAAAATAAAATGTTTTTTACAGCAAAAAAACCTTGCGTTGTGCATTTAGATATATTATAATGACAAAGGTGCGTTTACCTTAGGTGAATGGCACAGACGAAATCAAAATGATTTTGTCGGCTAAGAAACGAGAGGTTGCGACACGCCCGGACGCTTTGCCACGAACGAGCGTGACGGAAATTTTCGTGGAGCTATGTCTACTTTTCAAAATAGGCGAAGGAGGGAACAAGATGGCAAAACAAAAAATTCGTATCCGTTTAAAAGCGTATGAACACCGTATTTTAGATCAATCAGCGGATAAAATCGTGGAAACTGCAAAAAGAACTGGAGCTGGCGTTTCTGGTCCAATTCCATTACCAACTGAACGCAGTCTTTACACAGTTATTCGTGCGACGCACAAATACAAAGATTCACGCGAACAATTCGAAATGCGTACACACAAACGTCTTATCGACATTGTGAACCCAACACCAAAAACAGTTGATGCTTTAATGAAGCTTGACTTACCATCAGGTGTTAACATCGAAATCAAACTATAAAAACTAAACTAATAATAATGGAGGTGTACTCATGACCAAAGGAATCTTAGGGAAAAAAGTGGGAATGACACAAATCTTCACTGAATCTGGCGAATTAATTCCAGTTACTGTTGTAGAAGCTACGCCAAACGTAGTACTACAAGTGAAAACAATGGAAACTGATGGCTACGAAGCTATTCAAGTTGGTTACCAAGATATGCGTGAAGTTTTATCAAACAAACCTGCGAAAGGTCATGTTGCAAAAGCAAACACGGCTCCTAAGCGCTTCATTCGTGAATTCAAAAATGTTGAGCTAGGAGAATATGAAGTAGGAAAAGAAATTACAGTTGATGTTTTCCAAGCAGGAGACATTATTGATGTAACAGGTACTACGAAAGGTAAAGGATTCCAAGGGGTTATCAAACGTCACGGCCAAAGCCGCGGACCAATGGCTCACGGTTCTCGCTACCATCGTCGTCCTGGGTCAATGGGTCCAGTTGCACCTAACCGTGTATTCAAAAACAAACGTCTTGCTGGCCGTATGGGTGGCAACCGCGTAACTATCCAAAACTTGGAAGTTGTACGTGTAGATGCTGAAAGAAACGTAATCTTGATCAAAGGTAACGTTCCTGGAGCGAAAAAATCATTAATCACTATCAAATCAGCTGTGAAAGCTAAATAATAGTAGGAAGAAAGGAGGAACTAAGGAATGCCGAATGTAGCATTATTCAAACAAGATGGAAGCCAAAACGGTGAAATCACTCTTAACGAAGAAATCTTCGGAATTGAACCAAATGAAAGTGTTGTATACGACGCAATCGTTATGCAACGTGCATCATTAAGACAAGGAACTCATGCGGTTAAAAACCGTAGCGCTGTTCGAGGCGGTGGCCGTAAACCATGGCGCCAAAAAGGAACTGGTCGTGCTCGTCAAGGATCAATCCGTTCACCACAATGGCGTGGAGGTGGCGTAGTCTTCGGACCAACACCACGTTCTTACAGCTACAAACTTCCTAAAAAAGTTCGTCGCTTAGCAATGAAATCTGTATTGTCAGAAAAAGTTGCTGAAAACAACTTGGTAGCAATCGAAGGATTGAGCTTTGATGCACCAAAAACAAAAGAATTCAAAGAAGTTCTTGCTAAATTATCTATTGACTCTAAAGTATTGGTTGTACTAGAACCTGGTAACGACTTTGCAGCTTTATCTGCACGTAACTTATCAAACGTTTCTGTAGTAACTTCTGATAACGTTAGCGTTCTAGATGTTGTATCAAATACAAAAGTTTTAGCAACACAAACTGCTCTTACTCAAATTGAGGAGGTGCTTGCATAATGAACTTACTAGACGTAATCAAACGCCCAGTGATCACTGAGAAATCAATGCTTGCCATGGATGACAAGAAATATACTTTCGAAGTAGACACTCGCGCAAACAAAACTTTAGTAAAACAAGCGGTTGAAGCTGCTTTTGACGTAAAAGTCAAAAACGTGAACATCGTGAACGTACGTGCGAAATTCAAACGTATGGGCAAATATGCAGGATATACGAAAAAACGTCGCAAAGCGATCGTTACATTGACTGAAGATTCAAAAGAAATCCAATTATTCGATGCTGCTGAATAAGCATTGCTCGATGACTGATTAAATTAGGAGGGGAAAACGTGGCGATTAAAAAGTACAAACCTACCACAAATGGCCGTCGTAACATGACAGGTTCTGATTTTGCTGAAATCACAACATCAACACCTGAAAAAACATTGTTACAGCCATTGAAAAACCATGCTGGACGTAACAACAACGGCCGCATCACTGTACGTCATCAAGGTGGCGGACACAAACGCCAATACCGCGTGATCGATTTCAAACGTAACAAAGACAACGTTGTTGCTACTGTTCAAACGATCGAATATGATCCAAACCGTTCAGCTAACATCGCGTTAGTACATTATGAAGATGGAGTGAAAGCTTACATCTTAGCACCAAAAGGACTACAAGTTGGAATGAAACTTGTTTCAGGTCCAGAAGCAGATATCAAAGTCGGAAATGCTCTTCCTTTAGAAAACATTCCAGTTGGTACTGTGATCCACAATATTGAAATGAAACCTGGTAAAGGTGGACAATTGATCCGTTCTGCTGGTACAAGTGCTCAAGTACTTGGTAAAGAAGGCAAATACGTATTGATCCGCTTAAACTCTGGTGAAGTTCGCATGATCTTAGCTGCATGCCGTGCAACAATCGGTTCTGTAGGTAACGAACAACATGAACTTATCAATATTGGTAAAGCTGGCCGCTCTCGTTGGATGCGTAAACGCCCAACTGTACGTGGTAGCGTAATGAACCCTAACGATCACCCACACGGTGGTGGTGAAGGTAAAGCTCCAATCGGGCGTAAAGCTCCAGTTTCTCCTTGGGGTCAACCAGCTCTTGGTTACAAAACTCGTAACAAGAAAGCTAAATCAGACAAACTTATCGTTCGTCGTAAAAATAAATAATTACTTTGACCATGTGTCGCACATTTTGAGAGGAGGTTCACCATGGGTCGTAGTTTAAAGAAAGGGCCTTTCGTTGATGAGCATTTAATGAGTAAAGTTGAAGCTCAAGCAGGGGCCGAAAAGAAAAAAGTAATCAAAACTTGGTCTCGTCGTTCGACAATTTTCCCAAGTTTTGTTGGATATACCATCGCAGTATATGATGGACGTAAACACGTACCAGTTTACATCCAAGAAGATATGGTAGGACACAAATTAGGTGAATTCGCACCAACTAGAACTTATCGTGGGCATGTTGCTGACGACAAGAAAACGAGACGCTAATTCGAGGGGAGGATAAAAGCAAATGGCAGAACAAATCACATCAGCTAAAGCAACTGCAAAAACAGTTCGCACTTCACCTCGTAAAGCGCGTCTAGTAATTGACCTTATCAGAGGTAAAAGTGTTGCGGATGCAATTTCAATCTTGAAATTCACACCAAACAAATCTGCTGGGATCATCGAGAAAGTATTGATGTCAGCAATTGCAAATGCAGAAAACAACTTTGACTTAGATGTTGAGAACTTGGTAGTATCTGAAGCATTTGTTAACGAAGGACCAACAATGAAACGTTTCCGTCCACGTGCAAAAGGTTCAGCTTCACCAATCAACAAACGTACAAGTCATATCACGGTAGTCGTATCAGAAAAATAAGGAGGGATAATCTGTGGGTCAAAAAGTACATCCAATTGGAATGCGTGTAGGCATCATCCGCGACTGGGATGCAAAATGGTTTGCTGAAAAAGAGTATGCAGAGTTCTTACACGAAGATTTAAGAATCCGTAAATTTATTTCAACTAGACTTGCTGATGCTGCTGTATCAACAATTGAAATCGAACGCGCAACTGGCCGCGTAAACATTTCAATCCACACAGCTAAACCAGGTATGGTTATTGGTAAAGGCGGATCTGAAGTCGAAAACCTAAGAAAAGAATTAAACAAATTAACTGGTAAAAGAATCCATATCAACATCGTGGAAATCAAAAAACCAGATTTAGATGCTAAATTAGTAGGTGAAGGAATTGCACGTCAATTAGAAAACCGTGTTGCATTCCGTCGCGCTCAAAAACAAGCCATCCAACGTTCAATGCGTTCTGGCGCTAAAGGTATCAAAACTCAAGTATCTGGACGTCTAAACGGTGCGGATATCGCTCGTTCAGAAGGATACTCAGAAGGAACAGTTCCTCTTCACACTTTGCGTGCGGATATTGATTACGCATGGGAAGAAGCAGATACAACATACGGAAAACTAGGAGTTAAAGTGTGGATCTATCGTGGAGAAATTCTTCCAACTAAAAAAAACACTGAGAAAGGAGGGAAATAAACATGTTAGTACCTAAACGTGTAAAACACCGTCGTGAATTCCGCGGAAAAATGCGTGGTGAAGCAAAAGGCGGAAAAGAAGTAGCATTCGGTGAATACGGCTTACAAGCTGTTGAATCACACTGGATCACAAACCGTCAGATCGAAGCTTCTCGTATTGCTATGACTCGTTACATGAAACGTGGCGGGAAAGTATGGATCAAAATTTTCCCTCATAAATCATATACATCTAAAGCGATCGGCGTTCGTATGGGTAAAGGTAAAGGGGCTCCTGAAGGATGGGTTGCACCAGTAAAACGTGGTAAAATCATGTTTGAAATCGCAGGCGTATCTGAAGAAGTAGCTCGTGAAGCATTACGTTTAGCTTCTCACAAATTACCAATGAAAACTAAGATCGTAAAACGTGAGGAAATGGGTGGTGAATCGAATGAAGGTTAAAGAAATCAGAGAATTAACCACTGCCGAAATGCTTGATCAAGAAAAACAATTAAAAGAAGAATTGTTTAATCTTAGATTCCAATTAGCAACAGGTCAATTAGAAAACACTGCACGTATTAAAGAAGTACGTAAATCGATTGCACGCATCAAAACAGTTTTGCGTGAACAAGCTAAGTAATTATGGAAGGAGGCCATTAAGCGTATGACTGAAGAAAGAAATCAACGCAAAGTTTATCAAGGTCGCGTGGTATCAGACAAAATGGATAAAACAATTACCGTTGCTGTCGAAACAAAGAAAAACCACCCTATTTACGGTAAACGCATGAACTACTCTAAGAAGTACAAAGTACATGATGAAAACAACACAGCAAAAGTTGGCGACATCGTGAGAATTATGGAAACTCGTCCATTATCAGCTACAAAACGTTTCCGTTTGTTGGAAATAGTCGAAGAAGCAGTTATTATCTAATAACACGAGATTTTCCTATGTAGATTGAATGCAAAATCTGAAAGGAGGATACACAACGTGATCCAAGCAGAAAGTCGTTTAAGAATCGCTGATAATTCAGGCGCACGTGAAATTTTGACGATCAAAGTCCTTGGTGGATCTGGTCGCAAAACTGCGAATATCGGTGATGTGATCGTTGCTACGGTTAAACAAGCAACGCCAGGTGGGGTTGTCAAAAAAGGTGACGTCGTTAAAGCCGTTATCGTTCGTACAAAATCAGGAGCTCGTCGTGCAGACGGTTCATACATCAAATTTGATGAAAATGCTGCAGTGATTATTCGTGATGATAAAAGCCCTCGTGGAACACGTATCTTTGGGCCAGTTGCACGTGAACTACGTGAAAACAACTTCATGAAGATCGTTTCTCTAGCACCAGAAGTTTTATAATCTTGAGACACTTAACAAAGGAGGTGCGAAACAGTATGTTTGTTAAAAAAGGCGATAAAGTTAAAGTGATCACCGGTAAAGACAAAAACAAAGAAGGCGTTGTATTAGCAGCGTTTCCTAAACAGGATAAAGTGGTTGTCGAAGGTGTGAACATGATCAAAAAACACCAAAAACCTTCTCAAGCTGCTCCTCAAGGCGGGATTGTTGAGATGGAAGCGCCACTTCACGTTTCTAACGTGATGGTCATCGACTCTACTGGTGTAGCTGGCCGTGTTGGCTACAAAGAAGTAGACGGAAAAAAAGTCCGTGTTTCTAAAAAAACCGGTGAAGTTTTAGATAAATAAAAAGTTTAAGGAAGGAGGGTCTTACTGAATGAACCGCCTAAAAGAAAAATATCTTAAAGAAGTAACTCCATCATTGATGGAAAAATTTAACTATAGCTCTGTTATGCAAACACCTAAAGTTGAAAAAATCGTCATCAACATGGGTGTTGGTGATGCGGTATCAAACGCTAAAAACTTAGACAAAGCAGTTGAAGAACTAACTTTGATCACTGGACAAAAACCAATGATTACAAAAGCTAAAAAATCAATCGCTGGATTCCGTTTACGTGAAGGAATGCCAATTGGTGCAAAAGTTACCTTGCGCGGAGAAAGAATGTACGAATTTTTAGATAAATTAGTATCAGTTTCTCTACCACGTGTACGTGACTTCCATGGTGTAAGTAAAAAAGCCTTTGATGGTCGTGGAAACTACACTTTAGGTATTAAAGAACAATTGATCTTCCCAGAAGTAGATTATGATTTAGTAGATAAAGTACGTGGTATGGACATCGTTATTGTAACAACAGCGAACACAGATGAAGAATCTCGTGAGTTGTTGACACAATTAGGCATGCCATTCCAAAAATAATTAAAGGAGGCGAACTACGTGGCTAAAAAATCAATGATTGCTAAAAACAAACGTCCTGCAAAACATTCAACACAAGCTTATACTCGTTGCGAACGTTGCGGACGTCCACATTCAGTTTATCGTAAGTTCCATCTTTGCCGTATTTGCTTCCGCGAACTTGCCTATAAAGGTCAAATTCCCGGCGTGAAGAAAGCTAGCTGGTAAAAAAGTAAATTCGCATAAGAAGGAGGTAAAAGTTCAATGGTCATGACAGATCCAATTGCAGATTTTCTAACTCGTATCCGTAATGCAAACATGGTTAAACATGAGGCTTTAGAAGTTCCTGCATCAAAAATTAAACGTGACATCGCTGAAATCTTGAAACGTGAAGGTTTCGTTCGTGATGTTGAATATATCGAAGATGACAAGCAAGGCGTGATCCGTGTTTTCCTTAAATTCGGTAAAAGCGGCGAACGTGTTATTACAAACTTAAAACGTATTTCTAAACCAGGTTTACGTGTTTATGTTAAAGCTGGCGAAGTGCCAAAAGTTTTAAATGGCTTAGGTATCGCTATTATTTCGACTTCTGAAGGTGTTGTCACTGATAAAGAAGCTCGTGAGAAAAACATCGGCGGCGAAGTTATCGCTTACGTATGGTAATCAAGTAGAATCTACAAGGAGGTGTCTTTAAGTGAGCCGTATTGGAAATAAGATCGTTGTGATCCCTGAAGGAGTAACAATCACTCAAGATGGAAACAACATTACAGTTAAAGGACCAAAAGGGGAATTGACTCGTGAGTTTTCTGCTGATATCAAAATGAATATCGAAGGAAACGAAGTGACATTCACTCGTCCAAACGACAGTAAAGAAATGAAAACTATCCATGGAACTACTCGTGCTAACTTCAACAACATGGTTGTAGGTGTTAGTGAAGGATTCCAAAAAGGATTAGAATTAATCGGGGTTGGGTACCGTGCGCAAATGCAAGGAACAAAACTTGTATTGAACGTTGGTTACTCACATCCAGTAGAAATCACACCACCAGCTGGCATTACTGTTGAAGTGCCATCTAACACACAAGTAATTGTGAAGGGTGCGAACAAAGAAGAAGTTGGCGAATTAGCTGCGAACATCCGTGGTACTCGTCCTCCAGAACCTTATAAAGGTAAAGGTATTCGTTATGTTGGCGAATTCGTACGCCGTAAAGAAGGTAAAACTGGTAAATAATCGTTTCGAAAAATTGCATAGAAGCCAGCAGCAGGAAAAAAGGATTTTGCTGAAGTATTTCTTCATTAAGAGAGAGTTTACTTGTGCCGCAGCTTCTATTTTTTCAAAACTGATTATTTCTACTGCATGACAGTAGAAAAAATAAAAATAAAGAGGTGACAATTGTGATTACAAAACCAGATAAAAACAAAACACGTCAAAAGAGACACCGTCGTGTACGTAATACTATCTCTGGTACTGCTGAGCGCCCACGCTTGAACGTTTTTCGTTCTAACAAAAACATCTACGCGCAACTTATTGATGACGTAGCGGGTGTAACGCTAGCAAGTGCCTCTACCTTGGATAAAGAAATTTCAGGTGGAACAAAAACAGAAGCAGCACAAGCTGTCGGTAAATTAGTTGCTGAACGCGCAACTGAAAAAGGCATTAAAGTCGTAGTCTTTGACCGTGGTGGATACCTTTACCATGGCCGTGTGCAAGCTTTAGCTGAAGCTGCTCGCGAAAATGGACTAGAATTTTAGAAGAAGGAGGAATACCATTCATGGTTTATATCGATCCAAAACATTTGGAATTAGAAGACCGCGTTGTTGCAATTAACCGTGTAACAAAAGTTGTTAAAGGTGGACGTCGTCTACGTTTTGCTGCTTTAGTTGTTGTCGGTGACAAAAACGGACACGTAGGATTTGGTACTGGTAAAGCACAAGAAGTACCTGAAGCAATCCGTAAAGCAATTGAAGATGCGAAGAAAAACTTAGTTGAAGTACCTATGGTTGGTTCAACAATCCCACACGAAGTAATCGGTGCTTTTAGTGGTGGTAGAATCCTAATGAAACCTGCTGTTGAAGGTTCTGGGGTTGCTGCTGGTGGACCAGTTCGTGCCGTATTAGAATTAGCAGGGGTAGCAGATATCACTTCTAAATCTTTAGGCTCAAACACACCAATCAACGTTGTTCGCGCAACTGTTGAAGGTTTGAAACAATTAAAACGTGCTGAAGAAGTTGCAGAACTTCGCGGCAAATCAGTGGAAGAATTAATCGGATAAGGAGGACAAACATAATGGCTGAATTAAAAGTAACTTTAAAACGCAGTATTATCGGACGTCCTCAAAACCAACGCGCAACTGTTAAAGCGCTAGGTCTTACAAAGATTAACAGCTCAGTGGTTAAGCCTTCTAACGAAGCAATCAAAGGCATGATCAACACTGTTTCTCACTTAGTGGACGTTGAAGAAGTTTAATTAAACAATTAAAATAAGAATTAGGACAATTAAGGAGGTGCCAAACCTATGAAACTTCATGAATTAAAACCCGCTGAAGGTTCACGCCAAGTACGTAACCGTGTTGGTCGTGGTACTTCTTCAGGTAACGGAAAAACTGCCGGACGTGGTCAAAAAGGACAAAAAGCTCGTTCAGGCGGTGGTGTACGTCTAGGATTCGAAGGGGGACAAACACCATTGTTCCGTCGTTTACCAAAACGTGGATTTACAAATGTTAACCGTAAGGACTACGCAGTCGTTAATTTAGATGTCTTGAACCGCTTTGAAGACGGAGCTGAAGTAACACCTGTTGCTTTAGTAGAAGCTGGAATCGTGAAAAACGAAAAAGCTGGGATCAAAGTATTAGCTAACGGAGAATTGAACAAAAAGTTAACTGTGAAAGCAGCTAAATTCTCAAAAGCAGCACAAGAAGCAATCGAAGCGGCTGGTGGCTCTGTTGAGGTGATCTAATGCTTAAACTATTAAAGGACGCTTTTAAGGTCAAAGATATTAGATCGAAAATCCTTTTCACTGTATTTGTTCTCTTTGTCTTTCGTCTAGGGGCACATATTACTGTTCCTGGCGTAAACGCGAGCTCATTACAAAACCTTTCTAGCTTACCATTTTTCAACATGTTGAACTTGGTCAGTGGTAGTGCGATGCAAAACTTCTCGATCTTTTCGATGGGGGTTTCGCCATACATTACTGCATCGATCGTGATCCAGTTATTACAAATGGATATCGTTCCACGTTTTGTTGAATGGTCAAAACAAGGTGAAGTTGGACGTAAAAAATTGAACCAAGCAACACGATATTTGACATTAGTATTGGCATTTATCCAATCTGTCGGTATCACTGCTGGATTCAACCAATACGCTCAATTAGGTTTTGTCAATAATCCAAACATCTCTACTTACGTGACGATCGGTTTGATCTTAACGGCAGGAACGATGTTTGTGACTTGGTTGGGTGAACAAATCACTGAAAAAGGTATCGGTAATGGTGTGTCAATGATCATCTTTGCAGGGATCATTTCAAGATTACCGGAAAGTGTGCGAGAAATTTACGAAGATTACTTCGTAAACATCGACTCTTCCAATCTTTGGAGATCTGCGATTTTCGTTGCCATCTTACTTGTTGCGGTTCTAGCAATCGTGACATTCGTAACATTTTTCCAACAAGCTGAACGTAAGATTCCGATTCAGTACACAAAACGTGTAGCAGGTGCGCCAACAAGTAGTTATCTACCGTTGAAAGTGAACGCTGCTGGGGTAATTCCGGTTATCTTTGCAAGTTCATTTATTGCAACACCTAATGCTGTATTACAAGCGTTGAGTGGCCGATTTGGATCTGAAAACTGGTATAAAATAATGATGGAGATCTTTAACTATAATACGGTGCCTGGCGCAACGATTTATACGGTATTGATCGTCGCATTTACGTTCTTCTATGCCTTTGTCCAAGTTAACCCTGAGAAATTAGCGGAGAACTTACAAAAGCAAGGAAGCTATATACCAAGTGTACGCCCTGGTAAGGGAACTGAAGAGTATGTCTCAAGCTTATTGATGCGATTAAGTACAGTCGGAGCACTATTCCTTGGTTTAGTGGCATTATTACCAATCATTGCACAAATGGTTTGGGATCTGCCACAATCAATCGGATTAGGTGGTACAAGTCTGTTGATCGTGATCGGTGTGGCTTTAGAAACTGCGAAACAGTTAGAAGGCTTAATGCTGAAACGTAAATATGTTGGCTTTATTGAGTAAGAAAGCGTGTTGAGGTTTTTTCCTCAACACACGTTCTCACATTTATTAGGAGGGAAAGCAATGAACCTCATTTTAATGGGGCTGCCAGGTGCAGGTAAAGGAACTCAAGCGGAAAAAATCATTGACGCTTACGGGATTCCTCACATCTCAACAGGAGATATGTTTCGTGCAGCTATCAAAAATGAAACAGCTCTTGGCTTGGAAGCAAAGTCTTATATGGATAAAGGTGCATTAGTTCCTGATGAAGTAACAAATGGAATCGTAAAAGAGCGTTTAGCAGAACCCGATACAGAGAAAGGCTTCTTATTAGATGGTTTTCCTCGTACGATCGAGCAAGCAGAAGCTCTAGATGCAATGCTAAAAGATTTAAATAAACAAATTGATGCTGTCATCGATATCCACGTGGGTGAAGAAGTTTTGGTTGAGCGTTTAGCAGGCCGCTTCATTTGCCGTAACTGTGGAGCAACTTACCATAAAATTTTCAACCCTACAAAAGTTGAAGACACATGTGATCGTTGTGGTGGGCATGAATTCTATCAAAGAGAAGATGATAAACCTGAGACGGTTAAAAATCGTCTGGCTATCAACATCAAAAATAGTGAACCAATCTTGGCTTATTATAAAGAACAAGGTTTGCTAAACACTATCGATGGTGATCGTGAAATCGATGCTGTATTTACTGATGTCAAAAAAATCATTGAAAAATAGCACGATTGCCCGTAGCCGACTTGCATTAAGCAGTTACTCTTGTCAAGTTCAATAAATTATGATAGAATATGTCAGTCCGACTTCTAGAGAATCCTCTAGATGATCCATTTTGAGAATTTTGAGGTGGGAACTGCAGTTTCCGCCATTTTATCGTGTGAAAATGCGAAACAAGTACAAGGAGGTACTGTGCGTGGCAAAAGAAGATATGATTGAAGTCGAAGGTACAGTCGTCGAAACTTTGCCGAATGCAATGTTTAAAGTTGAACTAGAAAACGGACACCAAGTTCTTGCTACTGTTTCAGGTAAAATTCGTATGCACTACATTCGTATTCTACCTGGTGACAAAGTGACGGTTGAATTGTCTCCGTATGATTTAAACCGTGGCCGTATTACTTATCGCTTTAAATAATTGTACTCCGTAAAACTACAGGAGGTATTATCATGAAAGTAAGACCATCAGTAAAACCAATGTGTGAACATTGTAAAGTAATTCGTCGTAAAGGACGCGTTATGGTGATTTGCCCAGCAAATCCAAAACATAAACAACGTCAAGGATAATTGGAGGTGCACTAAATATGGCTCGTATTGCAGGAGTAGATATTCCTCGTGATAAACGTGTAGTAGTTTCACTTACTTATATCTATGGTATTGGTAACACTACTGCGAAACAAATCTTAGCTGATGCTGGCGTATCTGAAGATGTTCGTGTTCGTGAATTAACGAATGAACAAACAGATGCTATCCGTGCAGAAGTAGATAAATTAAAAGTTGAAGGGGATCTTCGTCGTGAAGTGAACTTAAACATCAAACGCTTGATGGAAATCGGTTCTTACCGTGGAATCCGTCACCGTCGTGGATTGCCTGTTCGTGGACAAAACACGAAAAACAATGCACGTACTCGTAAAGGCCCAGCTCGCGCTATCGCTGGCAAGAAAAAATAATTCTTAAGTGAAGGAGGTTAAATCTTCATGGTAGCAAAAAAAGTGAATCGTAAACGCCGTGTGAAAAAGAATATAGAAGCTGGGATTGCACATATCCACTCTACATTCAACAACACAATCATCATGATCACTGATACTCACGGAAATGCTTTAGCGTGGTCATCAGCTGGTTCATTAGGTTTCAAAGGAAGCAAAAAATCAACTCCTTTTGCGGCTCAAATGGCAGCAGAAACAGCTACAAAAGCAGCAATGGAACACGGATTAAAAACTGTTGAAGTAACAGTTAAAGGACCTGGTTCTGGACGTGAAGCAGCAATTCGTTCATTACAAGCGACAGGTTTAGAAGTGACTGCAATTCGTGACGTGACTCCAGTTCCTCATAATGGTGCCCGCCCTCCAAAACGCCGTCGTGTTTAATGAGTGCCTCTCATTTTGAGTTCTATTAGTAACGTCATTGAACAAGACACTTTTCGTTTTGAAAGGGGTAAAGATAAGAATGATTGAGTTCGAAAAACCAAGAATCGCAAAAATTGATGAAGAAAAAGATTATGGCAAGTTCATCGTTGAACCTCTTGAAAGAGGGTATGGGACTACTTTAGGGAATTCCCTACGTCGTATTTTATTATCTTCTTTGCCAGGTGCTGCCATCACTAATATTCAAATCGATGGTGTGCTGCATGAATTCTCTACCATCAAAGGTGTTAGAGAAGACGTCACTCAAATCATCTTGAACATTAAAGGTTTAGCACTGAAAATGTATGGTCAAGAAGAAAAAACCCTTGAAATCGATATTACCGGACCTGCTACAGTAACTGCTGGCGATATTATCGTTGATAGTGAGGTAGAAATTCTTAACAAAGATATGTACATCTGTAGTGTATCTGAAGGTGCTACGTTCCATGCTCGCTTAACAGTGAAACCAGGACGTGGTTATGTTCAAGCAGATGAAAACAAAAAAGAAGATATGCCAATCGGTGTTCTTCCAGTCGATTCAATCTACACGCCTGTACGTCGTGTCAACTACCAAGTAGAAAACACACGTGTTGGACATCGTGAAGACTTTGATAAATTGACGATGGAGATCTGGACAGATGGTTCAATCGAACCATTGGAAGCAATGAGTTTATCTGCAAAAATCATGACTGAACATTTAGACATCTTTGTCAACCTAACTGATGAAGCGAAAAACGCTGAAATCATGGTCGAAAAAGAAGAAACACAAAAAGAAAAAATGTTAGAAATGACAATTGAAGAATTAGACTTATCTGTTCGCTCTTACAATTGCTTAAAACGTGCAGGAATCAATACTGTACAAGAACTTACGAATAAATCTGAGCCAGAAATGATCAAAGTCCGTAACTTAGGACGTAAATCATTAGAAGAAGTTAAAGCAAAATTGCATGACTTAGGTTTAGGTTTACGTAAAGAAGATTAAACCTTTTACGAAGGAGGGAAACCAACGTGAGTTATCGTAAACTAGGACGCACATCTAGCCAACGTAAAGCGATGTTGCGTGATTTAACAACTGACTTATTAATTAATGAACGTATTGTGACTACAGAAGCTCGTGCGAAAGAAGTTCGCTCAACTGCTGAAAAAATGATCACTTTAGGCAAACGTGGGGACTTACATGCACGTCGTCAAGCTGCGGCTTTCGTACGTAATGAAGTTGCTAGCGTGCGTGAAGAAAATGAGGAAATCGTTATCGAATCAGCTTTACAAAAGTTGTTCAACGATATTGCACCTCGTTATGCTGAACGTCAAGGTGGCTACACTCGTATCTTGAAGACAGAACCAAGACGCGGAGACGGTGCACCAATGGTTGTCTTAGAACTTGTCTAAAATCACACTAATAACATCACTTTATGGATGATTCTTTTAGAGTGTTATGATGTTGGAAGTTACTTATTCCGAGTCTAGCTCAGCGCTACTCCCCAGGCGATCCGTTTGGGGAGTATGCACTCATCATAAAGTGTTTTTTTGTACCTTCAATTAACTGTCAAGACAGCATTGAAGGTATAAAAAAACATTTTAAAAATCAGAAATGATTGAAAACTCAACGTTTTTTTGATAGTGTTAGTAGGAACTTTAGGATGAGGGGAGTACTTATGGAGCCGATTATTGAATTAGGAAAGATTAATTACAAATACCAACCAGAAGATTTACGACCAGCATTGAAAGATGTTTCTTTCACGATCAACAAAGGAGAATGGATCGCGATTATCGGGCACAATGGTTCTGGTAAATCCACGCTTGCGAAAACGATCAATGGATTACTCCTGCCAGAATCTGGAACAGTCAAAGTTGGTAACCAAACACTAAATGAAGAGAATATATGGGCGATTCGTCAAAAAGTCGGCATGGTTTTTCAGAATCCAGACAATCAATTTGTTGGATCAACAGTCGAAGATGATGTTGCCTTTGGATTAGAGAACCAAGGTATTCCTCGCGAAGAAATGGTCGTTCGAGTAAAAGATGCCCTTCAAAAAGTACGGATGTCTGATTTTGCGACAAGAGAACCCGTTCGTCTTTCTGGTGGGCAGAAACAACGTGTGGCGATTGCCGGTGTTGTAGCACTCCGACCAGAAATCATTATTTTAGATGAGGCGACAAGTATGTTAGATCCTGAAGGTCGTGAAGAAGTTATCACGACGATCAAAAAGATCAAAGAGGAAAGCCAATTGACCGTTATTTCAATCACGCATGATATCGATGAAGCAGCGAATGCCAATCGTATCTTTGTGATGAAAGAAGGCGAATTAGTGAATGAAGGAACACCTAAAGAGATTTTCTCTGCTGGACCGGAACTCATCAATCTCGGCTTAGATTTGCCTTTCCCTGAAAAACTAAAAAGTGCCTTGAAAGAACGCGGCATTGAAGTGCCTAAAGAATACATGACAGAAGAAAGGATGGTGGATTGGTTATGGACATCCGTTTTGAAAAAGTAAACTTTACGTACCAACCGAATACACCATTCGAGCAACGAGCGTTATTCGACATTGATTTGTTGATCAAAGAAAATAGCTATACTGCCTTAGTTGGTCATACAGGAAGCGGGAAATCCACCTTGCTTCAGCATTTGAATGCGTTGATCAAACCAACAGAAGGAATCGTTCAAATCGGCGATCGTCAAATCAAACCGGATACAGATAATAAAAATTTGAAACCGATTCGAAAAAAAGTTGGTATTGTTTTTCAGTTTCCAGAAGCACAGCTATTCGAAGAAACGGTAGCAAAAGATATTGCTTTTGGACCTAAAAACTTTGGTGTTAGCGAAGAAGAAGCGATGTTACTAGCAAAAGAAACATTAGAGCAAGTCGGCTTAGATGAAACGTATCTAGAACGCTCCCCATTTGAGCTGTCTGGGGGTCAAATGCGCCGTGTAGCGATTGCTGGCGTCTTAGCAATGAAACCAGAAGTACTCGTGTTAGATGAGCCTACAGCGGGGTTAGATCCACAAGGAAGAAAAGAAATGATGGATATGTTCTGGCGGTTGCATCAAGAACATCAAATCACGATCGTATTGGTGACACATTTAATGGATGATGTAGCAAATTATGCTGATTTTGTTTATGTGTTAGAAAAAGGCCGGATCGTTAAATGCGGAGAACCTAAAGAAGTGTTCCAACACCTTTCTTGGTTAAAGGAACGCCAATTAGGAGTGCCAACAGCTACTGAATTTGCAGAGGATCTACGAGCAAAAGGGATTCCTTTTGATGAACTGCCGATCACTGCAGAAGCGCTAGCAGATCAACTGGTAAAACTGGTTGGAGGTACCGCTCATGATGAATAAACTGATTTTTGGTCGTTACATGCCTGGAGACTCATTTATCCACCGATTAGACCCACGAGCAAAGTTATTAGCGAGTTTCTATTTTATCGGCATTATTTTCTTAGCAAATAATTGGCAAACCTATGCCTTATTAGCAGTGTTTACTTTATTCACTGTCTTTTTGTCAAAAGTAGATATCAAATTCTTTATTCGTGGAATCCGACCGCTGATCTGGTTGATCCTATTCACGGTCGCTTTGCAAGTACTGTTTACTAGCGGTGGAGAAACTTATTGGAGTTGGTGGATTTTCAACATTACTCAATTCGGCGTAATGAATGGACTGTTTATTTTTTGTCGTTTTGTCTTGATCATCTTTATGTCTACATTGTTGACACTGACAACACCGCCTTTGGAATTGTCTGATGCGATTGAATATTTGTTGCGCCCATTGAAGGCTGTGCGCTTTCCTGTACATGAGGTTTCCTTGATGCTTTCGATTGCTTTACGTTTTGTTCCGACATTGATGGATGAAACAGAGAAGATCATGAATGCACAACGCGCTCGTGGTGTCGATTTTGGTGAAGGCAGTCTAGTGCAAAAAATGAAAGCAGTGATTCCTTTACTGATCCCACTATTTGTCAGCAGTTTCAATCGTGCGGAAGATCTAGCAACAGCGATGGAAGCAAGAGGCTATCAAGGTGGAGAAGGACGAACAAAATACCGTGTGCTTCACTGGCACTTGCAAGACACGATTGTCATGCTTGCCTTTGTGGTCGTGACGGTCGTGCTAGTGTTCCTTCGCAGCTAAACGGATCAAAGATGAACGAGAACAGGGGAAGAAGAATGGTACGCTATAAAGCAATCATTGCCTATGATGGTACACAGTTCAATGGGTTTCAGAAACAACCTAACGGACGAACTGTCCAAGAAGAACTGGAAAAAACATTAAAGAAGATGGCAAATGGAAAAGAAATCACGATTTTTGGATCTGGTAGGACAGATGCAGGGGTTCATGCACTCGGCCAAGTCATTCACTTTGATTATCCAGAAGAGCGACCGTTGGAACGGATGCGTTTTGGGTTAGACACACAGTCGCCAGAAGATATTGCGGTAAAAAGTGTGGAGATCGTGCCGGAGACTTTTCACGCACGCTATCTCGTTAAAGAAAAGACGTATCAATTCAAAGTGGATATCGGCAAGCCACGTAGTCCTTTTCGCAGACATTATGCGAGCTATTTTCCTTATCCTTTAGATTTAAAGAAGATTGAGCGAGCATTGCCTGATTTACTTGGTACGCATGATTTTACTTCGTTTTGTGCTTCAGGAAGCTCGATCGAAGACAAGGTTCGGACAATCTATGAAGCGAGTTTGCAAGTCAATGAAGCTGGCGATGAGCTGACGTTCACGTTTCGTGGTGATGGCTTCCTGTATAAAATGATCCGTATTTTAGTCGGAACATTATTAAAAATAGGCAACGATCGTTTGCCGGAAGATTGTCTGCCGGAGATCATTGCTAAAAAAGACCGCAATGCTGCCGGTCCTACTGCGCATCCTGAAGGTTTGTATCTCTATGAAGTAAAATACGAATAGTATAAATAAAAAGCGTTTCGGCAATCACCGAAACGCTTTTTTCTTTTTATCTTGCTCTACGACGCTCACGTCTTGGACGCTTGTCATCACTGCCGTTTGTAGGATCGATGATACCGCCAAATGGTTGCCGTTTAAGATACCACAGATATAAGAGGAACAAGGCAATACATCCAATAAAGAGAAGTAAGCCAGGGATGAAACCATTTGGTAGATAGCTAAAGGTGATCGTATGCTCGCCTTTAGGCACTTCGATCATAATAAAGGCATCTTGGAATTTCTTTACAGGGACTTTTTCACCATCGATCTTAGCTGTCCAACCGCCATCGTAAGGGATCGTGGTTGCTACCATTGTTTTCTCCGTCGCATTGACTGTTCCTGTGGCTGTTCGGCCAGTCGTAGTCATCTCTACACCATTATTTCTGATTTGGTTGACTGCTGCTTGATAAGCCACTACGTCAAGTCCCACCACTTTTGGTTCCATAAAGCTGACTTCTTTTGTTCCGTAGAAGCTTGCAGTGAAAGTGACAGTTGTATCTTGTGGGTAATAACCTAAATCATAATATTGACCAGTGATATTGAGTTGAGATTTTCTAGATACTCCATTCACGGTAATAGTTGCTGTAGAGCTTTCTAATTGGGCAAAATTCGTTGGGAATAAACTTAGATACGCTTGAGTATTCGCCGGTACTTGAACTTCCCAAGTTAAATCTTTTGGTAAATTATTTGCTGTTTCTTTATACGTGACCCCATTTGTCGTGTTGACGATCTCTGTGTTTTCATGACTTTTTAGGGTCGGTGTGTAGAACGTAAAGAATTGTTGATTCAATCCAGAAAGAGCATTCATCAAATTCGTTTGACTCGTTAGGTTATCGGACACCGGTTGCTCGATCTCATTGATCGTCAAGGGTGCTTTAAACGCCAATGGCACAGCATTGTTGTTCTCGAACAACGTGTAGTTTTCCGTTTCTTTGACTGGTTGGAAACCATATTTATTGAAACTACTATCATTTTTAGCGATGTTGTATTTGATTCCCGTAAATCCATCCATCAGCAAGGTATTATTATTGTAGCGAATATTCAAATTTGTTCCTCTTGAACGGAAGCCTAAAGTGTCCAGATAGGAGGAGGAGTTACGATTTCTGATGGAAGAGAACATACTGATCCCGCTATAACCGTAGTTGATCGAATCATTTGGAGAAACAGGATCAAGGTTTTCTAAGCGATAAAAAGTATCTGAATCTTGTTTTGACGCGTCCACTAATGTTTTGATCTCAGGATATGGCTCTGTAAACAAACTTCGTGAGGCATAGTTCCAATCATCGAGAATCCCATGGATCATGCTATTTGTATTGACTGCTGCTTCGGCTGTCATTACTAGGAGCAAGAGGATACTCAATCGTTTCCAGTCAAACGGATGTTGTTGGAATAAGCCGATCGTCAAAGCATACAGTCCTAAAAAGACCAGCGTCAAAATAAAGGACGTAAGCGTGACATACGTATAGCTGTCAGCTGGTTTGATTCCCCAAGCGGTAGCAAAAGCAGCTGCTAGTACGATGATGACTCCTAGCAATCGTTTGTGATCGTTCTCCTGTACCTTTTCCCAACTTTGGGCTGCTAATAAGAGGACGAGGAAAGAAAACAGATACGAATAGCGGAATAAAAACATATTTGGCGCGTGCATCCCATGCCAGAATAAATTTAAAGGTACTAAATAGAAGCTAGCAATCAAGATTGCAAATAATCCGCCGAATAGCAACTTATTCTTTAACGGGAATTTACGACTGACAAAATAGAAGAGACACAATGCCAAAGGAAGTAACCCAGCATAGATAAAAGGAATCGAACCATATTTTGTCGTATCATAGACACCGACCATATTTTTCATCAATAGATCTAAATAAGAAGTCGCTTCTGTCTTTAAGGAGGTGATCTGCGTCAACGCTTCGCCATTGGAACGTAGATCGAGGATAGCTGGCAAGATGATCACCATCGAAGCGCCTCCTGCTAATAAGGAAGTGATGCCATAGGGTAAGATCGAACCTTTGTATACCCGCCAATTCGTCAGTAGTCGTGTGACAAAATATAAAAAGGAAAAAACACCGACCATGAAGCCCATATAAAAACTGGACAGGAATAAAAGCAAGTAGCTGACAAATAATAAAACGGGTTTCTTTTGATCCATTACCCGATGGATACCTAAAATGATCAAAGGAAGATAGATAAAGGTGTCTAACCACATAATGATCTGTGAATGGGCAGTGATAAATGAAATCGATGCATAACTCACACTTAATGCGACTTGTCCCCAATTTGGAATGCGATAGCTACGTGCTAAAAACCAGAAAGACAATCCTGCGAAACCAACCTTTAGTAAGGTGATGACATACAAGGCATCTGGCATCAGCTGATTAGGGAACAATAAAACGAGTGGGGTGAAAAGTCCACCCAAATAATAAGAAATCAATGATAGATAATTTAAACCAAGTGAAGCATTCCACGTGTAAAAAATGCTTTGTTTCCCTAACAACATGTTACGGAAGCTTGCATGAAAGTTTGAAAATTGTGAGAAAGCATCACTTGCCAGGATACTTCGATCACTTCCTGGATAAATACCGATACTTAAATATACCAATAAAAGAATCAGAAAAGGGATAAAGAAGCTAGCAGCTGCATAGCGGCCGTTTTCTTTTAAGAATTTTTTCAATGTTGTTTTCATTACAATTCAGTCACCAAATTTCTATAAGAAGTTATATTTAGTTTATCACATTCATGATTTTACTTGCTGAAAATACAATCAAATTCATAAAAAAATTACATTTAAAATTAAATAACATCAGTCTGTTTAAATTACATTTCTATTAAGAAAATAACATAAAATAAGAAAACACTTTCTACTTTAAAATAAAGTGTTGACAGGCGTTTGCAAATGCGTTATGTTTTATTTGTAACAATTATAAAAAAACATATACCTATCACTATCTTAGGGATAGTGGCACATAAAAGAAGACTTAAAACAATTATCTGGGTGATTGATTGTTTTAAGCCTTTTTTATTTTATCTACTTGATTCGAATGAGTTGAGAACATGTTTCTCATTTGATAATAATTCGTTAAAAATAAAAACCGTTCATTTTGTTGAACGGTTCAAATCATTTCATTCAATTATACGCGTTCAACTTTTCCTGATTTCAACGCACGAGTTGACACCCAAACTTTTTTAGGTTTGCCGTCGATCAATACGCGAACTTTTTGCAAGTTAGGTTTAACAGTACGTTTTGTTGAGTTCATCGCATGTGAACGGTTGTTTCCACTTGTTGTCTTGCGACCTGTAAAGTAACAAACTTTTGCCATGTAAATTTCCTCCTTTGCCTTGATTTGGAGCAATAGTAAATTCAGCTCATACCAGAATAACATATCATATAGCGTGGGAATTTGCAAGCATATTTTCATAGATCTGGTTGACATTTTCATTGATTAAATGTAACGTGAACAAGGTCTTTTCCTATTTTTTTCAATGGTTTTTGAGTACTTTAAGGGAACAACCTTTTATTTCCGTGGACGCTATGATAAAATGTGATAGTAGAAAAATGGGAATATTTTACCCGTTAAGGAGGCTCATTCATGGCTGTAAAAATTCAAACGTCAGCTGGAACCATTGAAATTACCAATGATGTCATCGCAACAGTTGTTGGTGGTGCCGCAACAGATGTATTTGGTGTTGTAGGAATGGCTAGCAAGAATCAAATCAAAGATAATATCACTGAAATTTTACGTAAAGAAAATTACTCAAGAGGAGTAGTTGTCCGCCAAGAAGCTAATGGGATCGCTGTAGATGTTTATACGATCATTAGTTATGGAACAAAAATTTCGGAAGTTTCTCGTAATGTCCAAGAAAAAGTGAAATATAACTTGGAGACTTTACTAGGTGTTACAGCCAATTCAGTAAATGTCTTCGTGCAAGGTGTTCGTGTACTGCCAGACTAGGCAGGAGACTTGCTGACTGTTCAGCAGTCGATCTGAAGGAGGATTATCTAGGTGAGTGTAACAGAAATTAGTGCAAGCCAATTCCAAGAAATGGTTCAGTCCGGTGCGAATCGGCTACAAAAAAATGCAGAATATGTCAATTCGCTAAATGTATTCCCGGTTCCCGATGGAGATACCGGTACAAATATGAATTTATCAATGACAAGTGGCGCAAAAGCCGTTGTTGATTCTACCTATGAAAAGGTAGGAGAATTAGCAGCGTTACTATCTAAAGGATTATTGATGGGTGCCCGAGGAAACTCTGGGGTCATTTTGTCTCAGTTGTTCCGTGGCTTTTCAAAACAAATCCCTGACGTGACTGTCTTAACAGCTACAGAATTAGCTGCGGCTTTCACTCATGGCGTTGAAACAGCTTATAAAGCAGTAATGAAGCCTGTCGAAGGAACGATTTTGACAGTTGCAAGAGAAGCTGCAAAAGCTGGTGAGAAAAAAGCAAAGTCAACAGATGACGTGATCGAAGTCATGACTGCTGTCGTCAAAGGTGGTAAACGCGCGTTAGCTAAAACACCTGATTTATTGCCTGTGTTAAAAGAAGTGGGCGTTGTTGATAGTGGCGGACAAGGTCTGCTATTTGTATATGAAGGTTTTCTAACTGCGTTGAATGGAGAATATCAAGCAGATGAAGTCTATGAACCATCTCCTGCTCAAATGGATGATATGGTGAACGCAGAACATCATCGTAGCGTGCAAGGTCAATTAGCTACTGAAGATATCCATTATGGTTACTGTACAGAAATCATGGTGAAGATCGGTGAAGGGCCGACAGTAGATAGTACATTCGATTATGAAGAATTCCGTAACTATCTAGATGGATTGGGTGACTCTCTATTAGTGGTCAATGACGATGAGATCATCAAAGTGCACGTGCATACAGAAAATCCTGGTGAAGTCATGAATTATGGTCAAAAATTCGGTTCCTTAGTGAAAGTCAAAGTAGACAACATGCGTCTACAACATGAAACGATCTTGGAACATGATCAAGCACCTTCAGCGCCTGTCGCACAAGCAAAACCTCGTGTGCCTTATGGAATCGTTGCAATTGCAGCGGGTAAAGGTGTGCAAGAGTTGTTTGAAAGTTTAGGAGCGAACTACGTGATCAGTGGTGGTCAAACGATGAATCCAAGTACGGAAGATATCGTGAAAGCAATCAACGAAGTAAACGCAGATAAAGTCATCATCTTACCAAACAACAAAAATATCTTTATGGCAGCTGACCAAGCTGCTGAGGTGGCTGAACTTCCAGTTGCTGTAGTACCTTCAAAAACGGTTTCTCAAGGTTTGACAGCGATGTTGTCCTTCAATGAGCAAGCTACTTTAGAAGAAAATAAAGCAACGATGACAGATATGCTTTCAAGCGTTGTCAGCGGTCAAGTGACGCATGCGATTCGTGACACGATGATCGATGGAGTGAAAATCACAGAAGGTGATTTCTTAGGAATGATCGATGGCAAGATCGTGATTTCTAATCCAGACATGTTAGCGACATCATTTGCTACGTTAGAGCAAATGATCAACGAAGATACTGAGATCGTTACGATTTTAATCGGAGAAGATGGTTCCGCAGAACAAGCACAAGCATTAGCGGATCAATTAAGCGAGAAACACGCTGAGTTAGAAATCGAGATCCATCAAGGGGATCAACCTGTCTATCCTTATTTATTCTCTGCTGAATAATGTAGAGTGAAGCCGATAGATGGAGCAGAAAATCATTTGAAAGGATCTTCGGTCAACGATCAGTGAATCGTTGACCAAGTTCCTTTTTTTGTTAAAGGAGGGGAGTCTTTTGCGTTCATTAGCTGATCCAGTCACAGTCCTAGCAGGTGTCGGTCAAAAAAGAGCGGATAGTTTAGCGAGTTTAGGCATCCATACGATCGAAGATTTGTTAACTTATTATCCTTTTCGTTATGAAGATATCCAAGAAAGAAATCTAAACGAAATCCAAGACCAAGAAAAAGTTACATTAAAAGGATTGGTTGTCTCTCCGCCAGTAATGAGCCGTTTTGGCTACAAAAAAAGCCGCTTGCAGTTTCGTATGATGCAAGATCATGAAGTTTTCAATGTGTCTTTCTTCAATCAACCTTATTTAAAAGATAAAGTCATTTTATCTGAAGAAATCGCCGTTTATGGGAAATGGGATGCAAAACGTAAAGCACTAAATGGGATGAAGATCCTTGGTTCGCAAAGCCCAGATGATTTCTCTCCCATCTATCACGTCAACAAATCCATTCGTCAAACGACTCTCGTCGATCTGATCCGCCGAGGATTTAGTGAGTATGGTGATTTTATTGAAGAGAATTTACCATTATCATTGGTTGAAAAATACCGTTTACTTGATCGTTCAACTGCTGTAAGAAGCATGCATTTTCCGCAAAATCATGAGGAAAATCATCAAGCCAAACGACGGATCGTCTTTGAAGAATTTTTTATGTTCCAGATGCAGTTACAAGGACTTAAAAAAGCAGAAAAATCGGAGAAGAACGGGCTTGAGATCCTTTATGATGTGGAACGGTTAAAACAGTTTACGAGAAAATTGCCCTTTGAATTAACGACGGCACAAAAACGTGTGACGAATGAGATTTGTCGAGATCTCCGTAATCCTCATCACATGCAGCGACTTTTACAAGGCGATGTAGGGAGTGGTAAAACCGTGGTTGCTGCTATTGCGTTATATGCGACAGTGACTGCTGGTTTTCAAGGAGCGCTGATGGTCCCAACAGAAATCTTAGCGCAACAACATATGGAAAGTTTATCCCAACTATTTGATCCCAATGAAGTAACAGTCGCGTTATTGACTGGTTCAACGAAAGCCAAAGAACGCCGAGAGCTTCTAGAACGTTTAGAAAATGGGGAGATCGATATCATCGTTGGCACACACGCATTGATCCAAGAAGGCGTGGCTTTCAAAAATCTTGGTTTAGTGATCACGGATGAACAACATCGGTTTGGTGTGAATCAACGAAAGGTCCTACGTGAAAAAGGTTGGCGACCTGATGTGCTGTTTATGACAGCAACACCTATCCCTCGAACCTTAGCAATCACAGCTTATGGTGAAATGGATGTGTCTGTGATCGATGAGCTTCCTGCTGGGCGGATTCCGATCGAAACAAGGTGGGTCAGAACCCCTCAACTAGATAGCGTGTTAGAATGGACGTATAAGGAACTACGCAAAGGGCATCAGATGTACGTGATTTGTCCACTGATTGAAGAGTCGGAAGCCTTAGATGTGAAAAATGCAGTGGAAATTTATGAAAAACTTCGTGAGTTATTTGCACCAGAATATGAAGTTGGCTTATTGCATGGTAAAATGAAGAATCAAGAAAAAGATCAGATCATGGAAACATTCAAAGAAAATCAACTCCAGATCTTAGTGTCGACGACAGTGATCGAAGTCGGGGTCAATGTGCCGAATGCAACGGTCATGCTGATCATGGATGCGGACCGTTTCGGTTTAGCCCAGCTACATCAGCTACGTGGGCGTGTCGGTCGGGGGAGTGAGGCTTCTTATTGTATCCTCGTGGCGAACCCTAAAAATGAATTAGGTGTCGAGCGGATGAAAATCATGACAGAAACCACGAATGGCTTTATCTTGAGTGAAAAAGATTTAGAGTTACGAGGGCCAGGGGAAGTATTCGGGTTTCGCCAATCTGGCTTGCCAGAATTTGCGATCGCAGATCTAGTCACAGATGGGAACGTCTTAGAGGTTGCCCGTGAGGAAGCTGCGGCAATCTGGCAAATCAAAGACTGGCAATTATTACCTGAGTATCAACCATTAACAGCCAAGCTACAATTAGACAACCAAGATAATCGTTATTTTGATTAATCGATTATCAATACGTTCAAAAATGATGACGAGGAGTGGAAACAATAATGAGAATTGCAGTAGATGCAATGGGCGGAGATCACGCACCACAAGCCATTGTGGAAGGCGTAGCTCTAGCACAAAAAGATTTTCCTGATTTAGAATTTGTTCTTTATGGTAAAGAACCAGAAATCAAGAAATATTTAACAGATCAAACAAATATCACGATCGTCCATACTGACGAAAAAATCAATAGTGATGATGAACCAGTCAAAGCCATCCGTCGCAAAAAAACGGCTTCTATGGTTTTAGCTGCACAAGCAGTCAAAAATGGGGAAGCAGATGCCATTTTTTCAGCGGGAAACACAGGGGCCCTATTAGCAGCCGGCTTATTTATTGTCGGACGTATCAAAAATATTGAACGCCCAGGATTGATGTCCACGTTGCCAGTTGTCGGCAAAGAAGGCGAAGGCTTTGATATGCTTGACTTAGGTGCAAATGCGGAAAATAAACCAGAGCATCTTTTACAATATGGTATCCTAGGTTCGTTTTATGCGAGAAAAGTTCGTGGAATTGGCCGTCCTCGCGTAGCATTGTTGAACAACGGAACGGAAGAAACTAAAGGCAGCGAATTGACGAAACAAGCGTTTGAACTCTTACAAAATGAAACAAGCTTGAACTTCATCGGGAATGTAGAAGCACGTGACCTATTGAATGGCGTAGCAGATGTCGTGGTCACGGATGGCTTTACTGGAAATGCGGTCTTGAAATCGATTGAAGGTACAGCGATGAACATGATGACATTGTTGAAATCTGCCATTTTGAATGAAGGCATTAAAGGGAAAATGGGTGCGTTACTGCTAAAAGACGGTTTGCGCTCATTGAAAGCTGAAATGGATTATTCAAAACATGGCGGCGCAGTTTTATTTGGATTGAAAGCACCAGTCATCAAAACACATGGTGCAACCGGACCAGAGGCTGTTCGCTATACGATCCGCCAGATTCATACGATGCTTGAAACCAACGTCGTAGGACAATTGGTCGAGCAATTTGAGAAAAAAGAGGACTGATTTTTCTGTGAATTGACAAGCTCATGGAGAAAAAAGGGTGGACATTCCCAAAAATTGTCAGTAAAATTAGCTATGGTGAAGAAAACGTAGTAGTTCTAAGAATTGTGGGGGTGAAAAAATTGACGCGTGAAGAAGTATTTAATAAAGTAGCTAAAATCATTTCGAATCACTTTGAAATGGATACCGACAAAGTGACAGATGAATTAAACATTAAAGATGATCTGAAAGCTGATTCAATTAGTATCATGGAATTCGTTCTTGAACTGGAGGATGAATTCGGAACAGAGATCTCTGATGAAGATGCTGAACAAATCGAAACAGTCGGCGGCGCCGTGGATTATATCAGCAATAACTTGAAATAAATTCAATGAATAAATACACAACAACCGATGAATGAATTGGCGAAAGCTAATTTCAAATCAAAGCCAAGAAAACAGAAATAGGTTTACTATTTCATGTTTTCTTGGCTTTTTCAGTTGTGTTTTTTTATGAAATAGTTTTTTTAAAGAGTAAGATCATGGAAGAAAAGGGAACGCCTTAACAGATTTTCCATTATTTTTATTCCGTATATTTTGTATAATTATGCTTTTGTAAATAAAAATGTTTTTTTAATAAACCCCGTTTTTTATCGGCGCCTGTTTTTTTGTCATGTTTTATAATAATTCTCATTTTATAAAAATAGTAGGATAAAGAGAAGGTTTGCTCTTCGCCTCATTTTTTTTTAATCTTTTTCTGATACTCACATAGTGACGTAAGATTTTTCAGATAATTCTGGCAACAATGTGAAATAATCTTGCAATATAAAACGGTTTTCTATATAATTATTAATAATAAATTACACACTCCTTAGAATGCTACTTATTTAATTTTTTGTTGTTTAAGTTGTTATTCAGTGTAGGATTATTTTTTTTATTAAAGAACTTCCATCGAGGAGCAGAGAGGGGTATTCGATTGTCAGATAATCAATTATTAGATGTTCAGAACCTACACACAGGCTTCCGTCTAAAAGATGAATATTACGATGCAGTAGACGACGTTTCTTTTACTTTAGATAAAAACGAGATCTTAGCCATCGTAGGTGAGTCTGGTTGCGGAAAAAGTACGTTAGCTACAACGATCATGGGGTTGTTGGATCCTAACAACACAAAGATCACAGGGGAGATCATGTACAATGATTTAAATTTAATTGAATTAAATGAAACGTTGTATAACAAAATTCGCGGAAATGATATTGGAATGATTTTCCAAGATCCGTTGTCTGCGTTAAACCCTCTGATGAGAATTGAAGACCAAATCAAAGAAGGTTTGTCTTATCATACAAAAATGACTGCTGATCAAAGACAGGCACGTGCATTGGAACTATTAGAACAAGTTGGGATCCCAAATCCTGCGCGAGTGGGTCGTCAATATCCGCATGAGCTATCAGGTGGTATGAGACAGCGTGTGATCATCGCAATCGCCATTGCATGTAAGCCGCCAATCATCATCGCAGATGAACCAACGACCGCTTTGGACGTAACGATCCAAGCACAGATTTTGGACTTATTGAAAGATTTACAAGAAGAAACAAAAACAGGGATCATTTTGATCACGCACGATTTAGGTGTCGTTGCTGAAATGGCCGATCGTGTTGCTGTAATGTACGGTGGACAATTTGTTGAAGTTGCGGGCGTCAAAGAATTATTTGAGAACCCAAAACACCCTTATACACAATCACTACTAAATTCGATTCCACAAGAAGGAAACCACGAAGCAGAATTACATGTGATCGAAGGGGTCGTTCCTTCATTGAAAAATATGCCACGAACAGGCTGTCGTTTTGCACCGCGGATTCCTTGGATTCCAGCGAGCGCTCACGAAGAAAATCCAGTGTTGCATGAAATCGCACCAAATCACATGGTACGTTGCTCATGTTATAAACATTTCCACTTTAGAGACGAAAAAGGAGAGGTGTAGATGTCAGAATTAATCACAATCAAAGATTTGAAAGTTCACTATCCTATTCGCAGTGGGTTTTTCAACCGAGTAACAGACCATGTCTATGCAGTAGACGGTGTCGATTTTATTATTGAAAAAGGAAAAACATATGGACTAGTTGGCGAATCAGGTTCTGGTAAATCCACAACTGGTAAAGCAGTGGTTGGTTTAGAAAAAGTGACCTCCGGAGAAATCATGTATGAAGGCAAAGACGTGACGAAAAGAAGTAACCGCAAAAAAATCGGTTATAACAAAGACGTCCAAATGATCTTCCAAGATTCGATGTCTAGTTTGAACCCGAAAAAACGCGTGTTGGATATCATCGCTGAACCGATCCGTAACTTTGAACGCTTGAGCGATCAAGAAGAAAAGAAAAAGGTCAAAAGCTTATTAGATATCGTTGGGATGCCAGAAGATGCGTTATACAAGTATCCACATGAATTTTCTGGTGGACAAAGACAGCGTTTGGGGGTTGCCCGAGCAGTCGCGACAAATCCTAAGTTGATCGTGGCAGATGAACCTGTTTCTGCCTTAGACTTATCCGTTCAGGCGCAAGTCTTGAACTTCATGAAACGCATCCAACAAGAATTTGGATTGAGCTATTTATTTATCTCTCATGACTTAGGTGTCGTAAAACACATGTGTGACAATATTGCGATCATGTACAAAGGTCGATTTGTTGAAATCGGTACACGAGAAGATATCTACAATGATCCACGCCACATCTATACAAAACGCTTACTATCTGCGATTCCACGAATCGATGTAGACAATCGGGAAATGCATAAACAAAACCGACGGAATGTTGAACGCGAGTATATCGAACATCAAAAAGATTACTACGACACAACAGGCCGAGTGTATGACTTACGTACATTAACCCCTACACACAAAGTAGCGTTGAAAGATGGAGGTGCTAGCTAATGTGGAAAACGATTCTACGAAGAGTTCTTTTAATGATCCCGCAAGTGATCATTCTTAGTGTGTTGATCTTTATACTAGCGCAAGCCATGCCTGGAGATCCTTTTACAGGATTGATCAACCCAAACCAAGACCCAGCTGTCATCGAGCAAATGCGTCAAGCAGCCGGACTGAACGATCCTTGGTATGAACAATATTTCCGTTGGATCGGAAATGCTGTACAAGGTGATTTCGGACAAAGTTTCTTATTCAAACGCCCTGTTGCCTATTTGATTGGTGAACGTGTCGTCAATACTTTGTATTTATCAGTTTTAACTGTAATTATTACGTATTTGATCGCTGTACCGTTAGGCATGTTGGCTGGTCGTTACCAAAATTCGATTTTGGACAAAGCAGTTGTTATCTATAACTTCTTTAGTTTTGCTGTTCCATTATTCATTTTTGGATTGATCATGTTATTCGTTTTTGGTTACCGTTTAGGCTGGTTCCCAACCAGTGGTTCTCAGACCTTAGGTTTCCAAGGAAACTTTATTGCTCAATGGTTTGATCGCTTGCAATACATTCTATTGCCAGCAATCACACAAGCCTTTTTAGCCACAGCTGTTACGATCCAGTATCTGCGTAGTGAAGTCATTGATTCAAAATCACTCGACTTTGTACGTACCGCTCGATCAAAAGGTGTGCCGACCAACAAAGTATTCAGTCGCCACATTTTCCGTAATGCAGCATTGCCAATGGCTTCTCAAATGGGGTATGAAATTACGTCATTGATCGCCGGATCTGTAGTTATCGAAAAGATCTTTGGTTACCCTGGTGTCGGAAAACTATTTATTGACTCAATCGGTCAACGTGATTATACCGTGATCACTGCCTTAGTCTTGATTTTAGGAATCGCAACGCTAGTCGGAACACTGCTGTCAGATATCATCATGAGCATTGTTGATCCGCGTATACGAATCCAATAAAAAAATCAAACAGAAGGGAGAATCGATCAATGAGTGATAAAAAGAAAGAAGTTACGCAAGAAAGTATCCCACCAATGGGGATACGAATGATTGCACGAGAATTTATAAAAGATAAAGTCGCCATTTTTTCACTGGCCTTACTAGTGATTTTGTTGTTAGTCATTTTTATTGGGGCAATCTTTATTGACCAAGATCAAGTAATGTTTGTTAGTATTTTTGATAAGTACGCAGAACCTGGTGCTATCTCCACTCAAGGAACAAAATTCCTTTTAGGAGCAGATGAAGGTGGACGTGATGTCTTCGGACAATTGATCATCGGGGCAAGAAACTCTGTCATGATCGGTTTTGCTATTACGATCTTGACTTCGATCATCGGGGTAGGTTTAGGGATCCTTTCAGGATTCTACGGTGGTATGATCGATAACATCTTGATGCGTATCGTCGATTTCATCATGATTTTACCGATCATGTTGATCATTATTGTATTTGTTTCAATTATTACGAACTATAATGTATGGTCATTCATCTTTATTATGAGTGCATTTTATTGGGTCGCTAAAGCCCGATTATTCCGAAGCAAAACATTATCCGAAGCAAGACGTGATTATGTCAGTGCTTCTAAAACAATGGGAACAAGTGATGTGAAAATCATGTTCCGTGAAATCATGCCGAACCTTAGCTCATTGATCATTACCAACTTGACAATGAACTTTGCGGCAAATATTGGGATCGAGACCACTTTGACTTTCTTAGGCTTCGGATTGCCAACCAATGTACCAAGTTTGGGAACATTGATCGGTTATGCAAGTAACGGTGAAGTTTTAGTGAATCGACAATGGATTTGGTTACCCGCGTCAATTCTGATTTTAGTCTTGATGTTGAGTATAAATTACGTTGGTCAAGCATTTAAGCGTTCTGCAGATGCGCGTCAACGGTTAGGATAAGAGAAGTGAAGGGGGAAAATAGGATATGAAGAAAACGATTTTTGGACTTGTCACACTGCTATCTGTTGCAACTTTAGCAGCGTGTGGAAATGGCGGCGGAACTAGTTCCTCAGGGAATAATTCGTCAGATAACGGGAGTGGTAGTGATTTAACGTTCCCACTAGCAACAACAAATAATGATGATGCAATCGAAGATGGCGAATTGAACGTTGCAGTAGCAACGGATAGCCAATTCAAAGGATTGTTCCAATGGGAATTTTATCAAGATGCCTTTGATAATGCATTTATGGCACCTTCTCATGAACCATTATTTACAAATGATGCCAACTTCACGATCACAAATGATGGTGCAGCTTCATTAGAGTTAGATGAAGATGCGAAAACAGCAACGATCACACTGAAAGACAATGTTAAGTGGTCTGACGGCGAGGACGTTACAGCAGATGACGTTATTTTCCCTTATGAAATCATCGGACATCCTGACTACACAGGTATTCGTTATGACGATACGTTCCGTAATATCGTCGGTATGGAAGAATATAACAGTGGTAGTGCCGATACGATTTCTGGAATTACTAAAGTAGATGACAAAACTGTTAAAATCGAATACAAAGAAATGAACCCAAGTATGCTTCAAGCAGGTGGCGGTATCTGGACATATGCTGCACCTAAACACACACTTGAAGGTGTTGAAGTCAAAGATATGGAATCAAGTGATCAAGTCCGCAAACATCCAGTGACATTTGGTCCATACTACATGAGCAATATCGTAGCTGGTGAATCAGTAGAGTACTTACCAAACGAACACTACTGGAACGGAACACCACCATTGAAGAAAATCACAATGAAATCATTGCCAACAGCAAGTGCGACAGAAGCATTGAATTCAAAATTATATGACATGATTTTCCAAATGCCAACGGATACTTTCGAAACTTACCAAGATATCGCTGGCTATACAAACTTAGGTCGTCCACAAACTTCATACACATATCTAGGATTCAAACTAGGTAAATGGGATGCTGATGAAGGAAAAGTTGCTTACGATCCAGATTCAAAAATGGCAGATAAGTCATTACGTCAAGCAATGGGTTACGCTTTAGATAATAATGCAGTAGGGGAACGTTTCTACGCAGGCTTGAGAAGCAACGGAACAACGTTGATCCCACCAGTATTTGCAGACTTCCATGATGATTCAATCGAAGGTTACACATTGAACCTTGATAAAGCAAACAAATTATTGGATGATGCAGGATTTAAAGATGTTGATGGCGATGGTATCCGTGAAGATAAAGACGGCAATAAATTGACGATCAACTTTGCATCAATGTCCGGTGGTGAAGTGGCACAACCATTAGCCGATTACTATATCCAACAATGGAAAGAAATCGGACTAGATGTTCAATATACAACTGGTCGTTTGATCGAATTCAACTCATTCTACGATCGTTTAGAAAATGATGATCCAGAAATTGATGTCTATCAAGCTGCTTGGAGCACAGGAACAGATCCAAACCCAACTGGCTTATGGGGCGCAAACGCTGCATTCAACTACACTCGTTATGAGTCAGAAGAAAACACAAAATTGATCAATGCAATCAACTCTTCAGAAGCATTTGATGAAGATTTCTTGAAAGAAGCTTATAGCAACTGGCAACAATATGCATTTGAAGAAGCATTTGCAATTCCAACATTATTCCGTAACGAAGTATTACCAGTCAACGACCGCGTAAGAGATTGGGACTGGTCATACGGAGCACCAAATCCATGGGCTACTGTAACTGTGACTTCAGATTCACGTTCATAATCAACAAATGATAAAAACGAATCAGCTCGAGATAGGCTTGTCCTATTCTCGGCTGGTTCTTTTTTTCTTTGTGAGTAGTAGGTGAAAGGTTCGTTGTCTTAAATCATTAATACATAACAAATAAACTATGGCTGTTTTTTAATCAGAAAAAAAGAAGAATAGATATTCTTTATAGACTTGTGAATATATAATTATTTGTGAAGGGAGAGGAATAATCAGATGTTTTAGTTTTGTTATTTTTATGCAATCTAAAAGTCACTGTAAATATCAGAACGAGAGCATGTGTTTACTGGAAGTAAGGCTGAAAGGTGGTGGATACAGAAATTGTAAGTGACTAAGATATAAATCTCGCTACACGATTAGGCGAAGGATACAAATATTCAATGACTTCGCCACTATTGTACGAAGTGTTTTTAGCTTATTTATATTTTAGCTACTTTTTTCTATTCATGATGAAAAAAATCTATCGAGGATTATTTATAGTTACAGTGTTAAGTTTCCTTTATGCGATTTCTTTTATTGGAAATGAGGGGATAAAGAGTGCGATCCCCAATGCTCATTCCGGTATTATGATCGAAGAAGCAAGTGGAACGATTCAAGAAGTCAACCAAACGATTTCTGCGTATGCAAAAAAACATCAAATAGCGATACATAAGTTAGTTTTTCGAATGGGCGAGTCCGGTGAGACGATAAAAGAAATTTATACGTTTGATCAAACGGAGCGTTCAGAATACTCTTTCACCCCAATAAAATCGGATGTCAACACATATTTTTATGATTATACAGAGATGAAGAATCAAGATGTGTTAGGTACGTATATAGTAACAGAAGCACCCCCATCTGAAATGGTGGCTGATTTTTATGAGCAAGGGATCAAATTGGAGATTGAGGAGATAAAATGGTTCTATTTGTTGACTGCGGGATTGTTAATGAGTATTGGCCAACTATTTTTGATTTTATTTGTCTTTGTGATCTTAGCTTTATTGTTTTATAAAGCTTCTCTGCGTAAGAAAATCGGTATCCTTGAGATGCTAGGGCGTCGTTGGTTAAAGGGTTCAATCAAGGATAGTTTCATTGATAGTGCGATTTACACCTTCATAATTGTTGCTTTTTCTTGGGGATTCCCACAATTGCAGTTTCTTTATCTACCTATTTTTTTCTGGGGCCTTTTAATGATTTGGGTGCTTCAATTATTTACGAGTTGGGTGATATTTTCGTTTGGTACGATTTCAGATAAGATAAAAGGAAGGAAACCTTACCGATTATTATTTCGTTTGAATATTTTATTAAAGATCGTTATCTTCACATTTGTCACTGTGCAAGCCAGTACGTTATCAAATAAAGTAATGGAGACACGTGAGCTTGAACGACAGCTCTCCCAATGGACAAGAGTTCCTGACTATTATCACTTGGGATTTAGTAGAGACACGAGTTTACTTGTAGATTTGGCAAAAAGTAAAGAGGTGCGACAGAAAGAACAAGTGTCAATCAATTCACGGCTACTTCCTTTGTTAGAACAATCAGAGCAAGCAGGCGGTATTTTTCTGCGGGACAATGAACTTGGCCACAATAGTCCGACACTAAGTTATATTCAAAATGATGCTTTTTGGTTAAGTAACCATCAGGCCATTCAGGAATTTGCTATTAAGGATGCGAATGGTCAATCGATTGACGCATTAGATGATTCTTTTTTCTATCTGCTTATTCCTGAAAATAAGCGAATGTATACAGAAATGATCATTCCAGAAGCCGAAGCTGAACTTGATTTTTATCAAAATTCTTTTGAGTACGAAACGAAAGCATACGAAGGCGAGTTAAAAATTCTTTATACGCAAGCAAATCAAGTCCTTTTTAACTATAATTTCCAACCCTACGAAAAAATTTTTTCTTCTAATCCAATTATCGTCTCCATGTCACTGCCATTGATCCAACCGAATATCGAAATATGGCTCCAGGATATCTCAAATGGCACTTATTTATTTCGAGATCCTCAACTTGTTCAAGAATTTATTGAAGAGAATCATATGGAACATGATTTTTATGGATTGATTGCTGTCAAAGATAGCATCAATCAAGTGCTTGTGAGTGTGAGACGTGAGTATTATACAACCGTAAGCATTCTTTTCCTGATCCTCATTGGTTTTGTGTTCGTCCAGATCTATTTGAGTCTAGTGTATGTAGAAATGAATAAGAAAAAACTATTTCTCAAATATATTACGGGTTGGACACTACTCCAAAGGCATCATAAGTATTACATGAAAGTATTAGGTATTTCTGGGGTTGTCGCGTTGATTCTGTCATTTATCCATCATGCTTGGTGGCAAATTTTAATTTTATTACTACTATTTGAATCATGTGTCCTTCTATTCGCTACGTATTTCTCAGAAAAAAGGAAACGTCTGGAGGTGATCAAATATGATTGAAGCAAAAAAAATCAGTAAAAAGTATAAGGGAAAAGTGATTTTTGACAATGTCTCTTTACAGTTAGCGACTGGTTCGATAACTGTGATCACAGGAAGTAGTGGTGTTGGGAAAACGACGTTATTAAACTGCTTAGGACAACTTGAACCAATTGATTCTGGTGAAATATGGCTCGACAATCAATTACTCCATCACAAAAGTAAAAAACGCTTTTTTCGTGAGTATGCAGGATTTTTATTTCAAAACTTTGCATTGATCGATAATGAAACGGTCAAGCAAAATTTAAAATTAGTAGTAAACGAAGAGGAGAAAATGATTGCTGCGCTTCGTAAGTTTCAAACGGAAGATTTATTGCATCAAAAAGTATTTCGTCTAAGCGGTGGCGAACAACAGCGCGTCGCATTAGCTCGTTTATTTTTACAAAGGCCTAAGATTGTTTTTGCGGATGAACCTACTGCCTCTTTAGATAGAGGGAATCGCCAACTCGTGATCGATGCATTGAAAGAATTGAATGAACAAGGAGTGACGATCGTCTTAGTCACCCATGACTTAGATTTGGCAGAACAGCTAGGTGGGCAAATCGATATGAAACAACTATTGATCAAGAAAAAGTTGTGATAGGTATAACTGAACTACGAATAGACGGTAAGATATGTTTCATCAAATTTCTTATCTTTTATTCGTAGTGTTTTTTTATTAATAGGATTTTCCAACATGGTTTATAAAGCTTTTCATACCTTTTGTCTCAACCATTTCATATTTTATAAAAAACCAGTATAATAAGGAAGTATTGAAAAAATAGCCATAAAGGAATGTGGGAAATGGACAATCAGCTAACAAAAGAATTGAAAGAGAAGTATAGCATCGTTTTTCACGATTTAAACTTGCTTGAACAAGCTTTTACCCATTCATCCTATGTGAATGAGCATCGCAATTTGCAACTGTCGGACAACGAACGTCTTGAGTTTTTAGGAGATGCTGTATTAGAGTTGATGGTTTCAGAATATCTGTATCGTTTGTATCCAGATATTCCAGAAGGAAAATTGACCAAAACTCGTGCAGCTATCGTACGTGAAGATAGTTTATCCAAATTTGCCAAGGAATGTCATTTTGATCAGTATATCCTGTTAGGAAAAGGTGAGGAGAACTCTGGTGGACGCACACGTCCAGCACTTCTTTGTGATTTGTTTGAAGCCTTTTTAGGAGCATTGTACCTTGATCAAGGATTTGACGCAGCACATGCGTTTATTGAAACAGTGATTTTTCCGAAGGTTCGTGCAGGTGCTTTTTCCCATGAGATGGATCACAAAACAAAATTACAAGAAGTATTGCAAAAAGCAGGAGATGTATTGATCGAATATCGTTTGATCAACGAAGAAGGGCCAGCACACGAACGTATTTTTTGGATCGAAGTATACGTTGATGATCGGTTGATTGGGACTGGACAAGGAAAATCGAAAAAATTAGCAGAACAAGCTGCTGCTGAGAATGCTTTGGCAGCACTAAGTAAGTGAGGGAAAGACTTCGTGTATTTAAAACGCATTGAAATAGCCGGCTTTAAATCGTTTGCAGACAAAACAATCATTGAGTTTGAAAATAGCGTCACAGCGGTCGTTGGACCAAACGGTAGTGGGAAAAGCAATATTACCGAGGCCATCCGTTGGGTGCTAGGAGAACAGTCTGCGAAAAGCCTTCGTGGTGGGAAAATGCCGGATATTATTTTTGCCGGTTCTGATTCTCGCAAACAATTGAATGTCGCTGAAGTAACCGTCGTATTAGACAACTCAGATCATTACTTACCACTAGAATATAGTGAGATCAGTGTCACACGTCGTTACCGTCGAACAGGTGAAAGTGAATTTTTCATCAATAAACAGCCTTGTCGTTTGAAAGACATCCAAGAATTATTCATGGATTCAGGTTTGGGTAAAGAATCTTTTTCGATCATCTCTCAAGGGAAAGTCGAAGCGATTTTTAGTAGTAAACCCGAAGATCGACGTGGGATCTTTGAAGAAGCAGCAGGAGTCTTGAAATATAAACAACGCAAGAAGAAAGCGGAGCAAAAGCTTTTTGAAACAGAGGATAATCTAAGCCGTGTCCAAGATATCATCCATGAACTTGAAGAGCAATTAACTCCTTTGGCCGCCCAGAGTGAGGCAGCTAAGGAGTTTTTACGATTAAAAGAAACATTGACAAAGACCGATATCTCCTTAATGATTGCGGAAATCAAGGCTGCAAAAAAAGAGTGGGATGAACGACAAGTACAATTGGATCAGTTCAATCAATCGTTGACGTCATTAACGACACAGATCCAAACGAAAGAACAATTATTAGCAGACAAACGCAAACAAAACAATCAAGCCGATCGCATGATCGAAAAAAATCAACAAACCTTGTTAGCCTTGTCAGAAAAATTGAAGCAAACCGAAGGACAAAAAGAAGTTTTACTTGAGCGAACGAAGCATACCCAAAAAAGCTCAAAAGAATACCAAGCTTCTCTAGCTGAAGTGCAAGAAAAAGTAGCTCACTTTGAAGACTTACAAGCGACATTGACACAAGAAGTAAGTCAAAAAGAAGCAGAGATCCAACAAGCTGAAAAAGCACTGATGAGTACGCAACAAGAGTTGGAGAAATACCAAAAATCAACGAAAGAACTATTGGCAGAACTACGCGATCAGTATGTCGATTTGATGCAAGAACAAGCGACTGTCGGCAATGAATTGAAATATTTGGAGCGTCAATATATCCAAGAAACTTCTAAAAGCCAACAAACATTAGCCAAACAATCAGAAGTGGAAGCCAATGTAGCAGAAATGTCCGCCAAACAAATCGAGCTGACGAAGCGACATGAAAAACTACAGCACGCATTGAATGAGGTCAAAGCTTCACTTGAAGATGTCCAAACCAAAGGGAAAAAAGCGCAAGATCTGTTAGCCAAAGAACAGCCGAAAATGTATCAACTGATGAATCAAGTCCAACAATTACGGGCACGTCAAAAAAGTCTGCAAGAAATCCAAGAAAATTATTTTGGGTTCTATCAAGGTGTTCGGTTGATCTTACAACAAAAACAACGGCTTTCTGGGATCGTTGGTGCAGTTGCTGAGTTGATCGATGTTCCAGCTGATTATACATTAGCCATCGAAACAGCTTTAGGTGGGTCAGCGCAACATGTCATTGTTGAAAATGAAAGTGACGCACGTCAAGCAATCACTTATTTGAAACAGCAAAAAGGTGGCCGAGCAACGTTTCTACCACTGACGACGATCAAACCTCGCCAACTACCCGCGCATATATTTGCTCAAGCGCAAACAGTTGAAGGTTTTATCGGGATCGCGAGCGAACAAGTGACTTATCCTGAACAGATCCAAACCATCGTTCATAATTTATTAGGGACGATTCTCTTAGCGAAAGATTTAGCAAGTGCCAATGCAATCGCCCAACAGATTCGTTACCAGTATCGTGTTGTCTCATTAGAAGGAGACGTCATGAATGCCGGTGGTTCAATGACTGGTGGAGCGACTAAGCGAGGCAATCAAGGAAGTTTGTTTGCACAAAATCAAGAATTAAAACAATTGACGAGTGAGTTCCAACAAGCGGATCAGGAATTGCAGAGTCAAGAAAAGAAAGTGCAAGCATTACAACAAGAAGTAACAGTTTTAGCAGAAGAACAAGAACGCCTACGGACACAAGGCGAACAGTTACGCTTTGAAGAACAAGAAGTAGCCAATCAGCGGCAAAATGTAGCTAACGAATTAACTCGTTTTGAAAAAGAGCAACAAATCTCAAGCTATGAAACACGAGAATTGCAACAATTCATGGAGAACTACCAAAAACAACAAAAAGAGCTTTTGACCAAACAGCAAGAACTTGAAGTCCAACGTCAAGAGATCGATACTGAAATCAGTTCATTGAGTCAAGAAAGTGACAAAATGGAAGAACGCCGTGCGCAGATCCAAGAAAAACAAGCGCAAGAACAAGCGTCACTAGCAGTGTTGAAAGAACAATACAATCACTTGCAGATCCAATTACGTGGCGCACGCGTACAAAAAAATGAAGCATTAGCCAAACAAGAAGGATTGGAACAGCAACTACACGCATTAACTGCGGATTTTTCTGATCATGAACTGACAGAAGAGAGTTTAGATCAACGAATCACTGACCTAGCCGCAGAAAGAGATCGCCTAAAAGCTTCTCTGGAAGAAGCAAAAGTGACACGTGAAGAAATGCAAACAGCAATCGATGCACTAGATACCGAACTGTTAGCTGAAAACCGCAAGCAAAAAGGGCTTTTAACAGAGCAATCACAATTAGAGGTACAAAAGAATCGTGCGGAAATGATTTTGGACAATCATTTGAATTACTTGCAAACTGAGTACCAGATGAATTATGAAAAAGCTTGTGAAGCTTATGAAGAAACGACGGATGTAGCAAATAGCCGAGTAGAAGTTGCTTCGTTGAAACAACAAATCGATCGTTTAGGACCGGTGAATCTTAATGCGATCGAACAGTACGAACAAGTCAATGAACGCCATACTTTCCTGGCTGCACAACGTGATGATTTATTATCAGCGAAAGACCAATTATTTGAAACGATGGATGAAATGGACGATGAGGTACGGACCCGCTTTAAAGAAGTGTTTGAAGCGATTCGTCAAGAATTCAAAATCGTTTTTCCAAATATGTTTGGTGGTGGACACGCAGAGCTTGTATTGACTGATCCAACTGATTTGTTGCAGACAGGGATTGAGATCGAGGTACAACCACCAGGGAAAAAACTACAAAGTTTAAGCCTGCTTTCTGGAGGCGAACGAGCCTTGACTGCGATTGCCTTGCTCTTTTCAATCATTCGCGTTTGTCCAGTACCGTTTTGTATTTTGGATGAGGTCGAGGCAGCGTTAGATGAAGCCAATGTCAAACGCTTTGGTCGTTACCTCAGCGAGTTTCAAGATGATACACAGTTTATTGTGGTCACCCATCGTAAAGGGACGATGGTAGCTGCGAATGTCTTGTATGGTGTGACGATGCAAGAGTCTGGGGTTTCAAAAATCGTCTCTGTCCGCATGGAAGATATCAATGAAGAAGGAAGAATGAGCGAAACGAAAGTGTAGGGGACAAAATGATCAAATTAATCGCTATCGATTTAGATGGAACATTATTGAATGAAGAAAAGAAAATCTCGCCTGAGAATAAAGAGGCGTTGACTAAAGCAAAAGCCCAAGGCGTAAAAATCGTCTTATGTACGGGGCGCCCATTAGCTGCGATGGCCCATTATTTACAAGAACTAGGCTTAGTAGAAGAAGGCGATTATAGCATTACCTTCAATGGTGGCTTAGTCCAAAAGAACGATACAGGTGAAATCATCGAGAAAAAAGCGATGGCTGTTTCGGATATCCACCGACTTTATGCGTTGAGCCAAGAGCTAGACTTGCCATTGGACGTTTTGTCGGATAATGTCGTTTTGCAATTACCGAGTGCGCCCAGAAAACAATCATTGTACAATGTTTTAAACAACTTATTGCAATTCCAACCAGCAGAACTAGCTGATATCACGGATGAGTTTGTGTTGAATAAAGCAGTCATTGCCTATGAGCAAGACGAACTAGATGCAAAAATCAAGGAAATCCCAAGCGCTTATTATGATTCGTATGAAGTGATCAAAACGCGCAACGTTTTATTAGAGTTTATGCCAAAAGGTGTGACTAAGGCGTATGGTATTTCTTTACTGGCAAAAGATTTAGGTCTTGAACGTAGTGAGATCATGGCAATCGGAGATGAAGAAAACGATCTGCCAATGATCGAATACGCAGGGCTGGGTGTTGCGATGGAAAATGCGGTACCTTTTGTCAAAGAAGCGGCTGATCATGTTACGGCAAGTAATATCGAACATGGGGTAGCACAAGCAATCAAACAATTTGTTTTAAAGTAAAGGAGGTATAATATGGGATTTTTTGATAAGATCAAACGAGCCTTTACTGGTGAAGAAGCACCAGAAGAAGTTGAAGTACAAGAGAAATATGACAAGGGTCTAGAAAAGACCCGTAAAACGTTCGGTGAACGAATGAATGAGCTGTTTGCAAACTTCCGTACAGTCGATGAAGATTTCTTCGAAGAATTGGAAGAAACATTGATCGGTGCGGACGTCGGATTTGAAACAGCCATCAAGATCACTGAAGCCTTACGCCAAGAAGTGAAGCTAAGAAACGCCAAGAAACCGGCAGAGATCCAAAATGCAATCATTGAAAAATTAGTGGAGCTTTATGAGCAAGAAGGAATCGATGAAGTCAACACGCTGAATCTCCAAGAAGAAGGTCTAACAGTGATCCTCTTTGTTGGTGTAAATGGTGTAGGAAAAACCACAAGTATCGGAAAACTAGCGCATCAATACAAAACAGAAGGCAAAAAGGTATTGTTAGCGGCAGCAGATACATTTCGTGCGGGGGCGATCGACCAATTAGTTGTTTGGGGCGACCGTGCGGAAGTCGAAGTAGTTAGAGGAAATGCCGGTGGCGATCCTGCAGCAGTCGTGTACGATGCCATTGAAAAAGCCAAAGAACAGCAAGCGGATATCTTACTCGTCGATACAGCTGGGCGTCTGCAAAACAAAGTCAATTTGATGAACGAATTAGAAAAAATCAAGCGAGTGATCCAACGAGAACTACCAGAAGCACCACATGAGATTTTACTCGTGTTGGATGCGACGACGGGTCAAAATGCCATGGTCCAAGCGAAACAGTTCAAAGAAACGACAGATGTAACGGGGTTAGTTTTAACGAAATTAGACGGTACAGCCAAAGGTGGGATCGTCTTAGCCATTCGTAATGAATTGCACTTGCCGGTGAAATTAGTTGGTCTAGGTGAAGGAATCGATGATCTAGAAGCCTTCGATCCAAATGATTTTGTGATTGGCTTATTCAAAGGCCTATTGAAAGAAGAATAGATAAGTGTGCATTTAGCGAAAGAGTTTGGAACAGAAGTGATCCATCTCAAAAAACAAAAGAGATTCTACGAATAATATTTTTCTGATTTTCGTGGTTTCCTGCTTGTTTTTTGGAGAGTGTCCTTTTGTTTCATCCTCTTTTTTTTATTTCATTCAAAGTATTTTTTCCGTAAACTTAGGTGATTTATAAAAAAAACACCCCTTTTTTCTCATTTTCAAACAATTTCATTCTTTTTCTTGGCGGTTTTTACTATAATGAGACATATGAATTGGAGGACATTTAACCATGAACTATAAAGAATTATTACTGCATCCTCGTTCACTGCCGTTTATTAGTCAAGCCCGCTTTGGGATTGAACGTGAAGGCCAACGTGTGAACTTCTCTGGAGAGCTGGCAACAACGAATCATCCTGAGATTTTTGGGGATCGTACGTATCATCCATACATCCAGACAGATTTTAGTGAAACTCAAGTCGAATTGATTACTCCGGTAACGGATTCTATCAACGAACTTTTTAATTATTTAGAAGCAATCTATGACGTCGCTTCACGCTCGATGGCAGATGATGAAATGATCTGGCCATTAAGTATGCCTCCTGCTTTACCTGAAAAAGACGAAGATATCATGATCGCAAAGCTTTCTAATTTCGAAGATGTCTTGTATCGTCGTTATTTGGCAAAAGAATATGGCAAACGCAAGCAAATGGTCAGCGGGATCCATTTCAACTTTGAATTTGGTGATGATCTTCTGCAAGCTTTATATACACAACAGGCAGAATTCACTGATTTTGCTGCATTTAAAACAGAATTGTATTTCAAAACAGCTCAGAATTTCTTGCGCTATCGTTGGTTAATCACTTATTTATTCGGAGCATCCCCTCTAAGTGAAGACCACTATTTCGTTGACAAACCGGCACCAGTAGAACCTGTGCGCAGTATTCGCAATAGTTCCTATGGTTATACGAACCATCCGAATGTCAAAGTATCGTATGCTTCTCTGCAACAATATTTGTCTGATATTGAAAGAATGGTCGAAGAAGGTAAATTATCTGAAGAAAAAGAATTTTATGCACCGATCCGTTTCCGTGGTGGAAAACGAGTAGCTGATTTGGCGAAATCGGGTATCCGCTATATCGAGTTGAGAAATATTGATTTAAATCCCTATGCACGTGTCGGTATCAGTCAAGAACAAGTGCAATTTTTACAATCGTTCTTATTGTATATGCTATGGACCGAACACGATGTAGCAGTTGATCGCTGGGTCGACGAAGGTGAACAGCGAAATGAACACGTATCGCTAGAAAATCCCGTGACTCAAACTGCTTTTTATGATGAAGGCATCCGTCTTCTTCAAGGGATGAAAGAGATGCTTGTGGCTTTAGGACAATCTGAGCGCCTAACAATGATTGACGAAATGATCGAACAATTTGATCATCCAGCTGAAACTCTGGCAGGGAAGATTTATCAACAAGCACAACAAACAAGTCAACATGCGTTTGCCTATGCTTTAGGAAAACAGTATGAAGAAGAAAGCCATGAACGATCCTATCAATTAGCAGGATTTCGTGAAATGGAGCTGTCGACACAAATCTTGATGTTTGATGCGATCCAAAAAGGCATCCAAGTGAAAGTATTAGATGAATCGGACCAGTTTCTACGCTTGCAACACCAAGATCATATTGAATATGTGAAAAATGCCAATATGACAAGTAAAGATAGCTACATCGTCCCATTGATCATGGAAAATAAAACAGTGACTAAAAAAGTTTTAAAGGAAGCCGGTTTCCGTGTACCTGAAGGAGCCGAATTCGATTCGATCGAAGAAGCTTTAACTGCTTATCCACGGTTTGCAGAACAAGCTTTTGTCATTAAACCGAAATCGACAAATTACGGATTAGGGATCACGATCTTTAAAGAAGGAGCTTCTTTAGAGGATTACCAGGCTGGTTTAGCAATCGCTTTTCGTGAAGATACTTCTGTACTGGTTGAAGCATTTATGCCAGGAACAGAATATCGTTTCTTTGTCATTGACGGCCAAGTAAAAGCCATCTTACTTCGTGTCCCTGCCAATGTTGTGGGTGATGGAAAACGAACAGTGGAAGAGCTTGTTGCTGAAAAAAATCTAGATCCATTAAGAGGAAGTCACCATCGAGCACCATTGGAATTGATCCAGTTAGGCGAACTCGAACAGTTGATGTTAAAAGAACAAGGATTAACAATCCATTCTGTTCCTGCAAAAGATCAAGTCGTGTACTTACGCGAAAATTCCAATATCAGTACAGGTGGGGATTCAATTGACGTGACGGATGAATTTTCCGAAGCATATAAACAAATTGCACAACAAGCGGTAGAAGCCTTAGGAGCAAAAATCAGTGGGATCGACCTGATCATTCCAGATAAAGATATTGATCCTCAAACAGATGAGCAAGCCTATGGCATCATCGAAGCCAACTTCAACCCAGCGATGCACATGCACGTCTATCCATTTGCTGGAAAAGGCAGAAGACTGACGATGAACGTGTTGGAATTGTTGTATCCTGAAGTAATCAAGACACGAAAAGAGAACTAAAATAAGTCGTTAAAAAGGGCTGTATTAAAAGTATTTAGCCACAATAAGCAATTTGATCCAAGAACAGCTTGCCTGTTTGGATCAAATTGCTTATTTTTGAATCAATTACTATTGAATATTTTGAATATTGCTTACGCAGTCTAGTAGTGCTGTTATGAGGAATATTCTGGTCTTGTTCAAAAGACAAGGATGTAGTTACAAACCTGATGAAATTAGGTAACAATATCTATCTAATCGAACTTTCATCCCATGGCTAGTGATGAATTGTTATACTGTTTTTGAAAGTGGTACAAAAAATATAGGGAGGAATTTTTTAGCGCAAGTAGTAAATATACCAACTTACATAAGGAAATAAAACGCATGAGTATCGACATGTACCTAGCCGATTCCCTGACACAAGCCAGTAGCACTAGTCACTTTTGCCAAAAACAAGTCACTGATTACCAGAATCTCCAACAAGTGATTACCCAGTTCACCTTACAAATGCCCAATCTTAAAGGAAAAGCGTACGATGCAGAGAAAGCCTATTTTTCTCAAGTACTTTACCCACTCGTCCAAGGATAAATCTTACTCTCCGAAGCGGTCGAAAAAGCAACAAAACGATTTCCTCAAGAATACATAGAACAAGTTGATTCCATTACCTTAAAACAATCCGAATTAGAAGCACAGATTCGCCAAATGAATCAATTTATCACTCAAGCAGAAGGAATAAGGCAACTGCTTCTTTCACCTTATATGCCAGAAGAACATTAAGGGTTTCAACTCAATCAAATACGTTGTTACTCGCAATGTACCATCTGGAATTGATAGAAAAACTTTTAATAAATGGCGTTCTAACTATTGGAAAAATAGAGCAAATGATTTTAAATAAAGGAGATGATGGAATGATCAATGAGTACAATAGGGCAAAAAAAATAATAGAAGAAAATAAGAATATAGCAGACGATTTTGGTGGCGCTTCTGATACTCTCATACGGTCGGCCCAACTAGAGCTTGAATTACAATTTCCAAAAGATTATCAACTTTTTTTATCATCTTTTGGTGCTTTAACGTTTGGCTCAATTGAAATTTACGGGGTTTTCAGAGAGGATTTTAAAAATTCTGGTGTTCCTGATACCGTTTGGGCAACTTTGAATGAACGGAAATTAGTAAATATGCCAAGGCACTTAGTTATTTTGTATAACACTGGAATGGGAGAAATGTATTGCTTGAATTATAAAGAATTAAATGGAAATGATGAACCTAAAATAACCTCATATTTCCCAGGTTTCCCTGAAGAATCGCAAAATAATGAAGTTTTATACAATGATTTTGGAGAATTTCTTCTAGATATGGTAAAAGACGAAATCAATTAATATATAAACAATTATCTGACGAGGTAGCCTATTAAAACCTTAATTTGATACGTAGAAGAATACTAGTGTGTCTTCATAATAAATTGGATCTATGCTTACAAGTATGATTTTCATTTGGATATTTGAAGTAATGAAACAGCTAAAAAGAAAAGTTATCTACAAAGAGACAACATAAATTATCGTGCAGATATGATTGACGACACTACTGATACTACAGTAATTAATGGTTTGGAATTAGTAATTACAGTGATTCGTAAGTAAGGGAGATAAGGGAATGAAATATGATGAGTTAGAATTGATGGAGCTTTTCTTATCTGAAGCTGGGAGTATAACTGATAATATAGGTGATGGCAATATCATGTATAAAATTTCCAAAGATGATTTTAAGTTGAAAATCTTTATAAGGACTTATGATAGCCAAGTCAGTGTATTTTTGACTTATAAAGAAACGGATGTTTTTTATGGGGATTTTTATAATATTACAGAACTAAAAAAGGAAGACATGTATCTAAAGATTTTTAAAGAAAATCAGGAAGTTGTAGAACTTTGTTTTGGGACAGTACTTTCAGTGAGTGTTAGCAATCAATAATTGAAGGGTTGACGTAATAAAAAAATGGGAAACCGGCAACTATATTTCCTGATGCAACCAGGCAACCATAAAATTAAATAAAGAAATGGTTAATATTTTAAAAAAAGAGAAAAGTGTTAGATATAAATGATGATTTTGGAATAGAAAAATGTTGGGATGAAATGACAAAAAATTTAACAAAGAATGAGGAAGAAACTATAGATTATCTTAATGGATGCGACAAAGATGATTTATATTATATCAGTAAAATTTATGAGGATATTTAAACTACATAACCCTCAAGAAAAGTAATTACGACTTCTAAATCTTTTGAAATAATTGCTAGTGGAAAAGAATGATGAAAATCCAAAATTATGAAAATAAACTAATTCAAGATGATATAGAAGTTGACTATTATACGCCAATCACAGTATCTTTTTCGGCAAATGATGATAAGTATAATATGGATAGCACTCAATGAAAGTATAACCTCTCCCACTTAAATTAGGTTGAAACATGGAGGAGATAGGACTTTTTCTGCACCAATAAAAAATCATCCACATCATTAGACCTATCTAGTTTGTGGATGATTCTTTTATTCTGGCGAATCGACTTCTGGATTCTGACAAGTTTTGATTAGAAACTCCAAGAATCGATTGATCTTTTAGCAATTATTTGAATAATCGGTTCCAAAAGCTTTTTTTCTTTGGTTCTTCTTCTTCTTGTTTCGTTGGATATTTTTCTTCTACGTCAATAACGGGTTCATTCACCGCTTCTTTGGTTGCAATCAAAAGACCAATACTTTCCGGATCTTCAGAAACATAATCGTTTACAACAGTGAATTTCGTTTGATTTTTCGTTGCCAATTGGATGTATTGATTCTGGATATCGAGGGGCAGGGTCCCATTTATCAGAATAAATGCTTCTGGTCGTTTCTCTAGTTCTTCTAGAAACTTTGCTTTGTTTGTCGGGTCATTCATTTCAGCAACGGTCATACTAAGATAGCAACGTTCACGGAAGGTACCTAGGTATTTATGCTGCTCTTCTGGGTTGACCAAAGGCGTGCCATACATTCCTTTGTCCAAATGATTTTTTAATTCATCTGATGCCATCCAATTTACCTCCTTTTGTTCTTTTAAGTCATTATAACATAGCAAGGTTCATCCTTGCGTGCTCCCGAATTTAAAGTGTTTCTTCTTGTTTTACTAAAAAAACGGTTGCTTTTGTTCAACACTTCACTTAGAATAAGAATGAGAATCATTCTCAGTTAGTGAGGTAGAGTAAAATGCGCGTGGGTCGCTTGATTGTTTTGTTAGTTATTTTAAGTATATGTTCGCTGTTTATTGGTGTGTCACGTGTCGAACTAATGGATATTATTCGATTTGAAGGTCAGAGTATGCAATTGTTATTGGCGACGCGTTTTCCGCGGACGATTTGTCTATTACTTGTTGGCGCAACGAGCAGTATTTGTGGCTTGATCATGCAGCATTTGACTCAAAACAAGTTTGTATCACCAACAACAGCAGGGACGATGGATAGTGCCAGATTGGGTATCTTAATGGTGATGCTCTTTTTACCGAATGCCTCTCTTTGGCTTCGTTCAGCAACTGCTTTTTTATTTGCTTTTGCCGGTACACTTTTATTTTTATCTTTTTCACGATTTTTCCCACAAAAAAATCAGTTGATGTTACCTTTGATCGGCGTGATGTTAGGAAATATTATTGGATCTGTTGCGACGTTTTTTGCGTATCAGTTTCAACTAGTGCAAAACATGTCATCTTGGCTGCAAGGCAATTTCGCCACAGTCATGCGGGGAAATTATGAGTTGTTATATGTCACGATTCCGTTATTACTTATTTTAGCTTTTTTTGCGTATCAATTTACGATCGTAGGATTAGGGGAATCTTTTGCAGTGAATTTAGGGATGAATTATCGCAACATGCAATTATTTGGGATCGGCCTCGTTTCTTTAGCCAGTGCGATTACATTGATCATGGTTGGTACCATTCCTTTTCTAGGTGTGATCATTCCGAATATCACCGCAAAGCTTTATGGGGATCAAGTACATAAAACATTGGGTATCACAGCGATTTTTGGAAGTATGTTTTTGCTGATTTGTGATATGATTGCGCGTCTTGTGATTTTTCCTTATGAGATTCCAGTCAGTGTGATCGTGGGGATCATCGGTGGCGTGATTTTCCTTTACTTGTTAGTAAGGGGGCGCAAGCATGGGTAAGAAAATAACTAGTCTATTTTTACTTTTAGTGCTACTCGTGATCGGCGTGTCGATTGGCTATTTGACGATCAATACGTATGGCAACTGGTCGTTTGCTTGGGCGTTGCGGAGTAAGAAAATCATGGCATTCATTTTAGTCGCACTCGCTACAAGTAGTGCGACGGTCAGTTTTCAAACCATCACTCAAAATCAATTTTTGACCCCCTCTGTATTAGGGCTGGATTCGCTCTATGTCCTTGTTCAAACGGTCCTGTTTTTCTTGATCGGCGGCGTGACGATGCTCCAGCAAACAGGTACAAGCTTTTTCTTGATCAACGTAGCATTGATGGTGGGTTTAAGCCAGTTACTGTTTTTCTTTTTGTTACGAAAGGAACAACCTAACTTGTTCTTATTGTTGATGACAGGCATGATCCTAGGCACACTGTTCAATAGCATCAGTACATTTTTACAAGTAGTGATGGACCCAAATGAATATGATTTGTTGCAGGGGAAATTATTTGCTAGCTTTGGAAATGTCCAGACAGGCTATCTCATTCCTGCTGCACTATTGATTGGCTGTTGTTGGTTGTTTCTTTTCTACAAAAGGCATTATCTGGATGTCTTTCATCTAGGAAAGGATCAAGCAACAAATCTGGGGATCGAGACCAAACGTTTTCAGTTTGCGATTCTTTGTTGTGTCAGTTTGTTGACCGGTACAGCAACTGCTTTAGTTGGACCAATCACTTTTCTAGGGTTTATTGTCGCAAATGTCAGTTATCGCTTGTTTGCGACGTACAGACATGGTGTTTTGTTAGTCGGCAGTTTTTTGATTGCGTTCTTATTTTTGACCGGTGGCCAATTGATCGTTGAGCAAGTGTTTGGGTGGAATACGACGGTCAGTGTCGTTGTCGAGTTTACTGGCGGGATTTATTTTATCACGAAATTGATTCGAGAAAGGAAGGAACTAAGATGATCAATTTAAAGATGGTCGATAAACGTTACCAAGGAAAAACAGTCATTGATTCCTTGCAATTAGAAATCTCGGATCAACAATTGACTGCCTTTATCGGTCCTAATGGTGCTGGTAAATCAACGGTTCTATCCATGATCAGTCGTTTGATTCCTAAAGATGCCGGTGAGATCTACTTGGATCACAACGAAGTAAAAGCTTGGAAGTCAAAAGAAATGGCAAAAAAGCTAGCGATTTTAAAACAATCAAATGAGATCAGTATGAAAATAACGGTCGAAGAACTTGTGTCATTTGGACGTTTTCCTTATTCAAAAGGAAAGCTGACTACAAAAGACCATGAAATCATTGAAGAATCACTCCAACATCTAGGGTTAGAAACGATGAAAGACCAAACGATCGGCACACTTTCTGGAGGACAACTACAACGAGCGTATATTGCGATGGTTCTTGCACAAGATACAGATTATATTCTATTGGATGAACCACTCAATAATTTAGATATGAATTTTGCAGTACAAATCATGCAAATTTTAAAGCGCCTTGTACAGGAATTAGGAAAAACCATCATCATTGTGTTACATGATATCAATTTTGCGGCGAGTTATGCCGATGAGATCATTGCAATGAAACAAGGGAAATTATTTAGGCAAGGCAAAACAAACGATATCATCAAAAAAGAGGTTTTAGATCAATTATACGAAATGGACATTCGAATCTGTGAAATCGAAGGACGCAGATTTTGTCTTTATTTCTAAAAAAATATGAAGGAGCGTCAAAATGAAGAAAATAGTTTTAGGATTTTTAGTCATGGCATCATTAGGATTAGCTGCATGTGGAAATAACGAAGCACAAACGAGTGAAACAACAGCATCAAGCGCCGTAGCAACAGATTCCAAGTTAACAGTCAAAGACAGTAATGGTGAATCTGTCGAAGTGCAACAAAACCCTGAGAAAGTCGTGGTATTCGATAATGGCTCTCTAGATACATTGGATGCGTTAGGTGTGGGAGATAAGGTAGTAGGTGCTGCAACTAAAAATCTTCCTGCGTACTTAGAAAAATATCAAGAAGTTGAATCTGCGGGGGGCATCAAAGAACCTGATTTGGAAAAAATCAATGAGATGCAACCAGATTTGATCATTATTTCAGGTCGTCAAAGAGATTATCAGGAACAATTGAGCCAAATCGCGCCAACGTTATTTTTGGCGCTGGACTCAGAAAAACCTTGGGAATCAATGCAAGAAAATGTGACAACATTAGGAAAAATCTTCGATAAAGAAACAGAAGCAGATGAAAAATTAGCAGATCTTAACGAAAAAATCACTGAAGTAAAAGAAAAAGCGAGTGCGCTTGATCAGACAGCTTTAGTCACTTTAGTCAATGAAGGCCAGCTTTCAGCTTACGGATCAGGCTCACGTTTCGGATTAGTTCATGATTTATTTGGGTTTAAACAAGCAGATGATCAAATCGAAGCATCTACGCATGGTCAAAGTGTTTCTTACGAATATGTTTTAGAGAAAAATCCTGGAATTTTATTTGTGATCGACCGTACGCAAGCAATTGGAGGAGACACAAGCAACGATAACGTCGCTGCGAATGAACTAGTGGCGCAAACAGATGCCGGTAAAAATGATCAAGTGATTTCATTGCAACCAGACGTCTGGTATTTGAGCGGTGGTGGACTTGAATCAATGAATTTAATGATTGAAGACGTGAATCAAGCGTTAAAATAACTCTCCAGTGAATAACTAAGAAAATGAACCTGGGACATTAGAGCCCTTGTACACCCTAAAACTGAATAAAAGGTGATGCAGAAGTAGCTCCTATAGAAATAAGCGTGAACCCCCAAAAATTTGAAGAAAAATTTTCGGGGGTTCACGCTTATTTCTCGGAGCTGAGGATTTCTGTACAACTTCATTTAATGGGTGATTGTTTGATCGTTAGGAAAATCCAGTGTCAGGGTAAATTCATTATCAACTTCATACGGGTCGATTCGCGGTGTTGGGTCATGGAAGAAGTGAGCAAGCCATTGTCGAAACATAAGATCGCCTCCTTTGATTTGACTCAAGGATACAAGGCGAACCTTAGAGAAAGCTTAAAGCTTAAATTTAAGCGTGTGTTTCAGCTAATGGTTGATAATTAACGATTTTGACTTGACGATAAAAGTCAGCTGGCAGTTTTGTCCAGCGTTTCAAGAGCTGATAAAAATAGCTTTCTTCTGCTTTGATTTTGTATTCACTTAGAATCAAGCCAAAGTAATTTGGTTTCTTCTTCGCTAATTTATGATAGATCGACAGTGCTTTTTCTTTGTCTTCATCAACGAATAATGTTTTCACTTCGATGTATGAACCTTCAATATTTTGTGTTTCTTCAATAAAGTAAATACTCTTTATATACTCTGCCATCTTCTTATCCTCCTGTACTCATTTACTTGATAAAATAACTTTACAGAAAAATTGTTAATAAATCGTGAACAAAAAATTATTCTTTTTCAGGGATTGTTTAAGTTTTTTCGCTTTTTTATGTATGAAATGTTATTTTAAGACAAAGTTAAGATTTAGCTTGCTTCTTTTCGTGAACTTCGATAAAGTAATTTAAAACAATTGAAAAGGTAGGGATGCACATGGAATTATTGATCAATCGAAACTTGGTATTTGCTGAAAATCGTGTGATAGAAACGGAACGTTTAATTTTAAGACCAGTTGCACTAGAAGATTCAGAGGATATATTTGAATATGCCCATGATGAAGAAACATGTCGCTTCGTTTTCCCTCGCCATCAGTCAATTGAAGATACAAAAATCAATGTGGCCAATTTTTTTATGACGGCACCACTTGGGAAGTATGCCATTGAATGGAAAGAAAACGGGAAGATGATCGGTACGATCGATTTGCGGATACAAGAAGGCGATGATACGGGTGAACTAGGTTATGCGTTAAATAAAAAGTATTGGGGAAAAGGAATCATGCCAGAAGCCGGAAAAGCCCTAATTGATCTTGGTTTTGAAAAGATGGGACTCGTAAGGATTTTTGCTTATTATAATATAAAAAATAGTAAATCAGGTCGAGTGATGGATAAGCTAGGGATGAGAGAAGAAGCTGTGATCCCTGATGCGAAACGCGAAAAAGGAGAACTCATTTCAATGGTTCTTAAAGGAATTACCCAAAAAATGTGGTTAGAAAGTAAACAAAAAACAAGTTAGTTGCAACTTCATGCAAAAATCATTAAGCTGAAACTGAGGTGATTAAGATGGAATTTATCGTATCAAAAGAAGCAGAAGAACTGCTTCGTAGAAAAGTGAATGAGAATGAACAATTATTGCTGGATGTAGAAGACGGAGATGGACCATTTGCAAATAGCCGAATCACTTGCCAAATCGATACTTCTTTTCGTCTGATTATTGTAAACAAAGAGACATCAGCAGATTTGAGCTTATATTCTGAAGTAGTTGATACTCAAATGGGACCAATAAAAATCAAGAAAAGTGCGTTAGTTTATTTAGATAATCCGACAACTTTAGCGGTAGAACCAACTTACAAGAGTCTACAACTAAAAGGTCCTGGAGGAATCATCAAAAACAATGTTCAAATCGTTACATCAAATATTTAAGATTTAGAAGGAAAACGTATGGGGAATTTAGCAATCATCAGTGACTTACATGTCGATATCAATCAATTTGGTGAGGCTGAATTACTGATTTTATGGAACGTCTTACAACAAAAAAAGATTACTCGGCTACACTTGGCTGGTGATACTGCCAATAAAGTAGATCGCTGTGTCGCTGTCGCTGAATTTTTTGCAGAGCGGCTACCGACGACTTTTCACTTTGGGAATCATGAGTTAGCCGATGTCACTGGTGAAGCGATGATCAGTCATTTTCCAGATGCGCATTTTTTGAATGAACGCTATATCCCACTAAACGAAGATACCGTATTATTAGGTATCAACGGTTGGTATGATTACCAATTTTCAGAAGAAACAGACGTGAATAAAATCGTTCGGATGAAGCGTTTATACTGGTATGATCGTTTGATCGAACGAGAAGGCACGGATTTAGAAGTGAATGAACGAGTATTGGAAGCGACAAGATCCTTATTGGATACTTTGCGTAAAAAGAATTTAAATGTGATCTTATCGACGCATTTTGTTCCGAAACAAGAGTTCATTGTTTACCAAAATGCTCCTTATGAACGGTGGAACCAACTCAACGCGTTCTTAGGATCAGCTTCATTTGGGCAATTACTGGATCAATATGACAATCTTCAACAAGTTGTGTTTGGCCATACGCATCGGCGATTTGAGGATAAATCCCTTCAAGGAACGACGTATAGTTGCCGTCCTTTTGGCTATTATTACGAATGGCAATTGACGCGGGATTTCATCAACGAGTATCAATTGATTGATCGCTACAACCCAATGAAATTGCGTGTATTATTGCGTACCCATCGTCCAGAATTTAAGGAGTACCAATTGCAACATTTAAAACAAGAGTTTGAACAAGCGTTAACAGTGATTGCTTACTGAGAATGTGAAGCCCCCCAGTGTCATCGAAACTGACACTGGGGGGCTTTTATGTATTTTTTATCGTCCCAATCTTTTCTCAGCTATTGTATAGACTTCATTATCTGAGCGTCTACCAATTGCTATGATTTCAATTATTTCTATACCAAAATTTGATTCTCTAAATATAACTCTTAATCCTAAACGCTTATGTTTTAGTTTTCTACAGTCTTTTAATTTTCCACGTAATTGTTGCCCGGTTTGCATCCCATGTAACTCTATTTTCATAAAAGATTTGAGGATCTGTTGTTTTTGACTATTATCGAGCTGTTGAAAATCTATTTTTGATTTTTCTGTTAATTTTACTTCATAGATCATTCCCATTCATCCTTGATTTCCGCTACCTTATTTCGCCAATCCTGCCCAGCAACTTCATCGATCGTGTAATAACTTGTTGTCGAAAGCTCAAAAGGAATCTTTTTTTTCTTGGCAATTTGCTTAAAATAAATCGTAATTGCTGTCGTGTAATCTAGCCCTAAATCAGATAATAAACTACCAACTTCTTTTTTCAATTCACTGTCTAAATTGATACTTAATCGTTCTTTTGTCTTATTTGTGTCCATAGTAAGTTCAGCCCTCTTTTTTTGTGCTATTTATGCACCTATTGTACACCTGTTTGGAGATGTGTACAATAAGAACATTCTTTTTTTGCACTATTGATGAATAAAGAAAAAAATTCTCCCAACGAACGAACACGCTGTGTTCTTATATTCATAGGTGTTTTATAATTAATATATCTATCGAATAAAGCAAAAGGAGGGGAACATTATGGCAACAATTACAGTTCGTGTGACAGAAGATGAGAAAAAATTTTTGGATGAAATGGCTAAATTTGAAGGAAAGAGTCTATCTGATTTACTTAAAACAAAAACATTAGATGCTTTAGAAGATACCTATGATGCAAAAATAGGAGATTTGGTCTATGAAGAATATTTGAAAGATAAAAAGTCGAGTGATTTATCTGTCATTTTAGAGAAGTATGATATAGGTGAAAAAATGATTTACTTGGTAAATACAATAGCCATCTTCGATAAGTAAATAAGAAAACTAAAGAAATTTGAAGTAACAACTTATTATAAGATGATTACATAAACATAAACAGATCAAAGGCATAAAAAATTCTATAAATACAGGTGGGTGACGATACAGAACGGAAAATTATCGCGTCATTACAAAGATTGATGATGAGCAGTTGATTGTTTTAGCATTAGAAGTAGGACATAGAAAAAATATATATCTATAGTAGCATCTACTCCGAAGTGAATTTTTGTACACTTCGGTTTTTTGTATTCAAAGCTCTTTTCAATGAATTTTGTATTTTTGAATATGTACGTGTCAGGCTAACTGTGCAGGGAACGCCGTATAAAAATGATCTAGGTAATGCAGATTTCACACTGAATATGAACTTTTCTTCATGCGACACAAAAATTAATCCATAGGATGAAATTAGTCTCGAATATCCAAATGAAACAGTGAGCTTAACTGGAAAATATGGATATCAAGGGAGAGTTGTTTATTCTAGTAAGCATGATGGCTCAATAATGCTTTGTCCTGTATCAAGTCATTTTCAACAACCGGAGAACCCAGATATTTTAAAGTAAGAAGAACAGAAAATACTTGATAATGCACAAAGGGTAAACATACCAACTAGGGTTCCTTGAGAGATTCAGTTCTTGATTCGTGCAATGAATATTTCCAACTGAGTCTACAAAAGAAAATAGCATATATCAACTTTTCGTGTCTTGTTTTACCAAGTCAAATACAAAAGCACCTCATTCAAAAAGAATAAAGGTGCTTTTGTATTGATTTATCTAACCGAGAGTTTATTCCGATTTTTAATAAAGATAAAACTTATCACACCAACCGCAAAGAGTACCAAGCCAAAAAGTAAAGTATGAGCGGTGCCAATTGGATAAGGTGCAATCTGACCTTGATTCAAAGCAAGTAGCGAAAGATAACCAATCAACATAGAAATTGGCATAAAGGAAATTCCCATGAGATTAAGCCAATCAACATAAAAGGGTGCTTTTTCTTTCGACAATGTTTTTCCGATAAAGTAGCCAGCAATTCCGACTGCTTGGATAATCATTGAACCCCAAACATCTTCTAACATTTGTTCTGCATACCAGCCAGAAAATGCACTGTATAAACCAATCGCAACAAAGGCTGTGGAAGAGATATAGAGAATTTTACTTAATATTTCTTTGGTTTGTTGGTCTTTATCTTTTACTGTTTCAATTCCTTTTAGGATGTAATCGGTGGTGACTTCAAAAAATTCACTAAGCATAATTATTTTTTCTAAGTCCGGTGTACTTTGCCCGCTCTCCCATTTAGAAACGGCTTGCCTTGAAACGTTCATCGTGTCAGCAAGTTCCTCTTGAGATAGCCCTTTTGTTTTTCTCAAGTGTTGTATTCTTTCTGCCATATCCATCGTCAACACTCCTTTCTTTCCTGCATTTATTGTAACAATTTTAACGGTTGCGTAGCTACTATCTACCTGTTGCGTTCTGTCAACTGGCAGTTGCAAGAGTGGTTTTTAAGCTTGAAATCAACAAAAAACGGAAATCTAAGGAATTGCTTCCAAAGATTTCCGTTTTTACAGTACGCATTCATTTTATGCCATAAATAATGCTTTGTAGAGAAAGACTGCTACGATACCGGCACAAATCGGTGCGACAACTGGTACCCAAGCGTAATCCCATTGTGAAGAACCTTTATGTTTCAATGGTAACAACGCATGAACCAAACGTGGCGCAAAGTCACGAGCAGGGTTCAATCCAGGACCAGTAGGACCACCTAGTGAAGCGACCAATGTCCAAACTAAGAAACCAAGAGCTAAATGAGCTGTTCCTAAGTTATCTTGGAAAAATGGTGCTTTTGTGATACCTAATGCGCCAAAGAATAAAACGAATGAACCGAAGAACTCATTGACGAAACCGTTGAATTTAGAACCAACGCTGTTGATCGTAGAGAAAGTACCTAATACATGATTCACGTCTTCTGTTTGATCGTAATAAGGTTTGTAACAAGCGACAACGATCAATTGGCCAAGAGCCGCTCCAAGTAGTTGAGCGACGATATAAGGTACGACTTCTGCCCAAGGGAATAACCCATTAGATGCTAAAGCAATCGTAAATGCCGGATTGATATGATTTCCGCTGATTCCACCAAAAATCATTGCTGGCATCATAACCCCAAAACCATAGCCGACCGCAATCAGCATCCAGTCACTGCCATATCCTTTTGTTCCTTTTAAGTCTACGTTTGCAACAGCACCATTACCTAAAACGATCAATAATGCTGTACCAAGTAGTTCCGCCGCAAGACGGGTCATAAGTGAATAATCCATAATACCCTCCATCAATTTATTGAAATATAAAAAAGAAACAGCAACACAAGTGGGTGAAGTGTTCCGTAAGAGGTGTATTTCTGTTGTTGTGATAAGTGCAAAATAAAAAATGACTTCTTTATGCAAAGAAATCCGAACAACAGGTGATACATTGATAAAACCCTATGACACAAAACACCAACCCTAACTATAAATATATCAAAAAAAAATATCGATTTTTATCAAATAGTGTCGGTTGTGATCTGCATTTTTTGAAAAATTTCAGAAAAATATCGATATGCCAATGGAAAAGAAAATGTATGGAACCAATCAAAGGCAGAACTATCCTTAATTGCTTCCTTCCTTTGGTAGTGCATCTGTTTGGATGTTTAGACAACGATTATATGCTACAATGAAGGAAATACGATCAAGGGGTGAAGTTGTTGTATTTGTCTTCTGAGTACTTAAAACGTTTTGACAAAGACTTATATTACAAAGTGCTCTTGCTCGAAAGCTTTGAAGATCAAGCAGGGCATACAGCTGTTCAACTTGCGCAAAAACTTCAGTTAGACGCGCGAAGTGTGTCCAAATATTTAAATGAATTGAGCAAAAACTATCATAGATTCAGTGGGAAAAATCAAGATTTATTTACAAAGAATAATCGCTCAGGTTATCATTTTTATCCTTCATTGGATCCCATTGAACGTGAACGCTTTTTGATTTATCTCGTGCAAAGTACGCTAAAGTATCAGCTGTTGCACGACATTTTTTTTGAAGAATTCCACACGCTCTATCAATTTGCCCAAAAGCATTATATCAGTGAGTCAACTGTTCATCGGAAAATCAATGAATGGAAAGAACAGTTTTCTGGATATGGCATCCAACTAAAAAGGGGAAGCTATATCGCATGCGGGGAAGAAGAAATCATTCGACTATATCTACATATGACTTTTTGGCAATTGTTTCGTGGAAAAGTTTGGCCTTTTGAAACGATTCCGCAAGAAGATGTGAAGCAAATCGCTGAACAAATTTTACTGTTTTTTGATGTGCGTTTGCATGAAATCAAAAAGCGGCGATTAGAGTATATGTTAGGAGCGTTTTTCTTACGCAAATCCCAAAAACATTATGTGGTTTTGAATAAGAAAAAGCGTGATTTGATTGAAGAAAATCCACTATTTAAAGCGTTCTGTCAATGGATGGAGCCTTTCTTACCCAACTATTTTCAAGCGAAAGAAGAATTAGGGGCGCTATTTCTCGTATTGATGACTCGGGAAGAATATTATCAAGCACCAATGATCCGTCAGCAGTTCTTCACTTTTCATCAACAACAACAAACGCCTCCTTTTACAGCTTTAATAGAAGCAAAAAAGGCGGTAAGTACGTATTATCAAGAGCAAAAACTAGAAGAAGAACCATTTACAAAAGAAGCAGAGAACTATTTATTCAGTAGTCACCTATTTGCTTATTTATTCCCTCAAGCGAAAGAAATGATTGATGAGAACGGTAACGATTTTAGTAGGCATTTAGTGATTGAAAATGAGTCGTTGAAACAGTGGTTGCGGAATTTTTTCAACAAAGAAAAGCAACATTCAGACGAGTGGGTCTATGAAAACGAGACATTTTTAATGCGAAGATATTTAACTGTGTTAAAAACAATGCGTGCGTTCAATCGACAATTGCCCAAGGTCACTATTTTATTGATGACGGATTTCCCTCTTTTTGAAGAAGAATTACTAAAAGAAAAACTAAGACAATTCTTCAAAGAAGAGTACCAGTTGTCGTTTTTGCCAGCGGATTATCGGGGAAAAGAGGTTGATCTGTTACTGTCTACAAGTAAGGTCCATCGCAAACCTTGGGCGGACTTAGATTACTTTATCGTGACCGCTGACCTTGAACTCTCGGATTATATCCGATTATTTGATAAAATCAAAGAAATCCAAATAAAGAAAGCGAGAAAAAAAACATGACATTTGAAGAAGTATTACCCAAGTTGAAAACAGGTGCGAAAGTCATTCGAAAAGGCTGGAGCGGATTTGAATTATATGTAGTTCTTGTATCAGGCGATGAATTTGATGGGTGTCCAGTTACGCCATATTTTCTGATCAAAACAAGTGATGAAGGATTTTCAAGCTTCGCGCCAACCGTTTGTGACATTCTAGCAGAAGATTGGATGATCGTTGAATGACCAATCATTATCCTGATTTAGCGAATCAAGTCGTCTTTGTGACAGGCGCAGCTCAAGGAATCGGTGCTGCGCAAGCAGAAGCTTTTTTAAACCAACAAGCGGTCGTGTTTGGAGTGGATTTGAAATTAGGACGTATGGAAGAACTAGCTACAAAATACCCTGAGCATTTTGTTCCATTTATCGGTGACATTTCGCAAAAAGAAGTGATTGAAAAAGCGGTCATGACTTGCCGTGAAACAGTCGGGACCATTACTATTTTGTTGAACACCGCAGGGATTCTTGATGATTACAAGCCTTTGTTAGAAACAGAAGAAACACTTTGGGATCGAATCTATGAGGTCAACGTGAAAAGCTTGTTTCGACTAACAAAACAAGTATTGCCGGATATGTTAGAAAAGCAAACAGGTACGATTATCAACATGGCCTCGATTGCAGGTATGGTAGCTGGTGGTGGCGGAATCGCCTATACGAGTGCGAAGCATGCAATCATCGGGTTTACGAAACAATTAGCTCTTGATTATGCGGCTCAAGGGATCCGCGTAAAAGCCATCGCACCAGGAGCTATCCAAACACCAATGAATGCGGCTGATTTTGCAGGCGATGGAGAGATGGCAAAATGGGTGGCAGAAGAGACACCTGTCAAACGTTGGGCGCAACCAGAAGAAGTGGCAGAATTAACGTTGTTTCTTGCGACGCCTCAAGCGAGTTATATCCATGGGGCAGTCGTCCCAATCGATGGCGGTTGGCTGCTTAAATAGTAATAAACAGAATAAGTGGGGGTGAAAGGATGAAAGGGCTCAACTGGTTGATGCCTCTTGGAATGGTCAGTGTAGTGGCATATGTTTTACATGTTTTTCTTGGTCAACACCTTTGGAAAACCTATGATCCAATCACCACAGACATTAGCTCGTTAACCGCAGTCGATGCACCAAATGCGGAATTATTGAATGCAATCCTGCTTGTTTATGGATTATGCTTTTTACTTTTCGTCGTTGGAATGGTCGTGAAATCAGTTGAAAAGTATCATTGGTTGACCCGAATCGGTTATCTGCTCTTTCTTGTGATGGCAATTACCACGGTGGTGGGGTATAAACTATTTCCACTGACCGGCGACAAAACGGAGATGAATTTTCAAAATATGATGCACATCATCGTGACGATCATTGTCGTATTCACTACCATTTCCGCCCTTTTCCTGATTGGTTTTGGCTACCTTAAACAAGAAAAACTACCAACATTTGGAAAAATCTGTATAGCAACTGCCACATTGATTACTTTATTTGGGGCATTGAATCCAATTGGTATGGCACAAGGTTGGAATATTTTAGGATTGACAGAACGAATGGTGATTTTTCCGCTGCAAGCATTTGTTTTTTTCCTGTCTTATATCTATACAACAAACAATAAGTTGATAGTGAGCGACGAATAATGTCCCAGACACATAATAGGAATAGTTAAGCGAAAGGTAAAGCTATTTTGAATAAGAAATAAGGAAACCTAGGATAAAAACCAGAGAATGTTCTGGTTTTTGTTCTAGGTTTATTTCTAACGAAGAAATCGTATATGTCTTAAATTACTGAATAACCCTTCATTTCTATCTATAACCAAAAAAATAAAATAACAAAAGTTACGTGTTTTGTGTGATAAAAAACGTTTGTTTTCATATGTTTCGAAAAAAATGAATGGAAATAAAATTACATTTTAGTTATAATTGGATGATAAATGAATAATATTATAACGGTTTATTCCTACAAGTAAGCGTAAATACCAGTCAAGAAGAGTTGAAATCATTTTTAAACCAAACAACTGTGTGTAGATTACCGGAAACCGTATAAATAACTATCTCATTTTTTATGTATGCGATTTCTTTACGGAATGTGCATAGAGGGAGGATTTGCATGTTAGAAGTGAATAATTTAGTAAAGAGTTTTGGGAATTACACAGCAGTGGATCAAGTATCCTTTCAAATTCCCCGTGGGAAGATCATGGGTTTGATCGGGCAAAACGGAGCTGGGAAAACGACGACTTTTCGTTTGATTTTAGATTTTTTGACACAAGATCAAGGAGAGGTTTTATGGAATGGACAACACTTAAGTGAAAAAGACTATGATGTGATTGGCTATTTGCCAGAGGAACGCGGACTTTATCCAAGGGTATCAATCCAAGAACAGTTGATTTATTTTGCCTCACTTCGAGGGAAAACCAAAAAAGAAATCGAACCTAAAATCGATTTTTGGATGGAGAAATTTCAAGTGAAAGGAAAGAAAACAGATAAAGTAAAATCGCTGTCTAAAGGAAATCAACAAAAAGTCCAACTGATTGCTACATTGATCCATGAACCTAAATTGATCATTCTAGATGAACCATTCAGCGGCTTAGATCCAGTCAATGCAGAGTTATTAAAAGATGGGATCATCGAATTGAAAGATAAAGGTTCAAGTGTCATCTTTTCAAGTCATAATATGGACAATGTGGAGAAGATTTGTGATCATTTGATCATGTTACGGAATGGAAAAATGGTTTTAGATGGCAAAGTCCATGAGATCCGTGAAGCCTTTGGGCGTACAAAGCTGTTTCTTGAATCAGATCTTTCGAAAGAAGAGATTGAAGAAATCAGTGGCGTACAACAAGTCAATATGCGTGAGGACCAATCTTTAGAAATCACATTAGAAGATCCAGAAGTAGGTAAAGAAATTTTCGCTCGTGCCATGCAATCTGGCTATATCCCAATGTTCAATCAACAACCACCAACATTGGAAGAAATATTTAAAATGAAAGCGGGTGAGCTCGGTGCGTAAATTTTGGATCATTGCAAAAGATGTCTATTGGAAAAATGTCAAAACGTTCTCCTTTCTCATCATGATTCTAGTTCCGTTTTTTACCATGGGAATCAGTTATGTTGCAAGTACGTTTGCACAACGAACTGGTGAAATCAATCGTATAGGGATCGTAGCAGACAATGAGGAAATTTCTCAGTATCTGGAACAAATCAAGTCGGATGATTTTGAATTTGAAGCAGTAGAGACTGAACAAGCAGGTGAAGAGAAGTTAGCAGACGAGCAGTTAGATGCGTATATGATCATTTCAACTGAAAATAATACCGTTTCTGGAGAGTTGTTCAGTGAGAATTCATTAGGACAAGTGACTCAAGTCATAATCCAACAGCAGTTGAATGGCATCCAATCGATGATTCGTGCGACAAACTTAGGTGTAACGCCTGAAGAAGTTGCTCAACTAAGTCAGCAGGCAACATTTACTCGGCAAAAAGTCAGCTTTGACGAGAATGGTGAAATGATGATCGGAGAAGATCATTCGCGAGTCCAAAATATAGTCAGTTCGATTGTTAGCGTGTTCTTGCTTCTTATTATCATGACTTATTCACAAATCATTGCGCAAGAAATTGCTTCTGAAAAAGGAACAAGAATCATGGAAGTCATATTATCGAGTACTACGGCACAAAAACATTTTTATGGAAAATTGACAGGAATCTTACTTGTGGCACTCACGCAAATGGGATTGTATGCCATTATTTTTGGATTTGGCTATACGCAGTTCAAAGATATGGAGATCGTCCAAATGTTTTTAGCAGATGTATCCTTGGAGATGTTCTTTGGACCATTCCTATGGTATGTACTACTATTTATGATTTTAGGTATTTTGATCTATTCTATTTTAGCGGCTCTTTGCGGTTCGTTAGTCAATAAAGCAGAGGATACAGCAAAAGCAATCGTTCCTGTGACGTATCTTTCTATTGGTGGCTATGGATTAGGGGTGATGCTAGCTGTAATTGATCCGAGTAATATCGTTCTTCGCATCACGTCTTATATTCCATTTCTTTCGTCATATATCATGCCGATTCGCTTGGCAAATGAAACAGCGCAGAATATGGAGGCTTGGATTTCATTGATCATCCTGCTTGTAGCGACATTAGGACTGATGTTCTTTTCTGCCACAATGTATAAATCCAATGTCTTGGTCTATAGTGAAGGTGGGATTTGGAGTTCCTTGAAACAATCGATTTCCATCATGCGAAATGAGAAAAAATAGTAAATATAATGACATATGAAAAACAAGCCAGATTCCTCAGAATACGCTGATGAATCTGGCTTGTTTGCAAAAAAGACAGCTAAGGACGAGAAGTATTTAACTAGATAAAAAAATTCTGGTAATAGAAAAGTAAATTTTAGGAGAGTAAAAAATGTTAAAAACAATGAATGACCGACAAGTGAAGCAATGTGAGAAATACTATACAAAATGTATGGCAGATGAAAAAAAAGAAGGAAAAGTGATTCGATTTACAGATGAGCGATTACTAGATATGTATGACCTAAATTTCACGTTGATCGCTGAAAGTGATTCCCAAGAGGAGTTGTTGGATATCATCGAACGGGAAGTGTTGCTTAGAAAAGAACAAAAGCATTCATTTTGTAAAATCCAAATATATTTTCAACTCAACAGTGAGCAGTTAGCACAAGTTGAACAACAAGTTGAAATAGAAACAGATGGTTTTTATTTGTTTGATTTGTCTAAATTTGATCATATCCGCTCAAGAACAGACTGTAAAGTAATAAAAGTCACGAATCTTTCGCAATTAAAAGAAAAATTGATGATTGAGTTAGAGGACGAAACGGACCCAGATTACATGGCTTTTGTAGAAAATAAAGAAAAACGCAAAGAAGAAGTTTATTTGAGTGAAGGCAAAATTAATACGTATCTTTGTTATGATGAGACAAATCAAGTGGTGGGCAGTTGTGATTTGTTTATTCATCAAGGGATAGCAAAAATTGAAGATTTCCACATCATTTCTGAGGAACAGCGCAAAGGGTATGGCACGACGTTGATCAAAGAATTAATGAAGGATGCCATAGAACAAGGAGCTACCAAGGTTTATCTAGTAGCGAATGAAGACGAAACAGCAAAAGAGATGTATTTAAAACTTGGGTTTGAAAAAATCGGAGAACAGCAGGGGATCTTCTTTCAATGGTAGTTAGGTAAAATAAGTTTCACTTTACTACCGATTGATTTTACTGATTCGTCAAGTATTACTATAGCTACTAACTTGTTATTGGAGAGAATAAATGGAGACAATCGTATTTGCCCCAGCAACATTCAATTTAGCGGAAACAACAAGAATGATTGAGGTAGCAAATAATTTAAAAGACGCGGGGCATTGTATTTTTTTTGGATTTTCTAAAACTTATAAGCATCTAATAGAGGATGCAGGATTCACTTTTTATTTATTAAAACCTATATTTACCTTGGAACAAGAGAAACAAATAATCAAAGTAGATCAAATGAAGTCCATCAGACATCCGTTTACGTTTAAAATCGTTCAGGAACGAATAGAAAATGAGTTGGCTTTCTATCAGAAGAAGCAGCCTAAAGTGATTGTCACAGGAACGAATATCACTGCCTTTTTATCCGCTAGAATCTATAAAGTACCACTGATATATATCAAACCTTTTACGTTGACAAGAGAGCAACTATCTTTGTATGATGCACCTGCACCTCATCAACTGACACAAAAAATAATTCCAACCAACTTCATTTGGTCAATCTGCAAAAAAATATTCCTTCATACAAAATGGAAACCTTATGCACTAAAGCGTGTAGCCAAAAAGTATGGTTTGACACTTCCAAAATATACGATTGACTTATTATCGGGTGAGTTGGATTTGCTCACGACGCATCCAACGTTTATTTCGGAAGTACCCTTATCAAAAAATATGCGTATAGTAGGTCCCATTTATGCTCGATTCGATTTAGAAATACCTGATTTCATCAAAAAGGTGATTCAAGCTGCGAAAGCGAATAAAGTGAAAGTGATCTATTTATCTATGGGGAGTTCAGGGAACAAAAAAATGATCTTAAAACTTTTGAATATTCTTAACAGATTGGATTGTGTCGTGATAGCACCAGTAAAACACTTCATAACAGGAGATTCTAACGAAAATAATTTTGGTAAGAATATCTATTTGACAGAGTTATTACCAGCACATCTGATTTCAAAAGAAGTTGATCTTTCAATCATCCATGGCGGAGAGGGAACTGTCCAAACGGCTTGCACATCAGGTAAGCCATTTATTGGTGTCGGACTTCAATATGAGCAAGAATTGAACATTCGCTATTGTGAACAATTTGGGAATGCATTATCTGTACGTCCAAATGAAATAAAGTATCATAAAATAGTAACTATGCTTCAAAAAATTTCTTCCAAGAGATATAGCCAAAAAGCAATCGAAATGAAGACACTTATGGAGATAGATGGTGCAAAAAATGCAGCAGAGATCATTAAGGCAGAATATCTCTGAAATAAGTAGAAAAAAATAAGTGGTGTTAGGAGATAATGTAGATGAAAGCCTTATATTTTGAAAGCTTTGGAAGTTCGGACGTCTTGCAGTATGGTGAACTTCCTGAACCCGTAATTGCCAACAAAGAACTATTAGTTCAAATGGAGTATATAGGACTGAATTACGCAGATATCTATCGAAGAAAAGGAAATTACCATATCGAAAAACATATACCTTATATCAATGGCTATGAAGGAGTAGGCACTGTAGTGGAAATAGGTACCGCGGTCGCCGAGTATGAAGTTGGTGATAAAGTCTTGTTTGTTGATGTTCCGTTTGCTAATGCTGAATTGGTAGCTGTACCTGAAGAAAAGGCGATAAGAGTACCAAAGACAATCGATATCCAATTAATAGCAAGCATTGGGCTACAAGGCTTGACCGCAGATTTTTTAGCGCATGATCTAGGTTTGAACGGCAAGGATGAGAATGTTTTCGTACATGGTATCAGTGGTGGCGTAGGGCAAATCTTATCGCAAATGCTCACGGCAGATGGCGTCAAAGTTTATGGTGTAACTTCTACAGAAGAGAAGCAACAACTCGCATTGAACCAAGGCGCAGAGATGGTCTTTGTGAGAAATTCTGGTTGGGAATCTGAATATCATTCTTTTTTTGATACAGTCTACGATGGCGTAGGATCTACTTTACTTGAGAGTACTTCGTTGCTCAAAAATAGAGGAAAGGTGGTTTTCTTCGGTATGGCTGGGGGAAATCCACCAGCTATTGATTTCATCCAATTATTATCTCAATCAAAAAGTATACTAACTGGCGATTTATGGGATTACTTGACCAGCGCAAACCAACGAAAAGAAAGAAGCGCAAGGCTGTTCAAGTATTTTGAAGAGGAAAAAATAGTAACAAGTCCACCAACGATTTATGCTTTAAAAGAGGGGAAACAAGCACATGAGCATCTTGAATCAGGTAAAAGTATCGGGAAAATACTTTTGCAACCTTCGTAAGTTTTTTCGTCACCAATCTAGGATAAGAAAAATATTTCGGTAATAAGGCGGAAGCTACCAAAATTTGGCTCATTTGGTGGATTACGCTTTATTTCCCGAAGTCAAACATTTATATCTCCATCTCCGCTAGTTATTTTTTTGATGAAAGAATCGTTTCTGATTTGAAATGTAGTCGTCTTCGCAAGGTACTTCCAACGTACGCTGCCCCTGTACTTTTGATCAATTCTGGCAATAAAAAAGGAACGAATCCGCTGAGTAGAGCTGTTTGAAATGATAAATTACCACTGAATGATAACCACAGAGTTCCGACAACTAAAGCAAGAAGAGAGCCGAATAGATTGGCGTACCAAGCGTGAAAGAAGCGAGAACTGGTCTTTTCAATCCACCAACCAATGACGAAAGATTGAAGAATAAAACCAAAAAGGTAACCACCTGATGGGCCAAATAAGACGCCTATTCCCCCAGTCGTACCGGAAAAGACGGGGAGGCCAATCAACCCTAATAAGAGATACATACAAACAGCGAGAGTACCAGTACGTTTCCCTAGGAAGGTGGCGGTCAACCCAATCGCAAAAGTCTGGCCAGTCAGTGGAATCACACCTAATGGAATCGCAAATTGTGAGAGTACAGCAATGATTGCTGTAAATTCGGCAACGAGTATAAGTTCTTTTAATGATTTTGTCATCAGCTTTCCTTTCGTTAACCATTTTATTTTTAAAGGTTAACGAAATTATAGAGGAAAAGAAAATAAATGTAAAGGCTCCGTATATTTATTTTTTTGTTACATTACGTGAAGCAAGAGTGCAAAAATATTTCCGCACGTAGAAAAAAGTATGAATAGCAAGTGTTTTGATACATGATATAATTTTTATATAACATAAACAACTATATTTTGGCACATAGAAAAATGAGGATTTTTTGAATTTGAATCTTCTATAGAGAGGTGCCCAATGTAGTCAATGAAATCGTTTGTTGATTCAATCGATCAGCTAGACATTCATTGATTTACAATGGGCACTAAATGTTGTTTGAGTAATGAGTGTGCCAAGAATCAGCAACTGTGAAAGTGACAAGGTAATCTGTCTATCCACCATTGATAAAGGGAAAACGAAGCAGTTGATTGTTTAAAGGAGACATTTCATTAGGAAAGCAACGATGCTGACTATTTTGTTCCATTCAAAGCATCACACTTTAGAGATCTTTTTCTTTTCCTCGTCTAGATTAAGTGGAAGGTATTCAATGACGATGTTTTTAGAGAACAATAGGCGAACGACAAAAGCTTCGCTGTTCGATCACCCAAATAAAGAATCTTTTAATGTTCCTTCCTATTGATCCAGTCACTGAAACACCTGAAACAGCTAAAGCCAACATCCAAAGATAGCACTCGAATCAGCGTGACATATACGCTGTTTCGAGTGCTATCTTTGGATATGTGCCGACTTGAGGAGAGGGAGGTTGGTTTCTTGTTACTTGGAGCTAACCGGCTTTTTCACAACCTCGATAAACGGTGTTCAAAAAGCTGACCTTCAACAGTAAGCTAAAAAAACCAGCTATCCATAAGATAGCCGGCTTTTTTTGTACCAAAGTTTTTTGAATTATAGGCTTTGGTTGTAGTATTCAACGACAAGAGCTTCGTCGATTTCTGGGTACAATTCGTCACGTTCTGGTAAACGAGTCAATGAACCTTCTAATTTTTCAGCGTCGAAGCTTACGAATGCTGGACGTCCAACAGTTGCTTCAACTGCTTCTTTAACAGTTGAGATGTTTTGTGATTTTTCACGAACTGAGATCACTTGACCAACTGCAACGTGGTATGAAGGGATGTCAACGCGTTTGCCATCAACCATGATATGACCATGGTTAACTAATTGACGTGCTTGACGACGAGTAGTTGCAAGACCTAAACGATAAACAACATTGTCTAAACGTTGTTCTAGTAAGATCATGAAGTTAACCCCGTGTTTACCTTCTTTGATTTTGCTTGCTTTAACGAACAAGTTACGGAATTGACGTTCGTTCATACCGTACATATGACGTAATTTTTGTTTTTCAGTTAATTGCATACCGTATTCTGATTGTTTGCCACGGCTGTTTGGTCCATGTTGACCTGGAGCGTAAGGGCGACGTGCTAATTCTTTTCCTGTGCCAGATAATGAAATACCTAGGCGACGAGAAATTTTCCATGATGGTCCTGTATAACGAGACATTAAAATTTCCTCCAATAGATAACTATATTTTTTGGAGTAAAATAATCCGTTAAAAAATTCATAATCGTATAGTTTGTTCTTCAATCTTCACCTTTGCAGCCGCGGTTACACAATTGAACCCGAAGCGGGGCAACAAACTAGGGACGAGTTATTATTTTTCTGCTGCATTATTTTACACGAATAACAGTATAAGCGATATGACTGGTCAATGTCAAGCGAATAAGTAGCAAAAAAGCTTTACAAACCTCGACTCTGTCTATAGAATAAGAGGGTATATGCCAAAAGCATGAAAATAATTGAACAAATCTTAAAGGAGAAAAGAGATGAACCCAGTATCACCGTTGTTTGAAAAGATTGAAGCATCAATCGAAAAGAAAGTTGATTTGATCGAAAATAGTTACGCCCGCTATGCTGTGCGTGCTGTATTAGCTAGTTTGTTCTTGACACTTGGAACCGCTGTTGCTTTTTCGATTGCGATCAAAGGTGAGCATATTGCTCATGGCTTTGGAAAGATGCTTTATGCGTTTATGTTTAGTTGGTCGTTAGTAATGATTTTATACATGAATGCTGAACTTGGTACCTCAAATATGCTTTATATGTCAGTTGGGGTCCAACGTAAGCGATTAAAATTAGGACTAGCTGCAAAAATTCTGTTTACTTGTATTTTATTTAACTTGATCGGTGGGGTATTATTTGGCTTTTTAGTTTCTTTGACTACACCATTCCAAGATCTGCCGATGGATAATTATATGTTAGAGTCGATCGCAGTCAAATTGACGAAACCGACGATGACAATTTTAGTGGAAGCAATGTTTGCCAACATTGTAGTAAATACAGCGGTATTGATCAGTATGAGAATGAAAGATGATGCGGGGAAAGTCTTAGCAATTGTTTTCATTATTTTCATTTTTGCTTTTCTAGGCTATGAACACGTTATCGCCAATTTCCCAGCATTTACATTAGCTTATTTCGTTTCAGGCGGACACATGGACGCGATGACAGTGGGCAATATCATCCACAACTTAACGTTTGCTTTGATTGGAAACTATATTGGTGGAGGATTAGTGATTGGTTTAGGCTATGCATGGTTGAATCAATCGAAATCATCTTATGTTGACTAAGAGGTATCTCTAAAAGGGAGGAAGTGTTTTGGAGAAAATCATATTTCCTAAAAACACCGAAAAAGCGGTACAGATGGAAGCTTATATGAAACATCATTTCCGCTTTGCTGGTGTGCCTAAGCCAGAAAGAGCATTGATACAGAAATCATTAATGAAAGAAAGTCAGAAGTTACCTGTTCCTGAACTACTTTCTTTAGTAGCTGATTACTATGCACGAGAAGAGCGTGAATATCAATATTTAGCGATCGATCTAGTCCAGAAGAACGTCAAACGACTCTCTTTTGAGAATCTAGTATGGTTGCGTGAACTTGTCTCACAGAAGGAATGGTGGGACAGCATTGATTCATGGCAAAAAGTCTACAGTACATGGGGGAAACTTCATCAAGAAATCGAAGCTGTTTTCCAGTTATTTGAAGGTCAAGAAGACTTTTGGTTGAGACGCATTGCGATTACCTTACAACTAGGTTTTAAAGAGCAGACAGATGTCACTTTACTTGAACGGGCGATTGATGCAGATCGTTCAACAAAGGAATTTTTTATTCAAAAGGCCATTGGTTGGGCGCTGCGAGATTATAGTAAAACAAATCCACTTTGGGTAAAAGAACAATTGACGAAAGAATTAAGCAAACTTGCAACGAGAGAAGCAAGTAAGTATTTATAGAGAGGCGAGATAGAATGACACGCAAATTAATTGCTTTTGATATCGACGGCACGTTGTTAGACTCCAACAAGCAAGCGTTGGATAGTACAAGGGAAGCCTTGGAAAAACTGCGTAAAGATGGACATTTAGTGACGATTGCTACAGGGCGTAGTCGCTTTCACGCACAAGAAGTTATCCGTGATCTAGCATTTAGCAATTATATTCTATGTAACGGTGCAGCCGGATTTTTGGATCATGAACAAGTCTACAAAAATTTGCTGGATGAAGAACAGTTACACCAATTTATTCAAGAAGCACAAGAAAAGGCTATCGATACCGCATTTGTTAGTTTGGATTCAATCAAACGCTTTTCATCTAATCGTATCGATATGATGGAAGATGCGATGCATTCATTTGGTGCGCATTTACCAGAATTGGATGAATACTTTGTTGAAAAACAGGATGTGTATCAAGCATTAGCTTTCTTTGATCACTCTTATGACCAACAATTCAGTGCTTACGATCGTATCCGTTTTGTGCGCTGGCACGAAAATAGTGTCGATGTGGTGCCGCACGATGGTTCAAAAGCGGTAACGATCATGAACCTGGCGAACCGAGTGGGGATTGCGCCAGAAGACGTCATCAGTTTTGGTGATGGACAAAATGATCGTGAAATGCTGCGTATGTCTGGTATTGGCGTCGCAATGGGCAATGCAGTACCAGAAGTCCAAGCAGAAGCAAAAATGGTCACAGATACGAATGATCAAGATGGTATTTGGAAGGCTTTGAAAGAATTAGCTTTGATTTAGGTCAAAGAAATACTTCGACAATGCGCTTAGCAAAACAGAGGACATGCAACAGAATTTTCTGATTGGATGTCCTCTGTTTTTTTCTTAGCATATCATCAGATAGTTACTTTGTTCCTTCTTTGAAAACAATCTTTTTTCGGGAGGTGATATCATGGGGAACATCGTCTTTTATTTAGTTTTAGTTTTTAAATTTCTGTTTTGGTTCATGCTCTTCATAGGTTTAGCCCTGTCTATTGTTTACTTAGTAAAAAGAATAAAAAATAAATTTTGATCAATTTACATAGTTAGAGATAAGGAGAGGAAAAGCTGTTGCTAGCTAGTTCCAAATTACCTTTCTTGATATTCTAGAAAACAGCTTCTATTACAACCTCTTTCCTTTCTTTACTAAAACACTTATAATATAAGATACGTTAGAAGAGAAGAGGAAATCGTGTGCGGGTATTGTTTATTGGTGATGTAGTAGGTGCGATGGGTAGAGAAATGATCACAGAATATCTCCCTCGTTTGAAGAAAAAATATCGTCCACAAATGACGATCGTTAATGGTGAGAATGCGGCATCTGGTCGTGGGATCACAGAGAAAATCTATAAGAAGTTTCTGCAAGATGGCGTAGATGTCGTAACGATGGGAAATCATACATGGGACAATCGGGATATTTTTGAATTTATCGATGATGCGAAAAAAATGGTTCGTCCAGCAAATTTTCCAGAAGGAACGCCTGGACAAGGGATTGTCTTTGTCAAAGTCAATCAATTGGAGCTAGCAGTCATCAATATGCAAGCTCGTTCATTTATGGTTGATTTAGATGATCCATTTCGTAAAATGGCTGAGTTAGTCGAAGAAGCTCGTAAAAGAACACCGATCATCTTTGTTGATTTTCACGGAGAAACAACGAGTGAAAAACAAGCGATGGGTTGGTTTTTAGACGGGAAAGTGTCTGCGGTGGTCGGTACACATACCCATGTTCAAACGAATGATGCGCGTATCTTGCCACAAGGAACGGCTTATTTGACGGATGTTGGTATGACAGGACCATATGATGGGATTTTAGGGATGCGCCGTGAACCGGTCATTGAAAAATTCTTAACGGCGTTACCAAAACGTTTTGAAGTAGTAGAACAAGGTCGAGGAATCTTAAGTGGCTGTATCTTAGATATTGACGACCAGACGGGGCAAGCGAAAGCAATCGAATTGATCCAAATCAATGAAGACCGCCCTTATAGAGAGTAGAAAGTGAGAAAATCTGTGCAGGATGAAATGACGATCCAATTAGAAGTCGATCAGTTGGCGACTCTTTTAAAAAAGAATGAAACGATCAAACGCTATCAAGAATTGGAACATAAAGTCAAACATAGTCATTACTTGAATGAACAAACAGAAGCATTGAAGCAAGCACAAAAAGATGCCGTACAATATGCGCATTACGGACAAAAAGAAGCAGAAAAAGAAGCCATCAAACGAATCGAGGTCTTGACGCAAGCAATCGATGAATATCCTTTAGTGATTGCTTATCGCCGTCAATTGATGGAAGCAAATGAGTTGTTGCACCATTTGACTCAAATGATCCAAAATGAAATCAATGAGTATATAGAGGAGGAGCAAAATGCCTCAAAAAACTAAGAACACTCCGATGATGGAACAATATCTAAGCATCAAGGCACAATACCAAGATGCTTTTTTGTTCTATCGTCTCGGAGATTTTTATGAATTATTTTACGAAGATGCTGTCAAAGCAGCGCAAATCTTAGAACTGACTTTAACAAGCCGCAATCGTAATGCAGATGATCCTATCCCAATGTGTGGTGTCCCACATCATTCGGCGCAAGGATATATCGATAGCTTGATCGAAAAAGGATACAAAGTGGCGATTTGTGAACAAGTCGAAGATCCTAAAACGACCAAAGGAATGGTCAAACGCGAAGTCGTGCAATTAGTGACTCCTGGAACAGTGATGGATAGTAAAGGACTATCAGCCAAAGACAACAATTTCCTGACGGCAGTGGTCAATCAGGGTTCTGCTTTTGGTTTTGCCTACGCAGATTTGAGTACAGGCGAGCTAAAAACGGCTCGTTTGGTCGATGAAGAAGCTGTTTTGAATGAAACTTCTGCTTTACAAACAAAAGAACTGATTCTAGGAACAGAGATCAGCGAAACATTATATGAACAACTAAGCACTAGACTTGGTTTAGTCTTCTCAAAACAAGAAAGTGTAGAAGAAAATGCGGAATTCAGTTTTCTAACGAGTGAGTTGACGGATGAATTAGAAAAAGAAGCGACTGGGAAATTACTGACTTATTTAGCAGTCACGCAAAAAAGAAGTTTGGCACATATCCAAAAAGCGGTCGAATATCAACCGGATCATTTTTTGAAAATGGATTATTATTCTAAATTCAATTTAGAATTAAGTCAGTCGATCCGTACAGGAAAAAAACATGGCACGCTACTATGGCTATTAGATGAAACAAAAACAGCGATGGGTGGACGTTTATTAAAACAATGGCTCGATCGCCCGTTGATCCAATCCCATCAAATCACTGCTCGCCAAGAAATGGTGGCATCGCTGATCGATAGTTATTTTGAACGGCTTGATTTGCAGAGTGCGTTGACGAAAGTCTATGATCTGGAACGTTTAGCTGGGCGAGTCGCTTTTGGCAATGTCAATGGTCGAGATTTGATCCAATTAAAAACATCGCTTCAGCAAGTGCCGATGATCCGTGAATTGATCGCAGGTATCGATAAAGGGCAATGGACAGAGTTGTTGCAAGATATGCAACCGATGGATACATTGGTTGAACTGATCGAACAAGCGATCCAAGATGAGCCGCCTTTACAGATCACCGAAGGAAATGTCATCAAAGACGGATTTAATGAACAGTTAGACACCTATCGTTCTGCGATGAGAAATGGCAAACAATGGTTAGCAGAATTGGAAGCTAGAGAGCGTCAAAGTACAGGGATCAAAAATTTAAAAGTTGGCTTTAACCGAGTGTTTGGCTACTACATTGAAATTACGAAAGCCAACCTGATGAATGCTGAACTGGAAAAATATGAACGAAAACAAACGTTAGCAAACGCGGAACGTTTTATCACACCTGAATTAAAAGAATTAGAGACACAAATCTTAGAAGCTGAAGAAAAATCAGTCGATTTGGAGTATCAACTCTTTTTAGCCGTTCGAGAAGAAGTGAAAAAAGCAATCCAGCCATTGCAAACCTTAGCAAAATCATTGAGTACTGTGGACGTCTTGCAAAGCTTTGCGACGATCAGTGAACGCTATCAGTATGTCCGTCCAGAATTGACGAACCAAAAGACGCTAGTGATCGAAGAAGGACGTCATCCGGTGGTAGAAAAAGTGTTGGGGCATCAAGAATACATTCCCAATAGTGTGATCATGTCAGAAGAAGAGATGATCTTGCTGATCACTGGGCCAAATATGTCTGGTAAAAGTACGTATATGCGTCAATTAGCATTGACGGTCTTGATGGCACAGATGGGTTGTTTCGTTCCTGCACAAAAAGCAGTGTTGCCGATTTTTGATCGGATCTTCACTCGGATCGGTGCGAGTGATGATTTGATTGCGGGACAAAGTACCTTTATGGTAGAAATGATGGAAGCCAACCAAGCCTTGCGTCATGCGACACCAAATAGTTTGATATTATTTGATGAACTTGGTCGAGGAACAGCAACCTATGATGGGATGGCATTAGCACAGGCGATCATCGAGTATATCCATCAACACGTCAAAGCCAAAACATTATTTTCTACGCACTACCACGAGCTGACGGTGCTTGATACAGAATTACCACAATTGAAAAATGTCCACGTCGGGGCAGTCGAAAAAGATGGCGACGTCGTGTTTTTACACAAGATGATGGACGGTCCAGCAGACAAAAGTTACGGGATCCATGTAGCTAAGATTGCGGGACTGCCAGATGAATTATTGACACGTGCATCTGCGATCTTAGCCTTTTTAGAGTCAGGGGAAACGACACATCATGTCTCTGCTCTTGAAGCATCTGTCACGAAAAAACGTGACTATTCAATGACACCAACAGATCAAGAAACGCATTATGTCAACGAAGAGAGTCAACAATTGTCCTTATTTGGCGAAGTGACGGAAGCTGAAACTCAGGTCATTTCTTCGTTGAAACAATTGAATCTCTTAGAAATGACCCCAATGGATGCGTTGAATAAATTGTACGAATTACAAAAACAATTATAGGAAGAAGGTGCTGATCAATGGCGAAAATCCAGGAATTATCCGAACGCTTAGCCAATCAAATCGCAGCAGGAGAAGTGGTTGAACGACCAGCTTCTGTTGTGAAAGAACTTGTTGAGAATGCCATTGATGCCCATAGCTCTCAAATCGATATTCTGGTAGAAGAAGCCGGTTTGAAAAAAATCCAAATCATCGATAACGGGGAAGGTATCTTAGCAGACGATGTTGAAAATGCGTTTAAACGACATGCGACGAGTAAAATCCATAACCGTGATGATTTGTTTCGCATTCGGACATTAGGGTTTCGCGGGGAAGCTCTTCCTAGTATTGCGTCTGTCTCGGAGCTGACGATCGAGACAGCAAACCAAGAAGAAACACAAGGGACCTATCTTGAATTAAAAGGTGGGGAAGTATTGACGCATCGCCCTGCACCATTAAGACAAGGCACCAAGATCACAGTGAGCAACTTGTTTTTCAACACACCAGCACGGTTAAAATACGTCAAGACGTTGCAAACAGAATTAGCCAATATAGGGGATATCGTCAATCGACTGGCGTTGAGTCATCCTAACATCGCCTTTCGCTTAGTTCATGACGGCAATAAGATGCTCGCCACAGCTGGTAATGGAGACTTGAAACAAACGATTGCAGGAATCTATGGACTTTCGACAGCGAAAAAAATGTTAAAAGTCGAAGCAAAAGATCTTGATTTTGAAGTTTCAGGGTACGTTTCTTTACCAGAAGTCACTCGAGCGAGTCGGAATTACCTATCGACGATCATCAATGGTCGTTTTATCAAGAACTTTTCATTGAATAAAGCTATCGTGGCCGGTTATGGATCGAAACTAATGGTGGGGCGTTTTCCTATCGCTGTGTTAGAAGTCAAAATGGACCCGTTACTTGTCGATGTGAATGTCCATCCAACGAAGCAAGAAGTCCGCTTATCGAAGGAAAAAGAACTGACCGAACTGATCACACAAGCGATCCAACAAGCGCTAAGTCAAGAAAATCTGATTCCTAGTGCAGCAGATAATCTTCGCTTTAAGAAAAAAATCGCAGATCAGCCGAAAACGGAACAAATCGAAATCGATCTTTCTTATGCGTTCGAGGAACCAACAAAGAAACCACAAAGTTTAAATTTTGACCGACAAACGGGCACGTTTTACGTTGAAGAAAATCCACAAAAAACGATACAACCTGTTGATAAGTCTGTGGAAAATGTTGAAAACCTCCCTGTTTTTTCTGAAGATACACTGAATTATCCAGAAAAAGAGGAGAAAACGGTGGATAACTCTGGTGAAAGTGTTGATAACTTTGTAGAAAAAACAGTGGATAACTTTCAAGCAATTGATTTATCCACTGTTGATAACTATGAAGAACCACACGATCCAGTGGAAGAAAGTGAAGCAGAACTTGATCGTGGGCAAGAAGAACTCAAACTGCATCCCGAATTTGATCTGACTCAAGATAGTCGTAGTTTAGAAAAAGCCATTGATAAGATCGAGCAGGAAGTACCCACACAACGGTTTCCGCAGCTTGAATACTTTGGACAGATGCACGGAACCTATCTTTTTGCGCAAAGCAATGAAGGATTATACATCATTGATCAACATGCTGCGCAAGAGCGGATCAAATATGAATATTTCCGTGAAAAAATCGGTGATGTTTCAGATGATTTACAAGAATTACTCGTTCCTTTTGTTTTAGATTATCCCAATAGTGATGCCATCAAGTTAAAAGAGAAAAAGGAACTATTGGAAGAGGCAGGAATCTATCTGGAAGAATTTGGCCAGAATAGTTTTATCGTCCGAGCGCACCCGACATGGTACCCAAGTGGAGAAGAAGAAGCGATTATTCAAGGGATGATCGATATGTTATTGACGACTGGTGAAGTGAGTGTGAAGAAATTCAGAGAAGCAACGGCGATCATGATGAGCTGTAAACGATCGATCAAAGCGAATCACTATTTAAATGAAGCACAAGCAAGAGTATTATTAAAAGACTTGGCAAAATGTGAGAATCCGTTCAATTGCCCGCACGGTCGTCCGGTATTGATCCACTTTACGAATTCAGATATGGAACGAATGTTCAAACGAATCCAAGACCCGCATTGATCGATGAGGCTCGAAAGGAAGTTTTTTGATGAAAATAATATTGGCATCGCAATCGCCTAGAAGAAAAGAATTACTCGGTCGATTAGTGTCCGAATTTACGATCCAACCAGCAGACATCGACGAGACACCTAAGCTACAAGAAGACCCGATTGCTTATGTCCAACGGATGGCGGCAGAAAAAGCGGCGGCTGTTCAAGAGGAAAACGAAGAAGCGTTAGTTATTGCCAGTGACACCACCGTGGTTTTAGGAGACGAAATTCTTGGAAAGCCAGAGAATGACGAAGACGCAAAACGGATGTTACGCAAATTTAGTGGAGACACCCATGATGTCTACACAGCCGTTGTACTAAGTGACGGAACTCAAGAAGAACACATTCTTTCCCATGCGGCAGTTACTTTTTATGAGTTGACCGAAGAAGAGATCGAACGGTATTTAGCAACTGGCGATCATCGCGATAAAGCGGGAGCGTATGGCATTCAAAGTTACGCAGGGGCTTTTGTAGAGTCGATTTCTGGCGATTATTACAGTATCGTTGGCTTTCCGATCGGCGCAGTCAATCAAGCATTGAAGAAATGGACAGATATTTTGTCTTGATGAATAAAATGAGAAAAACACACGATCCGTCTGTCACCAAGCGGGTCGTGTGTTTTTTCGTATACTGATAAATTGAATGATTTTATGCCACTCCCTCGGTTCAAGCGTATCAACTAGAAGCTATAAAAAAACATGGTAAACTTAATTTATCTGAGGGGAGTGGACAAGGTGATTACAACGGATAAGTTTTATCATGGCGAAACGAAAAAAGCGCCGTTTTTTGAAGGTTGGTATTTCAAGCATCAAATAGGTAATGAAGTTTATGCATTTATTCCGGGCTACTCGATCGGAGAACAAGGAGAAAAGTGCCCGTTTATCCAAGTGATCAATCACGAATCTTCGGAAGTATTTCATTTTGACAGTGAAGCATTTATGGCAAGCGAAGATCGTTTATTTGTCAAAATCGGTGAGAATACATTTAGCGAGGAAGGGATCACACTGGCTTTACGGAGCCCGTCATTGACGATAGAAGGAACGATTTCTTATGGGGAATTTATTCCATTGAAAAGAAGTCGCTACGCGCCAAGCATCATGGGTCCTTTCTCGTATTTATCTTTTATGGAATGTTATCATGGCATTTTAAGCATGAAACATTCGTTAAAAGGAGAGTTGCGCTGGAATGGAGAAACGATTGATTTTACAGATGGTGTCGGCTATTTGGAAAAGGACTGGGGAAGTTCCTTTCCTGCTACCTACCTATGGGTTCAATGCAATCAGTTTGTTGCCTCGGATGCTCGTTTTTTCTTCTCCGCGGCTGAGATTCCATTTTTAGGTTTTGGTTTTTTAGGCATCATTTCGGTTTTACAAATCGGTGGGGAAGAATATCGTTTGTCCACATATGATGGAGCTAAGATTTCGGCTATTTTTCGTGAAGAGAATCATCTGATCATTCGAATAAAGCAAAAAAATCTTGAACTAGAAATCCAAGTCTTAGCAAAAGAGGGACATCCGCTGATGGCACCACAACAAGGTCAGATGAGTCGGATCATCCGTGAAAAAGCGAGTACAGAGATGACCTTGATTTTCCGTAAAAACAAGCAGGAAGTCTTTCAACAAAAAGGGAATGCCGCTGGTTTTGAGGAAGTAGGAAATCTCCGTGGGCATGAATATTAAGTATAAAAAAAGCGACGGTAATAGTAGATATATCGTGGTTTCTGAAACTGAATAGTCGGTATTCCAGAAGTCTTTTCTTCAAAAAAAGCCTGCACCTCCAAATTAGAACAATTTCGGGAGGTGCGGGCTGATTATTTTTTAATAGTGTACTTCAGTTACATCCAATTTATTCGACAATTGATTTATATTCGCTGTAACCTGCAGCATCCATTTCTTCATAAGGGATAAACTTCAAAGCCGCCGAGTTGATACAATAGCGTAAGCCGCCTTTATCTGCGGGACCGTCATTAAACACATGTCCCAGATGAGAGTCGGCTTCATTACTTCTTACTTCGACACGGTGCATCCCATGAGAAAAGTCCGCTTTTTCTTTGATGTCTTTTCTGCTGATTGGTTGGCTAAATGCCGGCCAGCCACAGCCTGCATCATACTTTTCCGCAGAACTAAAAAGTGGTTCGCCGCTAACGATATCGACATAGATCCCTTTTTCATAAAAGTCGTCGTATTCTCCGGTAAATGGACGTTCTGTCGCATTTTCTTGTGTCACTGCATAAGAAATCGGAGATAATGTTTCTTTTAAATCCTCTTTGTTTGTGTCGGTTGGTTTACTCATTGCTAATGCCCCCTTTGTCTCCTAATCATACTGCCATCTGAAATAGAAGCAAACAATCTGCTTTAAGTAGGGAGGATAGCTTAGTGATTTAGCGGAAATTTAACGAACAGTAGAAGGCACGCTCATTTTTTCTGGCTTATTACTTGGAGCTACCCGGCTTTCTCACAACCTGATAAACGGTGTTCGAAAAGCTGACCTTCAACACTAAGCTAAGAAATTGTAAAATATGAGAAGCTATTTTTCAATTTCCTATCTTACTGCTCAGGTCAGAACACTTTTCTCACAACCTTCTTCTCCGTGCAAATTCCACGAAACGGAATTTGTCGAGACGGTGGATCGATTCAGTGTATTCGAAGCATTCAGTATTTTCTAAATAAACAAGGCCGCGAACGATCACGACGTAAGGATCGTCGTGGAGATCCATAGACTCCGAGATACTGGCATCAACTGGTTCGACGGTGATTTCTTTTTGAGCATAGGCAATGGAGAGATCTAGCTCATTTTCAAAGTATTCATAAATCGAATTGGCTGCTTGTTCCTTAGTCAAAGTAGGAACGGTTTCTTTTAATAAATAGTCTCGGTCTAAAATCACGACTTCGCCATTGATTTTTCTTTGACGGACTAAATGCCAGACAGGTGTATCGACTGGCCAGCCAGTTACTTTGTGTAATTCTTTGTCGATCACTGTTTCTTCCAGTGTTTGTACGATCGTTTCACTCGGAATATGTTGATTTTCTTGAAGTTCCTTATAGCTTGTTAGTCCAGCAATCGGAAAATCAAAACGGTTTCGGTCTAAAACAATCGATCCTTTTCCTTGTTTCTTTTGGATATATCCTTCTGTCGTCAATAGATTAAGTGCTTTACGAATTGTTTCCCGTGAAACACCATAGATTTTGATCAATTGATTTTCGCTGGGTAATAAAGTATGAGGAGGATACTCTTTGTCTAAGATTTTCTTTTCTAAGTCTAAAAAAATTTCATTGAATTTGTTCATCGTTCCTCTCCTTTGGTCAATCATTCATTCTTCGCTTATTCACTATACTACAGCTATATGTAGATTTCAAACTGGACTTAGACAGAAGATCGATGTTTCTATGGCAAGGATAAGAGCGATTTCAAATTATTTTCTTTTTTAACATAAAACGCTTGCAATTTGTTAAGAAAAACATTATAGTGTGAGTACAAAGCAACTTGTATAAACAAGTCAAATGAAAGGGGTTTATGTTATGGGGAAATATCAAGCAGATGCCGAGAAGCTGTTAAAAGGAGTCGGCGGGAAAGAAAATATCGCTGCAGTTAGCCATTGTGCGACACGTATGCGCTTTGTTTTAAATGACCCTGCAAAAGCAAATGAAGCTGAGATCGAAGAGATTGACAGTGTAAAAGGAATGTTCACCAATGCCGGTCAATTCCAAGTGATCATCGGGAATGATGTATCAACATTTTATAATGACTTTGTTGCGGTATCAGGAGTTGAAGGCGTTTCAAAAGAACAAAGTAAAGCGGCGGCAAAACAGAATCTTAATCCGTTGCAACGAGCAATTGCAGTTCTAGCTGAAATCTTCACACCATTGATTCCAGCAATCATTGTTGGGGGTTTGATTTTAGGATTTCGTAATGTGCTGGAAGGTATCCAATTTGAGAGTTTAGGTGGAACGATTGCAGAAAGTTCTACGTTTTGGAATGGTGTCAATTCATTCTTATGGTTACCAGGAGAAGCGATTTTCCATTTCCTACCTGTAGGGATCACTTGGAGTATTGCAAAGAAAATGGGAACGACACAGATTTTAGGAATTGTTTTAGGGATTACTTTGGTTTCACCGCAATTATTAAATGCCTATAGTGTCGCATCAACTGCCGCTGCAGATATTCCGTTTTGGGACTTTGGCTTTGCACAAGTACAAATGATTGGTTATCAAGCGCAAGTCATTCCAGCGATGCTTGCCGGATTCTTGCTTGCCTATTTAGAGATTTTCTTCCGCAAGTATATTCCGCAATCGATCTCAATGATTTTCGTGCCGCTATTCTCACTGTTACCAACAGTTATCGCTGCTAATGTGGTTTTAGGTCCAGTCGGTTGGGCAATCGGTAACTGGATTTCATCTATCGTAAATACTGGATTGACTTCATCGATCAGCTGGTTGTTCAGTGCATTATTTGGTTTCTTATATGCGCCATTAGTTATCACAGGTTTACACCATATGACAAATGCGATCGATATGCAGCTGATTGCTGACTTTGGTTCAACTAATTTATGGCCAATGATCGCTTTATCAAATATTGCACAAGGATCTGCTGTACTAGCAATCATCTTCTTGCACCGTGGCAATAAGAAAGAAGAACAAGTTTCTATTCCAGCGATGATTTCTTGTTATCTAGGGGTAACGGAACCAGCAATGTTTGGGATCAACTTGAAATATGTTTATCCATTTGTAGCTGCAATGATCGGTTCTGGTGTTGCAGGGATGTTTGCAAACTTGATGGATGTACGAGCAAATGCTATTGGTGTTGGTGGCTTGCCAGGAATCTTAGCGATCCAAGCACAAACTTGGTTGCCATTCACGATTGCAATGATCATCGCAATCATCGTGCCATTTGGTTTAACAGTAGTCTTTAGACGTAAAGGGATCTTGAATAAATTAGATCCAGTCAATCCAGAAGAAGCAAGTGTCTTACAAACTGCGGAAGGTGTATCGATTCCTACACAAAACTTCGAACCAGCAGGAACAGCTGCTGTTGCTACTGCAAATGAAGAGCTATTCGCCGTTGCAGACGGACAAATCAAAGCAATTACAGATGTGAATGATCCAGTTTTTTCACAAAAAATGATGGGGGAAGGCTATGCGATCGTTCCTGACGATCAAAAAATCTATGCGCCAGTCAATGGTAAAGTAACTAGTGTGTTTGAAACAAAACATGCAATCGGCATTTTGAGTGAAACGGGTGTAGAAGTTCTTGTTCATATGGGGCTTGATACCGTTGAGTTGAAAGGGTTACCGTTCAATGTTTTGGTGAAAGAAGGAGATCTAGTTTCACCAACCACGCAATTAGCAGAGATGGATCTTGCTGCTGTTGAACAAGCTGGTAAACAAACAGATGTCTTAGTTGTGCTAACAAACATGGATAAAGTGGCTGATTTTTCATTAAGTAAATCAGGCAAAGTACAACATGAAGAAATGATTGGACATGCTTCTATCAATCGTTAATAAACAGATGGAATACACTACGAGTTTGGGTCTTTATCAAAGATCTAAACTCGTAGTTCTGTTTTCGGGAATACTTTTTTTAAATCGCAAAGTATGCTACAATGGATAGAAATATGGGAACGTATGTGTGCGAAAGAAAGAGGGTAACAACAGTTAATTAGTATCTATAATGATCTATAAATCTGTAGTCTTTATTATCGATATGTAGGATGCTCATATTGGGGTAAAAAACGATGGCTATGTACTCAATAGGATAATTTGAAAAACAGAGAGTCGTAACATCACAAACCTTAAGAAACTGGGATAAATAAGGTGAATTGACACCTGCTCATATTTCGCAAGGTGGTACTCGTTATTATTCTGAAGAACAACGAAATCAATTTTTAGGAATTGCTGAAAGAAACCTAAGCGAAAAATTATTGGCTATTGTAGAGGAAGTTCAAACAAAAAGATGACTTAGAACGTCAGATTGAGAATGTAAAAACTTACATGATTGCGCGAGGATATCCGAAGGGTTAAATCAGTTGATCGATTGAATGACCAACGGAGAAATAGAAAAGGTAGTCATTCTATACAAAGACCGGTTCATTCGTTTCGAGTATGAGCTTATTGATAACCTTTGCAATAAATATGGCAGGGAAATCGAGCAAATAAAGCGAAGAAAATGATTAAGGAATTGATGAAAGATGATACGAGCCAAAAAAGTCAGACTACGACCAACTAAAGAGCAAGAAAAAAAACTGTGGCAATCAAGCGGGACAGCTCGCTGGATATTTAACTGGACACTAAAGATGCAAGAAATGAATCATCGATTTGGCGGAAAATTTATCGTCAACAATCATTTACGAAAGCATATTACTAAAATCAAAAAGCGTCTTAAGTATGCTTGGCTGAACGATGTTTCCAATAACATTGCGAAACAGGCAGTAAAAGATGCTTGCGATGCCTATAAAAAATGGTTTGGTGGTAGGATAGGAAAAAGTCGTTTAAAGGTTGAAAAGCCACGGTTCAAGTTAAGAAAGAAGACGAAACCAGCTTTTTATAATGACAACATCAAGCTGAAAGTGAAAACAAAATCAGTTTTACTTGAAAAAATCGGTTGGGTAAAAACCAACGAACAAATCCCAAGGAATACAAAGTATTTTAATCCACGAGTTAGTTTTGATGGAAAGTATTGGTATCTTTCAGTTGGAATGGATAAAGAGCAACCATTACAGCACTTAACAGGTGAGACACTGGGGATTGACCTTGGTATCAAAGACTTAGCGACTGTTTCTAATGGAAGAGTCTACAAAAATATTAATAAAACAAAAAAAGTGAAAAAGATTGAGAAACGACTACGTCGGTTACAGCGTACAGTTTCTCGAAAATATGAAATGAATAAGGAGGGAAACCGATTTGTCAAAACGTGTAACATCTATAAATTAGAAAAGGAAATCCGGTATATACATCGAAGACTAGCGAATATTCGTCAGAACTACATCCATCAAACAACGACAGAGATCGTGAAAACCAAGCCATCGAAAATCGTTGTCGAGACATTGAATGTAAGAGGAATGATGAAGAATAAGCATCTAGCGAAATCAGTCGCACAACAAAAGTTCTATGAGTTCAAACGCCAACTACAGTATAAATGTGAAGATTACGGCATTGAATTAGTAGAGGCGGATCGATTCTATCCAAGCTCCAAACTATGCCATGAATGTGGGCATAAGAAAGTAGATTTGAAATTGTCTGACCGCACCTATCATTGTGAAGAATGCGGTTATACAGCGGATAGAGATTATCTTGCAAGTTTAAATTTAGCTAGTTATATTGCTTGATCGATGAGCTTCTACTGAAACGAAAAACGTAGATATGTAGGATTCGTTGTATCCGAATTGACGCCTGTGGAGTGTTAGAACAAACGAGAGTAGCGAGCAATGGGCAAAATCGGGCACGTAGAAACAGGAAACAAACATCAATCTGACAACTATTATAGTTGGTTATAGATATTTATAGATTTTTGGCAACGGAAATTTCAATGTATGAATATCTAAGAGGCATCGTGACTTTTATCAGTCCGTATTATATCGTGATAGAAACGCAAGGAATAGGCTATCAGATTGCGTTAGGCAACCCTTATCGGTATAGCAGTAAGTTAGATAAAGAAGTAAAGATCTATGTTCATCAAGTCATTCGTGAAGATGCACATTTGCTGTACGGCTTTGATTCACTTGAAGAAAAACAATTGTTTTTACGATTAGTCAGTGTATCAGGCATCGGTCCTAAAAGTGCATTAGCAATCATGGCGAGCGAAGACCATTCTGGCTTGATCCAAGCAGTGGAGACCGGCGATGTGACTTATTTGACGAAGTTCCCTGGTGTAGGTAAAAAAACCGCCCAACAAATGATCTTGGATTTAAAAGGTAAGTTCGGCGAATTGAGTATCGACACACCATTTACTTTATTTGACGAAGTAACTGAGCAAGATGCAAGTGCCTTATCAGAGGCAATGGAAGCTTTATCGGCTCTTGGCTACAGTGACCGTGAAATCAAACGTGTGGAAAAACAACTCAAAGAAATCGATAATCAAACAACGGATGAATATTTAAGACAAGCATTGAAATTGATGATGAAAAAGTAAGGAGGACGCTTGATGACAGATGAACATCTTCTCTCACCAGAACCCGGTGAGAATGAATTAAGTTTAGAAAAATCTTTACGCCCTCAATTACTTGCCCAATACATCGGTCAACATAAAGTAAAACAAGAATTAAGTATCTATATTGAAGCTGCTCGTAATCGAGAAGAGCCGTTAGATCATGTTTTGTTATATGGTCCTCCAGGATTAGGGAAAACAACGATGGCTATGGTCATTGCCAACGAGATGCAAGTAAATATCCGTACGACGAGTGGTCCAGCAATCGAACGACCAGGAGATCTAGTGGCGATTTTAAATGAGCTAGAAGCAGGGGATGTCTTGTTTATCGATGAGATCCATCGCTTACCTCGTGTGGCAGAAGAAATGCTTTATTCAGCAATGGAAGATTTCTATGTAGATATCATGGTAGGGCAAGGGCCGACCGCTCACCCCGTTCATTTCCCGTTACCACCGTTCACTTTGATTGGTGCAACGACTCGCGCAGGGATGCTCTCTGCCCCTTTACGTGACCGTTTCGGGATCATTTCGCATATGGAATACTATGAAGAAGAAGACCTAAGAGAAATTGTTTTACGATCTGCTGATATTTTTCAAACAGAGATCATTACAGAAGGTGCATTAGAAATCGCGCGCCGTTCTCGTGGGACACCACGAATTGCTAACCGACTACTAAAACGAGTACGTGATTTTGCTCAAGTACAAGGAGACGGAAAGATCGACCAATTGATTGCTGACCGTGCATTGACACTTTTACAGGTCGATCAAGCGGGATTGGATTATGTCGATCAAAAATTGTTGCGTACGATGATCGAGCTATATGGCGGCGGACCAGTAGGATTGAGTACATTATCTGTTAATATCGGAGAAGAACGTGAAACGGTCGAAGACATGTATGAACCTTTCTTGATCCAAAAGGGCTTTTTGAAACGTACCCCTCGTGGCCGGATCGCTACCGCTTATGCTTACGAACACTTTGGATATGACTACCAAGTGTAACCTTTTTTTCTATAATAAAGAGAAAATACTAGAAAATTGATTGAAGAGATGGGAGGGATCGATGTGGGAGATGCGTCACATACAAAACAAATGATCAAAAAAGTCTTGATGTCGCTGTGCGAAACACAACCTTTTCGTAAAATCAGTGTGCAACAGATCGCACAAGAAGTAGGCATCAATCGACAAACCTTTTATTATCATTTCACTGATAAGTATGATTTATTGCGTTGGGTCTACTATGAAGATTCGCTGCATTACCTAAAAACAGAATCACTTTCTCTCGACAATTGGGAAGAACAAGCATTGTTGATGTTAAAGGCCATTGCTGAAAATAAACCTTTCTATTCAAGTACCGTTAGTTCTGAACAGGAGATTCTACAAAAGCAATTTTCTGCGTTGATCCAGCCCTCATTTATCAAAATATTTGAGCAGATGGATGAAGAAAAGCAACTCACTTCGAAAGATAAACTATTTTATGCCCGCTTCTTCTCGTATGGCTGTAGTGGTGTCCTAGTCAACTGGATCACACAAGGCTATACAGAAACACCTTTAGAAGTAGCGATGCAATTCTTTCGTTTAGCCAAAGATACCGAATTGTATTCGTATCGGTTGTATGCACTGGAAGAAGAAATGGAAACAAGAGACGAATGACCTTTTCATCGATTCCATCAAGTAGGAATAAAAAGGAGAGATTGCTATGACGAAAGTATTATTTGTTTGTTTGGGAAATATTTGTCGTTCACCCATGGCAGAAGGGTTATTAAAAAAGAAAGTGGCAGAAAAAGATTTGGCGGATTCCTTCGTCATTGATTCTGCTGCAACGAGTACCTATGAGGTAGGTAGTGCTCCTCATCCTGGTACCCAAGCTATATTGGCAAAAGAGCACGTGGATACGCGTCAGATGATTGCCCGCCAAGTACGTCGAGAAGACTTCCAGAATTTTGATTGGATCATTGGCATGGATCAATCAAATGTCGCTGATCTAAAGCAATTAGCGCCTATTGAGGCACAAGACAAAATCCAACTATTTTTGAGTCCGGTCATGGGCAAAGAAGCACAAAATGTCCCTGATCCATATTACACAAATAACTTTGAAGAAACCTATCGATTGATCAAGGAAGGCTTGGAAAAATGGCTGGAATTATGGTTAGAAAACGATATAAAATAACACTTGTGTTCTTTGGTTGTTTTAACTAAAAGTTGGAATAAAATAAACTATATTCTTGTTTTTTTAAGAAAAATTAGATAAAATAGGAGTAATTAAGTAACATATTCTTAGCTAGGAGAGGAGTACATTCAATGGATGAAGAAACAGTATCACCAATGAAGAAACTGACAAAGTTAGTGACTAATACTTCGTTTCAACTTTTTGATTCATTTGTGAATGACACAGAAGAAAAAGCTGAGAATGTACGGTTACAAGGTGAGTTCATTCTCGAACTTCAGAAAGCTGCAGCTCAGAATAGTTTAGTGATCTTACAAGTACGCGTAAATCCTTTAAGCAATAAGTATGAAACATTTTCTGGTTGGGTAGCAACAAAAACTGTTGAAAATGATCGAGTGATGATTCGTTTGCAAAACAAAGAACAACAAATTCGAATCGTACCAATTGAACAAATCGAAAAAATCACCAGTCTTTCACCGACGGGAGATCAAGAGCGATTATCTAAATAAAATCTTTTGTCAGATTTGTAATTAACTACTGAACAATTGAATCATGATACAAGAATCAATCTAGGTTATACTTAGATTGATTTTTTTATATATTATATGAAAGAGCAATAATCGCTTGAAAGTTTGGAGCAAATGAATGAAAACGTTTTTTTGTTAGGGTGGATGAAAGTGAAAACAATAAGTCAGGTATATATTCGATTAAACGAACATCTCTTTAAATGTAAAAAGTATGATTTGAATTTCTTGATCACTAAGGTACTCATCGAGCGAATTGATGAATTTCCTAATATATATATTGAAGAAATTGCTTATGCGGCGCAGACAACACCAGCTAGTATCACTAAGTTTTGTAAGAAACTCGGATACACTAGCTTTAAGGAAATGCGTTGTGATTTAGATAATTACTTTATCCAAGAGTATGATTTATCCAGTAAGATACACGAAGGGATTTTATGTGGAATCGATACTAAAAGTGAACTTTCGGAAATGGTGGATCGTTTTTTGCAACATGAGTATACTGTCCAAAAAAATATCTTCGAACAATTTGATAGTGAGCAATGTATGCGAATTGCGGAAGAGATCAAACTAAAAAAAAGAGTCGCCATTTTAGGAAACAGTTATTCTTTTACAGTAGTTAATTTATTGAGGGAATTACTTAGTCAAATGGGTTATCTTGTTTTTGAAGTGAATCGAAACGCAGAGGATCAGTTGATCAAACAAGTACTACTAGAAACGGATGTATGTTTCATTATCAACCTTACGAGGGAATGGGTAGAGAAAAAAAGCTACTTGCTCCAAGATACTACTTGCAAAAAAATATTACTGACCTTCAGTGAAAGAGCTGATCAAAATAATTTATTTGAGGAGGTCGTTCTTTTTAAAGAGATTTCCCCTATGTTGGCTTCTAACTATTATTCGCAAAAAGTGCTGCATCTATGGATGATTTTTTTGATCATGAGCCTGAAAAAGAAGTAATAATAAAAGTCATTTTCCATTTTTGGAAAATGGCTTTTATTGTTTAATAGATAGAAACCGTTTACATTTAAATCAAGATATATCTTAGAAAATTTTGGAGGAATGAGTTATGGATAAGTTGATGGGATTTATTGAAACAAAAGTTATGCCCCCTATGATGAAACTTTCAAATCAACGTCATTTAAGTGCAGTACGCGATGGCCTTATCGCAACGATCCCAATTACTGTGATCGGATCGATTTTTTTATTGATTCCTTCTATCCCATGGCCGCAAGCTTATGTTGATTTTATGGGGAATCAACCTGATTTAGTTGCTAAATTGTATCTGCCATTTCATATGAGTATGGGATTACTATCGATTTATGCAACTTTCGGTATTGGGGCTCGCTTAGCACAAAGTTACCAGATGGACAGCTTGGCTGGTGGGATTTCTGCATTGTTCACTTTTTTTACAACGTTGAGTTTTACTTTTTTAGAAGAAGGAAGCTTTATTTCTACGCGATATCTTGGCGGAGAAGGCATGTTTTCTAGTATCTTGACAGCAATCTTAGCAGTTGAATGTATGAAGATCTGTAAAAAACATAATATTGGTTTCAAACTACCTGAACAAGTACCTACGAATGTCAGCAGTAGTTTCGAAGTGATTATTCCTGTATTTTTTTCTATGACGATCGTCTGGATCATTGTTCATTTACTTGGTTTTGATATCAACACTTTAGTTGCTGATGCGATTACACCGTTGTTAAGTGTTTCATCAAATTCTTTAGCTGCTCCATTGATTTATGTCACTTTAACATGTGTGATGTGGCTGTTTGGGATTCATCCGCAAATTTTAGCGACGATCATGTTGCCGATTTGGTTAGTCAATTCCGAAGCAAATATGGCGGCGGCTCAAGCAAGCGAAGCAATTCCGCATATTGGTGTGCAACCATTTATTTTTACATTTATCTGGATCGGCGGGGGCGGAGGAACGCTGGCGCTTTGTCTATTGATGTGTCTTTCTAAGTCTAAATTTTTAAAGAAATTAGGGCGGTTAAGTTTTATTCCAGGGTTCTTCAATATCAATGAACCACTATTATTTGGCTTACCGATCGTGCTTAATCCTGCTTTAGCGATTCCTTTTGCGTTAGCACCGATTATCACTACCTTTGTGACATACTTTGCTTTTATTTTTAATATAGTCCCAGGTATGGCCTATCCATTAGCTGCTGTGTGGACAGTTCCCAGCATATTTTCAGCAGTTATTGCAACAGCAAGTATTCGCGGAGCCATGTTAGTTTTGGTCAATTTTATCATTTATCTAGGGATCTACTATCCGTTCTTTAAAGCATATGAACGAAAGCTATTGATTGAAGAAGGGCAAGAAGAAGTATAAAAAAATCATAAAATAGATAAAAGTGAGAGGAAACGATATGAAAAAAAATACTAAGAGATTTCCTGATAATTTTTTTTGGGGCGGTGCTGTGGCAGCCAATCAACTTGAAGGTGCTTATTTAGAAGGCAACAAAGGTTGGAGTGTCGCAGATATCAATCGCTTTAGAGATGATATTGATATTAAAAAGAAAAGCAACAAAGAAATAACGACTGAAGATATTACATTTGCATTGAATGATACAGAAGGTCGCTATCCTAAACGTACAGGAATTGACTTTTATCATACATTTCGTGAAGATCTAGCATTGTTAGCAGAAACAGGAATGAACTCATTTCGAACGTCCATCAGCTGGGCTCGGATTTTCCCTAAAGGGGACGAAGAGGAACCGAATGAGGAAGGATTGCGTTTTTACGATGAGTTGATTGATTGTATTATTGAGAATGGAATGGAACCTTTGATTACGCTCTCTCATTATGAAATGCCGCTTCATTTAACTACAGAGTATAATGGCTGGTCTAACAGAAAATTGATCGATTTCTTTGTTCGATTCGCACGAGTGGTATTTGAGAGATATCAAGGGAAAGTCACTTATTGGATATTAGTCAATCAAATGAATCTTATTACACATGAATCATTCAATCACTTAGGAATTCCAGCAGATTGTGTAGAAAACTTGAAACAAGCAAAATATCAAGGAGTCCATAACGAGTTGGTGGCGTGTGCCCGAGCGATCAAAGAGGGAAAAGCGATCAATCCAGCGTTCCAAATCGGCATGATGTCTTATTATGGAAATGTATATCCAGCGACATGTCATCCATTAGATGTTTTAAGTGCATTGAAGATGAATCAAATGGAATATTTTTACTCAGATGTGCTTGTTCGTGGTGTGTACCCTAAATATGCTTACCGTTTCTTCGAAGAAAATGAGATCGATATCCAATTTGGAGCGACGGATGAGGCTGATTTTAGTCATACTGTTGATTTTGTTTCCTTCTCCTATTACTACACACGTGTGATTCATCATGAGCATACGGATCAGGAAGAACCTGCTACACCAAATCCATATTTGGAGGCAAACGACTGGGGTTGGGCGATTGATCCGATTGGGTTACGAATTGCTTTGAATGAGTACTATGATCGCTACCAATTACCGCTTATGATTACAGAAAACGGTATGGGTTTTTATGAGACATTAAATGAAGACAATACGATCAATGATACCTATCGTATCGAATTTTTGAGAAAGCATATCGAACAGATGAAAGAAGCAATATATGACGGAGTAGAGCTTATTGGTTACTATCCATGGGGACCCATTGACTTGATCAGTTGTTCTTCGTCTGAAATGAGTAAGAGATATGGGTTTGTCTATGTTGATCTTGACGACTGGGGAAATGGAACAGGTCAGCGATATAAAAAGGCAAGCTTTGATTGGTATAAACGAGTAACAACATCAAATGGAGAACTACTAGAATAAAAAGACTGCTCGAATTGTGGGGAGTGAAAATGAATCAATCAGCAAGAAATATGCGTTGATTGGTTCTTTTTTGTCTGAATAAAAAAAGGACCTGCTAGCCGGGGAGCTAGCAGGAAAGGAGTTAAAAATGAAAAAGTGTTGTTAGGGTTGTTTGTTGGTATACTTATATATTAAAGGTGAGTTGTGAATATTTTGTGACGAAAGTTTACCAAAGTTGTTAATTTTTTTATACAAAAAGTTAAACTTCACTTTTTTATGTTAATTTACGATCAAGTCAGAATTCTTTTCATTTTTGAAAAAACTCCAAAGTAACCCGATGACAAACCCGATCAATGCTGGTGTGATCCAGCCCATTCCTAATGAGAAAAATGGCAGGTAGGAATCAGCAAATGATAAGATACCTTTTACGATACTTGTTTGTTTGATTGAATCAGGGCAAGCGTTCAAGCCGTCTACGATGGAAGCAAGCAATGTGAAATAAGTCGTCATCCGATAAACAGAAGTGCGTTGTTTAAACAATGGACCGATCAATACAAGTAAAATCAAGGTCATTGCCAATGGATAAATAAACATCAAGACAGGTAAAGAGAATTGGATGATATTCGTCAACCCTACATTGGCAACTAAACATGCCAGTAAACTTGTTCCGGTAACAAAAAACAAATAGCTACGTTTAGGGAATAACTCAGTAAATGTTTCTGAGAATGCAGTGATCAAGCCAATGCCTGTTTTCAAACAAGCAAGAATCACAATAAACGCTAATAAAATACTACCGTAAGTACCTAAATAGTGATCAGCGATTTGTGCAAGTGCAATACCACCATTAGCACTCATCGGAAATGTTCCGAGGCTCATCGTTCCGACATAAGAAAGCAATGTATAAATGATTCCCATCAAAACAATACTGATTGCGCCTGATTTGATCGTATCTCTTGCGATATCAGAAGGCTTTGTGACACCCATGCCACGAATCGTCGTAACGATGATGATACCAAAGGCCAATGCAGCTAACGCATCTAACGTGTTATATCCTTGCGTAAAACCAGTAAAGAATGCTTGGCTTTGATAATGAGGTTGTACAGGCGCTTCTGCAACTGAGCCAAGTGGATTGATAAAAGCAAGTAATAGCAGGATACCTAGCAAGATCAAGAATGCAGGATTCAAAAACTTACCAACGTAATCTAAAATCTTTGTTGGACGTTTAGAGAACCACCAAGCAGCCAAAAAGAATAAGAAACTAAAAATAGCTAAAAACAATGTTTGATTTTCTGCTGGAATAAAAGGGGCTAAGCCAATTTCAAAAGAAGTAGTCGCTAAACGTGGCAAGGCGAAAAATGGCCCAATAACTAAATAAAGTAAGACAGTAAAAATAAGTGCATAGGTTTTATTGACACGTTGCGCCAATTCATAGACACCAGAGGTCTTTGAAACGCCGATCGCAATGACGCCTAAAAATGGTAACCCGATCCCTGTAGCTAAAAAACCGAGATTTGCCCAGAAGATATCAGCGCCAGCTTCTTGTCCCATATGGACAGGGAATATAAGATTACCGGCACCAAAAAATAGTCCAAATAGCATGGAACCGATGAATAGATTTTCTTTGAATGATAATTTTTTTGACATAGAAAACTCCTTTACTTTTTGTATTTTGTTAAAAGTAACAAATTATGTGATGAATTGCAACAATTTTCTGAAAATTATCGAATTCTCTAGAATATTACTAGACACTAACGAAACGACTCCTAATCTTGTGAGAGAAAGAGATGGCGCGTTTTCGTCCGCTCAAAATAAAAGTTGTTGCCAACGCATCGATACTTTGAGATCAATGTTTTTCTCACACCCACATGTTACGCGAGTTGGTGACGGAGTTCAACCCATGGATTGAGAGTAAACAAAAACAACGCGTATAAAGAAAAACCGCAACTTTTTGAGTAGGTAGACCTTGCTCAAGAAAGTTGCGGCTAGTTGAATACTAAGGGTGATTTGAAGCTTGATTAGTTATTCAAAATACGTGACAAGAATTCTTTCGTACGTGTTTCTTTTGGATGAACGAAGATATCTTCAGGACTTCCTTCTTCTGCAATAACACCTTTATCCATGAAAATCACTCGGTCAGAAACCTCTTTTGCAAATTCCATTTCATGGGTCACGATGATCATTGTCAATCCTGTATGAGCTAGATCCTTGATCGTATTCAATACTTCACCGACCATTTCAGGGTCAAGTGCAGAGGTAGGCTCATCGAAGAGCATCACGTCAGGGTCCATAGATAATGCACGAGCGATCGCCACCCGTTGTTTTTGACCTCCGGATAGTTGAGAAGGTCGAGCCTCGATATATTGTTTCATACCGACTTTTTCTAAGTTTTCGATGGCCACTTTACGCGCATGTTCTTTCTCTCTTTTTAAGACAGTTGTTTGTCCAGACATACAATTTTCCAGGACATTCATATTGTTGAAAAGATTGAAGGATTGGAAAACCATACCGACGTTCGTTCGATATTTTGGTAAATTGTATTTAGGTTCTAAGACGTTTTCGTTGTTATAGATGATCGCGCCACCAGATGGTTTTTCTAGTAAATTGATGCAACGTAAGAACGTTGATTTACCTGAACCAGAGGAACCAATGATCGTTACGACTTCCCCTTTGTTGACGGTCATGCTAATATCTTTCAGCACTTCATTTTCGCCGAATTTTTTACTTAAATGATTGATTTCAATGATATTCTCACTCATAGGACTGCCTCCTTATTCCTGTAGGTTCGCATTGTTGACTTCTTCAATTTTCGTATACGCAGTAGGTCCATCGATTTTCTTCTCGATCACACGTAGGATTCTTGTGATCGTGAAAGTCATGATCAAGTAGATGATCCCGACGATCGTAAATGTTTGGAAGAATTGGAAGTTGGCACCAGATGCAGAGTTTCCTTGGAAGAATAGATCTGCTACACCGATAACACTTAATACTGCGGTGTCTTTGATATTGATAACAAACTCATTACCGGTAGCCGGTAAAATATTTCTCAACACTTGCGGAATCACTACTTTACGCATCGTTTGACTATGGGTCATACCGATAGCTTGAGCTGCTTCAAATTGACCGCCATCTACTGCAAAAATCCCACCACGTACGATTTCAGTCATGTACGCACCTGTATTGATCGAAACGATGAACAAAGCAGCAATCGTACGATCAAGAGAAATACCAAAGGCTAAAGCCAATCCATAGAAGATGACCATCGCTTGAACCATCATCGGTGTGCCACGAAAGACTTCGATATAAACAGATAATAAGAAGTTAGCTACTTTTTGGAAGAAGCGTGTCACTTTATTGTCAGCTTCAGGAATCGAACGAAAGACACCAATCAATAAACCTAATGTTGTTCCTACAACTGTACCGATCAACGCGATAAAGAGCGTTAAGCCAGCTCCACGTAAGAACATATTGCCATATTGGTCCCAAATCGTTTTAAAGTCATGGAACAAGCCGGTTTCTTCTGCATCGCCATCCGTTGAAGCAGGTTGGTCTTCGATTGCTTGGTCCATGATGGCGATGCGATCATCATGCGAGATACCACTTAAGATTTGATTGACTTTTTGGAGATCAGGATCACCTTTACGCATGCCTACAGCTATTTGAACGTCTTCAGGATTTGTTTGGAAGCCATTTGCTTCGTCAAGTTCGAGCATTTTTAAATCGGGGTTGACGCTTGTTGCAGTCACGCCTTCAGGACGTTCACTGACATAACCGTCGATCATTCCAGAAGCAAGTGCTGTCCGCATTGCTGAAAAGTTATCCATTGCTTGTTGTTTATCCACTCCTGGGATTTGGTCGATCACGTTGTAGTGGAAAGTGTTCAATTGTGCGGTGATTTTTGCTCCAGAAAGATCTTCTAAGCTGGTTGCATTCGCAAATTTCCCGTCTTTTTGGACGACGATCACAAGTTCTGATTCATAATAAGGGTCAGTAAAGTCGATTTCTTTTTGGCGTTCTGCCGTTGGACTCATTCCGGCAATGATTGCGTCGATCTTTCCAGATTGAAGGGCAGGTGGTAAACCGTCCCATTTCGTTTGGACAATGACTAGTTCTTTGCCTAACCCTTCGGCTACTTTTTTGGCGATCTGTACATCGTATCCGCCGGCAAAACTGTTTTGTCCTTGAATTGGATAGGCATCATTTGCATCTGTTTGTTGTGACCAGTTAAAAGGTGCATAACCGGCTTCCATTCCAACACGGAATTGATCGCTCGGTGTTTTATCATCTGCATTGACCATAGTGGTCAAGCTAAAGATCGATAGAATAAACGTAAAGATTAGAGTGAGTGTAACTGAATTTTTTTTCATCTGTCTTCTCCTTTTTGTTTGTTCACGCACGTCGTCCTTCAGACATATGCTGATAAGACCAACGTTCGCTCAGCTTCTTTGGCTGATAACCAAAGTGCCTTGACACGAGTGGTCGAATACATGCATTGCAGTTGCTTATCAAGGAGAAATAAAAAACGACCGCTTTGTAGGTACAAAAGGGCCGCTAAATTTCACAGAGTGATAAACCTCTCACAAAACATAGCGCAACTTAGCATCACTGCTAAGACAGTCCGTAAGCTGTTAACTTACGTCCCAACATACTTTTTAAGCAAAAAAAAGCACATTTCGGCGATCCTCCCTAGCCCTGCTTCCACATGTTTGCTTCACTCCACAGGTTTAATGATTCTCGCGACCTCTACCTCATTGATTGAGGCATCTCGTATTCAGTTATTTATACAAAAAATAGTCTACGACAGAGTAGCGTCTTTGTCAATGAGAAACTACGTTTTTACAGAAAAAAGTTGATAAACAAAGAAATATTCTGTTTATTTAATTTTTTTCATGAAAAGAGAAAACTAGAATGTTTCGGAAAAAAGAATAATTATGCATTTTATGCAATTCTTGAAAGAGAGTAAAATAACGAAAAACAGACTGGCTCAACGCTCAGTCTGTTTACTGTTTTATTTGAAAGGAGCATTTAAGCAGCAGCTTTTTTAGGTTCACGACCTAGAATCGCTTGCAAAATAACGGTTACTCCATAAATAGCTAAAACAAGATAGATCAAGCTAGAGTATTGTGTGATCCCCCAGCCCCATGTACGATATACCACTAACGTAATTGCTAGAACAATTGCTGCTAATACATTGAAAAAGGCAAATGCCCATAGATTTCCATTTTCTTTACGAGCGAAATAGAAGATAGAGAAATAAATACTTAATGCTAACCAAGCGATACATGCTAAAATAACGCCCCAATAAATCAAGAATGCGACCATATTGATTCACCTCGTTTCATACTCAAAATATACAGATCATTGGTATTGTAGCACGTTTTCATTGTTTTGTCAGTGATGTTTGTGAGTATTTTCTCAAAAAATATCTTTGGATTTTCATTCGATTAAGGGTACGATTTGTTTTATTTCGATTATAATAGAAGAGAGGTGAGGTACAAATGTTGGAACAAACAATTGAAGAAGCAGCAACAGCCATTATTGAAAGTCAAAAGCTGACTTTTCTAACTGGGGCAGGTGTGTCCACACCTTCAGGCATCCCCGATTACCGTTCGCTAACAGGTGTCTACCAAGGAATTGATCGTCCAGAATACTTATTGAGTCATCAAGCAATGGACGAAGAACCAGAGAAATTTTATTCGTTTCTCAAACATCTTTATCATCCCGAAGCTCAACCCAATATCATCCATCGAGAAATCGTCGAGTTGGCTAAAGAAAAAGAAGTATGGGTCGTTTCGCAAAATATCGATGGCCTGCATGAGAAAGCAGGAAGTAAAAAACTAGTTAATTTTCATGGGAATCTGTATCATTGTTATTGTCGAAACTGCCATCAAGCGGTTGATTGGCGTGATTATCTCATCAGTGACAAACACCAACGATGTGGTGGACAGATTCGACCAGATATTGTGTTATATGGGGAAGGGTTCCAAGATGAAGTATTGGATCAAGCCACTTTTGCCGTTAATCAAGCGGACTTGATCGTGATCATAGGAACAAGTTTTCAAGTCCATCCTTTTTGTGATTTGATCCAGTTTCGTGCGCCTCATGCGAAGCTGTTAGTAATCAATCAAACCCCTGTATATCTATCAGAGATGTATGGATTTGTCCAAACAGATGGAACGAAGGTATTCAAAAAAGTACAGGAGAGTGTAAGATGACAGCTAAAACAGAAAAAGAAAAAATGATTGCAGGCGAACTTTATTTTGCAGGTGATCCGGAATTGGTAGCAGATCGAAAGTTTGCTCGTAGTCAAAGTCAGATCATCAACCAAGCGGAAACAAGTGAACTTCGCAGCCAATTGCTGAAAGAAACATTTGGCGCTACCGGCGAGAAAATTTATATGGAGCCGACGATCAATTTTGATTATGGCTATAATATTTACGTAGGTGAGAATTTTTATGCGAACTTCAACTGTACATTTTTGGATGTCAGTACGATCAAAATTGGTGACAACTGCATGTTTGCCCCAAACGTTCAACTTTATACTGCCACGCATCCGTTGCATCCAGTGAAACGAAATAGCGGGTTAGAATTTGCGAAACCCATCGAGATCGGCAACAATGTTTGGTTAGGTGGCGGCGTGATCATCACACCGGGAGTGACTTTAGGAGACAATGTTGTTGTTGGCGCAGGAGCAGTCGTTACCAAATCGTTTCCAGATAATGTGGTCATTGCTGGAAATCCGGCACGGATCATCAAACGAATCGATGAGCCAATGCCTGAGGAGTCATTAGAGGAGTTAAGACAATCGATTGATCAAATCGACCACCAACTTGTAGAACTACTTGAAAAGAGAATGTCTGCGGTCACAAAGATCGCCGATGTGAAACAAGCGACGAATCAAGCAGTTTACGATGAAAAAAGAGAACAACAAGTACTGGATAAAGTTGCCAGTTGGTTAAAAACACCAGAATACAGTGAGACGATCTTAGCTACTTATGCAGATATCATGAAGCACTCACGCAACTATCAAAATAAACGAATGGAGTAGAGCGATGATTGAAGGAGAAACTCGCCGAAAAGAAATCATTGAAACACTAGCCAATGCAGATAAGCCTGTCAGTGCCAGTAAGTTTGCCACACGCTTTGGTGTCAGTCGACAAATCATCGTAGGCGATATTGCGTTATTACGAGCGGCAGGAGAAGGAATCGTGGCAACGGCCAGAGGGTATCTTCTGGAAGATGAACAAGATCAAGCAGGACTTATCAGTAAAATTGCGGTACAACACCAACGGGAACAAACAGAAGAAGAGCTGCAATTGATCGTGGCCCACGGTGGAGAAATCTTAGATGTCATCGTTGAGCATCCGCTATATGGCGAACTGACAGGAATGCTTCATATCAAGACGGAAGAAGATATTCGTTCATTTATGAAACGTTATCGGAAAAGTCAGGCTTCGTTATTGTCTGAATTAACAGATGGAATCCATTTGCATACAATACGTTATTCAAATGAGCAAGTATTGCAACAAATCAAACAAGGATTAGCAGAAGCGGGCATCTTGTTCGAAGAGAATCAATAATTTATTTTATGAGATTGAGATTGAAGTGTTTTTACTTCTGTCTCAATCTCATTTTTTCTTTATTTATAAAATAATTGATTGATGCGATGGCAAAATGTTAACTATACTGAACAGAAAAGCTACAAATACTTTTATTGAAAGAGGGGAAAAAATGCTTCAAGGAACAAATCAAAAAATAATTCTTTGCTTTGGAGTAGATGAAAGTAATTTAGAACAACAGCTGGATGACAGAGAACTAAGGAAAAAAACAAATCCGTATGATCCATTAGTCTATACGGAAGAGCTGGTCGACCATCTGATCCAACAACCTTTTGAGAATTTCACTCTTCAATCTAAAGAGTTGATTGACCAAATAAAAGAAGTAAGCAACTATCCACTATGGGAAGATATCCAAGCCATCATGATTGATGATCCAAGGTTTCAGTTACACAGGATCTACTCGGAACAGTTTCTTGAGGAGTATCAACAATACAAGGAAACGGAACAATTTGCCAATCATCCACTGAAGAATACGTTGATGTATAGTTTACGAATGCAATTATTAAAAAACACAGAATTATTAATGATTGAAGTTGCGAAAAAGCGAAGTGATCTTGTCATCTGGATGCCTCTAGATTCTTATTGTGGAAATTTTTCAGCGACGATCGAAGGGAAGCAAAACGGATATACAGATTTTACGTTACGCAGTTTATATCATGAAAAAGACAAGCTCAAAGCTTCAATTGTCTTTTGGGAGAATGGACAAATCGTCCCAGCTCCTTGGGAAAGGGGAAGAAATGCTAGATTATGGAGAAGTTGTGTAGAGAATGATTGGAGAAAATCATCGAATATTTCCACTTCTGAAAGGAATCTTCTAATCTACGGCTTACGAGTAGCACGTATCCACTTTAACTATGAAGATCAGGTTTTACTGAAGCACTTCAACTATAAGGAGATAAATGATTTTAATATCGATAAGTATAATGATATTTTAATGGAGAGTATTTTTGAACAGTTAAAACATTGTCCTACAGAAAAAAGTAGAGAAGAATTTTTTAGTAATTGGATTTATTACATACCTGAAAAAGACCGCTATTTACCATTGTGGGAAACCTATTATCGCGTTACAAAGACGATTGAAAAATTCCAATTAAAAAATATTTTTAAAAAAGTCATTTCAGAAGACTATACTCAATTTGATTGTCCAGAGATCAGGCAACACTTCATAAAAAAAGGTTGCAAAATAGGGCTAGAACTTACTTTGTTGACTGGAAATATAACGATTATCTTTCTGCGAGATGAACTTTGTGACTTAAGAGTAGTCAAAAAAGTCTCCAGTATTACTGGAAGTGAACTCCGATACATGTATCGAAACTGGGAGCGATTCAAGCATCAAGTCGTCTTTATCGAAAACAAAAAATTTGTCCCTCCTCCATGGGAAGATGATACTAAATTATGGGCGACATATAAGCCTAAGTCGAGAAGTGCAACTCAAAAAGAAGCGTGTACGCCTAAGGATAAAAAAGATTTTAAGCAAATAAAAGGATATGCCCAGACAACTATTCGCTCGCAAAGTAAACAAAGAATCAGTGTAAAGGAGCATTGTCGCTGACTTAAAATCAAATCATACATATGCGTAGATACAATTGAAACAAACAAATGAAAAATAACAATAATTTGGAGGTTGTCTATGTCGGATCAAACAACGAATGATTTAAAAAAAAGAATAGATATGCTAGCTTTGACATTATCTTTAAAAAATAATGATCAAAGTTTTGGTAGTAACGGAGATTATACTTTACTCTTTTCAACGTATATTCAAATGTTGAAGCATGATCAAGATGATTTTTTTCTTGAAATAGAAAACAGAAAAAAAGTCATCCAATCGTTGGAACGGACTAAATCATTTTATCAATTTGAGAAGAAAGAACAGCTGCAAGAACTATTCGAAAAAATGGGTAATAATGATTCGACTGATTTTATGATTTTCCCTTCCAAATGTTATATGGATGGAGGGAGAGAAGCGCACACAATCGGTTTAACCGTGTATAAAAAAAATGATGAGTTTATCGTGGTAGGGACTGACAAAGTTAAATTTTTCCATGAGGAAAATGTCTTTTATTATAAAGTTCCTAAGACAAAAATCGATCAATTGAGTAAACTATTTTTCATAGAGCGTAGCCAAGAATATCGAAAAGCAGCTTCTGTATTAGAAGATTTGGAGACTCTTTCAACTAAAGGTGTAAAAAAAATCTCAAGTATGTCATTTAAGGATCAAACTGTTGCAAATTGTACGGTGACAGAAATCGAAGCAACATTACGGACGACTTTATTCAATTGTAGAACTGATATTTTTTCTTTAGATGATACTCAAATAGTAACACCAAAATGGCACCCGAGACGCCCAGACTCCACTTTAGAGATGCGTAGAAGATTTGCGACTGCTTTAAAGGGTCCAAATCCAGAGTGGAATCAACAGGTGGATCATATTTTTGACTATTATTTATGTCGAAAAACGCTGTTTGGAAAGTATCCTTTACCTGGTATCGATCGAAAAGCGACTTGGTGGTATCAAAGAATCAAGTTTCTTTTTAAGTATGACCCTTATATTGTAGAAATAAGAAAAGGTAGCAGTCAGCTTCCGCATGTGGAAGAAGAGGAAGTACAAAAGACTTTAAATAAGAAAATTGAACCATTAGGTATTTTGCATGGACATAAGCTGACAGAACTCGAATTTAGTTTACTGAGAGAAACACACCTATCAAATAAAAGAACTATTGACATCATCAATGCTCGACTGCCCTTTATCCAAATACCAACAGCCAAGGAGATTGCTCAACGAACAATTGTCGCTTGGGAAACAAAGAATCTTGAAATCGAAGCTGAAATAAAGCGCAGAAAAGAGATTGGAAAAGAGACGCCAGAGTCAGTAGTTTCTACCAGAGATCTAATGCTTTTGGATCAACTTCCACCGATTCATCCCGAAGATTTTGAGTTGAAGAAAGTAGTTATTTTTGGGGAGGATCAAGAGAAAGCGCAATTAGTCGGAAATCTAGATAACTTGATAGAGCGAAAACAGCTTTTCCCATATGATCCAAAATATTATACAGAAGAAATGTATAAAATGTTAACAGCGTCTATGTTCAAGGAAAGTGACGTAAAAACTCCTGCTTTTCATAAAATAATAAATAATGCAACACAGGAGTATAGTTTTTGGAAAGAGATCAGTCAGGTCGTAACTTCAGAATCAGGGTTGCGATTAATTGATCTTTATCCCCCACAAATGAGGGGGATTTGGCGTCAATACGAACAAATAAAAAGATTTGCAAATCAACCGGTAATTGAGTATATGGAGGACAGAGGTAAAGTACCTTTAATGAATCGTGCAGAATCCATTTTCATTGCCGTCTCAAAAATATATGAGGATTTTGAAATTTGGGTGCCATTGGATTCCCGTATTAAACAAATCGATCAGACAATCAATGGAGAACGAAATGATGTATTCGATATTAGCTTACGGGAGTTATATCATCAACGAAACCGGATCAAAGCAGAAGTTGTTTTTTTTGAAAATGGGCAAAGAGTTGCCCCACCTTGGGAACTAAAACCAGAACGGTGGAAGTCATGCCAAAAAGATCACATCGACAGACTCAATGAAATCAGTCATATTGAAAAAACAGTACTTGTTTATGGGACGCCAGAAGCACGAGAGATGCTTAGCAATAATCATTTCCTCATAAAAAATATTCAAGGTAGATCGATCGTTGAAATGGATGTAGATAGATACAGTAAATTAGTTGTAGATACATTTTTTGAAAGAGCTAAAGAGCAAAGGGATAAGGGGGAATTTAAGAACTTTTTGGAGAATTGGCACAGATTAGTAGCAAATGAAAATGATTTTCCTTTATTAGGAAAGTACTATCATATTTCACAAGCTCATGAAAAACTTCAATTGAAGACAATTTTCGATCCCAATAATTTTGAGGAATACCAAAAGTATACAAAAGCCGAGATACAAGAGAAATTTGCAAATAAAGGACGGAAAATAGGACTCGAAATGGTGGCTGCCACGTCAGATATGCTCATTTATTTTCCATTAGACTCTGTAAATATGTTTGACGTTGTACATAAAAAAGAAAATAGCACAGGCAGTGACCTTCGCTATCTTTATCGAAATTGGGATCGCTTTAAAGAAAAAGTCGTATTTATCAAGGAGGAGAAATTAGTGAAAGCACCTTGGGAAGAGAAACACGAAATATGGAAAAACTATGTACCAAAATCAATCAACAAGAATACCCCTTCATATGTTGAGTCTTCCGATACAGTAGCACCCCAAAAAGCAACGTTGGAAGTCCTGCAACCGCTAAGTGAAGAATCCAAAAAATATGATGGGACATTCACTACGATAGATAAGATAAAACTACAAAAAGCCAACGTGTTACTAAATGATTCGCTCGAGGATTTCAATCGAGCTGTTACCCAATCAACCACTGTAGTAAAAGAAGATCAGGTGGTAGTAACTTCAATGAATTCAATTGAAAAAACAAGTAAAATCGATAGTCCAAAAAGTCATTTGACTGAGGAAGGAATCATCCAGAATAAGAAAGAGCATGTGCATCAAACAATGACTGAAATTAAGACGTTCGAAAATATAAGCACTACGATCGAAACAATAACCCCTAAAGCGACTCCTGAACTGAATAGGAGCCAACCAAAAAAAACGATAGAAGTACTTATGGCACATGCTACTAATCAATCGACGGAAAGAAGCCAAGTGCATCAACTCAGAATGACAGAACCAACTGATCATCGAACGAAAATGAGTAATCATGCTAATAAGAAGACTAATTATTTTAGCGAGATTGCATCTCTTATCAATCGTCCGGTAAAAAAAAGAGCAAACATGCCTACAAAAAATGTTGCGAATGAGAAAAAGGATAAAGGGAAATTTAGAATGGACACATTGTTAACTTGTTTTCAACCAACTAAATATAAAAAGAAACATGCAACTCAACAAGCAACAAAATATCCGCACAAGACAATGGCGGAACGTTGATTAACCGAGGCTTTATCCTCATTTAACATGAAAAAAGCGAGGATAAAGTAATGCGATCAAATAAAAATTTGGAGGACGAGATGTCAGATAAAACGATGAATGAAAACAGCAATGATTTTAAAGAAAGAGTAGAGATGCTTGCAGAAGCTTTGTCATTGAAAGGAAGCGAAACTGAGTTTAATATAGGGGATAATCGTTTGTTGTTCTCAACTTATATAAAAATGATCGAAAGTGATCAAGACGAATTTTTTATAGAAAAAGATCACAAACATAAAATCATCAATTCCTTAAAAAATACACTTTCCGTTTATGATTCTCAAGAAAGTGAAAGTATAAAAAATATGTTTGAAAAGCTGAAGAATAATGATCCGACAGATTTTGTGCTCGTTCCAGTATTTTTCTTTCCTGGGGACTATAGGAAAGAGCTCGCTCATGTTTGCGGGTTTACAGTATATAAAAAAGATGAACAGTTTATCGTTCTAAAGGTGGATAAGCAACGCTTATTTGATGGATATACTGCTTCATATTTTGAAATTCCTGCAAACAATAGTAAGGAGTTAGGCGAATTATTCTTTCAGGAGCGTGATAGTTGGCAGAAGGAGCCATTTTACATATTCAATGAACTTGCGAAACTTTCAACTAGCAATAAAACGATCCCCATACCAGCTATAGAAATGAAAGAGCAAACGACGACTAATTGTGGAGTCAATGAAATCGAAGCTTCGTTAAAAACAATACTATTTAATTGTCGAACGGATATATTTTCTTTAGATAAAGATACCCCAATAACACCTACTTGGAATCCAAAGTATTGGGAAGCGATAGTAGAAATGCGTCGCCGATTTCTCGATGCTTTGAAAGGAAAGAATATCGAACAAAATAAAAACTTGGATCATATTTTTCATTTTTATCTATACCGCAAAGGGAAACTGGTTGAAAAGCCTGGATTTGATGCTGCTTTGAGCAGTTCTGGTTGGTATCGGAGAATACGCAATCTCTATTCTGAGGATCCATACATTCCGATAATGCTTGATAATAATGGAGATATCCCGTCTACATATGATAAATCTTTGCTAGAGAAAAATAGTAAGATTATAGAACCACCAGGTGCATGGGGAGGACAAGGAATCCAAACATTTGATCTATTTGAATTGGAAGGCTTCAAGGCATATTTGACTCGTAAAATACAAATATATAAAGAGCGGCTACCTCACATAAACATTCCAATAGCAAAAGAAATGATAGAGCATGTTGCCACTAAACTTGAAGAAAAAAAACAAGAAATAGAAGTAGCACTACATAAACGTTCAGAAATCGAATTAATGAAGAAAAATGAGAAAGAAAAACAGACAGTAGGCACTGTTGAAAAAGCGAAAAAAGTGGATACAGAAAAAAAATCCGATACAGTAACAAAGGAGACAAAGAATGAAAGGACTGAAGAAAAAAGGTCTAGTCTCAAATCTGTAAGGGAACATGCAGTTATACATGCTCAAAGACTCACAACAATCAATAGGGAAAAAATGAAACAAACTAAACAGCCATCTGATCAAATGAAAAATAGGGTAACGGAAACCCAACAGAATATGTTGTGGGAGGATGCTAAAAATCGTACAACAATCAAGCCGAATAAAATGAAACAATCTGAACAAGTGAAAGTTAACGTAACGGAAAAGACAGAAAGCGTGTCGTGGGAAGAGTCTAAGAAGAAAAATATAGCTAGTTGTTTTGCTTTTTTACGTTCATTGAACCCCTTTACTAAAAAAGCCGAATATTCATACGTGAGATTGGGGATTCCAGAGCAAGAAAGTGCTAAAAAAGTAAAATTTTCAACATTGTTCCAACGTTTTCAGACAAATAAAAAGAAACCAGATCCGACAAGTCAGCGCCCCGCTAGACAGCAGCCGATGAATATTTCTAGATAGTGATTGATATCCCGATTCGTTTTAATTGTGCCTAAAAATATATTATGAAGGGAAAATGGATCAACCGAGATAAACAGTAAAAGTATTCGTAGAACATGCTGATAATCAATCAAGAGATAGAAATCAAGTATACCAAATCAGAGTGACAGACCAACTGAACGCAAAGTGAAAACTAGTAATAATGTTAAAAGAAGACTAATTTCTTTAGCGATATTGTATCAAGCTTCATAAAAAAAGAGCCATGCCTACAGAAGATGCGACGAAATGAGAGCACAGATATATCGAAATCTCAGCACAAGGCAATGCTGTGAGGTTGAACAACCGAGACTATATTCTTGTTCAATGTGAAAAACGGAAATAATTGGAATGTTATTAATCAAATTTTGGAGGGGACTATGTCAAGCCAAGAAACCTTTGGAAATATGGGTGATTTTAAAGCGCGGATGGATATGCTTGCTTTAACGTTATCTTTGAAACGAAACGATAAAAAATTTAATATACCACAAAATCGGCAATTACTACTATCCACATATATTAAAATGATTGAAAGTGATCAAGACAATTTCTTCACAGAAAAAGAACAAAAACAAAAAATCATTACTTCATTAAAACACTCACTTGAGTTTAGTCGCCTCGAGACAAGTGAGAGTATACAAAATAGGTTTGAGCAGTTGAGGAATAATGACTCAACAGATTTTCTACTGTTTTCAGTATCTTTCTTTCCAGGAGATTATCGTCAAGTTAATGGTCATGTTTGTGGGGTAGCAGTATATAAAAAAGATGAGAATTTCGTCGTTTTAAAGGTAGATAAATTGCGATACTTTGATGGAGAGGCTGTCTCATATTTTGAAATTCCTATAAAAAACAGTCCAGAGTTAAGTCATTTGCTTTTTCTAAGCAAGGATAGTATAAATTTAGTTCCTCATTACATATTCAAAGAGCTTACTAAACTTTCAGTTCATTATGGAACAACCCCAATAGCATCCATAGAAATGAAGAAACAAACAACTGGTAACTGTGTAGTTACTGAAATTGAAGCATCGCTAAGAACGATACTATTTAATTGTAGACAGGATATCTTTGCTTTAGACAAAGACATCAAAGTAACGCCTAAATGGAACCTAAAACACCCAGATCCGACATTAGAAATGCGGAGGAGGTTTCATATTGCTACGAAAGGTGATGATGTAAAAGAGAATAAAGTTTTGGATCACATATTCAATTATTATCTATTTCGTAAAGGGAAACATATGGAAAATCCTGCATCTGCTACTCATTTAACAAGACTTGAATGGTATCAGTTGATTCGTGAGCTTTATGCTCAAGATCTATACATTTCGACAATCTTTGAGGTAGATGGATGTATCCCATCTACCTACAATAAATCTCTGTTAAAAGAAAAAAGCAAAATTGGTGAACTGCTATTAGGATGGGAGAAACAAGGAATTCAAATGATTGATATACTTGCTTTGGAAACTGCCAAGTCTAAGATAACGTATAAAATCCAACTATACAAAGAACTTCTGATACACATAAGTATTCCCATAGCACAAGAAATGACAGAGTATCTTATCACTCAACTTGAAGAAAAAAAACAAGCAATAGAAGTAGAACTACATAAACGTCTAGAAATAGAAATAAAAAAGCAAAATGAGAAAATGATACGGACAGTGAATGTTGGTGATGAAGCGCAAAAAGACGATACAGAAAAAAATTCCGATACAGTAACAAAGGAGACAAAGAATGAAAGGACTGAAGAAAAAAGGTCTAGTCTCAAATCTATAAGGGAAGATGCAGTTATACATGCTCAAAGACTTACAACAATCAAACCGAATAAAATGAAACAATCTGAACAAGTGAAAGTTAACGTAACGGAAAAGACAGAAAGCGTGTCATGGGAAGAGTATAAGAAGAAAAATATAGCTAGTTGTTTTGCTTTTTTACGTTCATTGAACCCCTTTACTAAAAAAGCCGAATATTCATACGTGAAATTGGGGATTCCAGAGCAAGAAAGTGCTAAAAAAGTAAAATTTTCAACATTGTTCCAACGTTTTCAGACAAATAAAAAGAAACCAGAGCCGACAAGTCATCGCATCTCTAGACAGCAGCCGATGAATATTTCTAGATAGTAACATCTCCACTCGTTTTGATTTGAGTCAAAGAGGGGATAAAAAGAGAAAGCTTACAAAAAATGCAACAAGACATGCGAAGTAAAAATCAGGAATGGTCCCAACAGAAGAAATAAACCAAGAGAAGACAATGAGCAAAGAAATAGAGAGACGACGATCGACAAGGGAAAGGTAGAACTATCATTGGACCAGTCGGTAAACAAACAGTTACCGTTAGTTTGAATATTCCAATGTATCAATCAAAAAATAAGTAGAAACGAGTTGCCAAAATAGGTGATGACAGAAAAATAAACAGAGAAAAGCAGGTAGAACTGCCAATCTCTGTTTATTTTTGATAGTATCCTTTACTACTCGATCACCAATACGCCTTCTTTTAAAGAGAATGGATTTTGAGCGTTGATATGGTCGTAGAACATCACACCATTGATATGGTCGATTTCATGTTGAACCACGATTGATTCATAATTCTTTAAACGAATTTTTTGTTTTTCCCCATTCTTGTCATAATACGAAAGCGTGATTTTTGCGTGGCGTACCACATAACCAGGTACTTCACGATCGACTGACAAGCAGCCTTCCCCTTCGCCTAAGCAAGCATTCTGGACAGAATGACTCAAAATTTTTGGATTATACATGACTGTACTCAAAGTTGGTTCAGTGATTTCTGGATCTGGATTTGGTACGTGGACGGCAATGATCCGTTTTGAAATATCAAGCTGAGGCGCAGCTAGGCCAACCCCGCCACGTAAATTCAATTCTTCTGCTTTGATTGGATCTTGACTATTTTTAAGAAACTCCAACATTTCTTCTCCTAATAAGAGATCTTCCTCGCTAAGTGGAAGAGCGACTTCTTGTGCGACTTCACGTAATGTTGGATTGCCTTCTCGAATGATATCATCCATTGTGATCATGGAATATGTACCCCTTTCTTGTTAAACACTCTCTTTTCGGTTAATAGTTTACCATAAATTAAAAAAAGTAGTAGTCTGATTGTTCGCTTAGATAGATTTTCTTAAGGATTCTGCACTTGATTTATTAGGAAGTTTCAGGTAAAGTATAGCTGTATGTTTAAAGCATATGTCCTGTTACTTGGTTAAGCGAATCACCAACGTTTTACTCAGTCACAGGGGAATAATTAAACGAGGTGAAAGAAATGGCAATTTCAAAAGAACGCAAAAACGAAATCATCAAAGATTACGCACGTCATGAAGGAGATACTGGTTCTCCAGAAGTACAAATCGCTGTATTAACTGAAGAAATCAACCACTTGAACGAACATGCACGTGTTCACAAGAAAGATCATCATTCATACCGTGGTTTGATGAAAAAAGTTGGTCATCGTCGTAACTTGTTAGCTTACTTACGTAAAACTGACGTTCAACGTTACCGTGAATTGATCCAACGTCTAGGCTTACGCCGTTAATTTTTAACAGAAAGTGGGGTTCACGTGAATCTCACTTTTTTTACTTTAAACTATCAAACATTTCTGTGAATCAGCTCGATGGACTCCTACTAACCAAATGAAAGGTGCAAAAGCTCACTTTCGCGGTTTTCATTTGTTTAGTAGCGTCTGGCTTTCACGAGAAGGAAAAGGAGTATTTATGTCAGAAAAACAAGTTTTCAAAACGACATGGGGCGGACGTCCCTTAGAGATCGAAGTTGGTCAATTGGCCAAACAAGCAAATGGAGCAGTATTAGTACGTTATGGTGATACCGTTGTATTAAGTGCGGCAGTTGCCTCAAAAGAAGCGAAAGATACAGATTTCTTCCCATTAACAATCAACTACGAAGAAAAAATGTATGCAGCCGGTAAGATCCCAGGTGGATTTATCAAACGTGAAGGTCGTCCAAGTACGGAAGCGACATTGACAGCTCGTTTGATCGACCGTCCGATTCGTCCAATGTTTGCGGAAGGTTTCCGTAATGAAGTACAAGTCACAAATATCGTGATGAGTGTAGAAACAGATTGTTCACCAGCAATGGCAGCGATGTTAGGCTCTTCACTTGCTTTATCCATTTCAGATATCCCATTTGATGGACCGATCGCAGGTGTTGAAGTGGGTCGTGTCAATGGTGAATATGTCTTGAATCCAACAGTTGAACAGGCAGAAGCAACTGATATCGAGTTGAGCGTAGCTGGTACAAAGCAAGCAATCAACATGGTAGAAAGTGGCGCGAAAGAAGTATCTGAAGAAGATATGTTAGGCGCATTACTATTCGGATTCGAAGCAATCAAAGAACTAGTCGCATTCCAAGAAGAAATCGTCCAAGCAATCGGTAAAGAAAAAATGGAAGTTTCTTTATTACAAGTTGATGCAGAGTTGAAAAAAGAAATTTTTGATGCTTCTTACAGCACAATGAAAGAAGCAGTCATGACGGAAGAAAAATTAGCTCGTGAAGACAATATCGATCAAGTGAAACATGATATTCGTGAAGCTTATGCAGAGAAATTTGCTGGTCATGAAGACGAAGCGCAATTAACAAAAGAAGTCAAACAAATTACAGAAGATCTTGAAAAAGATGTTGTTCGTGAATTGATCACGATCGATAAAATCCGTCCTGATGGTCGTAAATTAGACGAAATCCGTCCGTTAGCTTCAGAAGTTGGCTTATTGCCACGTGTTCACGGTTCAGGATTATTTACTCGCGGACAAACACAAGCACTTTCAGCTTGTACATTAGCGCCTTTAGGAGAACATCAAATCATTGATGGACTAGGTGTGGAAGTCAGCAAACGATTCATCCACCACTATAACTTCCCTCAATTTTCTGTTGGTTCAACTGGTCGCGCTGGATCTCCAGGACGTCGTGAAATCGGTCATGGTGCATTAGGCGAGCGTGCCTTAGCACAAGTGATCCCTTCAGATGAGGAGTTTCCTTACACGATCCGTCTAGTGGCAGAAGTACTTGAATCAAATGGTTCATCTTCTCAAGCAAGTATCTGTGCAGGTACATTAGCCTTGATGGATGCAGGTGTACCGATCAAAGCACCTGTTGCTGGGATTGCTATGGGATTGGTTTCTGATGGTGAAAACTATACGATCTTAACAGATATCCAAGGACTAGAAGACCATTTAGGCGACATGGACTTCAAAGTTGCCGGAACGAAAGATGGAATCACAGCATTACAAATGGATATCAAGATCCAAGGAATCACGGAACAAATCTTGACAGAAGCATTAGCGCAAGCAAAACAAGCGCGTATGGAAATCTTAGAAGAATTGACTTCAACGATTGCTGCACCACGTGAAGAGCTTAGCCAATATGCACCGAAAATCGAAATGATCCAAATCGATCCTGCAAAAATCAAAGATGTCATTGGTAAAGGTGGCGACACGATCAATGGAATCATTGATGAAACTGGCGTGAAGATCGATATCGATCAAGACGGTAAAGTAAGTATTGCTTCTTCTGACAAAGAAATGATCCAAAAAGCAATCAAGATCATCGAAGACTTGACGAAAGAAGTCAAAGTTGGCGAAGTTTACTTGGGTAAAGTTGTTCGTATCGAAAAATTCGGTGCGTTTGTCAACTTGATCAAAGGCAAAGACGGTTTAGTCCATATCTCTCAATTAGCTAACGAACGCGTGAACAACGTAGAAGACGTAGTGAAGCTAGGCGATGAAGTACTTGTAAAAGTGACAGAGATCGACAAACAAGGCCGTGTCAACCTTTCAAGAAAAGCAATGTTGAACGAAGAAGAAAAGAAGTAATCCCAACAGGTTAAGATAAAAGTTTTTTAATAAGTGTACTGCTACGAAAATAGTATTTTGTATTTTCAAAAGTAGTGCGCTTATTTTTTATAATTGATACAGGAGTAACAAGGGTCTATTTATATTTTCTTGAAAACACTGAGTTATTTAAAGTGGAAAAGGAGGAATGAAAATGATCCATTTTTTATTTTCATTGATTGTCGGTGGCGTATTGGGATTCATCGCTGGCGCTGTTCTTAATGAAGATGTGCCAGGTGGTGTTTCTGGGAATGTCATCATTGGTTTCTTAGGGAGTTGGTTAGGAGAATTTGTCCTTGGCGAACTAGGACCAGCTATCAGTGGTTTTTATCTTATTCCTTCATTGATTGGAGCACTCGTGTGTTTAGGTCTCTACTCTTTCATGGCTGATTATTTAAGGCGGCATCGTTGACTGGGTTATTTTTATCGAATTTATTGACACCAAGGTTGATTCCTTGGATAATGAGGTGGAATTTAGGATACACACGATGGAAGAAATGAGGGGGAAAAGTGACAACAAAGCACAACACCAAAAAAATCTCGATGGCCGGATTATTAGTCGCCATGGGGGTTGTTTATGGAGATATCGGTACAAGCCCACTTTATGTAATGAAAGCAATCGTCGAGGATAATGGCGGCTTGCGAGGGATCAATCCGGATTTTGTCATCGGAGCAGTCTCATTGATTTTTTGGACATTGACATTATTAACGACAATCAAATATGTCGTAATCGCGTTAAATGCAGATAATCATGGAGAAGGTGGTATCTTCTCTTTATATACCTTGGTCAGAAAAGGTGGGAAATATCTGATCATACCGGCGATGATCGGTGGTGCAGCACTGTTAGCAGACGGGGTATTGACACCAGCTGTAACGGTTACGACTGCGATCGAAGGTTTGCGAGGGATCCCAGTGTTTTTTGATCGATTCGGGAATGACCAGAACATTATTGTCATCATTACTTTAGCGATTATTTTTGTTTTGTTCATGGTCCAACGTTTTGGTACAGAAGTGGTGGGTAAGGCATTTGGACCTATTATGTTTTTATGGTTCACATTTTTAGGCGCGATGGGCTTATTCAATTTCAGCCAAGACTGGACAGTGATCCGTGCCTTGAATCCTTATTATGCGATCCAGTTGCTATTTAGCCCTGACAACAAGCTAGGTTTATTCATCTTAGGGAATATCTTTTTGGCAACTACTGGGGCAGAAGCGCTTTATTCTGACTTAGGACATGTCGGAAAACGAAATATCCATTTGAGTTGGCCGTATATCAAAGTCTGCTTAGTATTGAATTATTTTGGACAAGCAGCATGGCTGATCAATGTATATCAAAATCCTGAAACACAAGCAATTGAGAATTTAAATCCATTTTTCCAAATGATGCCAGCAAGTTTTACAGTAATAGGCGTCGGCTTTGCAACGATTGCCGCAGTCATTGCTTCGCAAGCATTGATTACAGGTTCATTTACGTTGGTATCTGAAGCAATCAAACTAAAATTATTACCTCGATTGAAAATCATGTATCCTGGAAGCAGTATTGGACAAATGTATATTCCCGCAGTGAATTTGATTTTATGGATTGCTTGTTCACTCGTTGTCGTCACTTTTAGAACCTCGCATCATATGGAAGCTGCTTATGGACTGTCCATTACCGTGACGATGTTGATGACGACTGCATTGCTTTATTTCTACCTGCTTCAAAGTGGGTATTCAAAATGGTTGGCGCATACGATCACCTTTTTCTTTGGTGTGATCGAAGTTGTCTTCTTTATTTCCAGCGTCGTGAAATTTTTCCACGGTGGTTTTGTGGCTGTTTTGATTGCTTTAGTTATTCTGGCAGTGATGTTTATTTGGGAACAAGGCAATATCATTCGTGAATCGGTCGCAGAAGAAGTGGAATTAAAAGAATACATTCCACAGCTTAGAGAATTGAAAGACGATAAGACGTTACCAATGTATCAAACAAACGTGGTCTTCTTAGTGCCGGATATGGCAGATGGGAAGGTCGGTCGTCAGTTTGTGTATTCCATTTTAGACAAACGGCCAAAGCGGGCGAAGGCTTATTGGTTTGTACATGTAGAAGTAACTGATGAACCCTATACGAAAGAGTATCAAGTGGATATGATGGGGACTGACTTTGTTGTTCAAGTGAATCTGTTCTTAGGCTTCCGTGTCCAACAAGAAATCAATGTCTACGTTCGCCAAATCATCCACGATTTAATGAAACAAGGACGTTTACCAAAACAACCACAGACGTATTCATTGACTCCAGGAAGAGAAGTTGGCGATTTCCAATTCATCTTGATCGACGAAGTGGTTTCAAATGTAACGACTCTTGGAAAATGGGAACGCCAAATCATGCAAGCCAAACTTGCGATCAAGAAAATCGCTACGACACCAGAAACTTGGTTTGGTTTAGAATACAGTGAAGTCAAACACGAAACAGTACCATTGCTGATTGGTGGTACTAGAAAAACATGGTTGAAAGAACGAAAAAAATAAATAGATAAAGAATTGGAATATGCTATACCGGAAATGAAAAGAGGAGTTGCGATAACAACTCCCCTTTGACAGCGCTGTTTAAAAAGAACCGTGGTATAAATCTAAATATCTCTAAAAAGAAGTAGCCAGTCCCTGTTAAAGTGACGGCTATTTCTTTTTGTCGTCCCTAAGCAATGCTACAATCAACGTGATCAGGGCGATGGTAAAAATATCAAAGCTGAGCATCAACTTAGACTGGGTGCCCAACTGAACAGTCAGAGGAGATTCTCTAGAACTTCATCTAGTAAGCATGTTGATAGTATGCTATACTGAATCTGAAAAGAGGAGTTGCGCTAACAACTCCCCTTTGACAGTACCGTTTAATTAACAGCGGCATAATTCAGGTGATTTTTAGAAATAACCGTCCTAGGCCGAGGACGGTTATTTCTTTTTGTCGTCGTTAAGCAATGCTACCACCAACGTGATCAGGGCAATGGTAAACATACCAAAGCTGAGCATCAATTTAGACTGAATGCCCAACTGACAGAGGATCTTCCCTAGAACTTCATCTAGTAAGCATGTCGATAGTATGCTATACTAAACGTGAAAAGAGGAGTTGCGCTAACAACTCCCCTTTGACAGCGCTGTTTAAAGAACAGTGGTATAAATCTAAATATCTCTAAAAAGAAATAGCTAGTCCCCTGCTAAAGTGACGGCTATTTCTTTTTGTCGTTAAGCAATGCTACCACCAACGTGATCAGGGCAATGGTAAACATACCAAAGCTGAGCATAAATTGGACTGTATCGAGTGCCGACAAAAGGCGTCTCCTTTCGTAAGATTTAGAAAGTATGTGCATACGCACCACCTCGCTTTCGAAGGATAGCCACCGTCATTAAACTGTACTGTCACGTAATAGCATAGCACATGCGCACATTTTAAACCTTAATTTATAAATTTTCTTGTTATTGAATAGCTATTGAATGCTAATGACACAAGTGAATAAATCCTCCCATTATTTAGAGTGATCTAGTGGAAGAAGCAGAAATCAAAAGCCTCCTAGTTATACTCTTTTTACGAAAAGTTGTACAATTGAAATGGAAAAGTGAGGCGAAATCAATGGTACTAAATTTTGTAATATTATTTTTGATGATAGCAATCACTGCTTTTTTTGTTGCGAGTGAATTTGCTTTAGTAAAAATCAGACGTTCCCGCTTGGAGCAATTAGAAAAAGACGGTGTGAAGAACGCCAAACTAGCGTTACATGTGACCCATCATTTAGATGACTATTTATCTGCAAGTCAGTTAGGCATTACTTTGACTGGTTTGATCATTGGGTGGGTTGGTGAAGGTTCTGTGGCAGCGTTGTTAGAACCTTGGATCGGTCAACTTCCGATTGGTAGGGGAATCAGTGCAACGATCTCTGTTGCATTAGGTTTTATTCTTGTCACGTATGTCGACGTTGTCGTTGGTGAACTTTTGCCGAAAAGTTATAGTATCGTCAATACCGAACAAGTTGTTTTGTTTGTGGTGAGACCTTTACATTATTTTTATCTTGCGATGTTTCCTTTCATCTGGGTATTGAATCATTCGGCAGCAGGCTTAGGTAAACTGCTAGGAGTGAAGTTAGTCTCGGAAGGAGAAGAAACACTTTCCCAAGAAGAACTAACGTTAGTTGCGCTCAATTCTTACGAGCAAGGTGAATTGACAAAAGATGAATACCAGTACTTAGAAAATGTCTTTGAGTTTGATGATACGTTGGCAAAAGACATCCAAGTGGATCGTACCTCTATGCAGGTTTTTGAGGTTTCGGATACAGTGGAACAAGCAATCAAAGAATCGATTGAACGAGGACACACGCGATACCCTGTCATCTTAGGCTCTAAAGATAATGTGTTAGGATACGTCACTTTGCCCGCTTTGATCAAACAATCGTTAGAAGATGACCAGATCACAGTCGAGTCATTGATTGAAGAGCCAATCGTGACAGCTGAAACCATTCCAATCAAAAAGTTATTGACGATTATGCGAAGAAGAGGAAAGCATATAGCAATCTTAAAGGATGAATATGGCGGAACAAGTGGACTTGTCACGATCGAAGATATTTTAGAAGAAATCGTCGGTGAAATTCGAGACGAAACAGACGTTGATCAAGCGTTGATTGCAAAACAAGAAGATGGTAGTTATATTGTTTCAGGAAAATTGACTCTCGATGATTTTGAGCGTTACTTCAACGAGGATGTTCCGGAATTTGAAGAGACAAATTTTATTACTCTTGCGGGTTTTATGTCTAGCTATCAAAAAGAAATCGAGCCGGGTACAGTGATTACGATCGGACAATTCCAATTCACTGTTTTGGAGTATAATCATGCACATATCGACTATTTCAGTTTGGTGATTTTACCAACGAATCCATAGAAAAAAGTGTTCTTCCTGATTATAGGAGGAACACTTTTTTTGAATTTAATAGCTGATTTCAGCATTTTCAATTGGAAATTGTTGTTGTTCAGCATCTAATTGTTTCAAATGTTTAACCGCACGTACATAAGAGTAAAGCAAGACGGCAACAGAACCAGCCCAAGCAAGTGGTGAAGCAAGAGCAGCTCCTGGGTAGCCCCAAAGTCCAGTAAGAATGATTGCAGCGAACGAACGCATGATCAATTCCATCATACCAGCAATCGTTGGAACTTTGCTTTGTCCAAGACCTTGCAACGTGTAACGCAAGATAAACAAGATTGCTAAGATCCAGTAAAGCGAGCCATTGATATTAAAATAGGTTTGTGCCAAATCAAACACGACGGTTTCAGTTGGGCTAACAAACAAGCTCACTAATGGACGACCAAGGAAAATGACGATTGCACCAGCTAAGAAACTAAAGCCAATGCTCATGACTAATGTTTGACGGACACCTTTTAAGATACGACCATATTGTTTTGCGCCATAGTTTTGCGCAGCAAAAGTCGCCATCGCAATACCGAAGGACATCATTGGTTGAACCGCAAATTGATCGATACGACCAGCAGCAGCTTGGGCAGCAACGACATCTGTACCTAAGCTATTCAGTGCAGATTGTAATACGATTGCACCGATTGCGATGATCGATGATTGAAAAGCCATTGGTAATGCCACATTCAAATGTGTACGGATCTCTTGCATATCAAACGAAAAATCTTTTTTACGTAATTGAAGCATCGGGATTTTTTTCTTGATGTAGACGACACATAATAAACTAGAAGCGACTTGTGCAATCACTGTTGCGATCGCAGCACCTTCTACACCCATACCGAAGTTGATGATAAAGACCAAATCCAAAACAACGTTGATGATCACTGCAACAATCAAAAAGAGTAAAGGTGTTCGGCTGTCACCAAGTGCGCGAATAACATTTGATAACAAGTTGAAGCTGACGGCAGCGAAGATTCCCCATAGGATGATCACGATGAATGTTTGTGCTTCATCAATGATATCAGCGGGTGTTTGCATCAACTGGAGCATCGGACGAATAAATACTAAGCTAAGGACAGTTAAAATCACAGTAACGACTACACTAATCATGACACTTGCAGCAAAACTCTTTTTCAAACCACGAAAGTCCTTCGCACCATATCTTTGTGCGGTAATAATAGCTAAACCAGCTGTTAATCCTTGGGCAAAACCAATGATCAAGAAAGTTAATCCACCAGTAGCTCCTACAGCCGCAAGTGAGTTTTTCCCTAAGGTTTGTCCAACAATGATCATGTCAACCATGTTGTAGAATTGCTGGAACACATTGCCTATCAATAAAGGGACAGTAAATAGCAAAATTAGTTTGGCTGGGCTTCCTTTTGTTAAATCGCGCATCTTGTAAACTCCTTATTTCTTTTAAAATTTAGTTAGTAGTATATAGTGTTTATCCTGGGAATACCAATTAAAATATAATGATAAACGAATAGCTAAAATGCTTTGTGTTTTCTGAAAATTTTCAGAATAGGTCATCATAAAACAAGCCAAGAAGTGAGTCCGAGATTAAAATCAAAGAGTCAACTACTTGGCTATCGTACAAAACAAAGGGCTTGTTTTAGTATTGTTTAATTTCACTTGGGAGAAGAATCGTTTCTCTTGTCCCATCATCATAAGCAAATACTTGCGCAGGGTATTGAGGAGAATAAGGGAACGGTAGATCAATCCCCATCTCTACGGTACTGCCCGCTTGAGAAAAATGCAAGGTTACTTTTCCATGATTGTTCATTAAATCAAAAGCTAAAATATTATCTAACGGAATAACACCCTTAAGGTCTAAATCAATAATAAACCAGATACTATCGATCAGTTCATCTGGCAAACTTGATACCACACCTAACGATGCGTATCGATTACGGCTACTATCAAAACTTTCAAACATCGGCTTAGCCTCCTTTGTCTAAAAAACGAAATTACGAGAAGATTTTTTATTAGGATAAACGAGTCATACTTCTTGTAACGTTGGTTCATTCTAATAAACATTTTCATAAAATGCAACAATATTTGCATACTTTTTTTAAAAGTATAAGAAATTTTTAAGAGGGGATTGAAAAAGCTTGTTATATAAGGGTTTTTCACTATATAAAATATACAAATAAGGGATGATAAATAGGAATATACCATTCCTGTGAGACGCTTTTTGAAGTGAAATAAAAAACGAAGCTATGACGTTTGCCACAGCTTCGTTTATTAAAAGGCGTTTATTCTTCTGTTGAACCGATGACTTCTGGTTCTACTGCTTCGCCAGTTGTTTCTTCTTCTTCCGTTGGTGCAACAACTGCGGCGATTTGTTCTTCTCCGTCAGTAATGATCGTGTAGGCATCATCTTTCGGTAGATCCGCTACAGTGATCGAGTCACCTAATGCTAAATCAGTGATATCTACTTCAATGTTTTCTGGTAATTGATCTGGCGTAGCAGAAACAATCACAGTATATAGGTTTTGAGCCAATACACCACCAGATTTCACACCAGCAGATTCGCCGACAAGGACAACTTCTGTTTCAACTTCTGTTTCTTCTTTCATGTTCACAGATAGGAACTCCACGTGTTCTATTTGGTTGGTAAATGTGTTTGATTGGATCTTGTGAACAAGTGTGTTGACTTTCTTTCCATCAACATCCATTGTGATCACAGTATTTGCGGCATTCTCACGCAATACTTTACTAAACGTAGCACTATCAAATGAGATTGGTGTGCTTTCCACGTTGTAACCATAAACGATTGCAGGTACTTTTCCTTCGTGACGCAATTTGTTTCTCAATGAACGGGGACGTACTTCTCTTTTACTTACTTCTAATGATACTGACATAACCAAATTCCTCCTTAAAATGTGACTGTCTGCTTTGGTGTCAGACAGATTTTATTTAAGTGAATGTCACATGGTCTCTTGCACATTATCAGGTAGCGCGAAAAAACGCAAAAAGACAGATGCGCGCATCTGCCTTTAAAAAGTCAGGATTCAACTTTTCTCCACCAGGTCATTACGCTGTGTATGAGAAATCCAATTCACTTTACTCTTTAACCGTAACGCGAATCTTTGAGTAAGTCAAGGGAACTACTCAACGTTCCTATTTTGCATGCTGTCCGATTCGGGTTATAATGCTTAGTAGCTAGGAAAGGAAACAACTATGCGGTTAGATAAATTAATAGAAAAAGAATTAGAAACATCACGCAAAGAGATGAAACGACTCTTTGCAATGAAACTCGTTCGTATCGATGGCGAAATAGAGCAGAAACAGAATCGAAACGTTGATAGCTTACTTCATCGCATCGAAGTAGATGGTGTAAGGTTGCACACAAATGAAGTATATTTTATGCTGAATAAACCTAAACGAGCTGTAACAGCAGTGACAGACATTCACAAAACGACCGTTATCGATTTGTTGTCTTCAGCCGATCGCACACAACCTTTGTACCCAGTTGGGCGATTAGATCGCGATACAACAGGTTTATCGTTGATCACTTCCAATGGCCAATTAGGTTATGAAATGTTGTTGCCTGATAAAAAAGTACAGAAAACATATGTAGCAGTTGTCAATGAACAAGTGACAGAAGCTGACCAAATTGCTTTTAAAAAAGGAATTGTTTTTGATGGTGGTTATCAATGCTTACCTGCACATTTAGAGATCCTTGACGCGCAACATAAAAAAAGTATTGTACGACTGACGATCCAAGAGGGGAAATTCCATCAAGTGAAAAAGATGTTTTTAGCTTGTGGAAAAAAAGTCACTGCATTGCAACGAATCAGCATGGGCCCCTTACAACTAGATCCACATTTGGCTGAAGGATCGTATCGCTCATTGACGTTAGACGAACTAAAAAAATTAAAAAAATATTTTAAATAGAAGAAATAGGAGAATCAGATGAAATATCATACATTATTATTTGACGTAGATGATACGTTATTAGATTTTCAACAAACGGAAGCAGAAGCGTTGCATCAACTGTTTGCTGAACAAGGCATTGAACTGACACCGGAGATCAGAACGAGTTATAAAGCATTGAATCACCATTTATGGCGTGAATTTGAAAAGGGGCAGATGACAAGAGATGAAGTGACTGGAAATCGCTTTGGACTATTGTTCCAACAGTTTGGCAAAACGGTCGATAGCCAAGCAATGGATCAGCGTTATCGTCATTATTTGAATCTCGGCCATCACTGGATTCCTGGTAGCCATGAGTTGCTGGAAGCAGTGTCAAATGAAGCGGAGCTTTATATTGTGACGAATGGAGTTTCTCAAACGCAGCATCGACGATTGACCGATGCGCGAATGATCCATTACTTCAAAGAAATTTTTGTTTCAGAAGCGATTGGCGCACAAAAACCAATGAAGGCCTTCTTCGATCACGTATTTACAAATATTCCTGAACTAGACAAAGAGCGAACGGTCATTATCGGTGATTCACTGACTTCGGATATCAAAGGTGGAAATGAAGCAGGAATCGATACGATTTGGTTCAATAAAAATCGATTACCTGAAATGCTGGAGATCCAGCCGACACATCGTATCGATTCTTTAGAAGAACTTTATCCACTATTGGAAATCCCACTTCATTAATTTTCAGAAAAATAGTGCATTTTCCTTTTTTTTCGCTATAATAGATTAGAATGAAAAAACGGATATGAAAGAGGTTTTAGTCAATGACAAAAAGCAAGCCAATTATCATTGGTGTGACGGGCGGATCGGGAAGCGGAAAGACAAGCGTCAGCCGAGGGATTTTTAGTCACTTTCCAGACCACTCCATCATGATGCTTGAACAAGATTCTTATTATAAAGATCAAAGTCATTTAAGCTTTGAAGAACGGTTGAATACAAACTACGATCATCCTTTTGCCTTTGATAATGAACTGCTGATCCAGCACGTTGAAAAACTACTGAACTATGAAGCCATTGAAAAACCAGTCTATGATTATGTTGCGCATACAAGAAGTCAAGCAACGATCATTCAAGAACCAAAAGAAGTCATTATTTTGGAAGGTATCTTGATTTTAGAAGACGAACGTTTACGTGATTTGATGGATATCAAGATCTATGTAGATACAGACGATGACATTCGGATCATTCGCCGGATCAAACGCGACATGGAAGAGCGTGGACGTACGTTAGATTCTGTGATCGAACAATATTTAACAGTCGTTAAGCCGATGTATCATCAGTTTATTGAACCAACAAAACGCTATGCTGATATCATCGTGCCAGAAGGTGGCGAAAATCACGTGGCCATCGATTTGATCACGACGAAAGTTGCTAGTTTTTTGAATCATCAGTAAAACGAGCAGTTGAGAGGGCTGTAGCATGAGTGACGGTCTACTAAAACCGAATCAACAGGGTTTCATAAGTAACTACTGAGGGAATAAGCTGTAGAATCTGAGGATATGAGGGATATTTTCGGATTTTATAGCTTATTTCTCGCAGCTAGGCACAGTTGCCTCTGCCCGCTAACTGTTCTTTTTATGAAATAAGGAAAAAATGAAAAGTGTAGGAGAAACATATGACTGAGAAAAAAACATGGATACATAGAGCCATCCAATTCGCACCACTCCTTGGTTTAAGTATATTTTTCATATTGATTATTTATGGGTATCGCCACGGAATCTTCCAATCGGCAGATTCGTTACAACAATTCATGCAACAGTTTGGGAGACATGCGGTCATCTTATTTATCGTCATCCAGATCATTCAAGTCGTTATCCCGATTCTACCGGGAGGGATTTCTTCCGTGGCTGGGATGTTGATGTTTGGCAATGCTTTTGGGTTGCTGTATAGTTGTATTGGCTTGATCATCGGTGAAGCAATTGGTTTTTTGTTCGTGCGTTATTATGGGACGAGTTTTGTCCGTTTCATCTTATCGCCAAAAAAATTCCAGAAATTTGAGCAGTTAGTCGCTGATAAAACGCAAAACATCAAAAAAGTATTGGTCGTCACCTTACTTTTACCTTTCGCGCCAGATGATTTGATTTGTCTTGTCGCAGGGTTGACGAAGCTCTCATTTAAAGAATACATGCAAATCATTATTCTTTTAAAACCTTGGTCTGTCGCTGCTTACAGTATGATCATGTTGTTTTTGTTCCAACAGGCACAAGGGCATTTTTAGTTCATTGATTGGGGGGATAACATGTTGGAGAAAGTCGCAGTGACTGAGAAAGAACTAGATGAACTCGTCGCAGTCATCCATGAAGTATGGCCCGAAGCGTTCACGCCGATCATCGGTCAAAGACAAGTCGCTTATATGTTGGAGACTTATCAATCGAAAGAACAGATCGAAAAGGAATGTGCTGCAGGGGTCAGCTACTTCTTATTGAAATTAGCTGGACGAACCGTTGGCTACACTGCGTATGAAAAGATAGCTTCTTCAATCTATTTGAGTAAGCTCTACATTCTACAAGACGTACGTGGAAAAGGCTTGACATCTGAAGTCTTTCGTTGGTACGAACAACTAGCTAGAGAAACAGAGGCACAAGAGATTTTTTTACGTGTCAATCAAGACAATCGACAAGCAATTGCGGTCTATCAACATCAAGGGTTTGTCATTGAAGAAGAATTGATCTCAGACATCGGTGAAGGATTTCAAATGGTCGATTATAAAATGAAAAAAAGGCTCGCATAAACTGATTGAGTGTGTTAAAGTATACGTTATGCGACGGGTCGAGAAGATCTCTGAATGATAGAGGTCTAATTGATTTTGGCGGCACATGATCTGCGGATCACCTACCGGATGTAGGCGTGCTGGACAAGACTTTTGTGGAGAAGGGCTTGTCTGTCTGATTCTTCAGGCACCAGTGAGGTCTGGGCAGAAATGCTCAACCTCAAAGAAAAAGCAGGGATTCCCCAAGTTTGCTAGTCAAATTTTGAGGAGTTCCTGCTTTTTTGATTTGGAGAGAGAATGGGGAGATGTGGGGTTCTGGCTGCCTTGCTCCTATGGTATAATCAAATTTGTACCCATAGACCTAAGAGAGTGTCTATAGAGATGATGTGTTGACATGGAAAATACCCCATGTTTGATGCGTAAGGAGTTTTTATATGATTGATAAAATCAAGCGATTTGTGCGGAATTTTACACAAACGACGCCTTTTATTTTGAGTAATACGGTCATCTTAGTACCGTATCTTTTATTTTTAAGCTTGAGTGACGGGAATCAATGGTTGTCGATTTTACCGTTTACTTTATTTTATACATTTCGGATGACAGGATTGTTTTTAGTGAGTAGCATCCGCTTTGGTCTAGATAGTTATACCTTGTTGATGATTTCATTGTTGACAGGTGGGGCAGGTTCGTTGATCGGGATTTTTGGTGTCCTCTACTTTCCACTGTATTATTTATCGAGTGTGCTTTTAGGGCTTAGTGCGGCATGGTTGGTACCAACAAATATGACGGTGAATTACCATGAAAAACAACAGGGATTCACGAACATGTCAGCAAACAAATTCCCTTTTGCGATCCTTTTATTGCTTGTTTTGTTTCGATCGATCGAGCTACCTGGTTCGACACAAGTCGTGATGACATTAGCGCTTTATACATTGTTTTATATTATGGCGTATCATACGGTCAGTCATTATCCACGCTATGAATTAGATTTTAAAGAGCTAAAGTCAAATGTGGTAGTTACAAAGGAACTTCTTTTATTTATTGGCTTTTTTGTATTGTTGTTTCTTTTGAGAAATGCTCGTTTGTTGATCGATCCTGCATTATTTGATGTGGCAATCTATGGGTTTATGCTGCTGTTTCTCTTTGCGGCGTTCTATCTAGGGAGAGCAAGGAAGCGGTGGAAACTACCTACTTGGTTGAATAGCTTTACTTTTTTGAATGGTATGTTAGGTAATTTTCTCTTTTTATTTGGCACACTTTATATCGGTCGTGTACATGGCTTTGATTATCTAGGTGTGTATATGTATTTGCCTTATATTGCAGGGATGGTATTAGCCAAAATCATTGGAAAACAGCTCATCGGGATTCCAACGATCGATCCTGTACTCGTTCAACTGGCGGGTTTGTTCAGTTCATTGCTGATTCTGTTGCTTCCGCAAATCGGCTTTGTGGTCGGTTTATTCTTACTAAGCTTCTGGCACGCGGTAGTAGGCAGTTGGTTGAATCGTACGTATTATGAGATCGATACGTCAATACCGATGGATAATCGTGTGATCACGAAGTTTACGACACAAAATAAAGGAAGTGTGACCCATCAATTCTTGTTGATGTCATTGATGCTAGTGATGGCCCAATGGCTGGATAAACCTGTGAGTGTATTGCTCCAGCTGACTGGCAGACTTAGCGTACCAAAAACGATGATCCAATTGTTAGTCTACGTAAAATGGATCAATGTCGGTGTATTGCTCGTAGGAGTAATAGCTGTTTATCTTTTGTGGAGGAAAGAACATGCGAAAAATATTCATTGATGGTGATGGCTCTCCAGTGAAAAATGATGTGATTGAAATCGCCGCTTCATTTCAACTAGAAGTAATGATCGTCACAAGTGTGGATCACTATACAAATAAAGAGTATCCGGATCATGTGCAGTTTGTCTACGTCGATAAAGGAGCAGACAGTGCCGATTATAAAATTGTCGGACTGATCAAAAAAGGCGATTTTTTGGTTACTCAAGATTATGGCTTAGCTTCACTGGTCTTACCTAAAGGTGTTCGAGTGTTTCATCAATCAGGGAAAGAGTTTGATACAACGAACATTGACGGGCTACTAGAGCAACGGTATCAAAGCAGTAAGTTGAGAAAAGCTGGTATCCGCACAAAAGGACCGAAACCTTTTACTAACGAAGACCATCAACGGTTCAAAGAAGCGTTGATCCGAGCGCTTGAAGAAATAGGAATAGAGTAATTGTCAGTGAACATTGTTTCTAATTAAATAGAAGCAGTGTTCACTTTTTTTTATTACTAGGTGAAGTGCGATATCTTTGATTGATTCTATAACAAGGGATATAATTATGAAGATTATTTAATTATATAATCATATGTTTTTAACCAAAAAGAAAGGAGTGCAGAAAATGAAACATGTAAAGGCGTTGGTGGTAAAAGCAATCATGATCTGGGCGATTCTATGGATCGTACTAACAGGACTTTATGGCGTTAGCTTTATGGATTCAACGATTGTCGGAGTGATCATTGTTGTAATGATCTATGTATTAGGTGATCTGCTGATTTTGAGAAAAGTAGGAAATATCGCAGCTACAATTGCAGATGCTGGTTCAGCTGCAGTCATTCTATGGTTATATCTTTATTTCATGAACGATATGGCGGATATTTGGATGAAAGTGTTAGTGCCTGCGTTATTGATCGGAATCGCTGAATGGTTCTTCCATAAGTGGTTGTTATCGCAAAGAATCGTACCTGATGAACGAAAGATGAAATAAAAACGTGAATGAGAAGATATTAAAAGTTTGAAAATAAATATTGGAATAAGGGATATCGACTAAAACAGGAATGGTCTCGTTATCCCTTTACTCTAAACAGCAAAAAGTGAGCGACAACATCCGAAAATATGGAATTATTTTCAGATGTCGTCGCTTATTTTCGCCTTTTTTTATAATACTTGATCAGCGTATCGATCGCTAAAAAGAGGATGACTACAGCTGCGATCGTATAGGTGAATATACCTAGCAGTGTAATAAAATTGATTTGGTCGTCTGGTGCAGCTTGGACGAGAAGCGAAGAACCGACGATTAATGCAGCGAGTATCACACCGAAGACTAAGCGGTTCACCATACTTTCGATCCGGCTCATCAGTTGATCTTGTTTCTTTAACTCCAAGTTGATTTTCCCTTGTCCAGAACGCCAAGTTTCAAGGAGATGGTGCACTTGTTGCGGGATTTTTGGGACAGTCTTGACGCCTTCTAAGAAGTCCAAGCCGGCTTGTTTCAATGTATCTTCAACGGATAAATGTGCTAAGAAATACCGTTGTGCAAAAGGTGTAGCCACTTCCATCAAAGAAACTTCTGGATCAAGGACACGGATCACGCCTTCTAAGGTACTGAAAGCTTTGAGTAATAACGTGATATCACGATCGATTTGTAAGTTGTTTTGATGACAGATGGCTACGATTTGTGAAAAGACTTCTTGTAAGTCGATTTCTTCGATCGGTAGGTCCAGATATTGTGTCAAAAAGTTAGCGAGTTGTTGATGAAACTCACTTTCATCAAATGGTCCTTCTTGTTGGCATAAGTTGACGACGGCTTTTTCGATTCGGTAAATATCTCGCGTATAAATGGCAAGAACGACTTCCATTAGTTTTTGTCGTAGTGAGCCGGAAAGACTACCCATCATACCGAAATCAATATAACTGATCGTATATGGTTGCAACGGTTCAGTGACAGTGGAACTGGTTTTGAGCGAAAGAGTACCTAACTGTTTTTGGTGTTCTTTCGTCGTTGTTGCGACATTGTCTGAAAGCGCCTCTGAAGGTAGAGGATGGAATAACAAATTGCCGGGATGTGGGTCGGCATGAAAAAAGCCATCATCAAAGATTTGCTTCATAAAATGCTCGATCAATCGTTTGGCGACTTGCTGTTTCAGTTGTGTATTAGAAAGTGGCGCGATGAGGGGTGTGTCCGTTTCTTCTAGGTTCATCAATTGGTTGAAATTCTTTCCAGCCATCTCTTCCATCACAATGACTTTTTTTGTGCAGAGAGATTCATAGATCTTAGGAGATCGAACTTCATACCAATGATTGTTTAGTTGATAGAAACGTGCGCCATTTTGACTTTCTTTGTAGAAATCTAATTCGTTGGTCAACGAACGTTTGACTTCTTGCAAGACACCTTTCAAATCGATCACGCTTGTCTCAGGAATATATTTGATCAAAGGGATCGCCCGTTCAAATAACTGCAAGTCCATCATGATTTCTTCCGCAATATTCGGATGTTGGACTTTTACGACGACGGCATCGCCATTTTTTAGGATGGCACGATGCGCTTGCCCCATTGAAGCAGAAGCAAAAGGTGTTTTATTAAAATCATCAAAAATCGTATCTAAGGGTGTGTCTAATTCCTGTTCGATTGTTTTTTTTGTCGTGACAAAAGGGTCGCTTGGCACGTTGTCTTGCAATGTTTTAAATGTCTTAGTAAACTCAGCAGAGAGTAAATCATCACGTACAGAAAGCATTTGCCCGATTTTGATAAAAGTTGATCCAAGCTCTTCGAATGCTTTTTTGACTTGTTTAGGATTTTTTTGCTGGATCAGATTAGGCAGGACATTTTCTTTGATGAATACTTGAATGATCTCTGTTAAGCGGCTTCGAGAAGTAGTTTTAGTCATCATCATGCCTCCTTTTCCTTATCATAACTGTTAGGGAAAAAAGCGACAACTATTCCGCTGTTTCTCGGATAAAATGACAAGTACCTCACCTTTTTTCAAATAAGCTGTTTGCATCTTTTGTTTTTGTGCTAAAATATGAAGTAAAAATGAATGATATCGAATACAGGAGGAAAATCTTTTGAAGATTACTTTATTATATGGTGGACGCAGTGCGGAACACGAAGTTTCGATTCTTTCAGCGTTCTCCGTTTTAAATGCTATTTATTATGCTTATTATCAAGTACAGCTCGTATTTATTAGTAAAGACGGACAGTGGGTCAAAGGCCCCTTATTAACTGAAAAACCCGCAAGTGAAGAGGAGTTGCACTTGACATGGGATCCTAGTGGGAAAATGACAGAAGGATTTACCGGAACTGTCATCAATCCAGGAGAAATCAAAGAAGAAGGCGCCATCGTTTTCCCAGTTCTTCATGGACCAAATGGCGAAGACGGAACGATCCAAGGTTTCTTAGAAACTTTGAATATGCCTTATGTCGGTGCGGGGGTGTTGACGAGTGCTTGTGCTATGGATAAGATCATGACAAAATATATTTTACAAGCAGCCGGTGTGCCGCAAGTACCGTATGTTCCAGTCTTGAAGAACCAATGGAAAGAAAATCCTAAAAAAGTGTTTGACCAATGTGAGGGCTCATTGCTTTACCCAATGTTCGTCAAACCAGCTAATATGGGATCAAGTGTTGGAATCACTAAAGCTGAAACTCGAGAAGAATTGCAGAATGCTTTAGCAACAGCTTACCAATACGATTCACGTGCTATCGTTGAACAAGGAATCGAAGCGCGCGAGATCGAAGTCGCTGTGTTAGGAAATGAAGATGTCCGCACGACGTTACCTGGTGAAGTAGTGAAAGACGTGGCTTTTTACGATTACGAGGCAAAATACATCAATAATCGAATCGAGATGCAGATTCCAGCTGAGGTACCAGAAGAAGTTCACCAAAAAGCACAAGAGTACGCAAAATTAGCTTACACGATGTTAGGTGGAAGTGGCTTGAGCCGATGCGATTTCTTCTTGACGAATAAAAATGAGTTATTCCTTAATGAATTGAATTCAATGCCTGGATTTACAGCGTTCAGCATGTACCCATTATTATGGGAAAATATGGGCTTGCAATACGGGGACTTGATTGAAGAATTGATTCAATTAGGCTTGAACCGTTACAATCAAAGACAAAGTTTCTTTGAATAGTTTAAACGTAATCAACACAAGCATGAACGAAATGAAGTAGTGTGTCTATCAAAACAAAGGTTGTGAATGATCATCGGGTACTGATTGAAAGCGAAAGATTTTTACTGTTCGACGCTATCGGTATGGGCGATCTTCACAACTTTTTTTGTTTCGATGCATATACGTCTGCTTATCTAAATCGAAAGGATAGAGAATCGATGAACATTACAATACAAGAAGCTGCCCAAGCAGTTGGAAGTCATCATGACTCAAGTCAATTGATCACAGGAGTAGAATTTGATAGTCGAAAAATCACAGAAGGGAATCTATTTGTTCCTTTAGCCGGTGCAAGAGATGGCCATGAGTTTATTGAACAAGCAATTGCAAATGGAGCAGTCGCAACGTTTTGGAGTTGGGAAGTCGAGAAGGCACCTGAAGGCATTGCAATCATATCAGTCTCTGATCCTTTAAAAGCGATGCAAGATCTGGCGCAATATTACTTGAAAAAAGTTGGCGCAGACGTTGTGGCTGTGACCGGCAGTAATGGTAAGACAACCACAAAGGATCTAACTGCTTCTGTTTTGGCACAAGGTTATAAAACCTATAAGACACAAGGGAATTACAACAATAATATTGGTATGCCGTATACAATCTTGCACATGCCACAAGATACTGAAAAGATCGTCTTAGAAATGGGAATGGATCATGCCAATGAAATTACTGAACTTTCCTTGTTGGCACAACCTAAAGTCGCAGCAATCACGATGATTGGTGAAGCCCATATTGAAAATCTAGGCTCACGTGAAGGGATTGCTCAAGCGAAAATGGAAATCGCGGATGGTTTATTGCCAGACGGTTTATTGCTCGTACCGAATAATGAACCATTGTTAGAGCCGCTTCTAGCACCGTTGACACAGAAAATCAAAACATTTGGGATTGAAGAAGGCGACATCTCTGCACAAGAAATCACAGAAGAAAAGCAACAGACAACGTTTATCGTTGAAGGCGAATCATTCACAATTCCATTACCTGGTAGCTATAATGTGACGAATGCACTGATTGCCTATGCAATCGGACAGTTTTTTGAGTTGTCTCTGCCAGCAATCCGTCGAGGACTGGCAACTGTCTCAGTGACACAAAACCGAACAGAATGGTTAACAGCTGGAAATGGCGCTGCTATTTTAAGTGATGTCTACAATGCGAACCCAACGGCAATGGGGTTAGTCCTAGACACTGTTGCAAACATTCCAGCCACAGGAAGAAAACTTGCTGTCTTAGCAGATATGTTGGAGCTAGGCGCAGAATCATCACGCATGCATGCATCAATGAGTGAACATATTTCTTCAGATGTGTTCTCAATGATCTTTTTGTATGGAAAAGAGATGCAAGCACTAAAAGATGTGTTGGCGCAAAAATATCCTGACTTGCCGGTTTACCACACAGAAGAAAACAAAGAACAATTGATTGCAGAAATCGTTGCAGAAATCCAACCGGACGACACCATCGTATTGAAAGGCAGCAATAGTATGGGCTTGATTGAAGTCGTTGAACGACTACAAGAAATGAAATAAAAACTGTAAACTTGCAGAAAACAATAAATTATGCTAGAATAACCTATTGCCGAAAGATGAAGAGAAATTGGACTGGATTGAAGATGAATGTGAAGCCAGATGTCATAACAATGATAAAGCTGAACGCGACCCGTTTGGCTTTTCTAATGCCTAAACTTCGCAAAGTGATTTTTCGGTGGTGCCACAGGGGCTAAGAATGGATGGGAAACGTGCGTGGCCACTGTCAAAAGAAACAGACACTTTGACCGAACAAGAGACGGGGTAGCAATTTATCGCTACATCCTCAGTTAACAACCATATAGGAGGATTCATTTGAAATTTAAAGAACTAGAATTATCACCAGAATTATTAAAATCAGTAGAGCGTGCAGGATTTGAAGAAGCGACACCGATCCAATCAGAAACGATTCCACTTGCCTTAGAAGGTAAAGATGTGATTGGACAAGCACAAACAGGAACAGGTAAAACTGCTGCATTTGGCTTACCGATGTTAGAAAAAATCGATGCAAGTCGTCAAGAATTACAAGGATTAGTTATTGCACCAACACGTGAATTAGCGATCCAAACACAAGAAGAACTTTATCGTCTAGGACGTGACAAACGTGTCCGTGTCCAAGCAGTTTATGGTGGTGCTGATATTGGTCGCCAAATCCGTGGATTGAAAGACCGCCCACATATCGTTGTTGGTACACCAGGTCGTATGTTAGACCATATCAACCGTCACACATTGAAACTTGGAACTGTTGAAACATTAGTTTTAGATGAAGCAGATGAAATGCTTAATATGGGCTTCTTAGAAGATATCGAAAGTATCATCTCTAAAGTGCCAGAACAACGTCAAACACTATTGTTCTCAGCAACAATGCCACCAGCAATCAAAAATATCGGTGTGAAATTCATGAAAGATCCAACACACGTGAAAATCAAAACCAAAGAAATGACTGCTGACTTGATCGATCAGTACTACGTTCGTGCAAAAGAATACGAAAAATTTGATATCATGACTCGCTTATTAGATGTACAAACACCAGAGTTAACAATTGTCTTTGGTCGTACAAAACGTCGTGTGGATGAATTAGCACGTGGGCTAGAAGCTCGCGGTTATCGTGCAGAAGGTATCCATGGCGACCTTTCCCAACAAAAACGTATGAGCGTGTTACGTTCATTCAAGAGTGGTCATTTAGATATTTTAGTTGCTACAGACGTAGCCGCACGTGGTTTAGATATCTCAGGAGTGACTCACGTATACAACTACGATATCCCTCAAGACCCAGAAAGCTATGTTCACCGTATCGGTCGTACTGGCCGTGCAGGTAAAGGCGGTATGTCAGTAACTTTCGTTACACCAAACGAAATGGGTTACTTACACGTCATCGAAAACTTAACGAAAAAACGCATGACGACATTACGTCCACCAACTGAAAAAGAAGCATTCAAAGGACAACTAGGCGCTGCCGTTGAACAAATCGAAGAAAAACTTGAAGAGAATGGCTTAGATAAATATCTGCAAACTGCGGATAAATTATTGGAAGAATACTCTGCACAAGATTTAGTCGCTTTATTATTAAAGACAACAGCCAAAGATCCATCAGATGCGACACCAGTAAAAATCACACCAGAACGTCCATTACCAATGCAGAAAAAAGGCTACAACAAAAATGGTAAACGTGGTGGAGGTGGCGGAAACAACCGCAATCGCCGTGACAATGGCAACTACCGAGGCAACAAAAATTCAAAAGGCAGCGGTAGCTACAGCAAAAACCACAACAAGCAAAAAGATAACGGTGGTAAACGCTCAAATGATAAAAAACGTGGTTTCGTGATCCGCACGAACAACGACTAATCCGCTTATAAAGTAGTTGTTCCGTAAAGGATACAACCTGAACTAGCCCGTAAGATCCCAAAATAGCTTGCCTAATTTTTGGTTCTTATGGGCTTTTTTTACATATCGTTTGTGCGGGATGAGAGAATGACAAAAAACGAATAGCTCACTTTTTTAGTGCATAAAGAAATATAAGATAAAGAGAAAAAGTCTATGTACAGCAAGGGATACAAGATAGTTTTATATGGGATTTTGTTCCATTTTTCGATTTATAGATAGTTTTTTAATAACTTTAGCGAAAATGTTATTTAAAAAAATAAAACAATTGATTTTTTAAGAGAATCGTATCGAATTGTTGTTTTTTTTGTTTATTAAGTAAAAATAATTTCTTTTTTTATACGTGATTCATGGTAAATTAGAATAAATGCCAATAAATCGATTATAGAAATGGCTGAAGGCAGAAAATATTTGTATATCAGCTATTTTTCTAATCGTCCTTTTCTTTTTTTTGAAAAATGTTCGTAAAAAAATGGCTGAAGGTACTGGCGCTTATTTTTTTAAGACAGCGATTTTTTTGTGTCGATTCTCAATGAGTTTTTATGAAAGGAATTGCAGAAGTTGGTTTCGTATAAGAAACAACTTTCATTTTTGTTATTTCTAGACTTATTGGTGGTAAATTGTCTAAAATTTGGTAGAATTAGAGTGTTCTAAAATTTTTTGAAAAGAGAATCGTGTATGATAAAAGGGATTGGAATTGACGCAGTTGAACTGTCGAGGATTGCTACGATCATCAAAGAAAAGCAAAACTTTATTGATCGCGTACTGACACCAAGTGAAATCGAAGTGTTTCGTTTGCTGCCGTTTCATCGTCAGGTTGAATTTTTAGGCGGTCGTTATGCATGTAAAGAAGCTTTTTCAAAGGCTTGGGGAACAGGGATCGGTAAAGTTACCTTTCAAGAGATCGAAATTTTAAAAAATGAATCAGGACAACCAATTGTCACGAAATCTCCACATGAAGGAGCAGTCTGGGTCAGCATTACACATACAGATGAGTTAGCTTTTGCACAGATTATTTTAGAAGACTAGAAAGAAGGAAGAACAATGGTCATTGCTTGGCATCGTCCGACAAAAGCAATTATACATAAACAGGCAATTACAGAAAATGTAGCAAATGAAGTTGCACGCTTAAATGGGAAAGAATTGTTTGCTGTCGTAAAAGCAGATGGTTACGGTCATGGCGCAGTCGAAACAGCAGAAGCTGCGGAAAAAGGTGGAGCTACTGGTTTTTGCGTAGCTACTTTAGATGAGGGGATCGAGCTGAGAGAGGCAGGGTTCACACAACCTATTCTTGTATTGAATATGATTCCGATCGATGCGTTGACACTTGCAGTCATCCACGATCTATCCATTACTGTTGGAACCAAAGAATGGTTGCAAGCTGCAAATACTTATATGACAGAAAGACATCTAGAATATTTGTTGAAATTGCATTTGAAAGTCGATACTGGAATGGGGAGAATTGGCTTTCTCAACGTTGCAGAAGTCAATGAAGCAGTCGAAATGGTCCAAGATAGCCCAGTTTTAGAATGGGAAGGGATCTATACTCATTTTTCTACAGCAGATCAAGCAGATACAACTTATTGGGAAAAACAAAATCAAAAATTTGTTGAAATAATCGAAAGTCTACCCACTTTGCCACGATATGTCCATAGCAGTAATAGTGCCACTGCATTATGGCATGAACAAGCGACGGGCAATATGATACGATATGGGGTAGCAATGTATGGATTGAATCCATCCGGTCATGCATTAGAGGAAGTCTATCCATTACAACCAGCACTTGAACTTGTTTCTGAATTGATCCAAGTGAAAGAACTGCCAGCTGGAGAAGGCGTAGGGTATGGAAAAACCTATACAACTTCAGATTCAGAATGGATCGGGACTGTTCCGATCGGCTATGCAGATGGTTGGTTACGAAAAATGCAAGGCTTCTCATTATTAGTGGAAGGCGTCTATTGTGAAATTATTGGACGAGTATGTATGGATCAATTGATGGTCCGTCTACCTTATCAACTGCCAGTAGGAACGAAAGTCACGTTGATCGGAAAAAATCAACAGGCTGAAATTACGATGCAAGATGTAGCAGATCAATTGGGTACGATCCATTACGAAGTCGCGTGTGTGCTAGGTCCCCGTATACCTAGAGAATATCAAGAGTGAGGAGAGGCGTATGGTAAAAAGAGGAGATATTTATTTTGCTGATCTTTCTCCGGTGGTAGGATCAGAACAAGGTGGGACAAGACCAGTCTTAGTGATTCAGAACAACTTAGGGAATCATTTCAGTCCAACGGTCATCGTGGCAGCAATCACTGCGAAAATGGCGAAACCTAAATTGCCCACACATATAGGAATCAAAGCGACCGGAACCGGAATTGAAAGAGACTCAGTCATTTTACTTGAACAAATCAGAACGATCGATAAATCCAGATTAAAAGAAAAGGTCTGTCATTTAGAACGATCGATCATGTTAGACGTGGATCGTGCATTGAAAATCAGTATTGGAATCGAAGCACTTGTCCCAGTTTCAAAATAAAAGACAAAAACAGCACGTTCATACATATAAAATAGCACCGTGTGTTTAGTCAATCATGAGGTTATGACTGAGGTATTACTTTTGGAACACCATTTATCCTGCTTTAGAGGGCGTAAGACAGCGAATGTCATAATCCTTAGAAAAACAAACAAGAGGAACTTCAACGGCAAAGATCATCTTAGCGATTTATGCTGGCTGTTGTGCCTCTTTTTGCGTGCGTGATTCTTTTTGCCAAATTATCAGTTTCACAAAATGATTTCGCCTTTTAAATAACTGAAGTTATCTATAGAAGGGAAGAATCTATGTTTATAGGTAACCAATTTAGACAAAAAAATTGGAAACTATGGTAAGCTTTTTATAACAATTAAGTTTGCTCACGTATAGGCAAAAAATTTTATGCAAGGACGACGAAACTTGATAATCAATAAGGGGAGTTTAAGTATTTATTAAGCGAGAGATAACAATATTCGGACAGTTTGATTTAACTGTCAAAAAATTAGTTACCAATCTGAAAATAGGATTGAAAATCGTATGGTTTTCATGATAAAGTGATGCAGCTGGAACAAAAAAAGGTGATGAATATGAAATCAATAAAAAATACAATAAACTTATATGTACTTGATTGGAAACGAATTTTTAAAAATCCTGTTGCGACGCTTTTGATCATCGCAATCATGATTATTCCTTCCTTGTATGCTTGGTTCAATATCAAAGCATTATGGGATCCATATGGAAATACTGGAGAACTGCCGATTGCGGTATATAGTGCAGATAAACCTGCTGAATTTCAAGGGGAAGAAGTAGCTATCGGAAAAGAAGTGCTGAAGTCGCTTCACGAAAATAAAGACCTTGGCTGGCAATTCGTTGACTCGAAGAAAGAATTGGAAGACGGCGTGCGCTCAGGAGAATATTATGCTGGTATCTATTTGCCAGAGAATTTTTCGGAGGACTTACTAAGCTTCACGAGTGGGGATATCCAAAAACCAAAAATCGAATATACAGTCAATCAAAAAATCAATGCGATTGCGCCAAAAATCACTGATAAAGGGGCAACGACGATCCAGTCACAAATCTCAAGTGAATTTATTAAGACAGCGAGTGAAACGCTACTAAAAGTATTCAATGAGATTGGCTATGACATTGACTCTAACCTCGTAAGTATCAATAAAGTAAAATCAATGATTTTATCGACAGATGAAAACTTGGATACGATCGATGGTTATACGCAACAAGTACTTGATCTACAAAAACAGTTACCTGATATTAAAAATAAGCTAGAGAAGGCAGATGAATTTGTCGCATATTTACCACAGGTGGATGAAATGGGACAAAAAGTCGTTGAGTTGAACGATAAAATGCCGGAATTAAAAGAACAAGCGAAATTGATCCTTGATTTGCAAGAAAAAATCCCAGAGATCCAAAATGCGGGACGACAAATCGCTGAAATCGATAATGATTTTGCATCGATCGAAGAAACGATGAATCAAGGAATCGAGGAAGCAAAACAAGGATTGACGATCATCCAACAAGTCCAAGACATCTTACCTGATGTGAAAAATTTAGAATCGCAAGCGCAGAATCTAGCGGCTGATACGAAATCGGGTGCAGAACAACTCAAAGAAGCAGTCCCAGGAATCACGACAAGCGTGAAGACAACGTTAGACGCGATTGGGCAAGTAGCAACGACGACTAGTTCATTAGCGCAAACGATCGAAACAGCTGTAGAAGATGGACAACTAACAGATGAAGAAAAAGCAAATATCAATAACTTGTTAACTAATTTTATCAATGGTATTACAGCACAACAACAAGCAACGGATAAGTTGATTTCATTTTTGGAAGATCTACAAGCGAACGCTGGAAATACAAAACTACAACCGATTATTGATACGTTGAAGAGTGTAAAACCAGCATTAACTGATTTGCAAAATCGTTTAACACGATTAAATGAAGCTGTTCAGGCTGGGGATGTTTCTCAAGTTACGAAACTTTTACAAGAAGTTAGAGATGCTGCTAATTCTGTCAACGGCTTGATCAATAGTATCAATGTTGACGAAGTCAGCACAACCGTTCAATCGATCTTGACACAAGTGATCGATACGATCAGTACCGCGCAAGGGGCATTGAGTAAAGCGGACCAAATCGACTTTGATTCGCTATTAAGCTCGACGAAAGAGACAGTGACTAATGCGGTAGCGATATTAGAGAAATATCAACAAGAAATGCCTGCGATCGGTCAAGAGATCCATGATGCGAATACCATGTTAAATGACAATATGGAAACGATCGTGAATGGCATCAATAAAGGAGCCGACCTATACAATAATGACTTACCTGTATTACAAGAAAAACTTGGTTTAGCTGCTGATTTTATCCAGAATGATTGGCCAACAATCAAAAATGAGATCAATAGTACGATGACCACAGTCAACGATAAAATGCCGGAAGTTGAAACAGCAGTGAATGCAGCCGCAGACTTGATCACGAATGATTGGCCGAACATCAAAGCTGGCATTCAAAAAGCAGCTGATGCGATCCGTAAAGGGGAAGAAGAAGTCGATCTTGGGGAAGTCATCAAGCTCTTGAAATTAGATGCGACAAAAGAGAGTGATTTCTTTACGATGCCTGTAGAATTGCAGACAAATTCATTGTATCCAATCCCAAATAACGGATCTGCAAGTACACCGTTCTATACTGCTTTATGTTTGTGGGTAGGCGCGGTCTTGCTCTCAAGTGTTGCTACGACGGATTATTATTTAGATAAAAAAGCACGCAAAAACTATACAAAACGTGAACAGTTCGGCGCGCGCATGTTGACTTTCTTGACTATGGCAATTGCCCAAAGCTTGATCGTTACTTTAGGGAATATGTTCTTACTTGGTGTGTACGTCGTCAACCCAGTCTATAGCGTACTGTTTGCGGTGTTGATCGCTTTGTCATTTATGATGATCGTATACGTGTTAGCAGCACTGTTTGATAATGTCGGAAAAGGGATAGCGATCATCATACTTGTCCTATCGATCTCTGGTGGTGGCGGGAACTATCCAATCCAAGTGTCAGGAAAATTCTTCCAAATGATCAATCCATTCTTACCATTTACTCATGCAGTCAATCTATTGCGTGAATCGGCTGGTGGGATCTATTGGCCAAATGCGACACATGCGATTTTGATTTTAGTGGGCATCTTTATCGTGGTAGGGATCGTTGGAACAGCATCCTATCCATTTGTCAGTGAAAAAATGAAGAAATTCAAAGAAGCTGCGCATGAAAGTCGGATTTTCCATTAGAAAAAACTGCAACACTAAATTAGTTACGCATAAAGATTTTTATGGCTTGATTTAAAGCAAAGACGGGTTTAGGATAACGTTATTTTCCTAAGCTCGTCTTTCCTCTATACAAGAGCCAACAAGTGATTGATTGATGGGAAACGATTGAAAAATGAATTAAAAAAAATTGGTTATTTTCTATCGATATTTTTTCCGAATTTTGTTGACATTTAAAGGTCAAGGGCGTACTATAACATCTTGTTTACTATAAAAAAAGACACCTGTAATTCAAAGGGGAAAAGGTGTGTAAAGGAGCATAGAAATTGGATTACTTAAAAAGGTTGTTAGTAGGTAAGCCATTGAAATCGGCCGAAAACGATGACCATAAATTAACAAGGTTTGCCGCGTTAGCATTATTATCTTCTGATGCGTTGTCATCAATTGCATACGGAACAGAACAAATCGTTGTGGTACTCGTTGCGTTATCTGCTGCTGCGATCTGGTATTCATTGCCGATTGCTGCGTTTGTCATTATTCTATTGATTTCATTAACACTTTCTTATCGGCAGATCATTCACGCTTATCCACACGGTGGTGGGGCTTACGTTGTTAGTAGTGAGAACCTCGGTAAAAATGCGGGGTTGATTTCAGGCGGGTCCTTATTGATCGATTATATGCTGACTGTTGCGGTTTCCGTGTCAGCCGGTGCAGAGGCGATTACTTCGGCTATTCCTGCTCTATATGGGCATCAAGTAGCGATTTCGGTGACTATCGTCCTCTTGTTGATGATGTTGAACTTACGTGGACTGAGAGAATCAGCTTCATTCTTGCTGTTTCCAGTCTATACATTTATTCTCGTCATCTCCTTATTGATCGTTGTTGGTTTATTCAATATCGTGACTGGTGCTGTACCGTTACAAGCGACAGCTCTTCCAGGCGCAGTTGTTCCTGGAGTATCGGTAGCCTTGATTTTACGAGCATTTTCTTCTGGTTCTTCTTCATTGACTGGCGTAGAAGCAATCAGTAATGCAGTGCCGTTCTTCAAGAAGCCACGTGCGAAAAATGCAGCAATGACTTTGACGATGATGGCATTGATCTTAGGCTTCTTTTTTGTAGGGATCACGTTTATCAACTATTGGTATGGGATCGTTCCTGAAAAAGAAGTGACTGTTCTTTCTCAAATCGGTCAAGCTGTGTTTGGGCATGGAATCTTGTATTATATCTTGCAATTTGCGACAGCCTTGATTTTGGCGGTTGCGGCAAATACAGGTTTCTCTGCTTTTCCAGTTTTAGCGTATAATCTAGCAAAAGATAAATTTATGCCTCATATGTACCAAGATCGTGGAGACCGTTTAGGCTATTCGAACGGGATCATCACCCTTGCGTTAGGTTCTATCGTGCTCTTGTTTATTTTTAATGGTTCTACGGAACGATTGATTCCATTGTATTCGATCGGTGTCTTTATTCCTTTTGCGTTATCGCAAACAGGAATGGTCATCAAATGGAAGAAAGAGGGCAAAAAGTGGTTGACGAAATCCATTGCGAATATTACTGGAGCATTCATCTCTTATGCTATCATCGCAATTTTATTTGTTTACCGCTTAGGAGATATTTGGCCATTCTTCATCATCATGCCGATCGTCATGTTCGTGTTCTATAAAATCCATGATCATTACCAAAAAGTAGCGGAACAGCTCCGTTTAGAAGATGAAGTGAATTTGCATGAATATGAAGGGAATACAGTCTTGGTGCTTGTAGGAAATGTTACACGTGTAAATACGGGGGCATTGAATTATGCACGTTCAATCGGTGATTATGTCGTTGCCATGCACGTATCGTTAGATGAGGATATCGAAAAGGAAAAAGAAATCCAAGCAGAATTCAAAAAGCATTTTCCAGACGTTCGTCTTTCAATCGTCCATTCGTCTTATCGTTCGATCCAAAACCCGATTTTGCGCTATGTTGATCTAGTCAGCAAAAATGCGGCGAAACAAAATTACACGACGACAGTGTTGATTCCACAATTTGTACCAAATCGCAGATGGCAGAACATCTTGCATAATCAGACGAGTCTAAGATTACGTTTACGTCTTTCTTGGCGTGAGAATATCGTTGTAAGTACGTATAGTTATCATCTGAAAAAATAAGCACATGTGATATAGAGACAATTCTTTGACCTTAGAACAGTATTTTGGTGTTCTAAGGTCTTTTATGGTTATGTGATATTGGAGTGGGGGTTCAATTTAACCGCAAATGTATTCACGTTATATTTATTTTTTGTTTATAGTATGATGATAATAGATAGGAGGCGAAAATTATGAAGACTAGGAAACAAGGGAATGCGATTGTTTTGACTGTGCCTACTAAATTTGGTATAGAAGAGAATGTTGAGTACATTGCTGTTAAGGGGGAAGACGATACAATCACGTTTATAAAAAAGAAAAAAATATTTTTGATGAAGCATTTGAAAATGATGAAACAATTGATGCAAGTGCTGGATTTCCTGAGGATTCACTTGTAGGAAAGGAAATTATTTAATGGTATATAATATTAATGGCTATACGCCTAAACAAGGAGATTTCGTGATTATTAATTTCAATCCTAGTATGGATAGAGAGAGTAAAAAAAGAAAACCTGCAATTGTTGTCAGTGCGAACCATTATAATGCAGTAACAGGGATGTGTGCGGTTTGTCCATTTGCTAATACGAAATATAAAAACTATATTGCTTTAGATAAGAGTCATAAACTACAAGGATATATCAATCCTTTTCAAATCAAAACATTTGATTTTATGGAAAAGCAGAGAAATGTACGCTTTGTAGAGAAAGCCACTCTCGCTGAGTTAGGTGAAGTGGCACAAATCATTGATATGGTGTTTGATTTTTTATCATTATTGTCAGAGTAAGTAGCAACTCATTTATTTATAGTTTATATAGAACTTTACATACCAGAAGATTTAGTCAATGATTATCAATCTGAATTTCAGTAAAAAAACACCACCAAATCAAGCGTTTATTTCTTGAACTGGCGGTGTTTTCAATTGTTTAAAGATAGAAATCTATTGGGTTCAATTATGCATTCTCTATGTTTATCATCTTGAATGCTTTGCCGCGGGGTCTAAACGGCGTTCGATGATCCCTAAGACCCAGTCGGTGATAATGGCCATAAAGGCTGTTGGCAAGGCGCCAGCTAAGATGATGGAAGTACCATCTGTGGCATTCGTTCCACGAATGATGATATCGCCTAAACCGCCTGCACCGACAAATGCACCGATGGCTGTGATCCCGATAGCAACTACTAAAGCATTTCGAATACCTGCCATAATAACAGAAACAGAAAGTGGTAGTTCGACCATAAAGAGACGTTGACTGGCAGTCATCCCCATCCCTTTGCCGACATCAAGGATATTTTTGTCGACTTGGATCATCCCTGTATACGTGTTCTTGATGATCGGTAGTAGCGAATACAAGAAAACTGTAACGATCACGACATTCACTCCTAATCCTAACCCGATCATCAAGATCGAGATCATGGCTAACGAAGGAATCGTTTGGATGATATTGGCAAAGCGAATCACCCAGTTAGCTAATTTCCGTTTTCTCGAAATAAGAATACCGATGGGAATGCCGACGATTGCCGCAAAAAGTACACCGTAGATCGAAATGAGAAAGTGACGGAGAAATTGCGAAAAGACGTACGTGCCATTCTCTTGAAAATAATAGATAAATTGTTGGAACCAATTCATGTTTTCCATCGTCATCACTCCCCTCCAAAATAATGGTTTTCTTTTAAAAAGCGCTCTGCGACAACAGAAGGCTCAACCAAATTATTATCTGCTTCATAGTTCAATTGTTGCATTTTTTCTGTGCTGATCGTGTTGCCTAACCTTGAGAGTGCTTCTTCTAAACCTGGTGTGTCTTTCAAAAGTTGATTGTCTACAACTGGTGCAGCATCATAAGGTGGAAAGAAGCTCAAATCATCTTCTAGCATGACGAGATCATAACTAGCGATACGACCGTCTGTTGAATACCCTAAAACGATATCCATTCGCCCAGCTTCTACAGCATCATAGACCAAACCAATCTGCATTGGTAAGATGGAGTCAAATGAAAAGCCATACGTTTCTTGGAAGCCGTCATAGCCATCTCCTTTACGATTGATCCATGAAGTATCGACACCGGCAACAAGTTCGTCGGCGACATTCTTCAAGTCACTGACTTTTTTTAGATTGTATTTTTCCGCCGTATCTTTACGGACAAGAAAAACATACGTATTCTCAAAACCATAAGAAGGGAACCATGTTTGGTTGTATCGTTCTTCAAATTCACGTTTCACGATATCGAACGCTTTTGCGGGATCTTTTTCAGGTGGCAGATTAAGGGTAGTCGTCAAATCTGTCCCTGTATAGCGCGCGGCAGAAATCGAAGCATCGCCATTGATCATCGCTTGGTGATTGATCGTTGTCGTTGCTAAGTTATTGATGATCGTCGTATTTTTTTCCGTATAGTGTTCGATCATCCCAGCAACGATACTTCCGAGGATCTGAGCTTCAGAAGTGATCCCGCCAGTGATAGAAATCGTATCTTCATCCGTATTACTGGCTAATCCTGGGAAGGAACAACTTGCCAGTAGCAGGACGGTCATTACGAGTATGAGACTATTTCTGATGCGTTTCATTCGTCATTCTCCTCTCTCAATGCGATCGGAGTTAACCGATTTTCTAAGAAACCTAGTAGGAAATCCGCAAGCAATGCCAAAATCGTTACAGGGATCGTTCCAGCAAAAATCAAATCGGGCTGATAATTATTCAAGCCACTAAAAATCAAGTCACCTAAACCACCTGCACCGATATAAGAGGCAAGTGTTGCCCAGGCGATGACATAGACAGCAGCTAAACGGATGCCTGCCATGATCGTCGGCATAGCGATCGGCAACTCAACAGAAAAAATCGATTGAACATTCGTCATGCCCATGCCTTTTGCGACATCGCGGTAATTCCAATCCACGTTCTTCATCCCGATATACGTATTTCTTAAAATGGGTAAAAGAGAATAAATGAATAGGGCAATGATTGCAGGGACTTTCCCGACGCCAAATAAAGGAATCATAAGTGCCAATAGTGCAAGAGAGGGGACTGTTTGCAACGCACTGGTCAAACCAATGACGATTGTTGCGATTTTAGGAAAACGCGTCAAAAGAACACCTAAGGGAACAGCAACGGCAATCCCAATGATCAAAGCAATTGCTGAAATATAGAGATGTTCAAGACTTTTTGAGACGATCTCCGCGCCATGTTGTTGGAAAAATTCGGCCATTGGTCAGACCTCCTTTGTTTCGGGCGGCGTACCAATTGCATCTGTGATAGATGGTTCTTCACCCCAGATCACGTCATAGACGATGTCTACAAGCGATGCTCGAGTTAAAATACCGACGACTTTATTTTGTTCATCGACTACTGGTACATATTTCAGACCACGTTTTAAGATTCGTTGGAGCGTATCACGCAAGTAAGCAGATTGTTTTACATAGAAAACATCTTTATTCAAAATATCGCCAACACTCGAAACTTTCCCACGTTTTTTATCAATCGTTTCAACATCGATAAATCCTTTTAAAGTATTTGAATTATCAGTTACTAAAAGGGTGTCGACACGTTTTTCACGCATGAGCTTGATCGCTTCTTGCAATGATTTTTCGGGAGTGATCGTAATGGCTTGGTTCAACATGACTTCGCCCACTTTTGTCGTATCTGGTTTCGCTTGAAGCAAACGATCTTCACCAATCAATTCCTCGACAAATTCATTGGCAGGATGACGTAAAATATTTTGTGGCGTATCAAATTGAATCACTCGACCTTCACTCATGATGGCGATGCGACTGGCTAGTTTGATTGCTTCGTCCATATCATGTGTGACGAAGACGATTGTTTTCCCTAAACGTTCCTGCAAGTCTTTGACTAAGTCTTGTAAAGAATCTCTTGTAATAGGGTCTAACGCGCCAAAAGGTTCATCCATCAAGATAATGTCTTGATTCGCTGCTAACGCACGGACGACACCGATACGTTGCTGTTGACCACCAGATAACTCATGAGGGTACCGATCAAGCATCTCACGTGGAAGCTCAACAAGATCAATCATTTTTTCGGCTGTTTTGTTGCGTTCTTCTTGGCTGACCTTCAATAGCTTTTGGACAAGCGTGATATTTTCTCGAATCGTCATGTGGGGCATCAAGCCGATGCTTTGGATCACATAGCCGATTTGTCGGCGGAGTTCAACGGGGTTGATTTCTTGGATCGACTTGCCATCAATCAAAATTTGACCTTCAGTCGGATCGGTCATGCGGTTAAGCATACGCATCGTCGTTGTTTTTCCGCTACCACTCGTACCGATGAAACAGATGAATTCACCTTTTTCAAAAGAAAGGTTGACGTCCTCAACTGCGATTTTTCCACCTTTATAAATTTTTGATACATTCTGAAATTCAATCATACTGCACCTCTTCTTTTCTTTTTACATAAAGAATGTTCTTATATTAGTATGCCTAAAATAACTAAGGAACACAAATTTGATGATTTATTTATTAGGCAAATAACTAAATTAGTAAGGAATTTTTGATTCTGTTGATAAAATATATCTGAAAAGATAACGTAATTAATTATAAAAGAATGGATTAAGACTATTTTTGCTTTTTGGCATTGTCAGCATAAAATGGTAAAATGAAAGAGCGAAATAGAGAAAGTGAGTGACGATATGTTAACAACAGAAGATTTCGATTTTGAATTACCCGAAGAATTGATTGCCCAAACACCATTGAAAGACCGTGACCATTCCCGTTTACTTGTAGTGGATCGCCAAACAGGTGAGCTGGCGGATAAACATTTCCATGAGATCATTGACGAACTAAATCCTGGCGATGCGCTAGTGATGAACAATACTCGCGTATTACCGGCTCGTTTATATGGAGAAAAAGTAGAAACTGGCGCGCATTTAGAAGTGTTGCTTTTGACCAATACGGAAGGCGATACGTGGGAGACGTTGATCAAACCTGCTAAGCGTGCCAAAGTAGGGACTGAGATCACTTTTGGCGATGGTCGCTTAAAAGCAGTCGTTAAGGAAGAACTCGATCATGGTGGACGGATCATTGAATTTGCTTATGAGGGGATTTTCTTAGAAAATCTAGAAGCACTTGGTGAAATGCCATTGCCGCCTTATATCAAAGAACGTTTAGAAGATCCAGATCGCTACCAGACAGTTTATGCGGAAGAAAATGGCTCAGCAGCTGCACCAACTGCAGGGTTGCACTTTACGACAGAATTACTAGACGAAATCAAAGCAAAAGGGGTAGAACTTGTCTATTTGACACTCCATGTCGGCCTTGGTACTTTCCGTCCAGTGAGCGTCGACAAGATTGAAGAACATCAAATGCACAGTGAGTTTTATCGTTTGACCGAAGAGGCAGCTGAGCGCTTGAATCAAGTGCGTCAAAATGGCGGGAAAATCGTGGCAGTAGGAACGACTTCGATCCGTACACTAGAAACGATTGGCACTAAATTTGCTGGTGAGATCAAAGCAGATAGTGGCTGGACTGATATCTTTATCACGCCAGGTTATGAGTTCAAGGTAGTTGAAGCCTTTTCTACGAACTTCCACTTACCAAAATCAACTTTAGTCATGTTAGTGAGTGCGTTTGCCGGGAGAGAGCTAACGCTTTCTGCCTATCAGCATGCCATTGATGAACGTTATCGTTTCTTCAGTTTTGGCGATGCGATGTTTGTGAAGTAACTCAAAGAAATAAAAAAGACCCCGACTCTCGATTAGTCGGGGCTTTTGTGCTTCGGAAGGAAACAAATAAATAGAATTAGTGTAACTTTCCATGGAACATGCAAAGTACGGTGTTGAATTTCTTCTTGATAAACAAAAAATCTTGTTTTCTTTACATCTTCAACAGTTGAATCATCTCTTGTTCCTATTCAATTTTCAGATGTTCATGTTATTTAATTGTTACGTATCCCACTACTTCTTTTTTTGAACGATTCTCGTTTCAAACAGTCATACGCATTCACTATTTATAATGGTTACTTCACATGCTCTTTAAGGTGAAACTTGTACTTCTAACAACTTTGTTTGCTTATACTACTCTATCGAGAAATTCTTCTATCTATTTGTTTTTCCTCCTTCCTTATGGTTAAATCATACCATGTTTTGGTAGCGCTTGCAAGAGATAAGGGTCCTTTATTTAAAAATTTTTCTCTACATATATATATGCGATATAGTTGAATTAATTAAAAAAATGATGTTATACTAAAATCGTACGTTAACATAACGTTCATTTTTAAAAGAAAGGGAGTATAGGATGGATAGTTACAAAAAAACAATAGAAGAAATAGCAGAAGAAACAAAAGTAGATATAGATCAAGGGTTGTCGATGAGTGAAGCAAAGGAACGAAGTCGGCAACAAGGAAAAAATCAATTCGAAGAAGCCCCCAAAGAATCACTCTTCAAAAAATTTATACGAAGTCTTTCAGATTTTACCACAATTGTTTTATTAGTTGCCGCAGTCATTTCATTTTACACCGCATTTGCAACAGAACATGGAGACCTATTCGAAGGACTCTTGATCATTGCGATCGTTATTATCAATTCAGTTCTAGCTATCGTTCAAGAAGGGAACGCAGAAAAAGCATTAGAATCTCTCCAAGATATGAATAAACAAACCGCTACAGTCCTTAGAGATGGGAAAGTAGAAAAAGTAGATGCTGAAAATTTAGTCGTTGGAGATGTGCTGATTTTAGAATCAGGATCAGCGATTGCAGCAGATGCTCGTTTAGTAGAAACATCACAATTACGCGTAGAAGAATCAGCTCTAACCGGTGAAAGTGAGGCTGTCGAAAAAGACGCAGGTTACATAAGTCAAGAAGATGACTCTCTCGGTGACCAATTAAACATGGTCTTTAAAGGCTGTACCGTTGCCGCAGGTCGTGGTAAAGCGATCGTTACAGCAATCGGTATGCAGACTGAAATGGGTAAAATCGCCGGATTATTAAATGACCATACAATGCAGAAAACACCACTGCAAGTTCGCTTGAACCAACTAGGAAAACGAATCAGTGTGATTGCGTTAGCAGCGGCTGCCTTAGTCTTTTTGATTGGTGAACTTCAAGGTGAACCATTACTTGAAATGTTCATGACTTCGATTTCATTAGCCGTTGCTGCTGTACCAGAAACATTAACTGTCATCGTTACGTTGACACTTGCCTATGGTGTGCAGAAAATGGCGAAAAAACATGCCATTATTCGTCAATTACCAGCTGTTGAAACACTAGGTACTGCGAATGTCATCTGTTCGGATAAAACCGGTACTTTAACACAAAATCGGATGCGTGTCCGTCGTGTTTGGAGTAAAGAAGATGAAGTGACAGACGTCGAAGATTCGATGACAAATAGCGCGATGGAAATTTTAAAAATGGCTGCTCTATGTACAGATGTGACCGTTGAAAAAGAAGACGACGAATTGATCGTCAAAGGGAATCCAACGGAAGCCGCAATCGTACGTGCAGTCGAGGAAAACTATCATACAAAAGAAGAACTAGAAGAAAAATATCCAAGGATCGATGAACTCCCATTCGACTCTGATCGCAAAATGATGACGACGGTCCATGAAATGGGCGATAAATATATCTCTATTACAAAAGGCGCTTTTGATGTCTTGGCATCAAGATTTACATCAGGGGACGTTGAGCAAGCTGAAGTGGTCAATGACCGTTTTGGGAAACGTGCGTTACGTGTGATCGCAGTAGGTTATCGAACATATGACGAAAAACCACAAGAAATCACTTCTGAAGCCTTAGAAAAAGAGTTGAGTTTGATTGGCTTGATCGGTATGATCGATCCGCCACGTCCAGAAAGTAAAGGGGCAATCAAACGTGCGAAGAAAGCTGGGATCAAAACAGTCATGATCACTGGGGATCATGTGGTAACAGCGAGTGCGATTGCGAAAGAATTAGGGATTTTGAGCAATAGTAACGAAGCACTTTCAGGTGCTGAACTTCGAGCATTATCAGATGAAGAATTAGACGAACGTGTCAAAGATCTTTCTGTTTATGCCAGAGTAACTCCGGAAGATAAGATCCGGATCGTCAAATCATGGCAACGTACAGGTGCTGTGGTCGCAATGACAGGTGATGGGGTAAACGATGCGCCAGCTTTGAAAGCAAGTGACGTTGGGTGTGCCATGGGAATCACCGGTACTGATGTGGCGCAAAGTGCCTCTGACATGATTTTGACTGATGATAACTTTGCGACGATCGTTGATGCAGTTAGTCAAGGACGTTCCGTTTATCAGAATATCCGTAAAGCAATCAACTTCTTGTTGAGCTGTAATATTTCTGAGATTTTTATCGTATTGATTGCCATGTTAGTTGGTTGGGGCGCTCCATTTACCGCTGTTCAATTATTGTTCGTTAATGTGGTAGCGGATGGCTTGCCAGGGTTTGCTCTTGGTAGAGAACCAGCAGAAGAAGGCATCATGAATGAAGCACCAATTCCTAAAAATGAAGGAATCTTCGCGCGTGGTCTAATGAAGAAAATCGCCATCAATGCAGGAATATTCACGGTAGTCACTTTATTCGGTTACTACTTAGGAAGCTTCGTGGATACGATCAGCCCTTGGGTCGATGCCAGTCAAGAAGTCGGACAAACTGTAGCATTTCTAGTGTTGGCTTACTCTTCGATCATCCATGTCTTTAATGTTCGTAGTAGTCAATCGATCTTCAAAGTGAACTTAGCAACGAATAAATCGTTAGTGGAAATGGCGATTCTCTCAGTTCTAATCACGTCAGCAGTTGCTTTATTACCATTCACGCAAGAATTATTTGGTTTAGTTCATATTAGTTTGAATCACTGGTTCTTAGTAGGGATCTTGTCAATCGTACCGATCGCGGTCAATGAATTGATCAAATTCCACCAATTACCAGAAGCAGATGAGCTAGAAGAAGCGGACGCATAATATTCGTTCTTTGCGTTTATTTTCCAACAAAAAAAGAGGCGGAATTTTTTCCGACCTCTTTTTTAGTGGAGTATACTTAGATATTTTTTGGCAATTGATTATAAAAAGCCGCTTTTGTCGCGCTGATATAAGGATTCAACCATAGATAGCCGATACCTAATGTTGCAAGTGCTAAGATATGCCAACCGATAAATGACAAGTCTAACCAGAAAAGTTTGCCTTTATAGCCATCCATCAATTTTCGACTAGCAGTTATCGTATCTAATACTTTTGGTTTTTCGCCAGTTTCCGTCACGATATCATAGTAGATAAAGTAGCTTTGTGAGTAAGAGTAACTTTTAATGATTCCAGGAATAACAAGTAACAATGCCCATAAAGAAGTAAAGATCGTTGTTAGTAAAGCTAACAAGATCACGCCACCAAAGAACATTCCTGAGAAACCACGAAACGCATCTTTGAATGGTTCGATTTTCGTTCGTTGTCCACGTAAAATGTCTAGGTAGGTCCAAGAGATCCCGCTCATGAATAGTGCAGTGATGATACTAGAAAATAGACCGGTTCCTGAGCCACCACTACTTGTATTTGTCGCTTCCTCCATCATTGTAGCTGTATCAGGCATACTTGCAACAAGTAGTGCGATTGGAAGAACAAGAATCATAACAAGTGCAATTGCAATTAAAGATGGAATTAAATTTAATAAAATTGCTTGTCCCCAACGTCCCTTTAAGCTATCTTTTGCCTGTTGTTTTAATTCACCAGAAGATACCATATTTTCCACTCCTTTTTTTTGATAGTCTTAGTATATCAAAGAAGAACAGATTTTGCTGTAGGAAACATCTATCGTTATTGAAAGGTTTACAAAAAAAGTAGATTAAAAAAATCTGTGGAGAAGGAGAAGCTCTTGCAAAAAGTAGTTGAAAAGATTATGATGGTGGGAGTTGCAAACGTGATTATATAAAAGAAAGTAGGGAATTGAATGACAGAACCTGCCATTCGTTATCGTTTAATAAAAAAAGAAAAACATACGGGTGCCCGCCTGGGTGAATTGATTACACCTCATGGGACATTTCCGACGCCGATGTTTATGCCAGTCGGTACATTAGCTACCGTTAAAACTATGGCTCCTGAAGAACTAAAAGAAATGGGTGCTGGCGTCATTTTGAGTAACACCTATCATTTATGGCTTCGCCCTGGAGAAGATCTGGTGGAAGAAGCTGGTGGTCTGCATAAATTCATGAATTGGGATCAGCCGATTTTGACGGACTCTGGTGGTTTCCAAGTCTTCTCATTAAGTGATATGCGTAATATTGTTGAAGAAGGCGTTCACTTTAAAAACCACTTAAACGGATCAAAAATGTTCTTATCTCCTGAAAAAGCAATCAATATCCAAAACAAATTAGGCTCCGATATCATGATGAGTTTTGATGAATGTCCACCATTTGACGAGAGCTACGATTATGTGAAAAAGTCAGTTGAGCGGACTTCTCGCTGGGCAGAACGTGGATTAAAAGCCCATGCGAATCCAGATCGTCAAGGGTTATTCGGTATCATCCAAGGTGCTGGATTTGAAGATCTTCGTAAACAAAGTGCAAAAGACTTGATCAGTATGGATTTCCCTGGCTATTCAATTGGGGGCTTATCTGTTGGCGAACCAAAAGCTGAGATGAATCGTGTGCTAGAATTTACAACACCATTGATCCCCGATCACAAACCACGCTACTTGATGGGCGTAGGTGCTGCGGATTCATTGATTGATGGCGTGATCCGCGGAGTGGACATGTTCGACTGTGTGCTACCGACGCGAATCGCTCGAAATGGGACATGTATGACTTCACAAGGACGTTTAGTCGTGAAAAATGCGCAATATGCCCGTGACTTCCGCCCAATCGATGAAAAATGTGATTGCTATACTTGTAAGAATTACACAAGAGCTTATATCCGCCACTTGATCAAATGTGACGAAACATTTGGTATTCGTCTAACGTCTTACCATAATCTATACTTCTTGTTGAATTTGATGAAACAAGTACGTCAAGCGATCATGGATGATAATTTGTTAGAGTTCCGTGCTGCCTTTTTTGAAGAGTATGGCTTCAATAAAGAAAACGCGAAAAGCTTCTAGTAGGATTCGTGAAATTTAGCTAAAAAACTAGTTTCTAGTGCGGTTTTCTGATAAAGTGGTTAGTGTAGATATTTAGTTAGTGAGGTGAAAAAAATGGGTTCATTACCAATGTTAGTGATGTTCGTTGCCCTATTAGGGATGTGGTTCTTTATGTCACGTACACAAAAGAAACAACAACAAGAACGTCAAAATTTGCTTGATAGTATGAAAGCTGGCGATGAAGTAGTCACGATTGGCGGACTTCATGGCGTGGTCTCAGAAATCGACGAAACAAACCGTACCGTTGTGTTAGACTGCGAAGGCATCTTTTTAGAATACGATCGAGCAGCAATCAAAACGGTAAAACCAGGGACAGGCGCGATGACAAGTACACCAATCGCACCAGTAGAAGAACCGACAGAACCAGAAGTAACTGAAACTGTTGAAGTTCCAGAAACACCTGAAGAGAAAAAAGAAGAAAAAGAATTGTAGGAACCAGTTGTTTTAGACCCGTGGGCTAAACGTTCAAGGAGCTAGGCAATTCTTTAGCAAAAAAGACTGATCGTCATGTTTATCTCGTGTGGAGATAAGCTGGCAATCAGTCTTTTTTTTGAATTTATGAAAAAATTCACTTATTTCATAATGAAAGAATAGTTGATGTTCTGCCGAGTTGAATGGTTGATTTTTTAAAGAAAACATAACTGTGAAAAAAATCACAAAAAAGTATTTACATCGAAAAGAAAGTATTGTATGATGTGTATGTGAAATAATTAACAAATTACCATGACTCAGTAGGAGGAGCATAATGGCTAAAATAATTGAAAAAGAAGAGACGAAAACTGTTGATGTACAAGCGATGATCGACGATTTGGCGGCAAAAGCAAATGTTGCGTTGAAAGAAATGGAAAATTTTGATCAAGAAAAAGTGGATCACATTGTGCATGAAATGGCAATGGCTGCATTAGATCAGCATATGCCTTTAGCAAAAATGGCGGTTGAAGAAACTGGCCGTGGAATCTATGAAGATAAAGCAATCAAAAATATGTATGCTTCAGAATATATCTGGAACAGCATCAAATATGATAAAACTGTCGGAGTGATCAATGAAGATACACAAAAAGGATTGATTGAAATCGCTGAACCAGTCGGTGTTGTTTGTGGGGTAACACCAACAACGAACCCTACTTCAACAACGATCTTCAAATCAATGATCGCTTTGAAGACAAGAAACCCGATCGTTTTTGCTTTCCATCCAAGCGCTCAAAAATGTTCTGCTGAGGCAGCAAGAGTCGTTCGTGATGCAGCAATCGCGGCAGGTGCACCAGAAAACTGTATCCAATGGATCGAGTATCCATCAATCGACGCGACTTCTATGTTGATGAACCACCCAGGAATTGCGATCGTATTAGCAACTGGTGGATCAGGCATGGTAAAATCAGCTTATTCAACTGGTAAACCAGCTTTAGGTGTAGGACCGGGTAACGTTCCTGCTTATATCGAAAAAACAGCAAAAGTAAAACGTGCAGTCAATGACTTGATCGTATCTAAAACATTCGATAACGGAATGATCTGTGCTTCTGAGCAAGCGGTCATCGTAGACAAAGAAATCTATGCAGCCGTAAAAGCGGAATTCCAAGCGCATCAAGTTTACTTCGTTAAACCAGCAGAACTTTCAAAACTAGAAGATGCTGTGATGAATGAAGGAAAATATGCTGTAAACCCAGCAATCGTTGGACATTCAGCAATGGATATCGCAAAATTAGCAGGTATCAAAGTGCCTGAAGGAACAAAATTATTAGTGGCAGAATTAGAAGGCGTAGGTCCTGATTATCCACTTTCACGTGAGAAACTTTCACCAGTTTTAGCAATGGTCAAATCAAACAGTACAGAACATGCCTTTGAATTATGTGAAGGAATGTTGAATCTTGGTGGATTAGGACATACAGCTGTCATCCATTCAGAAAACGAAGATTTACATGTGCAATTCGGTCTACGCATGAAAGCTTGCCGTATCTTAGTCAACACACCATCAGCAGAAGGCGGAATCGGAAACATCTATAACGAAATGATTCCATCATTGACACTAGGTTGTGGGTCATACGGAAAGAATTCTGTTTCAAGAAACGTATCAGCAGTCAACTTAATCAACGTCAAAACTGTAGCGAAACGGAGAAATAACATGCAATGGTTCAAATTACCACCAAAAATCTTCTTTGAAAAGAACTCTTTGCTTTACTTGGAAAAAATGGAAAATGTGGAACGTGTCATGATCGTTTGTGACCCAGGTATGGTCCAATTTGGCTACTGCGACACAGTAAGAGAAGTATTAGCACGTCGTAAAAATGATGTGAAGATCGAGATCTTCTCAGATGTTGAGCCAAACCCTTCAACAAACACAGTTTATGCTGGAACAAAAATGATGGCGGACTTCAAACCAGATACAGTGATCGCTCTTGGTGGTGGATCTGCAATGGATGCGGCGAAAGGCATGTGGATGTTCTATGAGCACCCAGATACTTCATTCTTTGGCGCAAAACAAAAATTCCTAGATATCCGTAAACGTACGTACAAAATCGACAAACCTGAAAAAACACAGTTTGTATGTATCCCAACAACATCAGGAACTGGTTCAGAAGTAACACCATTCGCAGTAATCACAGATAGCGAAACACATGTGAAATATCCATTAGCTGACTACGCATTGACACCAGATGTGGCAATCGTTGACCCACAATTTGTTATGTCAGTACCAGCTTCTGTTACAGCAGATACAGGTATGGACGTATTGACACATGCCATCGAATCTTATGTTTCTGTCATGGCTTCTGACTACACTCGTGGTTTGAGTTTACAAGCAATCAAATTAGTCTTTGACTACTTGGAAAAATCAGTGAAAACACCTGATATGGAATCACGTGAGAAAATGCATAATGCGTCAACAATGGCTGGTATGGCCTTTGCAAATGCCTTCTTAGGAATTTGTCACTCAGTTGCGCATAAAATCGGTGGAGAATACGGTATTCCTCATGGACGTACGAATGCGATCCTATTACCGCATATCATCCGCTACAATGCGAAAGACCCGCAAAAACATGCAATGTTCCCTAAATATGACTACTTCCGTGCGGATACAGACTACGCAGATATCGCGAAGTTCTTAGGCTTGAAAGGGAAAACAACAGCAGAGCTTGTGGACGCATTGGCAACAGCTGTTAGCGACTTAGGAAAAGCTGTCGGTATCGACATGAGCTTGAAAGCACAAGGTGTGACTCAAGAAACATTAGATACAACAGTTGATCGTATGGCTGAATTAGCTTACGAAGATCAATGTACAACAGCGAATCCAAAAGAGCCATTGATCAGCGAATTGAAACAAATCATTATCGATGCATATAATGCATAATTCATAACTAAAAGTTGTCCCAACAACGGATCAAGCATGAGAGAATCGTCTCACTTGGTCCGTTGTTTTTTTACTTTTAGTCAGAGGTGGAAAAAAGGGAAGAACTTCTGGGAAAGCTAGGCAGTTCATTACATTTTTTTCCTGAATTTTAAAAAAAGAGTATTAGATTATTGGAATAATAAGTCGTTCATGAATGCGCTGTGCTACTATTTTTCTATATAAAGGAGATGAGCGCTTGAAAAAATATTTGTTTAGTTTGTTGTGTGCATGTATCGTTTCTCTTGGACTATCCTTTCTTTTAGAACGAGAGACCTTACGTAACATTGGGATTGGTTTGCTCTTAATCGGTATTGCGCTTTCCGGAACAGCAGTGTCAGGCGATCGGATGTGGGCGAATCAGGAAAATAGCGAGTTGGGTTTTCGTAAGAACTACTTTTGGTTTCCGTTACTTGCTTGTCTGCCATTTTTTATGGTGTATACTTTTTTATAAAGGGTGATTCTAAAGCCATGATGAGAGGCAAGCGTCATGGTTTTTGTTTTGTTCGCGCTTTTTTTGGTCAAATTCATTAATAATGTTGTTATGTCAATTTTAGATAGTTTTTGTTCAAACGATGCTATTTATTGAGAAAGCGTTTACTGATATATTAACAACATAGAATGAAAGCGATTTAAAAAGGAGCGAAACAAATGATCATTAAAGAAAAAATATTTGTGGAAAAAGAAGTAGTGGAGAAAACGATTGATCGCTTAGTCGAGAATTTGACGACGATCAAAGATGATTCAGGTGAATTTTTATTGGATTTTGATGGGCTGAAGGTGGACGACAAAAGTTGGACAGTGTGGAATTGGCCTCAAGGTGTAGGGTTGTATGGCATCTATAAAAATTATCAGCTGACTAAAAATCCTCGTGCAGTGGAAGTAGTGAATGAGTGGTTTGAGGCACGGATGCAAGAGGGCGCACCGCCAAAGAACGTCAATACGATGGCACCGATCCTTACGATGGCGTATTTATATGAAGAGACGCAAGATACACGTTACTTGCCTTATTTGCAACAGTGGGCGGAATGGGTCATGCATGATATGCCAAGGACGGAAGAAGACGGGTTACAACACGCTACATATGGTCCGGAAAATAAGAATCAATTATGGGACGATACATTGATGATGACTGTTTTGCCATTAGCAAAAATCGGTAAGCTTCTGGATCGTCCAGAATACTTAGAGGAAGCTAGATATCAATTTATGATCCATATCAAATACTTGATGGATAAACGTACAGGGCTGTGGTACCACGGATGGACATTTGAAGGAAACCACAATTATGCGGAAGCATTTTGGGGGCGTGGAAATTGTTGGTTGACCATTGCGATTCCTGAAATCATCGCGATTCTTGAACTGAAAGAAGGAGATGCTTTCCGTAAATTGTTGATCGAAACACTAGAAGCACAAGTGCAAACCTTGGCAGAATATCAATCAGAAAGCGGCTTGTGGCATACCTTGATCGATGATCCAACTTCTTACGTAGAATCATCTGCGACAGCAGGGTTTGCTTACGGTATTTTAAAAGCGGTACATGAGCGCTATTTGTCAAAAAAATATCTGGAGACTGCGTACCGTGCGATCCAAGGGTTACTTGAACAAGTAGATGAAACTGGTGAAGTGCAAAATGTTTCCGTAGGTACAGGTATGGGTGATGATTTGGAGTTTTATCGTACGATTGGAAAGACTGCGATGCCTTATGGGCAGTCCTTACTTGTTTTGTGTCTGACAGAATTGCTTGTATCGTATTGTTAACTGAAAGGAGAAAGACATGAAAAAAACACTTGCTTTTGCTTTGCTAGGAATTATCGGTTTGAGTGGTTGTGGTAGTCAGTCAAGTGTCGGTACTGTGGCAGAAGCGGAAGAGCAGATCACGTTACGTTTTGCCTATGCCAGTAATAGTCAGCCAGTAATCGATGCGATGAATAAATTCGGAGAGTTAGTCGAGGAGAAAACAGACGGTTCTGTCACAGTAAAATATTTCCCTGATGGTCAGTTGGGAGGCGAACGTGAGTTGATCGAACTGACACAATCCGGTGCGATTGATTTTACGAAAGTCAGTGCTTCAGCATTAGAAAGCTTTTCTAAAGTCTATTCGATTTTTTCAGTTCCTTACTTGTTCAATGATGAGCAACATTTCTTCAATGTCATGGAAAATGAAGAAATCATGCAGCCTATCTATGAATCAACATCCGATCTAGGTTTTTCTGGTCTCACCTATTATGATTCCGGACAACGTAGTTTTTATATGGTTGATGGACCGATCCATACACCCGATGATTTAAGAGGAAAAAAAATTCGAGTGATGCAAAGTGAAACAGCCATTCGAATGGTGGAATTATTAGGTGGCTCGCCTGTGCCGATGGGAAGTGATGAAGTGTACACTTCGCTACAGTCAAACTTGATCAATGGCTCAGAGAACAATGAGTTTGTTCTATATACAGCAGGACATGGCGGTGTAGCAAAGTATTATTCTTATGATGAGCATACCCGCGTACCAGACATCATCATTATGAACGATGCGATCAAAGAACGTTTGACTGCGGAACAACAACAAGCAATCGATGAAGCAGCAAAAGAATCCACGGTTTTTGAAATCGAAGCCTTTGCTCAAGCGATTGAGGAAGAAAAGAGGCTAGCAACCGAAGAATACGGCGTTCAGTTCAATGAAGTAGACAATGCGCCATTTCGTGAAGCCGTCGCACCGCTGCATGATGAATTCAAAAATAATCCGGACTTTCAGGCGCTTTATCAAATGATCCAAGAAGAAGGGGTGTAACAGATGAAAGCAGTAATGAGTCGACTATTGGAACTAGTAGGAGCGTGCCTGCTGATCGGCATGATCGTGATTGTTTTGTGGCAAGTTTTTTCACGAACGATTTTAGGGAATCCCAATACAGTAACGGAAGAGTTAGTGCGTTTTGGACTAGTTTGGTTTGCCATGCTTTCTTCTGCCTATGTTGTCGGTCAAAAAGGTCACTTAGCGGTCACTTTGCTGAGTGAGAAACTAACTGGTAAAAAAGCCAATGTATTGGAAATCGTCGTTCAGTGTCTATTTTTGGCTTTTGCCGTAACGATCATGGTTTATGGTGGTTGGAATGCCGTCACGTTGACAATGGGACAAATTTCGCCGTCATTAGGTATTCCGATGGGCTATGTCTATTTATCGGTCCCAGTCTCAGGTGTGTTGATCATCATTTATAGTTTGATCAATTTGTTTGAGGCAATGAATGGGAAATCTGTCGTTCAGGAAAAAGGATAGGGGGAATTTGATGGCTTTAGAAGCAGGTGCAATTTTATTTTTTGTTTTTGTCTTTTTGTTGATCGTTGGCATGCCGATTGCAATCAGTATTGCTTTTTCATCGATGGTCACATTGTTATTAGTGATACCTTTTGACGTATCAGCGTTTAGTTCTGCACAAAAAATGGTCGGTAGTATCAATAGTTTCTCACTGATTGCCATTCCATTTTTCGTTTTTTCGGGAATCATAATGAACCATGGTGGAATTGCCAAGAAATTAGTTGATTTTGCCATGTTGTTCGTTGGACGAATCCCAGGCTCTTTAGCGCATACGAATGTTTTAGGAAATGCGTTGTTCGGTTCGATCTCCAGTTCAGCGATTGCTGCGTCGACAGCGATTGGTGGGGTGTTGATCCCACAACAAGTAGAAGAAGGCTATGACCGCAAATTTGCGACAGCCGTTAACATTGCTTCAGCACCTACAGGGATGGTGATTCCGCCAAGTACTGCGTTCATCATGTACTCTCTAGTCGCCGGAGGAGCATCAATTTCCGCTTTATTCATGGGCGGTTACCTCGTCGGGGCACTGTGGTCGCTAGGGATCATGTTGGTTGCATTTGTGGTGGCGAAGAAAAATAAGTATCCGACAGTCCAAAAAGGGCAAGGGAAGCAAGTTGGCAAAGTGTTAAAAGAAGCGATCCCAAGCTTGGCGTTGATCGTGATCATCATCGGTGGTATTTTGACTGGGATCTTTACGGCGATTGAAGCATCAGCGATTGCCGTATTGTACTCCTTATTGATTTCCTTGTTCTACTATAAGACAGTGAAAGTAAAAGATATACCTAAGATGTTAGTCCAATCTGTCGCGATGTCTGGAACGATCATGTTTTTATTAGCAACGTCTTCCATGATGTCTTTTGCGATGGCATTTACAGGGATACCTCAAGCAATCAGTAGTTTGATCATTGGGGTCACTGATAATCGATTCATTATTTTATTACTGATAAATATCATTTTATTACTTGTTGGGATGTTTATGGATGTCGCTCCGGCTATTTTGATCTTTACACCGATTTTCTTACCGATTGCGACAAGTGTTGGCGTCGATCCGGTACATTATGGACTATTTTCAATCATGAATCTGTGTGTTGGCTCGATCACTCCGCCAGTTGGGACAGGTCTTTATGTAGGTGCAAGTGTCGGTGGTGTGAAAGCAGAAAAAATGTTGAAACCATTGTTACCATTTTATGGTGTCATCTTAGCTGTTTTATTTTTGATTACGTATTTCCCGCAAATCGTGATGTGGTTGCCGGATCTTTTAGGATAAAGGGGGAACAAGGATGAAATTAAACCTAGTTGCTAGAGGTCATGATTTGACCACTGTACAAAGCGTGGATGATCTAGCAAAAAAAGCGAGCGAACAAGAAATTTCTACGCTACAATTAGCATTAAGTAGATCTTTTCCTGATCTCGCGACAGATAGTCACGCGATCAATCCCGGTATGGGGCATTATATAAAACAGGCCTTAGCAAAAGAAGACGTGAGTGTCGGTATTTTGAGCTGTTATATCAACATGATCCATCCTGACTTATCTGTTCGAGAAACCGTACTGCGACAATTTGAACGATACCTCCAATATGCTGCTAGTTTTGGAGCAACAATGGTCGCAACTGAGACGGGGAGTGTAAGTGAAGCTGGTTATACAGAGAAGAATTTTTCGGATGAGGCCTTTTCACAAATCGTTGAAGCGATTCGCCAATTAGTGCGAGCTGGAGAAAAACATCGAATGATGGTCGGGATCGAACCAGGCTTGAATCATCCGCTGTATTCGCTTGATCGTGTAGCAGAGTTGATTGCAGCGATCGATTCGGACTATTTAGGGATCATTTTAGATCCAACCAACTTAATCACTGCAGAAAATCATCACCAACAAGTCGGATTAGTGGAAGAAGCCTTTGAACGTTTTGGAGAAAAAATTTGCGGATTGCATCTAAAAGACTATCTCGTTTCTGATGAAGGGGAGATTGTCCCAGTTGATCTAGGTACGGGAATGATTGATTATGAAGCAATCGTAAAAATCGCGCAGAAGCATCGGCCATATCTTTATATCGTGTTAGAAGAAACAAAAGATAGTGCGCTAAAACACGCGGTGTCAGTACTGGATCACGTCACTGGATAAGAAAGCGAAGGAATGCACGTTTGCTCATTGTTGAGCAATTGGAAAGGGGAGATAGGCATGGAGAAAAAACACATCAATGGAAAAGAAGTCAACACGATGATCTCTGATCAATATGAGATTTATCACGTGAAAGATATCGTTAGCCAAAATAAAACGGTCTATCATCATCATGATTTCTATGAGATCCACGCCACTTTGGAGGGAGAAGCCATTTTTTATTTAGACGGCCGCCAATTTACGATCCAAGCAGGAAATGTCTTATTGATCCACTCAAGAGATCTTCATCGGATCGTCCGACAATCAACAGACGTATTTGAGCGAGTCTACATGTTTATCACCCCTGCATTCTTGGAAAGGCGTTCCACTAAATGGTCGAATCTATCTGCCTGTTTTTGGCCAATCGGTGAAAGACGAAGCCGGATATTACATATCGAACCGCAAATATTAAAAGAAAAACTCGCCTTTGTTGATCAAACGTTGGATCGTAAAGATTATGGTGCAGATATTCGCTATGAACAAGCATTAGTCGAATATCTGATCTTTCTCAATCGGATGGTGCAGTTGGAAGAGCATATTTCTGAAGAAAATTTTACTGTACCGAATGAACGCTTAGAAAAAATGATCCAATTTGTCGCGAAGAATCTCAGCGAACCGCTGACCCTCAAAGAGATGGAAAAAGAGTTTTTTATCAGTAAATATCATGTGACCAGAGAATTCAAAAAATATACAGGCTTTACCTTCCATCAATACGTGATGAAGAAGAAACTACTCTATTCAAAACAGCTATTAAGAGAATATGGCAGTTCAAGTTCCATTTACAGTAAATGTGGCTTCGCCTCCTATCCGCATTATCTGCGGGCGTTCAAAGCCGAATTTGGCTTGACGCCGAAAGAATTTTTGAAAAAAGATTTGGCAGGAGAGTTTGTCCATTACGCACATTATGAAGAAGAAAATAAAGAACCCTTTTAAATTTGCCTTCTTTCCGATATAATTTCCTATATAGAAATAGGAGAGTGTAATATGGAAAATAAAAAACCTTATGGAACCGTTCTAATCAAAGCTTCACATATTTTAGATTATTTAGCAGAGCATCCAGATGCTTCGTTGCAAGAAATTGCTAAAGGCAGCAACATGACCTCATCCACGACATTAAAAATCTTAGATACCTTGTCATTGATTGGCTATGTAAATAAAAATCAAGAAAAGAATTACCGTTTAGGTGCGAAACTCGTTCGATATGCAAACAAAAATATCGATCAAATCGATCTCGTAGAACGGACTTTACCATTCTTGGAAAAATTACAGCAAACAATTGATGAAACCATTCATTTAGGTATTTTAGATAATAATGAGATTCTCTACGTCAATAAATTAGACCCTAAAAATCAAACGATCCGCATGTCTTCGAAAATCGGTATTACCAGACCGTTGTATAGCTCAGCAATGGGAAAAGCTGTACTAGCACATTTTACGGACGAGCAATATCAACAGTATATTGAACAATGTCCGTTGATTCCATTTACAGAATATACCATCACCAATCCATTGAAATTAAAAAAAGAAATCCAACAAGTCGAACAGACAAAAATTGCTTTTGATGATGAAGAAGTCGAAAAAGATATTTTCTGTATCGGTACTTCTTTAGTTCATGACCAGCAAATAGTTGGGGCATTCAGTGTCAGTATGCCGAAGTATCGATTGAGTGAGGAAAGTAAGGCTCAAATCATTCAAACAATTTTAAAAACAAAGGAAGAAATCGAAAAAACTTTTGCAAATAGCTAAAAAGCGTTTGCATTTTTTTTTTCCTGCCGTATAATAAAGATGTAAATTTCTTTATTGTAAAATATGATTTCCAAATAAGAAACGGGTGGGGAAATGAAAAAAATGGATATCTTATCTCGCTTGAAGCAAGCGGGGGTTATTGCAGTCGTACGTGGAGCAACAGCTGAAGAAGCATTAAATGCGTGTCATGCTATTATCAAAGGTGGATTAACAGGTATTGAATTAACTTTTACGGTGCCTCAAGCAGATCAAGTAATCAAAGAGTTGGTAACAACCTATAAAGATCAAAATGATGTAGTGATCGGTGCAGGGACAGTGTTAGATGCAATCACCGCACGTTTAGCGATATTGGCAGGTGCTGAGTATATCGTTAGTCCTTGTTTTGATCAGGAAACTGCAGAACTCTGTAATTTATACCAAGTCCCATACTTACCGGGCTGTATGACGATCGATGAAATCAAAACAGCACTAAAAAGTGGTGTAGATATCGTCAAATTATTTCCTGGAAGTGCTTTCGGACCAAGTATTATTTCTGCATTCAAAGCACCGATGCCACATGTCAATATCATGCCAACTGGTGGAGTCAGCTTAGAAAATATGAAGGATTGGTTCGATGCAGGCGTGGTCACTGTAGGTGTTGGCGGAAACTTACTTGCTCCAGCAGCTCATGGGGATTTTGAAGAAGTGACAAAAGTCGCTCAACAATATGCAACAAAAATGAAAGAAATTGTGGGGTAACCGCTCATGGGAAGAGTTGTTACACTTGGAGAAATCATGCTGCGCTTGTCAACAGAACAAGGGCAGCGGTTGCAAGACAGTGATCGTTTTTGCGCGCATTACGGTGGTGGGGAAGCGAATGTCGCGATCTCATTAGCAAATTACGGACATAGGGTTTCGTTCATGTCAAAAGTCCCAGAGCATTCACTAGGACTGGCAGTCGAAAAACACTTACGAAGCTATGGGGTAGATACTAGCCTACTGTTAAAAGGCGGTCCTCGGCTCGGCACATATTATATGGAAACAGGAATCGGTGAACGAGCAGCGTCGGTCATCTATGATCGTGCCGGTTCCAGTTTTGCGGTCATGGATCACTTGGAGTGGTCACTAGCGGACTGTTTTAAAGAAGTCGATATCTTCCATGTTTCAGGAATCACACCGGCATTATCAGAAAATTGGCGATGGCTGACCAAAGAAATCATGGAGGCAGCCAAAGAGGCAGGTTGTCAAATCAGTTTTGATATCAATTACCGAGGGAAGCTGTGGACACAGCAAGAAGCGGGTCAGGCTTTAGAGCAATTATTACCGCTCGTGGACATTTGTTCAGCTGGAGAAATGGATGCGCTCTATTTATTGGGGATTGAACAAGCACCTCGATTGACAGAAGATCCGCTCATTTATTATTACGAAAAAATGCAAGAAAAATTTCCTAACATCCAAACGTTTTATTCAACAAAACGCACGGTGCATTCAGCGAGTGCAAATGACTTGCAAGGTACCTTATGGATGAATGGTCAATATGTTGAATCACCGGTTCACCAAATCACGTCGATCGTTGATCGTGTAGGTGGTGGCGATGCGTTTGCTGGTGGTTTGCTTCATGGAATCTTAGAGGAGATGCAGCCGCAAGAAATCATTGCTTTCGCCACAGCAGCCTCTGCATTGAAACATACCATTCATGGGGATTGCAATCAATTTAATCAATCCGAAGTTGCTGGTTTTATCGCCAGCGGTTCTGGAAAAATCATTCGATAAAGGAGAGTCTATCAACATGCAAGAAATGGAAACACGTTATACACATAGTCCAGAGGATATTCGTCATTACTCAACGGAGCAATTAAGAAATGAATTTTTAGTAGAGAAAGTCTTTGTTCCAGGCAAGATCAGCCTTACTTATACGCACAATGATCGTATGATCTTTGGCGGAGTGACACCAACGACTAAGGAGTTGGAAATCACATTAGATAAAGAATTAGGTGTTACTTATTTCTTAGAACGCCGCGAACTTGGTGTGATCAATATCGGTGGACCAGGATTTATTGAGATCGATGGCGAAAAAGAAGAAATGAAGAAACAAGATGGTTACTACATTGGCAAAGAAACAAAACATGTGGTGTTCTCTTCAGTTGATCCAGAGAACCCAGCAAAATTTTATATCAGTTCAGTGCCAGCGCATCATAAATATCCAAATGTAAAAATCAGCATCGACCAAGTGAAACCGATGGAAACAGGAGAAGGTGTGACGTTGAATGAACGTAAAATCTACCAATACATCCATCCAAACGTGTGTGAGAGCTGTCAGTTACAGATGGGTTACACCATTTTAGAGCCAGGTAGTTCATGGAACACCATGCCTTGTCATACACATGAACGACGTATGGAAGCGTATGTTTACTTTGATTATGCGAACGAAGACACACGGGTTTTCCATATGATGGGTAAACCAGATGAAACAAAACATTTAGTTGTAGATAATGAACAAGCAGTGATTTCACCGAGCTGGTCGATCCACTCAGGTGTTGGGACAAGTAATTATTCGTTTATCTGGGCAATGTGCGGCGAAAATATCACGTACACAGATATGGATATGGTATCAATGGATCAATTGAAATAAGAAAGGGAGATGAAAATGTCATTCAATATGGAAATGTTTCGCTTAGATAATAAAGTCGCTTTAGTTACCGGAGCCGTCTACGGAATCGGTTTTGAGATCGCCCGCTCATTAGCAGAAGCTGGGGCAACAATCGTATTTAACAATCTAACTCAGGAATCAGTAGATGAAGGAATTGCCAACTATAAAGAAATCGGCATTGAAGCAAAAGGTTATGTTTGTGATGTCACTGATGAGTCAGCTGTACAAGCAATGGTCCAACAAATTAAATCAGAAGTTGGGGCAATCGATATTTTGGTGAATAATGCAGGAATCATCAAACGGACACCGATGATCGAGATGGATGCGGCGGATTTCCGTCAAGTCATCGACGTGGACTTGAATGCACCATTCATCATGTCTAAAGCAGTGATCCCTGATATGATTGAAAAAGGTGGCGGAAAAATCATCAATATTTGTTCAATGATGAGTGAGCTTGGTCGTGAAACAGTCAGTGCCTATGCTGCTGCTAAAGGTGGATTGAAAATGTTGACGAAAAATATTGCTTCAGAATATGGACAATACAACATCCAATGTAATGGGATCGGACCAGGTTATATCGCGACACCACAAACTGCGCCATTAAGAGAAACACAAGAAAATGGGGAGCGTCATCCATTTGATCAATTCATCGTTGGCCGTACACCAGCCGCTCGTTGGGGCGATCCAATCGATTTAGCTGGACCATCTGTCTTCTTAGCATCGAATGCTTCAGACTTCGTGAATGGGCATGTGTTATACGTCGATGGCGGTATCTTAGCTTATATCGGAAAACAACCATAATAAACAAAAAATGGCGAGTGCTTTGTATGCACTCGTCATTTTTATTTACGTCGCCCATATTTCGACAATGGAATATCTCTTGCCTCACACCATTCTTTGACGGGGCCAGACAAAATCAAGGATTGCTTTGTTAAATCACTCGTTTTTGTGGCGCCAACCATGGTATAGAGCATCCGGAGCTCTTCTTGCCACTGTGCCATCAGAGCAATCGTTTCCTCGACACCGTATGTCATATAATGCGTTAAAATCGTTCCGGAAATCCCCACAGCATTCGCACCAAGGCACAAAGCTTTAAAGATATCATAAGCGTTTCGTATACCACCAGAAGCAATGATTTCGACATTCGTGTTTGCTTCATTTGCTTCAAGGAGAGAGGACACAGTAGACTGTCCCCAATCAGTCAGATAAGCCAATTCACGTTTTTTACGACGAGCATTCTCGATTTGCGTGAAACTCGTGCCGCTACGCCCACTGACATCGATCGTTCGGATACCTAATTCCGCTAATTCAATGATGGTTTCTCTAGTCATCCCAAAGCCCACTTCTTTGACGATCACTGGTACATCAAGAGTTTGTTGGATTTCTGAAATCAGTTCCTTCCATTGTGAAAAATCACGATCCCCTTCAGGCATGACTAACTCTTGCGGCGCATTTAAATGGATTTGTAACGCATCTGCATTGAAGAGTTGTACGGCTTCTTTGGCACGTGCAACAGAAGTGCCAGCACCGACATTCGCTAAGATTTTTCCTTCAGGATAGACATCTCGCATGATAGTATAAGAATCTGCGACAGAAGGATCCTTTAACGCGGCACTAACAGAACCGGTAGCAATCATCAACCCAGCACTTTTGGCAATTTGTGCAAGGTCATGATTGATTTTTTTTGTTTTTTCGCTACCACCTGTCATAGCATTGATGTAAAACGGGCTCGAAAGAACAAACCCTGCAACTTCTGTCGTGAGCGATACCTGTGCAACATTGCTCTGTGGGAGAGGATGATGAACGAGCCGAACGAAGTCAAATTCATTTTTCTGTTTATTATGGAATGCTTTGGCTAATGAGACATGTTCATCTTTTCGATTCATAATTTGTCCTCTTTCTGTTGATGGTAGACATGCAGTGGAAGAGGAGTGATCTCAGCTTCTTCCCACGCACTCATCAACGGTAGGATGCCTGACTTTTGATCGACGATCACGATACCGCAATCCCCGCCACCAGCACCAGAAGATTTCGCCGCACCTTCAAATTGTTCAGCTAAACAACATAGCTTATTTAATGCGGGTGTTTCGATCAAGACGCCAGTGATAGCAGATAAATCACGTAATAACTCTCTGTTTTTACGAATCATATCTTGGATCAAAGCGACATCGTTTTCTTTGAATCCTTGGATCATCGTGTTGACGCAACGCGTGCTATCTTCAAGAAATTGTTGATAAGCTGCCATTTTATCTTCACGAGAGCGATGCACTTGGTCAACTAAGTCAGAAGTAGAGGCAGGGCTTCCAGTCCAACCAATCAATAAACGGAGATCTTCCGGTGTATACAATGGTTCGATGGATAAGCCAGGCCAATCCAGAGCTAATAATTCGCTGATCGTTTTGTTTGATTCTTGTTCTTTAAGCCATTGGTGGTCAAAAGTGGAAAACGCAATCCAACCACCGTAACAGCTAGCCGCAATATCGCCACAAGAACCATTGTCTTGGACAGCAAGGTTCGCTAACGCTGCAATTTTAAAAATCTCAAGCTGAGACAAATTCAGTGCATAAAATTGGTTCAACGCTCGAACAGTCGCTACTGCCACTGCACCACTCGAACCTAGGCCGTACTTTCTACCATTTGAGCTATCTAACTCGCTCGTTACCTTCAAATCATAGAATGAAAGAAGAATGTTCTTTTCTTGCGCATATTTTTCAGTTAAACGTATGGCCGCAAGAATATAATGGAATGGATTTTCACGGATATCCAAAACGAGTTCGCCTTTTCGTCGAGTCCAACGCACAGGCATCTCGCTGTATTGTGCGGATTGGATACTTCCGACTTTCCGAGCAGCTTCTACTGTCACTGTGACAAATTGATCAACTGCCACGATGATTGCAGGATGTCCTGTTTCGACCACTGCATATTCTCCAGCGATATAAAGTTTTCCGGGTGCAGACACTTCAACCATAAAAATCTCCCTTTATTCAATAATCGTGATTCCTTGCCCAGCATGAGCAACGATCACTTGTTGTCGGCTAAATAATTCAATGAATTTTTCTTGAACCGCCGTTTGATTTTTCTTTTCAACTAACACTTTGACATTTGGCCCCGCATCCATGGTGAAATAGCAAGGAATTCCTGACGCACGTAGTTCACGAACTGCTTGCATCGCCTTTAAACTGTCAGGTGACCAATACGTAAATGGCGGTGTAGCGGCTAACGTTGTGCCGTGCATCTTCAAGCCGTTTCGTTCCATGACCTCACCAAGTGTTTGGAACGCTTTTTCAGTGATAGCTTGCTTCAATTCCAGTAAGTCATTTTCGACTGAATCAAGCCAGCCTTGATAAAAATGCGAAGTTTCAACTGTGCGACGCATGCCGTCACGACTGGAAACATCTTTTTGCTGGTCGTTGATCAAGACAAAGACCATCGCTAGATCCTCTTCAAAACCGTTCGAAGGGATTTGTTGCGCGTAAGAGGTTTGATCGTCGTGGCCTTTTTCCCATTCGACAAAGCCGCCAAAAATACTACGACAAGCAGAACCGGAGCCGCGACGAGCAAGTCTAGATAAGGCTTGTTGATCCAAACCGAGTCCTAAAGCTTCATTACAAGCACCAGCTAATGCAGCTAGTCCGCTTGCAGAAGAAGCTAACCCTGCGGCTGTGGGAACGAAATTGTGACTAATTACTTTTGCGTGTTTGTTTATATTCGCTTGTTTGCGTACAAGATCAAGGAAGCGGCTGATTTTTTTCGTCGCAGCTTCTGTTTGTAACTCATCGTCTAAATAGAACAGATCGTTCGTGAATGTATCTGAAAAAATCACTTCGGTTTCTGTATAGAAAGCATCGAGAGTGAGAGATAAACTGTTATTCATTGGAAGAATCAATTCTTCGTTTTTTTTGCCCCAATATTTGATCAAGGCGATATTTGTATAAGCCCGGGCTTTACCTTTAAGCATAGGTATGTACTCCTAATCCTTGAATCCAAGTTTCAGCTGCACCTGCTTCAATTAGTGCATGGCTGATTTCTTGAGCTTCTTTTTTTGTTTGTGCTAAGGCAATCATACATCCGCCTCGTCCACCACCAGTCAATTTTGCGCCTAAAGCGCCAGCAGTGCGAGCGGTAGTGATCAGAGTATCTAAAAAGTCATTGCTGATCGTTAAACTTTTCAGGATGAGCTGAGCATCATTCATTGCCTCAGCCAGGTTTTCTGGTGAGTTGTCGATGATTGCTTTTTTAGCTTGTTTCGTCAAGTATCCTAGTTGTTGGATTTTTTGTCCAGTTTTCTGCGCATCTTTTTCAAAAAGGTGTGCCACATCTTTCACCGCCGCACGGGTTTGTCCTTTGATTCCTGTGTCAGCGACGATCAAGAAAGCATCGATATTCAACGAGAAATAATCAAAAGGATGTCCTTTCGTGAAATAGATCGGTTCGAGTCCACTTGTTGCGGCAGCATCGATGCCACTGGGATTTCCATGAGCGATTTTTTCAGAAATTTGCACATGTCCCAATAATTGCTCTCGGGATAGCGGCAATTCATAGGCTGAATAAAAAGCTCGTGTGATCGCAGTAGCAACAGCTGCGCTGGAGCCCATCCCACGTTCTGCGGGAACGGTACTCTTAATATCCAAGTGCAACGTGTCTGCTATATGGTGCTGTGCTTTTAGACCAGCAACCAACTGTTTGATATTGTTCAACGCATGAGGTGCGTCGATTAAATTTCCTGTATAGTAGGAAGAAATAAGTTGATCTTTATTGTTTGATGGGAGTGTTTCAAGTGTAGCGGTTACTTTTGTTGCATAAAACGGAAAGGCAATCGCAGGCTCGCCATAAACGACCGCATGCTCTCCCATTAAAATCAATTTCCCACTTGATTCCCCTTGGCCACAAATTGCCATAATACAACTCCTTCTTTTCCTGTAAAAGTAGCTTTTGAACAAAAAATAAAGCACCTATTACCAAGTGCGCAAGATTTGTTCAAAAAACAGTCCTTCTTTATTTTACTAAAACCAGTCCAGAAGTAAAATAAAGAATACGATTTCTCGATAAAAAACGTCATTTTCTTAATAAAATTTTGATTTTTTTAGGTAAGAAAATTCACCGAATCTATTTGACACCACAAGATATTGGGGTTATATTTAAAAACGTGATAAAAAAGCACTGTATTTAGTGGGTAAGAGAGTTGGAGGACAATTAGTGTGATTGTTTTAGCAGGAACGATAGGAGCAGGGAAATCAAGCTTAACCAAAATGATTGCTGACCATTTTAAGAGTCAGGCATTTTATGAATCGATCGATGACAACGAGGTATTGCCTTTGTTTTATGCAAACCCGGAACAATATGCGTTTTTATTGCAAATTTATTTTTTGAATAAGCGATTTGCAAGTATCAAGCAAGCGATGCAAGACGATAATAATGTGTTAGACCGTTCGATCTACGAGGATTCATTATTATTTCATTTAAATGCGGATCTAGGACGAGCAACAAAAACAGAAGTCCAAGTGTATGATGAATTACTGGCGAATATGATGGAAGAACTTCCATACGCTGCATCAAAAAAACATCCGGATCTATTAGTTCATATTCGCGTATCTTTTTCGACGATGTTGGAACGGATCGAAAAAAGAGGGCGCGCGTATGAGCAACTTTCTTTTGACCCGAATCTATATGACTATTATCAAGAATTGAATCGACGTTATGATCAATGGTATGACGCGTACAATGAAAGCCCCAAGATCCAAATCGATGGAGACTGCTTGAATTTTGTAGAAGACGCTACAGCGAAAGCACAAGTGTTGCAAATGATTGAAAAAAAGCTAGTCGAAACGCGTAGAGGACTAATCGTATAAAGCGTTCTAGCTCCAATTGAACTTTGTATTATCTAAGTAATGAATGCAAAAAAAGACAACCACAAATGAGTGATTGTCTTTTTTATTTTAATCGTCGTTTAGTCGATCAAGGGTTAGTGAGTTGAATTATTTAGGGAAGAATAGTGAGTGAGCAATTCCTGGTGCCCAGTTTGTATCACCATAGTTCAAGTGAGACTGCCAAGTGATGTAAGTCACACCGTTGTGGACAACTTCTTCACCTGCTGTATAAGAAACTGGTGAGAAGAAGCTTCCTACTGTCCATTGACGTCCAGTAACGACTTCGCCGCCACCGTTGCCATTGTCACCACCATTGTCGCCGCCATTGTCGCCGCCATTTTCATCGCGATCAGTTGTGATTGTTAATGTGTTACTTGCTTCTGAAACATCGCCTTCATTGCTGATTGCGCGAATAACAAATGAGTATTGTGTTTCAGGAGTTAAACCTTCTACTTCAAAAACAGTTTCAGAAGTTGAACCAATCAACTCGCCATTACGGAAGATATCATATTGTTTGATTCCTTTCGAGTGAGTTGAAGCTCCCCACATCAATGAAACGCTTGAGCTTGTTTGGCCCATTGAATGTAAGTTTCTAGGTGCAGTTGGTTTTTCTTCTGCAGTTTCAGATAAAGTTGTTACAGATAGAGCTGTTCTTTCAGAAACTAATCCTGTTTGGCCTACTGCTTCGATTTCATATGTGTATGTAGTTTCCGCAGTTAAGTTTTGATCGCTGAAATCTGGTGAAGCTGTATTGCCTAATAATTGACCGTCACGATAAACGTTGAATGATGAAGCATTTGCTTGTCCATCCCAAGTCAATTGAGCAGTTGAAGAAGTCACGTCAGTTGCGCGAACGTTACGTGGTGCAGTTGGTGCTACTGGAATTGCTGAGTCACCTTTCAAGTTCACGTCGATTACTTGGTAGAATGCCATTGCTGTATCGTGTACATCCCAAACTGCTAAAACAACATGGTAACCAAGACGGTCGCTAGGGATATTCACTGAGTGTGATGGGTTCGTTGCAGCTTGAGCTCCACCGTGGTTGATTGTCGTTAACAACTCAAAATCGCTACGATCTAATTGATCATTTGGATTCCAATCTGCTTTTGTAATATAGTAATGCCATTTAGTTGTACTATGAGATTGTGTATAGCGCCAAGTGAAAGTATTAGGACCTGTATTCAAGTCTTGTTTTGTCCACATTGTCGCAGTTTGGCGGTCTAAGTTGAAGTTGTTTCCAACCGCGCCGTTTGCAGAAGCGATGCGTCCGTCAGCAGGACCAGCAGCTGGGAAGCCTTTCAATGCTTCTAATGATTGTGGTTCGTAAATTACTGGACCGTATTGTGCTAATGCTGCATTGTGGTTAACTAGGCGGTCACGGTGTCCTTGATAAGAACGACTGATTGGTGACTGCACGTAACCGTGAGCTGAAGCGTCTTGTCCTCCGATAGATAATCCTACTCCTACTAAAACGCTAGAGCATAAAACTGTTGCTAAAATTTGTTTTTTCATGTTTCCCTCCATAGATAAAATGATATTTTAGATAACTAGTAAAGTCGATGTTTATTACTTGATCGATGTGTTTCGTTGTTATCTGTATTTAATATTATCAGAGAATAGCAACTTTTGATAATCTGTTTATACCGACCATTAGGTAAAATTGGGTCTTGACTCCAAGTTGTGGTAGTATTATCCCTAATATGAATAAATATTGATTTAAAGGCTATTTTATTGATTATTTTATTTGAAATTTGTTTTTTATTTTGCATATACAAAAACAAAAGGGAAATATGATGATGAAATTTTTTTTCTTTCACAAAATGAACCCTTGTAATCTGTTGTTATTTTTTAATTTTTCTCATTTATTTAACATATAAAGTTTGGAGATTGGTGTGTCATCTTTTATGGACGTAGATCTTTATATATTAACTTTTCAATTGCCCAAAACAGCAACTAGAAGCTATTCTACATATTATAGAAGGAATTGGATACAGAGAGAGTAGTGGAAGGCCTGTTAAAAAAAATCAGCACTCGCAAAATCCGAGCCGGACTTCGCAGGTGCTGACTGATTTTGAGGTCAAAACTTCGGTTTATGCCTCAACTTTATTGGAGTTTTGTTTCTATGGAACGTTTTCTATATTATCGTTTTAATTACGTTTATAAGGTTTTGTTTATTTAGGATAGAATAATGAATGAGCAATTCCAGGAGCCCAGTTAGTATCTCCATAGTTCAAGTGAGATTGCCAAGTGATATAAGTCACACCATTATGGATCACTTCTTCACCAGCTGTATATGAAACAGGTGAAAATAGGCTTCCTACTGTCCATTGACGTCCAGGAGTCACTTCACCGCCACCGTCTCCACCGTTGTCATCGCGATCAGTCGTGATTGACAATACGTTACTTGCATCAGATAATTCATCCGTGTTGCTGACTGCGCGAACTGTGAATGAGTAAGCAGTGTTTGCAGCTAATCCAGTCACGTCGAATACAGTATCGCTTGTTGAGCCGATCAATTGATTGTTACGGTAGATATTGTATTGTTTGATTCCTTTCGAGTGAGTTGAAGCACCCCACATCAATGAAACACTTGAGCTTGTTTGACCCATAGAGTGTAAATGAGTTGGTGTCGTTGGTTTTTCTTGTGTATTTTCTGTTGCTGTTTTCACTGTCAATGCTGTTTTAGCAGAGACTAAGCCAGTTTGTCCAACTGCTTCGATCTCATAGTTGTAAGAAGTATCAGCAGTTAAGTTAGCATCACTGAAATCTGGAGATGTTGTATTTCCAATCAATGCGCCATCGCGGTAAACGTTGTAAGACGCAGTATTTGCTTGACTGTTCCAAGCTAATTGTACAGTTGAAGAAGTTACGTTCGTTGCACGAACATTTTGTGGTGCAGTTGGTGCGACAGGAATTGCTGAGTCACCTTTCAAGTTGACATCGACTACTTGGTAGAAGGCAGCACCTGTATCATGGATATCCCAAACAGCTAAAACAACATGATAACCAAGACGGTCATTAGGGATATTCACTGAGTGTGAAGGATTTGTTGAAGCTTGCGCCCCACCATGATCGATCGTTGCTAATAATTCCAAATCGCTACGTTTTAATGGCGCATTTGGGTTCCAACCTACTTTAGTAATATAGTAATGCCATTTAGTTGTACGATGAGATTGTGTATAACGCCATCTGAAGGTATTCACACCTGTATCTAAGTTTTGTTTTGTCCACATTGTTTCTGTTTGGTTGTCTAGTAAAAAGCTTCCTCCAACCGCACCGTTTGCAGAAGCGATGCGTCCGTCAGCAGGACCAGCTGCTGGGAAACCTTTAGCAGTTTCTAATGATTGTGGTTCATAAATCACAGGACCATATTTTGCTACTGCTGCAGCTAAATTAACGTTACGATCCAAGTGTCCTTGATACGCACGACTGATTGGCGATTGTACGTAACCATGTGCAGAAGCATCTTGCTCCCCAATCGCTAAACTTGCTCCGAATAAAATACCCGAGCATAAAACTGTACCCAAAATTTGTTTTTTCATTTTTCCCTCCATAAGTAAAAATAGTTTTTAGATAACGAAAGAAAGAATTGGAATATTCGTCCGTTACTCTTTGTTCTGTTATCTTAAAATAAGATTATCAGAAAAAATAAGGAGATACGAACCAGTTTATACCGATGTGTAGGTAATAAAAATCACACAGATATAAATGATATAGTTTGTTATTGTGTTGGTTTTTAAGGTTTTAGTACCTTTTTTGAAAACGCGAAAAAATAGTTGTATAAATAGATACTTCTTTTTTCTTTGAATTAAAATACTCATTATTTAGTTATTTAAAATTGATAGTATGGCAGTTATATAAAATGAAAGCTATTAAGTAGACAAAGGTGACATGACTGATAAAATGATCAGTGAATTCGAATCCATAGTGGAGCTTCTTTAATAAGATTGGGAGACGTACTATAAAGTAAGAAAAAAGGTTTGACAAATAGAATTGAATTTGATAAGATAATTGAGTTGAGAAATAAAAGCAGAAGCACCCGCTTCTCGCCTTAGTTGATACAGTCACTGGGCTAGATAGTTTTCATCTATGATGTAATGTAGATGGAGTACGTGCGGGTTCTATCAAAAGAACTCGTTTTTTTATTGCCGTTTATTCGGTAAGCTTTTCTTTCTCTCATAATATTTGGAGGTGAATGACCATAGCAAAGGATATGATGGTTAACGACGGCATTCGTGCACGTGAATTACGATTGATCGGTTCAGATGGTGAGCAATTAGGAGTTAAGTCAAAAGCAGAAGCATTGCAAATTGCAGAACAATCAAACTTGGATCTTGTGTTAGTTGCTCCAGGTGCAAAACCACCAGTAGCGCGAATCATGGACTACGGAAAATACCGTTTCGAGCAACAAAAGAAAGACCGCGAAGCGCGTAAAAAACAAAAAGTGATCAATGTAAAAGAAGTTCGTTTAAGTCCAACAATTGATTTGAATGACTTCAATACAAAACTTCGTAATGCACGTAAGTTCTTAGAGAAAGGCGATAAAGTGAAAGCTTCTATCCGTTTCAAAGGCCGTGCCATTACCCACAAAGAAATTGGTCAAAAAGTCTTAGATCGCTTAGCTGAAGAAACTGCTGATATTGCAACAGTGGAACAAAAAGCGAAAATGGACGGACGCAGCATGTTCTTGACGCTGGCACCGAAAAACGACAGTAAGTAATTTGAATGACTAACTGATTGTTGGACAGTCAATAGTCGGATAACGAAAGATTTTGAGGAGGAAATATAGTCATGCCAAAACAAAAAACACACCGCGGATCAGCAAAACGTTTCAAACGTACTGGTAAAGGCGGATTGAAACGCTTCCGTGCGTTTACAAGTCACCGTTTCCACGGCAAAACTAAAAAACAACGCCGTCAATTACGTAAAGCGCGCATGGTTTCTAGTGGCGATTTCAAACGTATTCGTCAACAACTAGCAAAAATGAAATAAGAACGAAAAATCACTGAAATTTAAAGATCTATTTTTATTAGGAGGAATTATACATGGCACGTGTAAAAGGTGGAACAGTAACTCGTAAACGTCGCAAAAAAATGCTGAAATTAGCAAAAGGTTACTACGGTTCAAAACACACTTTATTTAAAACAGCAAAAGAACAAGTAATGAATTCATACAACTACGCATATCGCGATCGTCGTCAAAAGAAACGCGACTTCCGTAAATTGTGGATCGCTCGTATCAACGCAGCGGCTCGTATGAATGGCTTAAGCTACTCAAAATTGATGCATGGTTTGAAATTAGCTGAAATCGACATCAACCGCAAAATGTTAGCTGACTTGGCTGTCCACGATGCAGCAGCATTTACTGCATTAGCTGACCAAGCAAAAGACGCTTTAAACAAATAATCTAACTAACGTTGTTACGCCAACGTTTACCCCGCCTTTATTGAGCGGGGTTTTTATTTTGACCCAGAGATTGACCCAGACTTTTCCCATTCTTCATAAATTCACCGAAAATATCTGCAGTTTCTTCTTTGCCTTCTTTAGTGACATGAGTGTAAACATTCATCGTTGTTTTTATATTACTGTGCCCCAGACGAGCTTGCACTTGCTTCATACTTGCACCTGCTTCAAATAATAGCGATGCATGAGTATGACGGAATCCATGAGGCGTTATCTGATGCAATGATTTGTTTTTGCGATAAAGGGTATCGAGCCATGTTTGTGGTGTTCTTGGATTCATCAAGCCGTTATCCTCGTCTTTTGCAAATACTAGCTGTTCGATGGACGGCATCATAGCTAGTAAATCGATATGTTTCTTTTGATGATAGCGCCATTCTTTTAATAGGTCTGCAGTGTCGGAATCTATACTAATTGTTCTAACTCCTGCTTTAGTCTTTGGTTTTTGGATCAAGGCAGTTCCATTCTTGCCAACAGCAAGCGTTTTGTTTACTGTTAGAGTCTGATGTTTGAAGTCAATGTCTCGCCATGTTAGAGCCAATGCCTCACCTTTTCGCAAACCTGTATAAGCAAGGAGTGAGAAGAATACAAATCGTTTAAAAGGATAATTTTCCTTGAGTTCCTTTAGAAGGGATAGCAGTTCTTGACGATCGCAAAAATTAATCACTTCTGGTTCATCGCCTTCTATACTTTCTACAGGAGTAGGGAGTATTATTTTTTGCATCGGGTTAGATTGGATTTCTCCTATGGATTCAGCATACTTAAAAATCATTCCTGCGTAGTTGATATAGCGATCGTAGCGATTCGGATTATCTTTGCACCAAGCATTTGCCTGTTTTTGGCAAGCTGTTACAGTGATCGCTTTGATGTTGTAAGATCCTAATGCAGGCAGAATATGCTTGTCAAAGATGATCCTCGTGTTCCAATAGGTGCTCTCTTTGACTTTTGTTTTATACACCAGATTAAACCAATCCTCGAATACTTCCTTGTATGCTCGATTTGACGAGCGTTGTTTAATTCCATTCTCAGCCACATCGATGTCTAACCTAGCATAGGCTAGCTTGGCTTCTTTTAGTGATGCGAAGCCCCGCCTTGTGGTTTCTCTTTGTTTCCCAGTAACGGAATCAATTCCTAAATATTTCTTGAACATGTAGGCGGTTGAACCGTCTTTTTTTGTATACTTTTTAATTGGATTTTGCTTTGTTGCCATTATATTTTTTCCTCCCAGTACCTAGCGTGGGGCGCTGGTATGTAGGATCGTTAACCTATGTCACCGTTTAGAACAAATTCAGATGGATAAAAATCGTTCACATATTCGCTAAATTCAACTGAAGCTAGATCGGTTATATATTCTACAAAAGCCTCTCTAAAGTCATAAGAATCAAAACGCACGGATAAAAGTTCAGTAGCAGATCTTGGGAAATTAGTAGTGACGATAACGGCATCTAATTCTTTCGATTCAGTGATAATAAGCTGTATATCGCAAGTAAGGTTAAATGAGGCTGTAAAACCGTCTGCTTCAATCAATACTTCTAACGGATGGATAACAAATCGAATGTTATCGACATACTCGAATGCACTCTCTTCATCACTTCCACCAATACTTTCACTAAAGACAGGAACTATAACCCCTCCTGTTGCTTTATTCAAATCGAATGAAAATTTGATATTTTGCTGTGAATTTGGAATGTAAACAATCAAGTCTTCTACTGGTACTTTTAATGCTTCAATAATTTTTTCAAGGGTATGAAACTGTATCCCTTTGGAAGTTCCGCTTGCTAATTGGCTTAATGCATTCTTAGAAATACCAGTTTTCTTATTTATATCAGCCATGGTCATATTATTTTTAGCAAGCATTTCTTTCAATCTAAATTCAATCATAATGTTCACCTCACGCATCAATAGTACCATTCAGGTGTACAAAATACAATTACTTTTATTTTTTTGTTGACTTTTACAAAATACGTGTGTAACATACGGTTGTACAATGTACATCTTCAGTTGTACTTTTTATTATAAGGAAGGAGTATTTACAATGAAAAATAATTTTTCTCGAATCTTAGGCGAGCGGTTGGTAAAGATTTCAGAGGTTCACAGGGCAACTGGATTGAGTCGTGCAACTCTAGGCGAAATTTACTATCAGCGTGCCATGAACATTCAGTTGGATACATTGGTTAAAATTTGTGATTACTTGCAGATTCCACTTAGTGAACTAATCGAGTACGTACCAAAAAATAAGGAGGGTAAGCGATGCAGGGATTAGTTTTAGCTAAAGAAGAATTGTTCCAAGGTATTCATTGTGATTTGTGGATGGATAAAGATAGAAATCCGTTCATGAGTATGGATCAGTTTGCTGAAGCACTTGGATATACCGACAGAAAAGGGATTGAGAAAATTGTTGAGAGGAATCCGTATCTAAAGGACAAAGAATTTTCAACTACCGACAAACTGTCGGAGGTTGAGGGGGATAGAGTAGTTAAGCGAGAACGTAGATTATTTACACGTGATGGAATAATGGAGGTCTCCTTCTTATCTCAGAAACCAAAGGCTCGTGAATTCAGAGCATGGGCAAGGAAAGTCCTGATTGCTTTTATGGACGGTCAAATTGTTTGGAAGGAAAAGAGAGTAATCGGAAAGCAAATCCGTCTATCTATGACAGATGCAATCCGTGACGCAGGGTTTTCACCACATTTCTATAAGCATTTCACGAATTTGTGCTATAAGTCAGCAATTGGATTTAATGCTACTCAAATCCGCAAAGCTCGAGGAGTTGAGAAAGGCAACAATATCTTAGATTTTTTGACTATTGAAGAGCACGAGGCAGTGAATAAAAGAGAGCAACAAATCGCCACTTTGATTGGGCTAGGAATGGAGTACGAGCAAATAAAAGAGATTCTAGCCAATGGTGGGGTCATTTATCAAACTACGCTCAAAATGCCTGAGACGGCTCGTTAGGTGGTGAAATCATGGCGAAGCTAAGTATTGATGAATTAGACCTATCTCCCTCATTGCTTGACGTAATAAAAGAGACAGCGGCAGAGGAAGGGAAACAACAAGCCCAGCTATTAATCGAGGAGTACAAGAAGAAGCTAGAGCTCCCTAGATTTATGGGGATGGCGCAAGCTGCAAAATACATGAACACCAGTTACAACACTGTGAAGTATGTATTCATTGAAAAATTAGGCTTACGTGTCGTAATGATCGATGGTTATGAAAAAATTGATCAACGAGATGCAGATGCATTTCTTGAGAAACACAAAAAATAATCCTAGCGTGGGGCGCAGGAAGAAATCGCCAGAATTGGCGGCATTTAGTTGCAACGTCACTCAGTCAAATGTCAGAAAGAGGAATAAAATGAAACGAGGACAAAAGAAAAAGCCTTTGCTGTGTATATTCTTGGCGGAATTTTAGCAAAAGGCAACATATAGTGGGACACCCTACCTAAAAAGGTGGGACACCCCTATTCTTTTGTCCTATTCTATCACAGAAAGGGCGTAATTTAAATGATAAGCGTAATTAAAGGACAATTTAACGGCATGATTGGAACAATTATACAGGAGGTTCAACCACAAATTTTTTTGATCCAGTTTTGTGATGGCACAACAGGCATTGTCTTAGAGAACAACTTGCAAGAGGTGCTTTGCCATGACTAAATCCGATGAATTACTGGAGCAAGCAGTTAGCCAATTTTTATCTGTATTAAAGAATGCTGATCAACAAAAAAGAGAAGGTGCGGCAAAATGGCTCAAGGAAGGTCTCGAAGGCGAGTTGTCCGAAGGGGGGCAAAATTTTATTGATGACCTTTGCGAACTGATCATCGCAGGAGAACTTAACGATGTGGCGAAGCATTTGGCGTTGCTATTATGAAACGAAAATACCGCAGACCCTTAGCCGTCTTTATTCTTTGAAAGGAGGTGATACAAATGGATGGGCACGTAGAATTGTACGAAATACCACAGCCCAGTCTTATGAGTGTATGGGAAAAGTTACCATTGTATGAGCCACCACTAGTGAAAAATGTGCTGAGAAGACATCAAAAACTAATTATTTCGGGGGCTAGTAAGTCTGGGAAAACATCTTTAGCTATCCAGTTGGCGATTGCAGTAGCTGAAGGGACGTGTTGGCTAGAAAACGAATGCGCACAAGGTGGCGTACTATTTGTAAATTTTGGTTTATCAACGTACATGATGTTCAGTAGAGTGCATGAAATTTATTCATCTTTAAACATTGAACCTAGTAATGTAGAGCAAATTGATGTCATTAACTATAAAGGAAATGCTTTGGCGGATAACTACATTCATTTTATGGATAGTATACAGAATATCGCAAATGGGAACAAATATAGATTGATCATTATTGATTCAATCGATTATGTACAAGGTTTTTCCGAGTTTGAGGCTAGTCGTCATATTAATCGATTATTAGACAACCTGATGATTCAAACTAATGCGTGCATTGCATTTACTACGAGTGCAGGTAACCCACCAATAGAGACCTTATGCGATAGCGTGGCTAAATTGATTCCAACAGGTGATAAAGCGGTCAGTGATTTCAGGCTATCCATCGAAAATAATACCTACCAAAAGACTGACACTGACCAGCAACTATTAAAGTATGAGTATCCAACAATGCAAGCCTTAGGAAGATATAATTTTAAAGATGTAAAGCGAGCCAACAATTTAAAAAAAGAAAAATCTGTTCAGGAATTTGAAGAGGCTTTTTACAAGTTGAGCTTAGAGGGGAAGAATGTCTCAGTATTGGAATTAGCTGATCACTTAGGGGTTGCCAGAGAGTCTCTATATCGAAGAATAAAAAAGCTTGATAATTTTGAAGTTCAATTAGGGATAGTTAAGCCTGTAAATAACAAGTAACACTGTACCGTTGCTTGTAACATGTTACGGTATGTTAATGTAACTTTTCTTGTAACATGCTACACCATAGTAACATGTTACTTGTCCGTCAGGGTGTTAAAAAAAAGGTATGTTACGTTACAAGATAAACGTTGATATAACAACCTTTCTTTACCCTTGTGTATATCTCTCGTTAGAGAGTAGATATACACAAGGGAAAGGGGGTTGAGGTTAAAAATACACATTAAATTGTAGCATGTTAAAAATAACGGAATTACGGAGGGGGGTGTGGTATGGCTAGAAAGAAAAAACCATTTAGAGATGTGCGTGATAGGAATTTTTTAGAAATTGCGAATATGCCTTTAGTGGAAAATAAAAGTGCCGCAATTGAGTGGATAAAAACTAGCAAGGTGATGGGGTATGTTTTCCAACAAGCAAGGAGTTGGAACTTCTTGGTGGCATCCTATTCGGAAGATGATGGCTATGTATGGCACGGTGTGAATTATGGAGAAGAAAATAGAAAACTTAACAGAGAAACAAAGACAGCATATGGAAAAAAAGTTTTTGATGCATTAACTCGAGACAAAATAGATCTGATGCCGCTACTTCGTTACAGAGATCCTGAAGAAGAATTTTCGCCATTAGAGAGCGAAGTGATTCAATTCTTAGCTACTAAAAAACATATATTAAATTTAGTATTCATAACTGCAACATATAATGGTCGAATTATTGTAAATAAGGATGGTACCTGTATTGGTCAAAATATGTTATGAGGAATCTCGAACACTAGAAAATATCGGCTGAGTGAGACCAAGACAAAATTGGACAGGTCTTACTCAGTAATTAGGGTGTAAATCCATTATACGCCCAGAAGTGGGAAAAGGGGCAGCCGTCTTTTCGGCATCCATAAGAAGACGATGCATCCCGACATTTCTGACACATAGAAAAAGGAGCGTACCCTAACGATCTCTAACATTTTCGTTGCAACCTTTTAGCCTTTGTTGCAACGAAAACCAGCGATGCATCGCCACTGTGTGACTAAAAGATGCTAGTAATTGCTAGTAAAAATGATGGTAAAAATAAAGGAGAGTGATCCAATGGATAAAGTTTATATTGATGGACAGACTAAAACGGAAAAGGTGGACTTGCCTACCCATGGTACGGTAAAATTAATTGTACAAGACGGTCGTGTGATCCGTACAGAAACCACCATATCAAAAAAGCTGAAATAGTCTGACTAGATCACTAGAGGACATGAGCAAAGGAGCGCCTTCCAGTAGGCAACCTTGCTTGTGTCCTCTTATTTTATTCCAACAAGGGAGGTAGTTCTTTGGATCCATTCGATGAAATTTTGATAAAAAATTATCTCTCCTTAGATCAGCGAATTCAAAAGCTCTATTCATACAAGAAACAGCTGAGAAAGGCGTTCTATTTACAGAACATGGCTACTCACATGGAATATGTCAGATTGAGGAAAGATACGTATGCGATGGTCACCAAAGGCTTTCGCCCTGATCGTGAAGTGGAGAAGTTACTGTTAAACATAGAAAGAGTAGATCAGCGCATTGACCGCTATCGATTTAGAAAGAAACATTTTTCCTCGTTTTGGGGCTCTCTTGATGCGCTGGAGCGAACTTTGTTACAAGATCGATTCATTCATCAAAAAGAAAGTGATGTCCCTCTAGCGCTTAATCAGAGTGTAATAGCTGAAATCAATGAGATTGAGACAGCAATCTGTTTTCGTGAAGGGATTGAGCCTGATGTTCTGGAAAACGAGTTAACAGGAGATGTAGAAGAAAATTTAGAAAGGATGTGTGATTTCTTTGCATTATGATAGCATCAGAGCCTCATACTATCTGAAAAAATGGCGATACTATGAAACTGCTCGACATGACTTAAATCAATCCGAACTAAGCGATGCAAAAATCTTCTTCAATGCTTTAAAATGCCTTGATGACGAGGAGAGAAAACTGCTGACCGATGTGTATTACCGATCAGAGGAGCTTTGCAGTTTCAATGAGAAAACGGGGTATTATCATTCGCTTAAGCCCATTCAAGATCAGGTGATGGCTAAAAAGTATCAAGTAACCAGTGATCGTTTTGCCAATATGCGCAGGCTAGCCCAGAATGCTTTACAAAAGAAAATGCAACAAATTCTAGCTGAGATTGGAGAGACTTGTGTGCTTCGTTTGAATAAACGTTTGTACTTAGTAGCATTTTTAGACAAGGGTAAGTACTCCGAACAGTTTGTTCTAGGTACGCCACTTGAGGCGAGGAAGTTCACAAATCATGCAGATAAGGAAAGAATCTTGTCTTTGCAGATGTTAGGATTTGAGAAGGTTCCGATTCATCCGAACGAATACTTTCATTAGTGGGGAGTGGCGACATATGAGTGATCAAAAGTTACTTATTCATCACAAAAAGCATCGCAGAATCAAACATGAGGTACTCATCGCACTATGTAGCCAGAATTACACGCTAGACCGTTCTAAAGGAACAATAAAGATAAAGGTACCTAAGAAGCGAGGAGCGCCATACGGTAATAAGAACGCCGTAGGAAATAAAGGCAACAAAAATGCTAGCCCACCAATAGGAAATATCAACGCCCAAAGACACGGATTATATGCCAATATGCTTTATCGTCTGCAGATGGTTAAAATTGAAGAACGTTTAATCGAGCAAAATCAATGGAGCTACGAGGCGGTACTTTACTACCGTGAGAAGGTGCTGAATGGTGAAATATATACCAATCCATTCAAAAGGTAACGTTCCGAAAAAGTTAGTTTTTTTACGAAACGAAACACAACTCAAGGGGACGAAAATAGCGATAGCCATTGGTATAATAGCTTATCAAAAGGAGCGCTTAAAGGTAACGTTGCAACGTTCTAATGGAGCGTTGCAACATGTTGCACCCCTTTTTATATAAATAATTGATTGCAGTACTGCAAAAATGAATGTAGTACTACAAAAAAAGTACTGCAAAAAATAAAATGAGAAAGAAGGAAAAGAAATGAACTATGAGCAAGCGTATAAAACATTAAATGATTTTGTAAATAATAATAATTTTGAAGGTGTAGAGGAAGTTAGAGGGCTATTTGATAGCATGAATAACGAGCTAATCAAAAGCGGTTTGATGGAAATTGATGGTAAACAAAAGCTTGAAACCACACTTAATTCAAAATTTATTGAAGAAATCAATGCAAGAAATGCTGCAGAAAATGAAAAAAAGAATAGCGTTAATAAACTTAATGAATGGAGAATCACTTCATAATGCCGCTATATAATGAGTTACTAGAAGAACAGAAAAGGAAATATAAAGAGATTGATCTCAATAGAGTTGATTTAGAAGGAAGTATATCTTACTTTAGAGAAGAGTTGAGAAATGCGACTCAGACGGATAGGATGTATTCTCAAGAGAATATTAAGAGAAAATTAACGGCTGAAAGAGAACTAAGTGAAATTCAGTCGTTAAAGCAGGATCTTGATACTAAACGTAGTTTGATGGTAAATGAAACGAGTAAGAGGTTAGGCAATAAGCTGAGAAGTCAGGCGTTTAAAGAAATCTATACGGTATTTCAAGAAGACATTGAAGAGCCGTTAATGGAAGAAGTTGAAGAGTTAATATCACGCTTAAATGAGATTTTAGAAGTGCAGGAAAGAAGTTATCAAGATTTTAAAGAGGATGCTATTAGGAAAGTTATTTTATTTGAACCATATTTAACACATGATACAATTGATTTTGTGGTTAATGGTATAAGGTACTCTAATAATAGTTTTAAAATGTCTGTCACTGACAAGATTAAGAAGAAAGTCAGTTTTTAGTAATGTAATGTATTGAGATTGTTGTAGTCGACTAGCCGAAGCCAAAAATGGTTTGGTCAAGAACGAGGGCACCTCAAATCCCCTTGTTTTTTTGTTATTTAATGTAGAGAAATAGAAAATTTCGGAAAGTTTCATACAGTGATTAAACTAATCTAAACGAAGCTAAATGAATGTTTTTTTCGTTTGATGTGTTTTAGTGTGGTCTAAAGATATTTAAATAAATATTATTATTTAAGGGGATTTTGTTTACAATTATTGTTGATGATGTTATATTAATGATGAAGAGTCGCCCTCTTCCTAACTGACAATCAAATTTGTCTGTGTAGCCTTAGCATGCTTATTGTCCGAGCATTCGGAGACTTGATAGAGGTACATCAAGTTGCCTGAAGGAGGCCTAGTAACCTTTCGGAAGTCCCGACTGGAGACGCATCTAGTCCGTACCGTTTACATATTTTTGCCCTTCTAGAGAATAGGAGGGTATTTTTTTTAGGAGAATAGAATGAGGATTGTCTTGAATCGGTATAATGATGTTGTATTAACGAATCTTTTAAATGATTATCGTTGTAATTTTCATGGTAGATCATGTAAAGTAAGGACGAACTATAAAGGGTTGAAAGAGTTTGAAGTAGCTTTTTATGATGAAGGTCTGCCGCATCTTTTAGGGCTTCACTATGTTGGAAAAAATAGAGCAGGTAGTAGGATATTAGAAGATATTGACAACGGACGAATGACAGCCAAAACAATCATGAAGCATGCAGAATTTCGCCAAAAAGATATTAGAAATAGAATCCTACTTTATCCTTTCGTGTACGAGGTGTTTGTTGATCAAAAAATCAAAGTGTGTGTACCGATGGATAATGTAAAGCCAAATAACATGAGATTAAGTTGCGTATTTACTAAAAAGGGAACGAAAGAAGAAATTGTACTGGGGTTAAAAAGAGATAATCGAGATGGGATTTTTAAACCAGCTACATTACATTCAAATAAGAAAGCGAAATATACACTTCTTAAATGTTCTAAGGTAGAAAGTATTATCTGGAATGAGGTCTAGTATAGATAGAGTAGATGGATTGGTAATCTTTTACCAGTCCATTTTTTGTTGATGTGCTGTTGAAACTTCAGGAAGAACGAAATGTTCCCCCCTTAGCCAAGTCTAAATAATAAATTTAGCAGCGAACGCCCCACAACTGGTAACAAGCAGTTAGCAACCTCCCTTAATGCTTATATGACCGTGTTAGTCAAAAATGTCCGATGTTGATACATAGGGTGTGACGAAAAAGAGCCGCTACTTCCTCAATGACTGAAAGAATACATGTATATAAAATATTTAATCAATTAGAAATATGCTTGGCAAACTGAGAAAGTCACAAACGATTCGGCCAAAATGTAAGCAAGAAATTTTTGTTAAGCCCACTATGTTAGTATTTTTTTTGGTATAATAAAAGCAAATTTTGAGAAGAGGGATAGCATGGATTGTTTGTTTGATATACCTGTTAATATTGAGAATAATAATAAATTGAGAAAACCTCAGATAGAAGCGTATATGGCTGCGAAGTCATTTTTCAGTGACGAAAATAACAAGGAAGCTTTAGTAGTTCTCCCAACAGGAACTGGGAAGAGTGGACTGATTGCGATTTCTCCTTTCGGAGTTGCAAAAAAGCGAGTGCTAGTAATAACACCGGGAATTGTTACAAAAGCAAGTGTTATAAAAACTTTACACCCTTTGGATAAAAACTTTTGGTTAACTTACGACGTTATTTTTAATCCAAAGAATCTTCCTGCAATTGAAGAATATACTTCAGACATGCTAGACTCCAGTTTGAATAAATTGGACATAGTTGTTACAAATGTTCAACAGCTGAATCAAAGCAATAGCAACTCTCTAATTAATAGAGTTGATAATGATTTTTTCGATTTAATTATTGTTGATGAGGCGCATCACTCCGTAGCCGATTCTTGGAAGAAGGCATTAGCATATTTCAATGACGCAAAAGTTCTACATGTTACAGGTACTCCTTATCGAGGTGATCATCAGGAATTACCGGGGAAAGAAATTCACAATACGCCATTATCTGAAGTTATGGCTTTAAAATATGTTAAAGGATTAAGAAAGAAAACTATAAACAGTAGCCAATTATTCTTCACAATTCCCGAATCCGACATACCTCTGACAAAAGAAGAAGTTTTAGTTCTAAAAGAGAAAGAATGGGTAGAAAGATCTATATCACTGTCGGAATCTTGTTCAAAAGAGGTTATTGGTGAAACAATCAATCAATTGAATGAAATCAAGACAATTTCTACTAAAGTTCCTCATAAAATTTTAGCCATTGCTTGCAGTATAAAACATGCTGAAGATTTAAAAAATTGGTATGAAGAAAAAGGGATGAGTGCAGAGATTGTGCACAGTGATATGAAGCCGGATTCTTTGGAGAAAGCTTTTCAAAGAATTGAAAGTCATCAATGCAATGTTGTTGTTTCAGTTAATATGCTTATGGAAGGATACGATCACAAGTATTTAACCGTTTTAGGATTATTCCGACCATACAGAAGCAAGAACGCATTTGCGCAAGTAGTGGGTAGAGTGCTACGGTCCATCCCTGATTCTGAAATAGTAAACTTCGATATAGACAATAACGCAGTAGTTGTTTTTCATGAAGAAATTGGACTCAATAGTATGTGGGAAGACTTCTCTTCTGAAGTTGAAAAAAGTAAAAAAATACCAGTAAAAGAGTATACTGTATCTGATAGAGAATATGTTCAAAGAGAAATTTTATACGCTAATGTTACTGTTGATGACCACTACTTATCTGATGAAGATTCTTATCTAAAAGAAGTAGATTTTAACAAATTATTTGAAGAAGCTAGAAATAAAACTAAACAGGAAAAAGAAACGAGAAGGAAGCAATTGGAAGGGTTAGGGATTCCTGATAACCAAATAGAGGCTATGCTATCCGGTTTAGAAAAAGAGATCACTGAGAAATCTTCACTTGAAATAGATGAACTACTAATAACCAAGCGCCCCGAAGATGTTCGACGCAGAACAAGAGAATTTTTATTTAAAAACGCTAATGAAACAGCTGCGGCATTATTATTTGAGTATGGTATTCCTGAGCAAGGTAATGAGTTAGTACCTGTGTTCAATAGATTTTTTAGTGGAGCATTGACCGTTTCCGACAAGAACAATGGAATAATCGTAAGATTTATTAATAGTAAGTTGTCTCGAAAGTTTGGTCCAGTTAAGAATAGAGAGCCTGAAACTTTATTGGCTTCAAAAGAATACGCTCAAAATCAACTAGTACCTGAGATAAGGAGATTATTAGACAATGTTAGATAGAACTACAATACAGAAAAAAATTAAGGAAATTGTTAATTTAGAATTGACGAAAGGGGTTAGACCGTCGGATCTTGTTGATAAAATATTTGATAAAAATTATAAAACTATAAAAATCACCAAAAATGCTGAATCTATTTCAATGGATATTTTGTATTTAGAGAAACATATTAATGTTGAAATCCCAGTGGTCCTAACCTACCTTTATGATACTGACGAGAAAGTATATTTAATTACAGAAAAAGTTGATGGAAATGAAACTATTTTATGGTCGAGAGAAGAACGCAACAGAGACTTAATAGTTGAATTGAATCAACTATTAGAAAATTGTAGCTACTCTTATAAGAATAGAATTATGGGGAGCTTGCCAGAAAAATTGCAAGATAAGCTTGTGCGCACCGCTTAATAAGTGAATCCGTATGCTTTTATACTTAGTAGGTTAAAACCGTAAACGCCGAAATAACTAGATAAAAATATTTAATCTCATCTATAAGATATCCACATTTTATATGGAATGATCGCTTTAAAGATTTAAAAATATGGTATATGTGCTCTTAGTAATTTTGATTTAATATTTCGCCCCACGCTAGATGAAGAATTTTGACCCAGATTTGACCCAGAATAAATTTAAACTGAGTTAAATTTTGTTAAATGATTACGTTCTAAAAGCTTGGTTTATTAGCATACTTTAAGTGCTATTAACTTCTGTTAAAGTTATTTAATAGCTGACCAAGCAAAAGACGCTTTAAGCAAATAATCAAACTAACGTTGTTACATCAACGTTTACCCCGCCTTTATTGAGCGGGGTTTTTATTTTTCCTCAGATTGTTTTCGCGAGACATATAACTATCAAATAGCAATGCACTTTCTTCTTGTCAGCATTTCGTGGTGTGGGCATAAACGTTCATTGTTGTTTTGGTGTGTTACTTGTGTCCTAAGCGGTCTTGTTACATCACTTCGTACGATTCTTGAAGTGAGGAAAGCATCCTTGTCATATCAGTCGATTAAAAAATATCGGAAGATTAATAAAAAGTGTTGTTTTATTTAAGAGCATCCAATGATTTTAAATGTTATAATAATATTCGTAAGTGTTCACTTAAATAATTGTTGGAAGGAAAGAATGAAATGAATCGAATAATCGATAGTGTCTGCAAGCATAAAAAGATGATAGTGATTGTTTCTGTCTATCTAGTCATGGTCATCTTGAATTTTTTAACACCATTGATTGCAGATGATATTGAATACATGTACAAAACGACAAGTTTTTCAACTATTCTCCATGACGAATATCTACAATACATGAATTGGACTGGTCGATCAGTGGTTCACATCATTGCACGTTTATTTTTATTGATGCCGAAAGTCGTATTCAATTTTATGAATCCGTTGATTTATGTTTTGCTAACCCTTTTGATCTATAAAATATCAACAAAAGATCATAAGAATTTTTATGTGTTTAAATATTTGATGATCAATTTGTTGATTTGGTTATTTATCCCAACTTTTGGACAAACGATCTTATGGGAGACTGGAGCGGCGAATTATCTATGGGGCGGCATCATCATCGTTAGCTTCCTTTTCTTGTATCACCGCTATTATACAAAAGGTCAAGAATTACCATTCAATCAACCATTGCAAATTATCTTTATGACAATTTTGGGGATTCTTGCCGGATGGTGTAATGAAAATACATCTGGTGGAGCGATTCTTGTTGTTTTAGGTTATCTCTATTTTATTTATAAAGAAAAACGACCAATGAAAGCATGGTTATTCACAGGTTTAGGTGGAGCAATCTTTGGACTATTGATGATGGTTGCAGCGCCTGGAAATGCGATACGAGCAACTTATTTTGATCGTAGTACATGGTCATTTGCGCGTAAATTATATACTGGTGTTTTTGGGATTACACGTACTCTATACGAAAATAGTTTGCAATTATTTATTTTAACGGCGATTTTAATTGCGCTAGGTATTATTTTTAATCAACATAAAAACTGGTTCCGACTTTCATATGTATATATTCTTGCTGGACTAGCAACTATCTATGTATTATCTCTTTCACCAACTGGACTTAACTGGGGGCGTTCATTCTTTGGAGGCGCATTGTACATTATCATTGCGATGTTACTTGAATGGCCAGATAAATTATCGAAGACAACAGCTGGTAGTTTTTATAGTGTGATCAGTGCAGTCTTGATCGTTCAATTTTTGTTTACATTTGTCATAGGTGCGAATGGAATCGTTCAATCTTACCGAGATATCAACGAGCAATACCGTTATGTGGAGAACCAAAAAAAGCAAGGGAATCTGAATCCTTTGATTGCTGATTTCAATGCAAATGAAGGGATGCCCTATCCTGCATATTCTAGTGCGTTGTCACACGTGGGGGCAAACATAGATTCCCAAGTGAATCGTTCGAATGCTAAATATTTTGGCTTAGAAACAATTCGTTCGGTTTCTAAAAATGATTGGAATACGATTTATAAAAATGGCGATCCAACCTTGATGAACATTTGGGATTATAAGGAATATCTAAAAGAATTAGCAGACTCAGATTATACGGTGCTGATTTCTGGTGCTGGAACGTCACAGCAGATGAATGAATCTTTAGCAGCGGATATAGCAAAACTTTTACCTGAGCTTGATTTGCAGCAGTTTACTCAGGGCTGGAACTTTAGCGGTATTCGTCAAGCGGATCAAGACCCTATTCTTTCACAGAATGAAAATTACAATGCGGTGGGGCAAGAATTTGCTGAGAAGCAAGTCTCAATGAGTTCTAGTTTTACCCCATATGAAGAGCAACAATTTTCTAGAATAAAAATCGATGGTACCGATGTATCAAGAAATAAAACAGGGATAAATATTGTTGTGCTTTCCAAAGACGGAAAAATCTTGGATGCCGTAAATATCCTTTCAACTGAACAGGGAGTTACCATTTCGAGATAAAAATAATCATTTGATTTGACCACATCTATGTTTTCTGGCTCTTTGTCAATAAGGACTGATGAGTGCAATCAAGTGAAATCCGGAAGAAGAAGTGAACACTTCTTCTCCGGATTTTCTTCGTTATTTGACGTGAATGACTTGATTCGTCAAAAAGATTCGGATGCGCATGTTCTCAAATGATTTAAAGCCATAAGACACTCGTTTGAGTGTTTTGATGTGGGTGTTTTTTGCTTCAATTTTCCCATTAGAGTAAGGATAAATCAAAGAATGACGAATCCCTTCTTCATAGCTCAGAAGATTTTGTAGTTTTAGCCGAAATTCTTTATCTAATGTTTCTGGTAACTGATGCAAGAGAGTGAAAAATGACTCGTGGTCTTTGTCACGAAAGGCATCCGCTAGTTCATGGAACGCTTGATAGGCGACTTTCAAGGCAGTTGAAGCACTTAATAAACGGTCAAGCACCATGGCTTCTGTCAGGTAAGGATACTTTGGGGCACGAAAGCTACGCCAAGTTTTATATTCTGTGTGGTTGATATTCTTCCGATTTTTGGTGAGTAAGCGCCAATGGCTTTTTAATTTCCTTGGCATTGTCCGATTGCCCGAAGCAATCAGGCGTTTCATTTCACGGACACGAAAATCTTGGAACGCTTGATTCATGTGTTTGATCACATGAAAACGATCAATGACCAGTTTGGCATGAGGAAATACTTTTTTTGTTAGTTGAAAATACGCCGCATTCATATCAGTAACTAAATAGTCGACGTCAGATGGATTCACACATGTCTGGAAATAAGTGGTCAACCGAGACAATTTTCGAGTGGGTAAGATATCAACTAATTGCCCGGTTTCCCCATCGGCACAAATAAAACTCATCTTATCTTCTGAGGATACATGGGAACGAAATTCATCGACCATCAATACTTTGGGCAGGTGGCGCTTGGCTTGTTTTGGTAAATAGGTTTTTAACGACTTCAAAATACGCGTCACCGTTGGAATAGACACCTGGCAATGCTTTGCGATAAAAGATAAGGAGACCTTTTCGGTGAGTAAAGCAATGATTTTCATTTTTACATGCTCGGCAATCGAATGATTTGGCCGAACAAAATAGCTTTGGGCTGTCCAATGGGTATGGCAGTTTCTACAGTGATAACGTTGTTTCTTCAGCCGCATGATTAGCGGTAAATGGTTGAATTGATCGAAACGAATGCAGGTCATTTTCTTGCCATTTTTGACAATGACCGTTTTCCCCTTCGAATCTCTCACGGCAGAGCCACAAGTCAAACAAGCAGAAGTAGGAGGAGCTAACACTGCGTCAATAACTAAAGTATTGGTTTGATGGAACGTTTCGTAAGAAACATCTTGGATGGTTAAATATTTATCTGTTAATCGGAGCATTTTTTTGATAGAATTTTCCATAGAGCATATCGTCCTCTCAGTTGTTTATTTTGTGGTGATTTAATCATACTAGAGAACGATATGTTTTTTAATACCCAAAAAGAAAAAGTGGACTGACGAATCAGAATTGATTCATCAGTCCACTTTATTATAGAGCCTGTTTTCTTAGATGTGGTTTTTTTAGCAAGGTACTCCAAGGAAAAGAACACAAAAATAGAGCCGCCAACCGATTGGTTTGTCGACTCTTTTCAATACATATCCATGATGCGAACATCTCATCCTTTCACGAAAGCAACAGTCAATTTGGGCGAACTTCCTGCAGTTGTTTGACACGACCACCGATTTGATTGGCAAAGGTTTCTGATTCTTTTTTGTCTTTGAAGACAAGCAAGTTTTCCGGGTTTTTTTCACGTGTGCGACAGCCAGTTTTATCAATATAACCGTGTAGTACTTTCACGACATACATCATAATCACCTGCTTTTTTTCTTTCCATTATACAAATCGGAGGTTAAAAGGCAAGAAAAAACACTTATTTTTCAACTTATTTTTTGATTGTTGCAGAAGCGTGATCTGTATCGAGTTTTGCATAAGTGTGAAATAAGGCATCTAATTCGGGATTGATACGACTTAGTTTTGCTAAACGTTGGTTTTCTGCGAGCAGGAAACAATGTTGGCTCGTACCAGTTGTTCGTAATCGCTGATCTTCTGTACCATAGATCTCATAGCGGAAATTTAGGCGCGTTCCCGTGTAGCTCTCGATGATCGGTTGGATACGAATACTATCGCCATAGCGGATCATTTCTTTGTATTCGCAACTCACACCTAATACAGGAATAATGATTCCTTGTTCTTCGATTTTCTTATAACTAAAGTCTAAATGTTCCAATAACGCAACACGTGCTTCTTCAAACCAACGGATATAATTGCTGTGATGAATGATTCCCATTTGGTCGGTTTCGTAGTAAAAAGGCTCTCTGATGTAGCCAGTATATTTTTCCATGCGTCTGCTCCTTCTATTTTTGGCTAAAATAATGCATCCATTTTGGGATTTCTTTACTGATTTGAGTCGGTAAAACGACATACTGCTCTTTTGCTAATTGGTCACCAATAAAACTATGCAAATAGACAGCGGCACTGATCGTTTTTTCGTTTTTGGGAAACTGAGCTAAAAAACCAGCAATCATGCCAGCTAAAGTATCACCCATCCCCCCAGTAGCCATTGCTGGTGAGCCGGCTGGATTGGGATAGTTCCCTTTTGGCCCATAGATCGTCGTTTGATGACTTTTTAAAACAAGGAATGCACCTAATTCTTGCTGCTTTTGCTGATTATGTTCCTGAGTTTGCTCATCCAAGTTCAAACCGCTGACCCGTTGCCATTCCATTTGATGCGGGGTGAGTACGGTTTGTTCTGGATAAGGTAGGGCAAGGGAATGTGTAGCAAGTAACGTCAATGCGGAGCCATCAATGACGATCCATTGTTTTTTCGTTTGATTGGTCAGGGTAAATTGCAGAAGCGCAAGACTTTGTTGGTTCGTTCCTAACCCTGGACCAATGAGTAAGACGTCAGCATCTTCAAAAGCCGAATGCCATGTTTCTTTATTTGTCCAATCTCCCACCATTGCCTCGGGTAAATGACTATGGACTGCCACATGGTTGTTAGGATCAGTCACGACAGTCGTTAAACCAGCGCCACTATGGACAGCTGCTAATGCGCTCATGATGATCGCGCCACCAAACTGTTCATTTCCGCCAATCAGCACGACTTTGCCATACGTACCTTTATGCGATTCGATAGGGCGAGGAGTAATCACTTGCTGGAGTAGTTTTTCGTTTAATTCCATGGGGAAAGCCTCCTTTTTTTCATTATAGCCCATAATTTTTAAGGAAAAAACTGTTTCGTTTAGCCGTTGTCTGATTTTTTAAACAATTCTCCTGATTTATGTTATGATGAACTCGTAGACTGAATGAGTGGAGGAGTAACTTTATGACAATCAATTGGCAAAAAGAAGTCGAAGCACGTAAAGAAGACTTGCTTGAAGACTTAAAAAATCTTTTACGCGTGAGCAGTGAACGTGATGATTCACAAGCAACGGAAGATGCACCGTTTGGACCTGGTCCTCGTGACGCATTGAAACACATGCTTGCATATGGCGAACGTGATGGTTTCGTTGTAAAAAACGTGGACAATTACGCAGGTCACATCGATCTAGGTGAAGGGGACGAAACGTTAGGTATTTTTGGACATATGGACGTTGTACCAGCTGGCGATGGCTGGGATACAGACCCTTACGAACCAGTAATCAAGGATGGGAAAATCTTTGCTCGCGGATCAAGCGATGACAAAGGACCAAGTATGGCTGCATACTATGCAATGAAAATCATCAAAGACTTAGACTTAGAATTATCGAAAAAAGTTCGTTTTGTCGTAGGTAGCGATGAAGAGAGTGGTTGGGCAGACATGGCTTACTACTTTGAACATGAAGAAGAACCTGATTTTGGTTTCTCACCAGATGCAGAATTCCCGATCATCAACGGAGAAAAAGGAAATGTTTCTTTTGCTTTGCGTTTTAAAGGCGATAATGCCGGCGACTATGTATTGAAATCATTTACGTCTGGTTTACGTGAAAACATGGTGCCAGGAACAGCAACTGCAAAAATTGAAGTACCAAGTGCAGATTCAGCGATTGCTTTAGAAAAAGCATTTTACGAATTTGTTGAAGCAAATCCAATCAGCGGAACGATCGAAGCAGAGCATACATTTGTCACGATCAATGTAGTTGGTAAAGGCGCACACGGTGCAAGCCCACAATCTGGGATCAACGCAGGCTCTTTCTTAGCAAGCTTCCTTGATAACTACGAGTTTATTGGTGCAGCCAAACAATTCATCCATGTGGCAGCAGCCTACGTCCATGAAGACTTCTATGGCGAGAAACTAGGCGTTGCTCATGAAGATGAAAAAATGGGTAAACTAACAATGAACGCTGGCTTGTTTGCGTTTAAAGAAAATGGATCAGAAGACGATAACTACATCAACATGAATTTCCGTTTCCCTAAAGGCACGACTACAGATGAATTGGAAAGCAAGCTGAACGAAACAGTCGCAGCAGAAGGCGCAACTGTCACTCGTGGCGCTCGTGTGATGGAACCACATTATGTACCAATGGATGATCCATTGGTTGAAACATTGTTGCAAGTCTACGAAGATCATACTGGCGAAAAAGGCTACGAACAAATCATCGGTGGCGGCACATACGGACGTTTATTGAAACGTGGGGTCGCTTATGGCGCAATGTTCCCAGGTTACACAGATACGATGCACCAAGCAAACGAATTTATGAGTCTAGATGACTTATTCCGTGCTACGGCGATTTATGCGGATGCCATCTACCGTTTGGCGAAGTAAAAATTGAAAACATGTTTGTTCGTAATAAAGCAATAATTGCGAAAATCAGAAATAGTTGTACGTTTATTTTTGATCAAACATGATAAAATTCAATAGGTAATAAGCGATAAAGCCTTGAGTGGCAAATGACCTTCAGAGAAGTGAGATTCTCTGAAGGCTTTTTTTGACTCTGAATATTGCTTATTTGAATAAATGAATAAACATTAGGTTAACAAATCGATTATTTATTCGTTATAGTTGTAAAGGTTGTTTACAATTGTTTGTTTATCTAATATTATAATAAGTGTATACAAATTTTTGGAGGTGAAATAAATATGCCTAAATATATAGAAATCGCGCACTCTTTGAAAAATAAAATCATTGAAGGGGTGTTTAAAGAAGGCGAGCTATTACCGAATCAAGAAGCTTTAGCAAAAACCTACAATACGAGCCGAGTAACGATTAGAAAAGCGATACAACTGTTGATTGACGAATCTTTACTATACACAAGACGAGGCTCAGGGACATATGTTAGAAGTAACATTAAAAAGGACAATGAGAATGTCACGCAAATCAATAGTGTATTTGGCACTTCTGCGCAAGAAGGTACAGAGGTGACGAGTAAAATCATTCGCTTTGATGTGCGTTTTCCAACTTCTTATGAATCCGAGGAGCTGCAAATAAAAGCGACTGATCCGGTCTATGACATCAAGCGTGTGAGGTATGTCAATGGGGAGGCTAGAAGTATTGAAAGTTCGATCATGCCGCTCAAGTACATCAAAGATTTGGATGAAGAAATCTTGAAGGGTTCGATCTATAACTATATCAGAGAAGAGCTGGGGTATGTGGTCAGTGCGGCCCGTCGCGTGATTATTGCTTCTAAAGCTAATCATCTAGACAGCGAAGAATTTGGGATTGAAGTAGGAGAGCCAATCTTGGAAACAAATCAGATCGTCTTTTTTGATGATGGCACGCCGTTTGATTTATCTAAGACAAGATATCCTTACACATCTGGAAAAATCGTCGCGGATATCAATTAAAAATAATAGTTAAAGGACTTTACTTGTAACGATCAAGTGAGGTCTTTTTCTTTTATTCGAAAAATAAGTATACACTAATATAAATATTGTATTTACAAAAACGCTTACAGGTGATATTATGTATTAAAAGTTGGTATACAACTATAGACAATTTAGGAGGTACAAATAAATGGATGAGAGAAAAAGGGAAGCTTTGATGGGGAAATTTGTGTTAACAGCTCAAAAAATCGGTAATCAAATTTATTTAAGAACGTTACGCGATTCATTTGCTACTATTATGCCTTTATTCATTTTAGCGGGTATTGCTATTTTAATTAATTCAGTCGTGTTAGATCCATCGGGGTGGTTCCAAAATATGATCAGCGCGGATACGATGGTCTCTTGGCAAAACTGGGGCTCGATCATTACGAACGCGACCCTTAATATCACTGGGATCATCCTTGTGATCACGATTGGCTATTTCTTATCAAAAAATAGAGAATATGATAACCCGATTGGTGTCGTGATCGCTGTTGTTCCAGCATTTTTGACGTTGCTTCCAACAATGATCGAGACAACGCCGATCGGTGCGGAGACTGCTGTGGAAATCGGTGGGGTCATCAGTTATGGGAATATTGGTTCAAAAGGCGTTTTTGCTGCGATCATTACTGGATTATTGGCAACAGAGCTATATATTCGTTTGACACGTTCTAAAAAATTACAAGTCAACTTAGGTGATAGCGTTCCGCCAGCAGTAGGAAAATCATTTAACACGATGTTCCCATTGATTATTGTCGTGTCATTGTTTGCTTTTGCCTCATTCTTGATCCAACTAACAGGAAATGATTTCATGAGGATCATTGAGCAATTCATCCAAGAACCGTTACGTGGTGTAGGGACTTCATTTTTTGGTTACTTATTTTTAGTTTGCTTTGGGAATTTACTCTTTTCTTTTGGGATTCATCAATCGGTCATCACAGGCCCGATCCTAGATCCATTATTGATGGTCAATATGAATGAGAACATGGCAGCGACTGCGAATGGGGAAGCTGCGCCTCATATCATCAACTCAGCGTTCCATCAAGTATATGGTGCTTTGATGGGTGGTACTGGTTCAACCATTGCTTTAGTGATCGCCATTTTGATTTTTAGCCGTTATCAAGCATATAAAGATTTGTCCAAATTAGCGTTAGGTCCTAATATTTTCAACATCAATGAACCTGTGATTTTCGGGTTACCGATCGTCTTCAACTTACCGATGATCATTCCTTTTGTATTATCCCCGATCGTTGGTACGACGATTGGCTATTTAGCAACATCGATGGATCTAGTCAATCGCTGCGTGGTGACAATTCCTTGGACGACACCACCATTTTTAAGTGGATTTTTAGCAACAGCCGGTGATTGGCGAGCAATCGTTGTGCAGGCAGTCATTATCGTTGCCTTGGTATTCTTCTATCTGCCATTCTTAAAAATCAGTGAACGGGTGGCTCGTACAAATGCTGAAATGAGTCTTTCTTAAACAGATTACTAAAAGAAATCGATGAACGATTAATAGAACAATGATTGGAATGAGAAGATGGGAAAGAAAAAATTTTTCTGGGGAGATTCCTCCTCAAGTATGCAAACGGAAGGTGCTTGGAACGAAGGTGGCAAAGGGCCATCTGTTTATGACATTCGTGAAGCCACTGAAACTACTTCGGATTGGAAACATGGGATCGATCGTTACAACAGATATGAAGAAGATCTCGATTTGATGCAAGAAATGGGCATGAACTTCTATCGCTTTCAAACGTCTTGGTCACGCGTCAATCCACAGGGCGATGGGGCATTCAATGAAGAAGGACTCTTATTTTATGATCGCTATATCGATGCGATGTTGAAACGGAATATCGAACCGATGCTTTGTCTTTATCATTTTGATATGCCACTCCATCTTGCACAAAATCACGAAGGGTTTATGAGTAAACATGTCGTAGATGCTTTTGTGGAATATGGGAAAAAGATGGTAGACCGCTACAAGCATAAAGTGAAGTATTGGGTAACGTTCAACGAACAAAACTTATATTCGACACCTTTAGCGCTGCTATATGGTGGAACATTGAATACGGAAGATACAGCGGATAATATTCATCAAATCGCGCATAATATCATGGTCGCACATGCCAAAATCGCTAACTATATCCATGAAACGACAGATGGACAAATCGGTGGAATGCTCGCTTATTCCAATATGTACCCTGCGACAAATCATCCCAAAGATGTATTAGTTGCGAGAGAATGGGATGAATTTATCAATCAGAATCTTTTAGATGCCTTTTGTGGACGCGGTTATTCAAAACAAGTTTTGACGTTTGAAAAACAACATTTGAACGTAGATATGACAGAAGCAGAACTTACTGAAATCAGTAAAGTAACAAGTGACTATTTAGCATTCAGTTACTATTGCACTGGAAGTATCAGTCATAAAAATATTCCAGCAGATGTTGCACCAAATTATTATTTAACTTATGGTGAAGTGGAAAATCCATTTGTTTCAATGAACGAGTGGGGTCTAGGAATCGATCCCCTTGGGTTTAGAGATATCATTAACAAGATGTATCAAAAATATGATGTGCCGATTTTTCCTGTCGAAAACGGCATAGGTACTCAGGAAAAGTGGGAGGACAACCAACCCATTCAAGACGATTACCGAATTTTTTATCATGAACAGCACATCAAAGCGATGCAAGATGCTATGCATATTGACGGCTGCGAAGTGCTAGGCTACCTTGGTTGGGGGTTGATTGATTTACCTAGCTCAAAAGGTGATATGGAAAAAAGATACGGAATGGTTTACGTGAATAGAGGGAATCATGATTTACGTGATATGAAACGTGTACCAAAGAAAAGTTTCTATTGGTTCAAAGAGTTTCTTGAAAAAGAACAAAAATCATCGAATGATCAAACAACAGTAAAATAAGATGGAAAAAAGCTGTCTGTATCCGCTTGATCAAGTGGGTATAGATAGTTTTTTTATCTATTGATTCGGTTTAAAACATAGACACATTGCTCAAGATGGTCGCTGAGTGTAAGAGATCATTTTTCCTTTTCTTCCATAAAGGAAAGTCTTTTTTTATTTTTCAAAAAAATTCGTTCGTTCTGCCTACATTTATTCAGTAGAATAGTTGCTAAAGGAGGGATTACGATGGAATACGAAACATTAGAAAGTCTTAGAGAAAGACAACAACAAAAATTAGAAACAATGAAAAAACAAGCGATGAGTGAAGTGGACAGGAAGAAAGAAGGAGAGCAACAAAGAAAAGAAACATTACATAGTGGGGAATCTCAAGCTGTTGAGCAAAGCGACAAAAATAAAGAGAGATAAATTTTTCAACCATTCAATGTGTGGGATTGAAAATACTTGAATGTCCAATTTTCTTAGTCGATTGATGCTACTTCCTAAATCCCTATGATTGTAGTGGGATTTAGGGAATCAAGGCGATTCAAAAGAAAGGAGAAGGATCATGGAAGAAAAAGAGCTGGATAAAATAAAAGAGAAAAGAAAAGAAGAAATCGAAGGTATGAAACAGCGTTCTTTTGCAGAAATAAGTAAAATAAAAGCGAAGAACATGAAAAAACTTAAACTAAACAAAGAGAACTTCAAAGAAAAAAGAGCAAAGGATCAAAAAAATGAAGGCCGTGCATTATAAAGTGTTCACTATTTAAAAAAGAGTTTCTCACAGCAGTCGTCAATAGTTAAAAATCAGCCTACCCACCAAAGCTTGGAGTGTTTTGGTGGGCAGGCTCTTTTTATTGATCGTGAGATTAAGATAAAACAGCCGCTGCTAGCGCTTGTTGGACGGCGATGATATTCTTATCTTTTCTGAATTGTAGCGATTCAGCGGGTAATTCTGCACTAGAGATCCAAATCTTTAGTTCGGCATCTAAATCGAAATGTCCGCTTGTTTCAATCGAAAAACGTGAAATCGAGCGATAAGGAATCGATTTATATTCGCTTTTTTTGCCAGTCATTCCTTGTTTATCAACGATGATCATTCGTCGATCCGTAAAAATAATCAAATCGCGTACTAATTTGAATGCTAACTCGACCTGTTCTGTTGGAATCAAGATTTCTTGAACTTCTCTCGTAATATTCGTTGTATCTTTTTGAGTGGCATTGCCCATCAAGCCATCAAATAGTCCCATAAAAGCACCCCTTTGGTCATAGAATAAAAAAGCAAGTATTTCTTAAAGTCATTGTAACAAAGCTTTTGAATGAACTATAGTTTTATTATTCAAAAATAAGAAAAAACTATATGATTCATACGAATGATTTCAAAAAACTATCCTTAAACAGATGGTTTGAGGTTTGACTTTATTAATGTTACGGTTGTTATGTAATTGAGAATAAAGGAGGCAAACTATGGGCAAGTATGATTTACCGCAAGTAGAAACGCATCTTTATATTAATGGCAAATGGATTGAAGGATCTGAGGGCACAGTCGATGTTATCAATCCGGCAACTGGAGAAACGTTAGTAAGTGTGCAACAAGGTGGCGAAAAAGAGACAAAAGAAGCAATCGAAGCTGCGAATAAAGCATTTGAAGGCTGGTCAAGAACAGCACCAAGTGAACGAGCAAAACTAATGAACAAAATGGCTGATTTGGTCGAAGAAGATCGTGAACGTTTAGCAAAAATCATGACGATGGAACAAGGGAAACCTCTTGCTCAAGCCTCTTCTGAGATCCAAACAAATGTCGAAAATCTTCGATGGAATGCGGCACAAGGCCAACGAATCATGGGAGAGATCATTCCTTCACCTGATGGCAAAGAATGGCAAGCACGTAAACAACCAGTCGGTGTCGTAGGTGCGATCACACCATGGAACTTTCCTTCCAACATGATCATTCGCAAAATCTCGCCGGCAATCGCCGCAGGGTGTACGGTTGTCCTAAAACCAGCAAAATCAACGCCATTATCGGCACTTGCGTTAATGGAGCTATTTCATAAAGCTGGCTTTCCAGATGGTGTTGTAAATATCGTCATGGGTGATTCCTCAACGATCGGGAAGATTTTATCTGAATCGGATGACATCCAAAAGATCACCTTTACTGGCTCAACAGAAGTCGGACAAATCTTAAATGAACAAGCAGCACCTACCTTGAAAAAAGTTTCTATGGAGTTAGGTGGACATGCGCCATTTATCATTTTCCCAGATGCGGATGTAGAGTTAGCCGTAGATACACTGATCAAAACAAAATTTATCAATAATGGGCAAGTATGTACGTCACCGAATCGAATCTTTATCCATAAAGAGATCAAAGAGCAAGCAACCAAATTGATCGTGGAAAAAATCAAAGAAGTGACCGTAGGCAATGGACTGGATGATCCAACTACGGGACCATTGATCAATCAAGAAGGTGTTGAAAAGGTCGAAGAACAGCTAAAAGATGCTGTAGCTAAAGGCGCAGAGATCTTAGCGGGCGGTCACCGACTCACAGACGGAGACTATGCAAATGGCTTCTTCTTTGAACCAACAGTTTTAGACGGTGTGAAAAAGGAAATGGACATTTTCTATAACGAAACATTTGGTCCAGTGATCCCAATCATTACGTTTGAAGAAGAAGAGCAAGTGATCAAAGATGCGAATGATACGATCTTCGGTTTAGCATCCTATTTCTTTGCAACAAATATCCATACGATCAACAATGTAAGCAATAAATTGCAATATGGTATGGTTGGCGTCAACAACACAGCTATCTCAAACTCTGCCACGCCATTTGGTGGGGTTAAACATTCAGGGTTTGGACGTGAAAACGGCACATTCGGCGTAGAAGAATACGTTGAAGTGAAGTTTGTCACGATTGCGACAGAAAATGAATAGAAAAACACTTTATTAAGAGTGGGAGACCTTCCATTCTAAAACCATAGTCAAAAATACCCGAACGAATATTGAGCCATTGCAGAAATCACCACCATTTTTCGGTGAGAAGCAAACTCTTTATCGTTCGGGTATTTTATTGTAAAATATTATAGCTAAGATTCTTTATTATTCTGGTGGTATTCATGGTACACATGATAGAGATTTAGTTCGTACTCTTTTTTCGCATTCGTAACGACGGTATCTAAAATCATACCGGTAACTAGCGAAAGTAAAGCTAAGATCATCAACCCTGTACTGAGAATAGCTGAAGGAACTTTAGTAATAAAGCTCGTCAACATAAACTCTCGAATCACAGGAATCCCAGTGAATAGGCCGGCTAAAAAGAATATGACTGTCCAGATATTGAAAAATAAGATTGGTTTATAGTCTTTGCACATTTTGATGATCATCATGATGACTTTAAATCCATCTGAAAATGTATTCAGCTTTGATTCGCTGCCTTCTGGACGGTCACGGTAATCAATAGGGAGCTCAACTAATTTGAATTTTTTATCTAAGGCGTGTATTGTCAATTCCGTTTCGATTTGGAAACCAGCACTCATGATCGGGAAACTTTTGACAAAAATACGATTGAATCCGCGGTAGCCCGTCATCACGTCTCTTATTTTTGTTTTATATAAACGAGTGATCGTATTTTTAACTAAATTATTGCCAAAATCATGGAACGCACGCTTATTTTCTTCAAAATAAGTGCCATTAGAAAGACGGTCGCCGATCACCATATCGGCTTCACCAGAACGCAATTTGTCTAAAAGTCCATGTACCGCTTCTGCCGGATAAGTATCATCTCCATCTACCATCAAATAGTAGTCGGCATCGATATCAAAAAACATTTGGCGGATAACATTTCCTTTTCCTTGACGAGGCTCTTTTTTGACAATTGCACCAGCGGCAACTGCTAAGTCGTAGGTTTTATCTGTTGAGTTATTATCATATACATAAATATCTGCTTCTGGTAACTCTCGTTTAAAGTCGGCAATGACTGTAGGAATCGTTGCTTCTTCATTATAACAAGGGATCAGGACAGCAATTTTTTCTTGTTGGACCATGTTTCACTCTCCTAAGTAATTTGAAAAAGTTCACACTAAGCATAACCTATCATGAACGTTTATACCAGTTTTTACGCAAAAAAAGAAGCTCTTATCCATAGGAAAACCTATTTCTAAGAGAATCTTTTAGAAAGAATGACATCAAGCATCCGTTCCTTTTTTTCTAGATATATCTAAAACAGTACCAGTATAAGCATCTGCTAAAAATTCATAGTAGACGACTTCCCCATCTTCTATACGAGAGATCCCACCACGATAGGCTTTAGAATGGATCGCGAATTTGCGTGTCGGTTCTTTTTCAAAGGAGATCCAAGAGCCTTCAATCGATCCTTCATCTAAAAATGCTTCTTTGATGGTAGCTAAGACTTCATCAGCGGACAATGTTTTATTGCGGTTGTACCACAATGCAGTTGCTACGCCACTTAATAATCCAAGACCAATTCCGACAGCTAAGCCACCTTTGAAATAGGCCTGTTCACTTTCTTCATACATGCTGCTAATCCCTCCTTTACATCTTCACAAGTTTCTTTGGTTTTATTTTACCACACTCTCGGATTTTCTTTGAAATAAATAACCGTTTTGAAATAAAATACGGTATAATAATCACGATAGATTTGTCCAGTTTTTTTTTGAGACAAATCAAAGCTGAGATTGAAGGGAGACAAGTCTAGATTTTAGACGATCATCATTATGGATAACAAAACATTTCAACGTATCAAAGAATTGACCGAATTACAAGGAACCAGCGGATTTGAACAAGATATCCGTGCTTACATGGAACAGCACATGGAGCCATTAGTTGATGAATTACAATTAGATGGATTAGGTGGGATCTTTGGATTACGCCATCACCAAGAGGCAGATGCCCCTCGCGTCATGGTTGCTGCCCACATGGACGAAGTTGGCTTTATGTTGACACAGATCCAAGACAATGGCTTGTTCAAAGTCGTTCCATTAGGCGGTTGGAACCCTTATGTGGTCTCTGCCCAACGCTTTACATTAAAAACATCAACGGGTAAAAATTACCCATGTATTTCTTCTTCAGTGCCACCACATTTATTGCGTGGTACAAGCGGACAAAAAGCAGTTGAAGTGACAGATATCTTATTTGATGCTGGCTTTGAATCAAAAGAAGAAGCAATGAGTTTTGGTGTGTTGCCAGGAGATACGATCGTTCCTTTTGCAGAAACAATCAAAACAGCGAATGGTAAAAACATCATCAGTAAGTCATGGGATAACCGCTACGGTTGTACGATGGTCTTGGAAGCATTAGAAGCCTTAGAAAAAGAAACATTAGGTCATACATTGATCGCCGGTGCTAACGTCCAAGAAGAAGTGGGCTTACGCGGCTCAAAAGCTTCAGTGAACAAATTCAAACCAGATTTATTCTTTGCTGTAGATTGCTCAGCTGCAGATGATACTGTGACGAAAAAAGGAACATTTGGCCACCTAGGGGAAGGCACATTGATGCGTATCCAAGATCCAGGATTGATCATGTTGCCACGTTTACGTGAATACCTATTGGATATCGCTGAAACAAACAATATTCCTTATCAATACTTCGTATCAAAAGGCGGTACCGACGCAGGTGCAGCGCATACACAAAATGAAGGAATCCCAAGTACTGTTATTGGTGTAGTCGGACGTTACATCCATACGCATCAAACAATGTTTAGTATCCGTGACTTTGAAGCAGCGAGAGAAATGTTGATCCAAACATTGAAAGGCTTAGATAAATCAACAGTAAATACGATCGTTTACGGAAAATAATCAATCAACGAGTAAAGGCTAGCCGCTTTTACTCGTTTTTTATTTTTTAGATATAGTTTGGTCAGTTTTTTGTAAAGGTGTATAATTTAAGTAGAACATAGAATAAGAAAGAAGTGTGATCAAATGATTATTCCTAAAAGTCTTGAGGAAGTAGCAGGTTATGTCGAAAAAGGCAATCATATCTTTTTCTTTACTGCCGATTGGTGTGGCGATTGTCGCTTTATCAAACCACAAATGCCAGAAATCGAGCGTCGCTTTTCAGAGTGGACGTTTGTAGAAATGGATCGAGATGCGTACATCGATTTAGCAGCAGAATGGAATATTTTCGGTATTCCAAGTTTTATTGTCATCAAAGATGGCAAAGAATTAGGACGCCTTGTCAACAAAGACCGTAAAACGAAAGAAGAAATCGAAGAATTCTTAACCAAAGCGATTCAGTAGTTAGAAACGAGAGGAGTGGCGAAAATGGAACAAGCATATAAGAAAATATTGGTTGGGATCGACGGAAGCGAGCAAGCCTTTGCTGCATTCAAAAAAGCCGTCGAGGTAGCTCGTAGAAACGAAGGAACAGTATACGTGACAAATGTAATCGACCAACAATTTTATCAGTTTATGGGATATACGCCTATTGACCAATCCTTGATCGATCAACAGACTGAAACAGCAAGACAATTGATTGATGAATGCAAAAATTACGGGAAATCTGTTGATTATCAGAAAATTGAAGGCGTTGTTGCTTATGGTTCCGTCAGAGAATCCATGGCAGTGAAACTGCCGAAGAAATACCAAATCGATTTGATCATGATCGGCCAATCAGGGTTGAATGCGGTTGAACGGTTTATGACAGGTAGTGTGGCAAGTTACGTGATTCGCCAAGCACCATGCGATGTTTTAGTCGTTTCAGAACCAAGAGAAGCCTGAGCCATTCAATGAAGAGCTAAAACAGCAAACATAAAAAGACAAGGAAACGAAAAATCTCATCTTTTCTTGTCTTTTTTGTGAGGAGTTCTTTCCTTAATTTGTTGAAAGACTTTCTAAGAGAATTTATCATGCAAGAACTCCCTTTTTTTGTTAAGATAAAGCAAGAGAGTTTGGCACTGGATTGCGTAGTTTTTTACAAAGAGCGAAGTACTCAGTTGCCAAGAATAAAAACAACTTCAACAAATGATATTGGAGGAAACAAAATGATTTTTGCTTATAATCGCGCACATGTGGGCGACACATTAATGGTGATCGTAGCCGACGATAAAGGAACGGAAAACACCGTTACACGTAAATGGAATGTTGCGCAAATCAAGGATGAATCTGGACAAATCGTTGCATGGAACTTTTTCCATATCTCAGATCACCTAACAATTGAAGGGAATGGCCAAGTAACGATCTCAGAAGAACAACTAGCTGAACTGAATCGTTTGATCAAGGAAGCCGGCTTTGAAGAAACACTTGAAAAAGACAATCAACCGAAAATCGTTATCGGTTACGTCAAAACTTGTGAACCTCATCCAGATTCAGATCATTTATCAGTGACTGAAACAGAAGTAGATGGTGGGGAAGTTTTACAAATCGTTTGTGGTGCACCAAATATTGAAGCAGGCCAAAAAGTAGTCGTTGCAAAACCAGGTGCAATGATGCCAGACGGTATGATGATTTGGCCTGGCGAGTTAAGAGGCGTCAAAAGCGACGGAATGATTTGTTCTGCAAAGGAACTGCATGTCCCTAATGTACCAGAGAAAAAAGGCATCTTGGTATTACCGGAAGATGCTGTCGTTGGCGAAGCATTTAAAATCTAATAGGTATAGAAAAAGACAAGTACCTCATCAAATTTGAGGTACCTGTCTTTTTCTTAATTATTTGAGCTGTTTGAATTATTTGAATTTCCTTGATTCAATGCGGTATTATCGATCGTCAATTCGATGTTTACTGTTTTTTCTTCTTCTCCACGGTAATAAGTGATCTTCACAGAGTCACCGACTTTTTTACCATAAAGCACAGATTGTAATTCAACACCAGAAGAAACTTCTGTATCATCAATTTTAGTGATAACATCATATTGTTCTAAGCCAGCTTTTTCCGCAGGAGTTGCTGGTTGAACAGAGCGGATGATCACGCCGTTTGTTACGGAAGAAGGTAATTTCAAGATTTGTTCCTGTTGTTGTGTAGAGACTGCTGAAAGATCAGTCATAGTGATACCTAGCGCAGGACGCGTCACTTTTCCATCTTTTTCAAGTTGGTTGATAATGTTTACGACATCATTACTTGGGATAGCAAAGCCCATTCCCTCAACGCTGACACTTGAAGAATCAGAAGTTGATGCAATTTTACTTGAATTGATACCGATCACTTGACCTTCAATGTTGACTAGTGGACCACCAGAGTTCCCAGGGTTGATGGCTGCATCTGTTTGGATCGCATTGATATTCACCGTTTCACCAGATTCATTTGTACTTGTCACTTGACGATTCAAGGAAGAAACGATTCCTGATGTTACGGAGTTCGCGTATTGAGAACCTAGAGGAGAACCAATCGCAATTGCTGGTTCGCCGACTTTCAATGAAGCAGAGTCGCCAAATGAAGCAACAGTGTCTACCTTGTCTGCACTGATTTTTAAAACGGCTAAATCAGTATAAGCATCTGTACCGACTAATTCAGCTTTCACTTTTGTACCATCTTTTAATAAAACTTCTAATCCCTGTTGTCCATCGACCACATGATTATTCGTTACGATATAAGCAGAATCGCCTTCTTTTTTATAGATCACGCCGCTACCTTCACTATAAGCTTGCAATTCACCGTCTTCGTCACCACTTCCTTGTTGCTGACCAAATAGTGAGCCAAACGGATCAGATGATGAACTTTGTTTTTGTAAATTGATGACAGAAACAACTGCCCCTTGTACTTTATCCACTGCGGAAGTGATATCTGAATCTACATTGACTTTCACATTTTCTACAACGGTTTCGCCTGACGCATTTTGTGTCCCGCTAGAAGAAGTTGTTACTGAATTTCCTCCCCCAGTCGCTGCATAAAAAATACCGAAAGTCAGTAATCCTCCAATCACGCCGCCAACTACGCCAAGACCTAGCTTACGCCAAGTGCCATTAGATTTTCTTTTTTTCATTTTTGGTGTCACATCTCTTCTGTCCATGTGATCTGCCTCCATTTATTATTTTCTTGATAAGTTAAGTATAGACTTATTTGCTAAATTTAGTCTACTTCCAGACTGTGAACTTTTTATGAAAAACTTTAGGAAAAATGATTGTTTCCATATGAAAAAATAAAATAGATAGTTATACACAGAGAATGTGGAAAACTAATTGTAAAAAATGCGAATAAGTAATGAATAAAGTTATCAACAGCTTGTGGGAAAAGTGGAAAAATCTGTGCGAAACATATGTTTGCTTAAGAAATACTTACGAAATAAGCACTAAAAAGGCCGGGTACTGTGGATAAACCTGTGGAAGATGTGCATAACTATGTGGGAAAACTTTTTTAAATCTCTTTGTTGAATAAGCATCCTCTATTATAATAAGAAGGTAAAATTCGATAGGAAAGAACGAGGGAAAGAAAATATTATGAATATAAAAATTATTTCAGTTGGAAAATTAAAAGAGAAATATTTGATACAAGGAATCAATGAATACGTCAAGCGACTTAAAGCTTATGGGAAAATCGAACTAGTCGAAGTACCTGACGAAAAAGCACCAGAAAATCTAAGCGATGCCCAAATGCGTCAAGTCAAAGAAAAAGAAGGCGAACGTATTCTTTCAAAAATCAAAGATCATGAATATGTCTACGCTCTAGCAATCCAAGGAGAAAATCCTACAAGCGAAGCCTTTGCCAAACAAATCGACCAATTAGGCATCCAAGGAAAAAGTCAGCTCGTCTTTGTCATCGGTGGGTCACTAGGATTAAGCGACGATGTCATGCAACGCAGCAATGCCCAAATCTCCTTCGGCAAAATGACCTATCCGCATCAACTAATGCGCCTGATCCTCGTTGAGCAAATTTATCGTGCGTTTCGGATCAATACGGGGGCTCCGTATCATAAGTGAGGATCGCAAAGTAAAATATTATAAAATCTGTTATCTATTAAAAAAGTCATGCGGTTATATCAGCTATGTTAGAATAAAGTAAATAGATATATACCTAAAAATAGTGCCGTTTCGGAGGTTTGAATTATGACAACGACAATCGAAGTGAACAAACAAAGTGTGAGGCAATTTCTTGAAACAGGAAAACTCAAAAAATTTGTTATTCCAGAATATCAACGTCCATATGCCTGGACTGACGAACAAATTCAAGTGTTGTTTGATGACTTAGCAGAGTACACTGCCAATAATAACGAGAGTACTTATTTTTTGGGGAGTATCGTGGCTTATGAAAATGAACAACAAGAGCAAGAAATCATTGATGGTCAGCAACGGATAACTACGCTATTTTTATTACTTAGAGTGATCTATGGTAAATTAGAAAATAGTAGTGAGAAAGAAGCAGTATTCTTGAAGAGTCAAATTGAACCTGCCTTATGGGAACAAGATGATCTAACTGGCGAGGTTAAGTTAGATAAAATTTTAATCAGGTCTAAGGTAATGGGGGATGAAGGCAATGAAGAATTTGCCAATATCCTAGTAAGGGGTCAAGCTGATGTTAAATCAAAAAGTAATTATTCAAAAAATTATATTTTGATCCAACAGTTACTAAATGATTATGCAACGAATGAACCACTGTCATTTTATCGTTTTATTAGTAATATATTGAATAAGGCTATCTTATTACCAATCACTGCGGATACTCAGGATACAGCGCTGACTATTTTCTCCACATTGAATGATCGAGGACTTGCGTTATCAGACGCAGATATCTTCAAAGCAAAAATTTATAATCATTTGGATGTTGAAGGGAAAAATGATTTCATAGAAAAGTGGCAGCAACTGGATGAAGAGGCTACTAATGCTAATGAAAGTATTCAAAAACTATTTTATTATTATATGTTTTATTTGAGAGCATTGGAGAATGATCGTAATACTACAACACCTGGAGTAAGGAAATATTACTCAAAAAATAATTTTGAACGATTATATTCCGATGATGTATTAACTAATCTGAATACAATACTTAATTTATGGATTGTAGTAAATAATAGAAATTCACTCGATGGTCAACCGTGGTCGGAAAATAAAGAGATTAAGCAAGTGCTTGATTGTTTAACTTCCTATCCTAATGAATTTTGGAAATATCCAGTCGTGACTTATTATTTGCATTATCATAAAAGTGTTGAATTTGAGGATGATTTTTTAGCATTTCTTCGTCGTTTATTGGCAACATTGTCAGCTAGATACATTGTAACTCCGACAATTAACGCAGTAAAAAGAGGGATCTTGAATTTGAATGCGGAAATTGTCAAATCACCTAAACCTAAGTTTGACTTTACTCCGATAGATGAAAAAGAATTAAAGGAAAAAATAAAAGATGCCCATCGTAATACAGTACGCATGATACTGAAGATGATTTCCTATCAACATCAGGAAGATCTATTGCCCGAAAAATGGGAGATCGAGCACATCTTCCCTCAAAAATGGCAACCGACTTATTTTCCTACTACATCAGATAAAGAAGTAAGAAGTCTAGTAGAACATATAGGAAATAAAATACCATTCGAGAAAAAGCTGAATATCACTGCAAGTAACGGTTATTTTACAAAGAAAAAAGAAATTTACAATCAATCAAGAGTCGGTATATTGCGTGAATTATCCAATTCTCATGATGATTGGGGCTTAGATGAAATTCGTGAGCGAGATATACGTATTGCGGATGAATTATTCAATTTGTTAAGTCAGTGGGGGCTTTATCAAAGTGAAACAGAAGAGAGTAGACAACTAATTCCTATCCCTGAAGATAAGATAAGTGACTATCAACAATTTATCAAGATATTTAATAAAGATGATTCGGATGAAACAAGACAAATGTTTTTAACTATGATGTAGGTGATCCCTAGACACGGAAGAGGAGTAGGAAATATTCAAACAACTATTAAAATTGGCATTAAAAGTTGAAATGTTGATCTGGCTATACAGATGATAACAAGTGTCATAGCTAGTGTTGTATGCTTTTCCCCTTAGAAAGAAAATAATCTATGTATAAGGTATTCCTATTTGATGATAGGAATACCTTATTTACTTTGAAAAAAGCATTTCTTCTGTATTTTCTAGCCCAGTATCATAATTGAAAGACAGTATGCTATAACAGATTCCGAGTCTTTTTTAATCTATAAAAAATCAAATTTTCTTATTGAAGAAAAATATATATAAGATAACTAAAATTAATTTTAGTTATTTAAACGATTATGAAACTAAAACGATATTTTATGATATATTAATAATTTAGAGGTATTTTCATATTAAAATTAAAGAGTGTGGAATATTTAATAAATATTTGGCAAGTTATTTTATGTGACTTTTAAGTAAGGAGAAAAGTTTTTTTATGAAATGCGTATTTAGTTTAAGAAGATCAACATCTAAAGGACAAACACCTATCGTTTATGAAGAAAGAACGTTTCAAGAAACCAACAATCAAATCTCTAGGAAGGTGAACGAATGGCAATAGACAATGAAAGGATTTATGAGAATCAAAAACAAATGCTGAAAGTGGAACACCAACAAGATGAATTAGCAAAGGGAAAACGTATCTTAGAAAACCAACTCTTTCAATTAGAAAAAGTACTTCAAATAGGTTTTCGCCAACTCTCTGAAACGAATCATGAAGATATCCAACAAGGCATGTCCAATGCAATTTGGCTGCAGAAGGAGTATGAAGTAAAGCAACGAGCATTTCAACAACGATTTCATCAGGCATATGAAGAATTGGATGTTTCTTATAGTAAAACTTTACAAGTATTAGAAGGAGAAAGAGAAGAGTTGTTTGCAGAAAGGAGAACATTCGAGTGGGATTAGTTTATGTGAGTGGAGAATCATCAGACTTTATGTCAGCGCTTAAAAAGAATCTAGCAAGTAGTAGAGAAACGATCAATCAACTAAAGAGAGGAAGTCAAAAAATCATATCAGCTGTCAATGGAAAAGAACTATCCGGCGCAGCATATACAGCAGGAAAAGGATTATTTAGTGAATTGATCATTCCGACAATTACAAGAACAACGGATGCGATTGAAAAAATTGAACAAGAGCTTCAGAGGTATAAAGTTGCGGAACAAATCGTAGCTATGGAAGGATACTTGGATGAAAACAAACTGAACCAGCAACTGGCGACGACACGGACAATGAAAGCATCAGTAGACACGACTTCTGCTTTTATCCGATCCCAAGCACAAAGTAATCCGTTCGTCGGTATTATTGAAACTTTGCTAAATGTCCAACGAGATCTAGATCGTATGTCAGAGAGCTTTCAACAAGATATTGATCAAATACAAAACAAGCTAAAAAAATTACATAATTTCAATTCTCAAACTAGTGGATTATTCAGTCATAGTTTGGATGAATTGAAACTGGCGATGCAGGGTGTATTAGTATTAAAGAATACGAAAGTGAGGACAGATGGTTCATATTTGTTACCAGAGGGAACGAATAAAAAGTGGTTTATAGATATCCAATACAATTCTTCTGATACGAAGGAAGTGTTAGAGCAAATTACTGGATGGACAGATTATGCTTATAACATTGCTGAGGGAGCATTAAGGGGCTTAAAGATATATGGACAGAAGCAGAAGATTAGAGCAATAAAGTTGGGTTCAAGAACAGTAGCAAACTACACATTTTCACGTACAACGCGAAATGCTAAAGCATTAGAGAGTGTTAGTGATGATTTTTTAGACTCAATTAATGTGATTAGTAATAATAAAATATGGAAAGGAATAGGGGTAGCAGGTACTGTAGTAGGAGCTGCTTTTGAGTACGATAACCAAATGAAAAAATATAATAATGTTGGACGGGCTGTACAAAATACAGTTGTGCATACAACTATACAAGCTACAGGTGCAAAAATTGGTGCAGCAATTGGAACAGTAATTCCTGTTCCAATTTTAGGGACTATGACGGGAGCAGTATTAGGGATAGGAGTAGGCTATTTGGGTAGTAAATTTTATGATTGGTTTGAATCGGGAAAGGCAGAAAAAGTAGTGGAAGAATTTACAATTACAGCGAAAAACAAATTGAAAAATCTTAAAAATAATATTGGGGTTACATTTGCATTTTTTGGAAAAACATTGGGTGGTGTATTCGGATGAAAGAGAATGTGGTGCCATTACTACGCAGAACAACAAATGAAACCATCTATTTTGATTTTAACAATCAAAAACTTTTTATACAAAAATTTACAGGGGAACATGAAGAATATTCAAAATCGCTAGTAGTATTATTAGGATTATTTGGTTCCATGATAGTTATTCCTTTCCTTACTAAAAAGTTAGATTTCATGTCTAGCATACCACCTATCATCAATTACATACTGTTTTCTGCGATAGGTTATTTAGCTGCTAAAGCTATAGGCTTAACTATAATGAATAAAATAAAAGGAGAAAAAATATATAAAGATTTCGACAGAAAACAAGTAAAAAAAATAATTGCTAACCAAGGGGATCTACAAATAATTTGGTGGACTCAATTAGTTTTAATAACTGGGTATATAATAGGTTCCTTTATCTGTTTAATTAGTGAGATGCTGCCCATCGATTTGGCGATAATTGTTTCGCTTGGTTGTTTTGTGATTATTTTATTACAGGATTCTGTTCGGCCATTTACATATAAGAAAGCGATAAAAATACTAAAAAAACAAATGAAGGAAGGAAAATTTCATGATCAATAAACATATTTTACCATTGGGAAGTGTAGTGCTGTTAAAAGGTGGAGACATCAAACTTATTATTGTTGGACGAGCACAGCTTTTTAATAATGAAGGAACAATTGGCTATTTTGACTATTCTGCATTAGGTTATCCGCAAGGTGTAATAGCGGAATCTAATTTTGCTTTTTTTAATGATGAAGATATAAAGAAAGTCTTATTTGAAGGTTATCGAAATGAGCAAGAAGTAGCATTTGCTGATTCTTATGCAGAAAACATGAAAAATGTGCCTTATCCTAAATTAGTGATTGAAAGAGAAATTGAAGAAGAACCAGAAACTTTTGGCTTTTAAAATTTAGTTATTAATATGGAATAATAGAAATGAAATACTATAGAGCTGTTTTGAAAGTAATCAAATAATAGCTTATATGGATAAATTTTTTCCGGATCAACTGAGAAACTTGGAGGAGGCTTTAGATGATAGAAAACAACTGTGTCCAAGATATTAAAAGAATTAATGGCAGATATTATTTACTGGAATTACATGATGGATTGTACATTGTTGATTATTTTAAGTTAATTAGGTTGAGAAATTTTTTTCCGTTCAGTAACTTTTATAACAATGCTCGGAAAAAAAGTTGGATTGCTTATAAAGTAACTGGATTAGAGGAAATTATTGAAGGTGAAAAAATACCTGAAAGACAATTTTATGTTCCTGAATCTTATGGGATTTTCGGAGTCATTGTAATTAGCCCTTTTCTTATATATTTGGGCTATCTAGAATCAATATACTTAGCTCTATTGATTGGCAGTCTTCTTAGTACATATGGAATAGTATCAATCTGTCGACTATTACATAGCAATAAAAAAGTGCAAGAAATAGTTAAAGATACGACAATTGTACAGTTAGTACTTGTTGAAAATACAAAGTCAAAAATTTATGTGGTTCTGAGTAATTTTTTATCATGTGTATATGGTATGTTTGTAAGCTACTTATTTATATCCGCAATTTTGTCAGGTGACTTTTGGGTGGTTATTTTTGTTTCATTAGTATCACCTACAATTTCGTTAATATTTGGAAAAATTATATCAAATTTAGGAGAAGTTCCAGATGTATCTTCTAAATACCAAATTGAAAAAAGATAAAAATTCTATAAAAGATTATCAACTGAAATGAGTATATATTTTAAAATCAGCATTTTAATCGATTATAGGAATAAACAGAAAAGGAATATTTAAAAGAAAGAATATGACTACTAGAATTTCCAAAAATTCAGTTTATATAGAATGTGTATGTTTTTTTAGTCCACCTTTAAATATTAGAAGTATAAATGATGTATCTTTTAGTATCTATCGATAATTCCTACCAACCAAAGAAAAATTAGGAAATCATTCATTGTTCCATAGGAATCTTATAATAATTATTTGATAAGCTATCATCGTGGGGGATTGGGAAAGAGGGTCCAGATGAAGAAAAATTATCAGGTGATTTGTCTATTGATCATGGCTTTTTTATTTTTTATGCCCGTTCAAGCTTTTGCTGTAGCAGGCGGTCATGGTGGTGGTTCAACAGGTGGTGGCTCTGGTGGCGGTTCGATAGGGGGCGGTTCCAATTCCTATTATCGGGATGATCGATCAACTACTAGCATGAGTGAATCAGAGAATTTTCTCTATATTGGCTTATCATTAGGAAGTATAATCGTATTTCCTTTAGTTAAAAAAAAGCGTGTGCAATACGTGGAATTCAATGATTTGTTATCAAGAATGCCAGGAACAAAACGCGAAAAGAAAAAACTACTTTCTGAAATCAACAGAGTATTTTATGCAATACAAAAGGCTTGGGAAGAAGAAGCGCCTGAAAAAGTCAAGAACTGTTACACACCAAGATTGTTTGAAGAACATCAGCAGGTGCTACAAAAGAATAAAGACGAAGGTGTAAGAAATCATACAACGAAAATAACTATTCAAGAATTGGGCAACTATCGACAAATCAATGAAAATAGTTTTTCTATTCGAATCGATTTTAGTTGTTTTGATTATTTAGTTGATCGAAAGAATCAGCAATTGATATCGGGTGATAAGCGAGAACGGCTGTATTTCTCGCAAGTATGGTATTTCAACTACTCTGAAAAAGACAAAAGTTGGCAAGCAGATTTTATTCAACCGATATTTTTGGATTGATAGAGTGTATGTATGTGGGCTAAATTAGTATTTAAGGTAAACAAATGGTTTTATCAAGAAAATAGTTATAAAAGTCATCATTGTAATCTGCGTATAGAATCGTAATGATGGCTTTTTTTATTTTATTATAAAACAAAGAAATTAGTTATTTTATTCGTGAAGTGTAGAAATATGTAAAATAACAAGAATTTTCTGAAAATTACCCTTTTGTTTCTCTCACGAAGATGTTAGAATGGTTGTTAAACTATAAAGGGGTGATTGTTTGTTAGAGAAATTTTTGAAGCTTTCGTTAGTTCAACGTATTGGTTGTGGTATTTTAATTGGTATAATATTTGGTATTTTCTTACCGACCTGGGGATTTATTGCTTTATTAGGAACGTTATTCGTTAGTTGTTTAAAAGCCATCGCGCCGTTGTTAGTGTTTTTCTTGACTGCAGCTTCGATTGCGAAACACAAGATGGGGAACGAAACATTTGTGAAGCCGATTTTAGGCTTGTATCTAGGGGGCACTTTTTTAGCTGCTTTTGTTGCGGTGATCACTAGCTCTATTTTTACAGTACCGATCACGCTAAAAGAAACAGTTTCGGAACAAGCACCTCAAAATATAGGCACTGTTTTATCTACGATGCTGACCAACGTGACTCAAAATCCGATTCAAGCAATTATTGATTCTAATTATTTAGGTGTGTTATTTTGGGCTGTATTATTAGGGTTGGCGTTACGCACACGTACGGAAGCAACTAAAGAAGTTGTCGATCAAGTTTCAGTGGCCTTATCACACGTGGTTCAGCTGATTATTTCTTTTGCGCCAATCGGTATTTTAGGTTTAGTCTATGAATCGATTGCAACGACAGGACTTGCTGGTTTGGCTGAGTACCTTCAACTAGTTCTTGTTTTAGTAGGTACGATGCTTTTTGTTGCTTTGGTAGTATATCCATTACTTACTTTTTTATTTATCAAAGAAAATCCCTATCCATTGATTTTCTTTTGCCTAAAGGAAAGTGCTATTTCTGCTTTCTTTACGCGTAGTTCTGCGGCGAATATCCCAATCAATATGATGTTGGCAGAAAAGCTGAAATTGACAAAAGAATCTTATGCGATCTCGATTCCATTAGGAGCAACGATCAACATGGGGGGCGCAGCAGTTACGATTACAGTGATGACTTTAACGACTGTCCAAGCGCTAGGTATTGAAGCTTCTTTTGGTTTGAAATTGATTTTAAGCATCTTGGCGGCTTTAGCAGCTTGTGGTGCTTCTGGAGTAGCTGGTGGTTCATTATTGCTGATTCCGTTAGCTTGTAGTCTATTTGGGATCTCAAATGACATTGCGATGCAAGTTGTAGGAATCGGGTTTATTATAGGTGTCATCCAAGATTCAGTTGAAACAGCGCTAAATTCTTCAAGTGATTTATTATTTACAGCAATTGGTGAACTAGGTGCTCGAAAAAGAAATGGGGAGGATGTTTCGATAAAAAGTCGCTTGAGTGAATTGAATTGATACGATTCAGAGTACCAATTCTTGAATGATTCTTTCTATCACTGAAATTTATTCTGCGATAAGCAATTTTGACAAGACACGGTTAAAAGAAAAACACTAGCGTCCGAAATCATATGATTTTCGGATGCTAGTGTCTTTTTTGAAGAAGTGACTATTTCTGATAATCTTGAATACCTTGTTCGGCCCATGAAGCACTATATTGTTCACCAGCTACAAGGTCATACTGTATCAATTGATAATCAGTAAAAAGTTGTTGCTGTTCTTTATGCAAGTCCTGAAGATGGATCATTTGTTTTTCTTCTGTAACGAATACTTGCTCTCCATTAAAACGATTAGACACGCTTTGTGTAGGATCGATTGTCAACGCAGGTAGTTGATTTGCTACATCTGTAAGCAGTGCATAATAAGGAGTCACTTTGATATTTGCTTGTTCCAATGCCATTGGAGCGAAATTGTTTGGTGAAACCACTTCTTTAAATAATTGATTGCTTTGTTCACGACTATATTTATTACTATAAATAAAATAATCAGTTTGTCGTTGCTCTAATCCATATCTTCTTGAATCATTTCCACTGTATAATGAGGGTAAGTGGTCCCCATAAAAAACAAAGGTGATCGGTTTTTCAATTTTATC